>NZ_KE384132.1:0-8908 GCF_000424125.1 Butyrivibrio sp. FC2001
AGGATATCTGAGAGGAGCTGTCCTTAGTACGAGAGGACCGGGATGGACGGACCGCTGGTGTATCAGCTGCATCGCCAGATGCATAAGGCTGGGTAGCCAAGTCCGGAAGGGATAAACGCTGAAGGCATCTAAGCGTGAAGCCCCCCTCAAGATGAGATATCCCTGCTTCGGCAGTAAGACCCCTTAGAGACTATGAGGTAGATAGGCACAAGGTGTAAGCATGGTAACATGTTCAGCTGATGTGTACTAATAGGTCGAGGGCTTGTCCAAAAAGGATATAGAACAAAAATAACGGATCAAGATGAAATTCAGTGTTCGGTTTTGAACGCACAAATAATGGTTATGATAAGGAGATAGTCTTTATGACTATCTTTTTTTGTATATCCAATAATATTTTGAATGGGGAAAAGAAGATGCCGGCTTATTTTTCAATCGATATCAGTATCAGGGGAACTGATGGCTACAATGGCATGTATGCCGATTTTATTGATATTCTTCAAAAAGAGGGGATTAAATTTTTTAGCGGTAGCTGGGAATTTATGGATGAACCTCTTGATTCTATTATTTCCTGGAATGAAAAAAAGCTCATGGATAAATTTGAGCTTGGATATGATGAGCATTTTTCGAATGATTACAGACAGATTTTTCTTGATTTTCACGGATTCTCCGAGGTAAGAGCTTTTATTATGTATTTAACAGAATACGATGAGTATAAATTCTCGATTATTATTCCTGAGGATGAACTTCTGAAATGGGATAATGGAAGAGTGACCTACGATCCGGATATTCTGGAGGATTTAAAGAAGGTTATTACTGACATCTGGGAATGGGGATGTGTAGCGGCAATACAGACTACACTTGAGTTATCAGGTGATATAACACATATAGAGGAGCTTGAGATTGGTGATAGGCCCTCTATTATGCCGCTTTGTGCTATTCCGAAGTCATTTATGAAATTTGAGCTTGAGGAAAATGATAAAGCGATTGATATTAACAGACAGGGTATGCTTATAGAAAGTATTTAAAAGTTTAGGAGGAGCAGATGTTTCAGATTAGGGATGTAAGACTTGAGGATGCTACAAGATTGTTGGAAATATACAGCTATTATGTGACGGAGACAGCTATTACCTTCGAGTATGATGTACCATCAGTTGAGGAATTTACCGACAGGATAAAAAATATTTCTGCTAAATATCCATACATTGTGCTTGAGGATGAAGGTGTAATCTACGGATATTCATACGCAGGTACCTTTAAGGCAAGAGCGGCTTATGATAAGTCCTGTGAACTCACAATCTATCTGGACAAGGATTGTAAAAAGAAGGGCTATGGAAGAGCTTTATATGAAGCTCTTGAAAAGAGACTATCCGAAAAAGGCATTGCAAATTTATATGCATGCATAGGCTATCCTGTTGTTGAGGATGAGTATCTTAATAGAAACAGTGAGCAGTTTCATGCACATCTGGGATTTTCCAAGATTGGTACCTTTTATAAGTGCGGATACAAATTTGGAAGATGGTACAACATGATATGGATGGAGAAGCTTATAGGTAATCATGGCTTAAAATCTGAGCGAATTGATCTGTGGGAGGATGATGAATATTCATATCCGCTGGCCTTTGGATTTAAGCCTAATATGGTCACCTATTTGCATAATGATGGTCAAAAGCATCCGTGTATGGTAGTTATTCCCGGAGGAGGCTACTGCGTAGTTTCACCTACCGAGGGAGAAATTGTTGCCAAGAAATTCTACAAGATGGGATACAATGCTTTTGTTGTTACCTACACAACAAATATTCTGTTCAAGGAACCACTAATGGATCAGCCTATGAAGGACGTATCCAGGGCAATCAGACTTATACGAAAGGATGCTGATAAATACGGCATATATACTGATAAGGTTGCAATTTGTGGCTTTTCAGCAGGTGCGCATCTGAGCGGATCTGTAAGTGTACACTTTGATGATGTTAAGGATGATAATGATGAATTAAATACTGTAAGCAACAGACCGGATGCGGCTATTCTTTGTTATCCTGTTATCACATCAGGTGAGTTTGCACATAGAGACTCCTTCAATGCACTTATTGGTGAAGAAGCTGGGGCAGATAAGCTTGAGTATTTTTCATTGGAAAAGCAGGTGACAAAAAATACTCCGCCTACATTTCTCTGGCATACAGCGACTGATGATCTTGTACCGGTGCAGAATAGCTTGCTATATGATGAAGCCCTTACTAAAGCGGGAGTCAGACATGCACTTCATGTTTTCTCATTCGGGCATCATGGTCTTGGACTTGGTGATGAAGACTGGGCAAATCATAGATTTGGCGAACCTTATACATACGAACAGACATTTAAAACTGTAGAAGCTGTCAAAAATAATGAGGTTGAAGTATCTGATGAAAAAAGAGAAGAACTTCTTAGGGATTTTGCAGAAGTAAAATACTGGCCTGATGTCACATATCCCGAAATAGTGATGTGGCCTGAGCTTGCTGATGCATTCTTAAGGACTGTTTTATAAAATAAAAAAATTATAGTTATTTAATAATATGGTGCTCCTATGCAATTTATAATGATTGTATAGGAGCTTTTGTTGTTTAAAGGGGGCAACAGTGCTACGTAAAATTGTGAATAATAAAATGGTGATGCTTCCGGTTATGATGGCTCTGTTATCGTTAGTCCTTATTGTGTTTGGAAGCAGTATCCTTATAACCCCAAAACGATTTCAGTTTGAAAAGCTTGATAGCGGCTGGGCAGTCAGCCGTGATGGTGTCCTATTGCCTTCTGACAGACTCTCAGATATTAATCTTGGCTATACCAGAAGGGGAGAAACAATATCATTGTCCACTACAATACATTGCGCAAAGATTGTGGCACCTACCCTGATGTTTAAAACCGGTTATGCCGTTGCAGACGTATATTGTGATGGGGTAAATATTTATTCTTATGGGCATGAATATTATGATAAAGGTAAATATGTTCCAAAGAGATATCATCTTGTAGCATTGGAGGAAGGCAGAGACTCCTATGATATAGTAATTGATTTAAAAATGGCTGAAGATGGTGCTGTAAAGGGAATTTATGCAGGCTATTTTGGATCAAGAAATGATTTGATAAAAAATTTTATTCAGCATAAGAGACTGGCTATATTCATAGGCGGTTTTCTGGGAATGTATGCCTGCCTGCTTTTTTCACTTGGAGCATATCTTTTTCTTTATCATGGAAAAAGATTTTCAATTATTTACAGTGCTGCTACAGCATTTCTATTTGGTTTCTACACTTATGCGTATAATGACATTTTCTGGCTTATAAGTGATCATGATTATTTCTTTTCAGTAGCGGAGTATGTTGCTCTGTATTTCGTGCCGGTTTCAATAAGCCTTCTTTTTTATTTAACTATTCCGGATATCGCTGTTTATTGGCAGAGGATAATTCTTGCAATTAACATAATTATGCCTTTTGTTCTTATTAGTCTTCACGTATTAAATATTGCGCATATACAGAAATATGTTCTGGTAGTTCAAACTATTGAAGTAGTAGAAATAGTAGTTCTCTTTTTATCTACTTTTCGTGGAGTGATAAAAAGACAAAAAAACAAGAGGGAATCTCCAACCTATACAGGCATTAATTCAGATGATTATTTATTGTTTGGGGGCTTTTTAATCCTTATTTTTGCGCTGCTGGAAATATTCAAGTTCTATTATTTACAGGGAACGGGAAAAGTGCAGGGATTTTTAAAGGATATAAATTTCCTTTCGCTTGGAGCACTGTATTTTACTTTCTGTCTGTTTATGTATTACTTCTTTCATGGTATTGAAAATTCAAATGCAGAGTACGTGAAGGAGCAGCTGGAAGGACTGGCATATACAGATTCGTTAACAGGGCTTGTAAACAGAGCAAAATGTATGCAGTATACCTCAACTGTTAAAGATGATTATGCAATAGTCAGCATAGATCTGGACCGCCTTAAGTATGTAAATGACAACTATGGGCATACTACAGGGGATGAAATGATAAAAAGCTTTGCTGATATCCTGAAAAAAGCATTCGTGAAGGCAGACATGATAGGAAGAACCGGTGGAGATGAGTTCATAGTTGTTTTCCAGAGTCCGGATAAAGATAGCTGCGACAAAGCTGTCAATGAACTTGAAAAAATGATGAAGGAATTTAATGAGGGAGAAAGAATGTATAAGTTATCTGCTTCCTATGGTTATGCCTATAGTGGCGAGGCAGATAATGCGTCATTCGATGACATTTTTTATATTGCAGATTCAAGGATGTACGAAATGAAGGAGACGCATCATGCGTAGACGAATCCTTTTTCTTACAATTGCATTTATCACTTTTATTATTCAGATCATGATAGTTCATTATGTATTTCTCCCGGATAGTATGGAGAAAGTTACCATCCTGGATGAAGGGTGGGATGTAAACTACAATGATACATATTTCCATGACATAAGGCTTTCTGAACTGAGAAAACTTATTGGTAATTCTACTAATAAGGGAGATACTATCATTCTGTCCAGGGATATGAAGGGAATAAATAATTATCAGACACCGACCCTTCTTTTTGAGAGCAGATTCAGTGCATACAGAGTGTTAGTTGGTGACAGGATAATTGAAGAAAAATTTGAAGACCTTTTGAAGGACAATAAATTTGTAGGGTGTGACAATAATTTTATTCAAATGCCCACGGGAGTTGAGTCTTCTATTATCAGGATTGAGCTGCATGTGGCAGAAGATGATGCATATAACTACTTTGAAGCTCCAATTTTTGGAAGCTATATGGATGTGCTACATTATACTATTTTTTCAAATTTGTTTGTTGTTATAACCTCTGTTTTTCTCATCATTTTCGGACTTTTGTTTTTTGCTATAGCAGTTGCCTTTAGAAGTACTGTGCCAGAAATAGATATGCAGAGTTATTCATCGCTTCTATTTATCACTTTAGGAATATGGTTCCTTTCACAGTTTAAGCTTCTGGATTTTTTCATAGACACAGGGGACCATCAGACTGAGATAGAATATATTTCTCTTTACATTACAGTCCCTTTTATGTATATGGTTATGGGCTCCATGCAGAATTATTTGCATAGCAAATTGTTTTGGGGATTCGCATTAACAGGATCTATTGTGATAATGATTCCTATAATGAGCCACTTTTCAGGATGGCTTCATATAAATCGTTTTCTTGGTCTCTATCAGCTTGATGCCATGGTATTCTTCATATTTATGTTGATAATGCTCTTTAGGGATATAAAAAGAAAACGCATCACAAGATATCAGACTATACAGCTTGTAGGCATAACTATGTTGGCTATTGCTTTTCTGTTTAATGTGCTTTTCTATTTACTGGAGGTTGCAGGGATTTCTGAGCAGATTATACTGTCCAAAAAGGCGGTACCCCTTGGGGTTTTGGCGATGGTATTTGCAAACCTTGTAAACTATTACATTTACATAGCACAGTCCTTTGCACGGAAAAAAGAGTACAGTTCACTTACCCATCTGGCTTACGCTGATGGATTGACAGATCTGGCTAACCGATCCAGATACGAAAAATATATCGATGGCCTTTATAAAAAGGAAGATGATTTTTGCCTGATAAGCATAGACTTGAATGGACTAAAAGTCATAAATGATAATGCTGGTCATCTTATGGGAGATAAGTATATAAGAGAATTTGGGCAGGTACTGACAGAGTGCATGGAGGGAAAATGTTTTGCGGCAAGGATTGGTGGAGATGAGTTTGTGGTTGTTCTCACAGGTGATGAGCTATTTTCTGCAGAACAATTTATACGCGAAATGAACGAAAAACTGGAAAGAATGAATGCTACTGATCACAGCATGATTAGGAGCGCAGCTACCGGATACGCTTTTAGAAGTGAAGTTGAAGGTAATGGTCATGAGGTTTATCTTCTTGCAGACGAGCGAATGTATAATAATAAAAGACATATGCATAAGGAGCTTAAAATGCCGGAAAGATAAAAACTATAAAGCTGATAAAATGATAATCGAAACCAATCTTGAAATGTATAAAAAACTTATAAACGAATTCTTAAAAGACAGTCAATTCACGGGTTTTTTGAAACTTTTCTATTTATTTTCAAATAGTATATGCTATACTTAATTAGGATATTAAATATATATTCAATCGGTTTTTAGTTTGTTTTTAATTGATTGCAAGTATCAATTTTTTCAAAGCGTGAGGTGAAAATATGGAATCGAAAATCTTGCTTGAAAATGGAACTAATGAACTTGAAGTTTTAGAGTTTAAAATTGACGATCATTGCTATGGAATCAACGTTGCGAAGATTAAAGAAATTATCGTTTATCAGGAAGTGACGCCAGTTCCGAACGCTCATCCAAGTATTGAAGGAATATTCATGCCCCGCGATACTATGATTACTGCAATCGATTTGCGTAATTGCTTACAGAGAGGTGCATCGAAACCGGGTGGACTTTTCATTATTACCAACTTTAATAAGTTGGATATTGCCTTCCATGTGGATGCTGTTGTAGGTATTCACCGAGTTTCATGGGCAGATATCATCAAACCTAACGCTACTATTTCCAAGGCTGAAGAGAGTATTTCAACAGGTATCATCAAGCTTGAAGAGAGACTGATCATCATCCTTGACTTTGAGAAAATTGTATCTGATATCAATCCTAATACCGGTCTTAATGTGGCTCAGCTCACAGATATCGGCACAAGACAGAGGAACGAAATCCCGATTGTTTTGGCAGAGGATTCACAGCTGCTTAATAAGCTGATTGTAGATTCCCTTAAGAAAGCCGGATATGACAATGTCAGACATTTTGAAAATGGTAAGCTGGCATACGATTATATCAAGGGCTGCAAAGACAGAGGACAGCTTGATAAGGTTAAATGCATTATCACTGATATCGAGATGCCTATCATGGACGGACACCGCCTGACAAAGCTTGTTAAGAGTGATGATGAAACGAAGCAGATTCCGCTTATTATTTTCTCATCACTGGTAAACGAGGAAATGAGAAGAAAAGGAGAGTCCTTAGGAGCCGACAGGCAGCTGTCAAAGCCGGAAATTGGTAATTTGGTTGCTGTAATTGATG
The DNA here is from genome assembly GCF_000424125.1 of Butyrivibrio sp. FC2001. Lineage (NCBI taxonomy): Bacteria > Bacillati > Bacillota > Clostridia > Lachnospirales > Lachnospiraceae > Butyrivibrio > Butyrivibrio sp. FC2001. The sequence continues at coordinate 7,093 of NZ_KE384132.1, forward strand.
AACTTGTTCATGCTGATGGCGATGCCAAATAAAGATATATGATGTAAATTATAACTCCCTTTATTGCTTCAGTTATGAAAATCAATTTTCAATGACTGCTACAATGAAGGGAGTTTTAGATTTTTTGGGGGAGATAGCAACATGAAGTCTAGGAACGAAGAGTATTTAGATGGACTATTGCAAGCATTAAAAAAGGATTCCAATTCGGGGATAGCAAAGACAAGCTCAGGTACAGATTTTGCGGAGACCGTTGATCTTGATGATGCTATAGAGGTTTCTTCTAATAACAGTGATCTCAAAGAAATTGGAGAAATGCTTGGCAAACTTGATAGCGGAGAACTGATGGATACAGGAATGAACCGAGTCCTGAAAGCTATTAGTGCGCCTGCTGATAAGTCTTTGCCTAAATACAAGATTGGGGATGATGTTCCGGAGGGGTATGAAAAAGATGCTGATGAGCTTGCGTTAGATGAAGCCATAGCCAGGGCAGAGGCTATGGAGCTTGAAGCGTCAAAAAAGAGCGCAGCGGAAGAATCTTTTATGGAAGTTGCGCCTGAAATTCTTATCGAGGATGATGCAAATGCATCTGGTGAGTCTGCTGAAGCAGATCCAACAAAGGCAATCTTGGATGATATGGTACCTGTAACTCCAGAGGAGGAGATGGGTACAGACAATTCATCTGCAGAAATTGCTCTGGATAATCTTGATCTTCCGGGTATCGAGTCTACTGAACCTATTTCCGAAGAAATGCTTGATATTGATGGCATGCTTGATAGCATGGATAATCCTGAGAAAATTCTGGATGATGATTCAGCAGAATTAAAAGCAGCAATCGGAGAAGGTGCACGCACGGCTCCTGAGAATATCGTGGTTGATGACTTACAGATTCCGGATGCGGTTGTTCCGGAAGCAGAGGAACCAGCACCTGAAGAAGCGATGTCAATTGAAGATATCGATAAAATGATGGCTGAACTTGGGGCTATGACAGATGAAGTGCAGCCCGCGGTAGAAGAAACTCCTGTGGTTGAAATGCCTGTAGAAGAAATACCTGTAGAAGAAATACCAGCAGCTGAGATTCCTGTAGTTGAAGAGCCTGCTGTGGATATGCCTATGGTTGAAGAACCTATGGCAGAAGCAACACCAGAGATCGCATTAGAAGATATACCAGAAGTAGAAATACCTGCAACAGAGACAGCATCAGAAGAAATGTCACCTGAAGACATTGAGAAGATGATGGCGGAAATGGGCATGGCAACAGAGGCAGAGCCGCCAGTTGCAGAGGATACACCTGCAGTTGAAATGCCTGTAGAAGAAACATCTGCAGCTGAGATTCCTGCAGTTGAAGAACCTGTTGCAGAGGAAACCGTTGCAGAAGCAACGCCTGAGATTACATTAGAAGATATACCAGAAGTAGAAATACCTGCAACGGAGACAGTGTCAGAAGAAATGTCTCCTGAAGATATCGAGAAGATGATGGCTGAGATGGGTGTAGCAGCTGAGGCAGAGCAGCCAATTGCAGAGGAGACCCCTGCAGTTGAAATACCTGTAGAAGAAACAGCTGCAGCTGAGATTCCTGCAGTTGAAGAACCTGTTGCAGAGGAAACCGTTGCAGAAGCAACGCCTGAGATTACATTAGAAGATATTCCAGAAGTAGAAGTGCCTGTTGCAGAGACAGCATCGGAAGAGATGTCACCTGCAGATATAGAGAAAATGATGGCTGAAATGGGTACTGCAGCAGAGGCAGAGCAGCCCGTTGCAGAAGAGACACCTGCGGTTGAAGAACTTGTTGCAGAAGAACCTGTGGCAGAAGCACCTG
>NZ_KE384132.1:9619-916923 GCF_000424125.1 Butyrivibrio sp. FC2001
CCTGCGGTTGAAGAACTTGTTGCAGAAGAACCTGTGGCAGAAGCACCTGAAGCAGAAACAGCATCAGAAGAGATGTCGCCTGCAGACATCGAGAAGATGATGGCAGAGATGGGTGCTGCGGCAGAGGCAGAGCAGCCCGTTGCAGAAGAGACACCTGCGGTTGAAGAACTTGTTGCAGAAGAACCTGTGGCAGAAGCACCTGAAGCAGAAACAGCATCAGAAGAGATGTCGCCTGCAGACATCGAGAAGATGATGGCAGAGATGGGTGCTGCGGCAGAGGCAGAGCAGCCCGTTGCAGAAGAGACACCTGCGGTTGAAATGCCTGTAGCAGAAGAACAACCCGTAGTTGAGGTACCTGCATCAGAGGCAGCAACCGAAGAGATGTCACCCGCTGATATCGAGAAGATGATGGCAGAGATGGGTGCAGCAGAGGCAGAGCAGCCCGTTGCAGAAGAGACACTTGCGGTTGAAGAACTTGTTGCAGAAGAACCTGTGGCAGAAGCACCAGTTGTAGAAGCAGCAACCGAAGAGATGTCGCCAGAAGACATTGAGAAGATGATGGCGGAAATGGGCACTGCAGCAGAGACAGAGCAGCCTGTTGCAGAAGAGATACCTGCGGTCGAAGAGCTTGTTGCAGAAGCAACACCTGAGATTGCGTTAGAAGATATACCAGAAGTAGAGATACCTGCAGCAGAAGCAGGATCAGAAGAGATGTCTCCTGAAGATATCGAGAAGATGATGGCAGAGATGGGCGTTGCAGCAGAGGCAGATCAGCCTGTTGCAGAAGAGACACCTGCGGTTGAAGAACTTGTTGCAGAAGCAACACCTGAGATTGCGTTAGAAGATATACCAGAAGTAGAGATACCTGCAGCAGAAGCAGGATCAGAAGAGATGTCTCCTGAAGATATCGAGAAGATGATGGCAGAGATGGGCGTTGCAGCAGAGGCAGATCAGCCTGTTGCAGAAGAAGCTCCTGCAGTTGATATGCACACTGTTGAAGAGACACCTGCGGTTGAAGAACCAGTTGCAGAAGCAACACCAGAAATCGCATTAGAAGATATACCTGAGGAAGAGGTGCCTGCAGCAGAGGAAACACCTACTGTTGAAGAGATGCCTGCAGCAGAAGAACCAGTTGCAGAAGCAACACCGGAGATAGCATTAGAAGATATACCAGAAGTAGAAGCACCTGCAGCAGAAGCAGGATCGGAAGAGATGTTACCAGAAGACATCGAGAAGATGATGGCAGAGATGGGCGTAGCAACAGAGGCAGAACAGCCTGCTGCAGAAGCACCAACACCCGAGACAGCAGAAGTTGCACCTGACATTGACTTGGGTGATCTGGCAGGAGAAGTAGCACTTGAGATGCCTATTGAGGAATCTCAGTTAGATGAAGTAGCACCAGAGATACCTCTGGAAGAGGTATCAGAAGAAGCAATGCCGGAGATTAGTCTGGAGGATATTCCAGCAACAGAAGAAGCACCGGCAGCAGAGGAGGCTCCGATGGCAGAAGAAGCATCCTTAGATAATCCTGAATTATCATTAGATGAACCCGCCGCAGATGATGCGGCATCAGAAGAGATGTCTCCTGAAGACATCGAGAAAATGATGGCTGAAATGGGCGTTGATACCGAAGAAGCGGCAGCAGGTGAAGCTTCTGCTGAAGGAGAAGCAGCCGCGGCAGAGGAAATGCCGGAGATTAGTCTGAAGGATATTCCTGCAGAAGAGCCTGCTGCGGAGGAAGCTCCTCTTGATGAGATAGCTGTTGATGATCTTACTCCGGAAGACCTGGGAGAGCCCGCTGGTGAAGGCGGTGGTGAAGAGCCCATGCCGACTGCTGATGAGGCAGAGCTGGCAGATGCCTTTGCAGAGTTCGCTGACGCTATGAATGAAGGCGGAACAGAGGGCGAGGTTGCAGCTGAGGAATCAGATATTGATTTTGAATCAGTCAGCGCAGAGCTAGATGACCTGTTAAAGGATTCAGGAGAAAATCTTGATGACGTAGCTGAGGACGGCGAAGACATAGGCGCCGATATGGATCTCGACAGCATGCTTGAAGATCTTGGCGGAGATTCTTCGGAAGCGGAGGCAGGAGGAAGTGAACCCGCTGATGTTGAGATGCCTGATCTTGATGCGATCATGAATAGCCTTGCAAGTGATGATGCCGAGGACGTTGAAAGCACCGCTCATATTGATGAAAAAGAGGGAGCAGGTGCTGAAGAGATAAGCCTCGACGATATGGGCCTTGATGCAGGCGGATTGGATGAAGGCGGCGCAGAGGGAGAGGATGTAAATCCCGAAGATATTCTTGGAGCGATGGGAGAAGAAGGTCTTGATGATATCGGACTTTCAGATGATATTCCTGATCCTGATGAAGTCAATGACAATGGCGGAGATTATGATGATATTGCTCTGAGACTTTCAGGAGAAGAACCTGAAGAGGGTGAGGAAGGCGGCAAGAAAAAGAAGCGCAGACCTAATATTATCTTCCTTATTTTCGCTGCACTTTTCAAAGTACTCACACAGACAGATGAAGACCTGAATCCGAAGTCTGCGGAGGATGAGCTTGCAAGTCTGACAGATGAGAACCAGCAGGTTCTTGATGAGCTGGCAGCAGAGGATGGCAAGAAGGCTAAGAAAGAGAAAAAGAAGAAAGAAAAGAAGCCGAAGGAAAAGAAGCCACCGAAGGAAAAGAAGCCGAAGCCACCGAAGAAGGAAAAACCGAAGAAGGAGAAGAAGCCGAAGCCGGATGACGGCGTTCCGGAGAAGGCACTTGCACCTAAGAAGGTTGCAATTGCTGTGCTCTTTGCATTTAGTATTGGCGTTCTGTTTTCACTTCCTGCACTTCTTCTTCCGGGAAGAATTATCATGGGCCGCGCAAACAGTGCATTTGAGAAGCAGGATTACGCGACAGCATATAAGCTTTTATATGGAAAACAGCTTAACGAAGAGCAGAGTCTTATGTATCATCAGGCCAGAGTAATGACCAGTGCGCAGTATTATTTCAATGCTTACAAGAGCTATAAAGCCATGAAAATGGAAGATGAAGCATTGGATATTTTGCTGATAGCAATGAAGACAAAGGATTCGATAATGGGAGAAGCTGAAGAGTTTCAGGTTGTCAATGAGGTTCAAAGCGTGTATTCTAATATCGAGTCGACGCTCTCTTCTGAATATGGACTGTCTTCTCAGGATATCGCAGAGATAAATGAGATTAAGACTAAGCCTGAATACACGAGACGTATAATGGAAACCACCGGAACAATAGAACTTATAATGCCGGAGTGATAGATGCAGAGGTCGACATCAAAAAAGGAGATGCCTACTGATGCTTGCTATAATTGACTACGATGCCGGTAATATAAAAAGTGTTGTTAACGCTTTTAAGTTTTTGGAAACAGATGCTCTCGTAACCAGAGACCCCAAGGAGATCATGAAGGCAGATCGCGTGATCCTGCCAGGAGTTGGTGCCTTTGGCGATGCGATGAGAAAACTGGAAGAATATAAACTTACGGAGGTCATCCGCGACGTAGCTGGAAGCGGAACACCGTTTATGGGAATTTGCCTGGGCTTGCAGCTCCTGTTTGATTCAAGTGATGAGTCAGAAGGAGTTTTGGGTCTAGGCATTTTGCGTGGTAAAATAAAAAGAATTCCGGATAATGGCGTGTTGAAGGTTCCTCAGATCGGATGGAACAGCCTGACATATCCTAACAAGGGTAGACTTTTTAAGGGAATAGATGAGGATTCTTACGTGTATTTTGTCCATTCCTATTATCTTGATGCTGATGATAAGAGCATAGTAACAGCGACAACCGAGTATGGAACTACAATAGATGCTTCTGTTGAAAAGGGAAACGTCTTTGCATGCCAGTTTCATCCGGAGAAGAGCGCAGAAGTCGGAATGGAGATTCTGAAGAATTTCCTCAGTATTTAAATAGAAAAGGAAAAAACATGCTTACTAAGAGAATAATCCCATGCCTCGATGTCAACGATGGCAGAGTTGTAAAAGGTATAAATTTCGTCCAGCTTCGCGACGCAGGAGATCCTGTGGAAGTAGGTAAGGCATATTCCAAGGCCGGAGCGGATGAGCTTGTCTTTCTTGACATCACGGCTACATCAGATGCCAGGAATACAGTAGTTGATCTTGTACGAAAAGTGGCTGAGCAGATTTTTATCCCCTTCACTGTAGGTGGCGGTATCAGAAGCGTAGAGGATATTAGAGCCGTACTCAGAGAAGGGGCTGATAAGGTTGCGATAAATTCAGCTGCAATAAACAGACCTGACCTTATTACAGAGTCAGCTGAGAAGTTCGGATCACAGTGCGTAGTTGTTGCGATTGACGCCAAGAGAAATGATAAGGGTGGCTTTAGTGTATATAAAAACGGCGGAAGAATAGACACAGGTCTTGATGCCATTGAATGGGCCAAGGAGGCAGAAAGACGTGGCGCCGGTGAGATCCTTCTTACAAGTATGGATGGAGATGGCACGAAAGACGGCTACGATCTTGAACTTACAAGAGCAGTAGCAGATGTTGTTTCTATTCCGGTTATTGCTTCAGGCGGAGCAGGTAACTGCGAGCATTTCTATGAGGCGCTCACACAGGGCGGCGCTGATGCAGCGCTTGCAGCTTCTCTTTTCCACTACAAGGAGCTTGAGATAAGCGAGGTTAAGGAGTACCTGCGAGATAAGAACGTGCCTGTAAGACTTTGATTGTTTAACCGGAAGACAGACACGCTGATGTGAAAACAGCTTCAGGTATTCGATAATATGAAAGAAGGGTGTGATTTTTTATGCCGATGATCTCCAATGACTGGCTTCCTGCGTTGAAGGAAGAATTTGGCAAGGAATATTATAAAAATTTATATAAATTTGTACTTGATGAATATCATTCCAAGGTGGTTTATCCACCTGCGGATGATATTTTTAATGCACTGCATCTTACACCTTTAAAGGATGTAAAGGTGCTGATACTGGGGCAGGACCCCTACCATGAGCCGGGACAGGCACACGGCTTGTCATTTTCGGTGCTTCCCGGACAGGACGCTCCGCCGTCTCTTGTGAATATTTATGCTGAACTGAAGGATGATCTTGGCTGCTATGTTCCAAATAATGGATATCTGAAAAAATGGGCAGATCAGGGAGTACTCCTTCTTAACACAGTTCTCACGGTTAGAGCACATGCTGCTAATTCTCATAAGGGAAGGGGCTGGGAGCACTTTACCGATGCCATCATCAAAGCTCTTAACGAGCAGGACAGACCTATCGTGTATATGCTTTGGGGAAAGCCTGCACAGTCTAAGATGGCTATGCTTAACAATCCCAAGCACCTGATTCTTACTGCGCCTCATCCAAGTCCGCTTTCAGCGTATCGTGGATTCTTTGGCTGCAAACACTTTTCACAGTGCAATGAGTTTCTCAAGGCTAACAATCTGGAGCCGATAGATTGGCAGATTGAGAACATTTAATGATGATTTTTTCAAAATAATATTGGACACAAATACTTTTTCGTGATAACGTAGTAAAGTGAAAAAAGTTTCCGAGTATTAGCTTTGGATAATTACAATATAGAGAACAGGAGAGCATGAGGATATTATGAAAAAAGCATTCGTAACTAAGCAGCAGGTTGAAAATATTGCAAAGACTTACCCAACACCGTTCTATTTATATGACGAAAAGGGAATTGTGGAAAATGCGAGAGCCGTAAAGAAGGCGTTTTCCTGGAACACTGGATTCAGGGAGTATTTTGCTGTAAAGGCTACACCTAACCCGATGATCATGAAGTTATTGCAGGCTGAGGGGTGCGGTTTTGACTGTTCTTCAATAACAGAGCTTATGCTCAGTAAGTCTATTGGTGCTACCGGTGAGAGCATCATGTTTTCATCAAATGATACTCCTGCAGAGGAGTTCGTCTATTGTGACAAGATTGGTGGCATCATCAATTTTGATGATATTACACATATCGAGTTTGCAGAAGAGGCACTGGGAGGAAAGCTTCCGGAGACAATAAGCTGCAGATACAATCCGGGCGGAGTTTTCACCATGAGTAATGGAATCATGGATAACCCCGGTGATTCAAAATATGGAATGACTAAGGAACAGCTTTTTGAGAGCTTCAGAATCCTTAAGAGTAAAGGTGTTAAGCGCTTTGGTATTCATGCTTTCCTTGCAAGTAATACAGTAACAAATGAGTATTATCCCACACTTGCAGCTCAGCTTTTTGAGCTTGCTGTCGAGCTTGAGAAGGAGACAGGAGCTGATGTATGCTTTATCAATCTTTCAGGAGGTGTAGGAATCCCTTATGAGCCTGATAAGACAGGTAATGATATCGCAGTTATCGGGGAGGGTGTTCGTAAGGAGTACGAGAGAATCCTTGTTCCTGCAGGAATGGGTGATGTTGCTATTTACACAGAGATGGGACGCTTCATGCTCGGACCTTATGGTGCACTTGTTACCAAGGCTATCCATGAAAAGCACATCTATAAGGAGTACATCGGTGTTGATGCCTGCGCAGTTAACCTTATGAGACCTGCTATGTACGGCTCATATCATCATATCACTGTTCTTGGAAAAGAGGAGGCTCCTCTTGATCATGTATACGACGTTACAGGATCACTTTGCGAGAACAACGATAAATTCGCGATAGACAGAAAGCTTCCCAAGATTGATATGGGAGATTATCTTTTTATTCATGATGCAGGTGCACATGGCTTCGCAATGGGGTATAATTACAACGGCAAGTTGTGGTGCGCTGAACTCTTATTAAAAGAAGACGGTAGCGTAGAGCAGATCAGAAGAGCACAGACTCCCAGAGATTACTTTGCGACTCTGGATCAGCTGCCTATGTTTTCCGAGCTTGACAAAATTATGAAGGAATTTGAGTAAACTAGAAATGGACGTTATTCAGGATTTTATTACTGAGTGCAAGCTTTCCGGTCACATGAGCCAGAATACGGCAAAATCCTATCAGTGTGACCTCAACAAATTACAGGATTATTTAAACGAGCATAACATTACCGAGGTATCGGGAATAACTGAGAGAGTATTGAAGGATCATCTGGAAATACTCTCACAAAAAGGATATTCACCTGCCACGATGGCAAGGAATATCGTATCAATAAAGGCACTGTTTAAGCACCTCGTAAAGGGTGAGATGGTAGCTATAGATGCTTCAGAGAATCTGGTAGCACCGAAGGTAGAGCTGCCTAAGGCTAACGTACTTACAAGAAAACAGATAGAAGATCTGATGAATATGCCTGACACAAGAACCGCAAAGGGACAGCGTGATTCAGCCATGCTCGAGCTGATGTATGCTACAGGAATCAAGGTATCAGAGCTTATAGCTGTTAAGGTCTCAGACATCGATATGCAGCTTGGTAATATCGAGTGCAGGAGTGATAAAAAGGATAGGACTATTCCTTTTGATAAGAGAACTAAAGAGGTTTTACAGAGATATCTTCAGGATGGAAGAAGACATCTTATCAAGAGTACAGATGAAGAGCTTCTTTTCATAAATTATCAGGGCGATGCCATGAGCAGACAGGGTGTGTGGAAGCTTGTTAAGGGATATGCCAGTCAGGCACAGATAAAGGTGTCGATAACACCTGAAGCATTAAGACACAGCTTTGCAGCTCATCTTGTTGAGCGTGGTGCTGATATAGAGGCTGTTCAGATCATGATGGGACATGTCAGCCCTGTATCTACTGTAAGATACGCAAGAGAAAATCGTGATTATTTAAGAGACGTTTACGACAGGACGCATTGATGCCGTCGTTATAAGTAACGTACTTAGGAGAACAAAAAATCCCCAGCATTTATATGCTGGGGTAAATTTTTGTCTGTATATTTATCTCATAGGAATTGAGCTTCCTATGAGATTCCTTTTTTATACAAGATCTGCAATATCAAGAAGAAGTCTCTCTGTATCTTCCCAACCAAGGCAGGGATCTGTGATGGATTTTCCATAAATACCTTCGCCGATCTTCTGGCAGCCTTCCTCGATATAGCTTTCGATCATAACACCCTTAACAAGGTCGCGGATGTTGTTGTTCTGGCTTCTGGAGTGGAGCACTTCCTTGACGATACGAATCTGCTCCTTGTACTTTTTACCTGAGTTATTGTGGTTTGCATCAATGATCGCAGCAGGATTCTTGATGTCTCTCTCTGAATACAGATAAGCGAGAAGACTTAAATCCTCGTAGTGGTAATTGGGCTGTGACTGACCGTGCTTATTCTGTGAACCACGAAGTACGCAGTGTGAAAGGGGATTACCGTTGGTCTTAACCTCATAGCCTCTGTATACGAAGGAATGAGGAAGCTGAGCTGCATATACGGAATTGAGCATTACGCTTAAGGTTCCGCTGGTAGGATTCTTCATTCCTGCAGGAACGCCAAATCCGCTGGCAACCATACGGTGCTCCTGATCCTCAACTGAACGAGCACCTATTGCTACATATGAAAGAATATCTTCAACATAGCCCCAGTTCTCAGGGTAGAGCATCTCATCGGCAGCAGTAAGGCCGGACTCCTCAATGGCACGGATCTGCATGTGACGCATAGCGATGAGACCTGCACGGAAATCGGTCTTTCCCTCAGGATCGGGCTGGGATGTGATACCCTTGTAGCCTTCACCGGTTGTTCTGGGTTTATTGGTATAAACTCTGGGAACGATGATCAGCTTGTCCTTTACCTTCTCGTTTACCTTAGCAAGCCTTGAAACATAGTCGCAAACAGCATCTTCATTATCTGCTGAGCAGGGACCAACAATTACCATGAACTTATCGCTTACACCTGTGAGAACATCAGCAATTTGTGCATCGCGATTTTTCTTAAGCTCAGCGAGCTCCTTCTTAAGAGGGAACTCATCTCTTATTTCCTCGGGAGAGGGAAGCTGCTGTATATACTGAAAAGACATAGTGATAATACCTCCGAAAGTTCTATTTATAATAAGTAATGATACAGAAAAAACATTTCGTTTTCCACTATACCACGTTAAAGTCTGAAAGTAAACGCATAATAATTCATTTTATTAAAAAAGTATAAATTATTTCGCTCTTAAATCTTGATTTATTTTTTAAAAGTTTAATAAAAAATAATCGAATTTTTGATAATTGAAGACTTCGAATATGATAAGATTTATATAGACACATGAAGAAAAAATCTGCATTTTTACAGAGATAATGAAAATTGTTTTTTGGAGAATGCGATTTCCTAGATTCATTTACGAGGGGGTCTGATTATGTGGAAGAAAATGTCAATAATGGCTAAGATGCTGGTAGGAATTATCCCTATTGTAGCTATCGCAATGATTCTGATGACTTATGTCAGTGTTACTCAGAGTAGTGCGCTTATCCAGGAGCAGACTGAGGAGAGAAATAATGCCATAGTAAATGGCAATATTGCTACGGTTAAAGGCTATCTGGATGAGATAAAGGCTACGGCAATAGGGCTTGCTGAGACCGTTGGCGGCACCTATCAGACGGCTACCATGGAAAATTATAAGGACGTTTTTTCAAACGTTCAGAATGATAATGACATGATATCCGGTGCCGGAATATGGTTTGAGCCCTATGCATATTCTGCAGAGGAAGAGTATCAGGGACCTTATTGGTATAAGGATGGTAGTTCCATCGTGGAGACATGGGATTACAGTAACGCTGAGTATGATTATATCAACCAGGAATACTATACCAATGCAAAGGCTCTTCAGAAGGGAACTGCAAAGATAACAGATCCATATTATGATCCTACTTCAGGAACAATCATGTCCACATGTTCAGCTCCTATTTACAATCCTTCAGGACAGTTCATCGGATGCGTGACTGTAGATTTGGTGCTCGATTCTATTTCAGGAATCGCAGAGGCTATCAAGGTTGGGGAGACCGGTTCAGCTATTCTTACTACTTCTGATGGTACATATCTCTATACTTCAGATAGCAAGAAGGTTTCTGATGGAGCAAACATTACAGCAGATGAGAATGCATCTCTTGCATCAGCCGCTTCAGAGGTTCTGGGAAAAGAATCAGGCCAGGCAAGATTTGAGGAAGCAGGAAAATTCATCATTATTACATTCGGAACTATTCCGGATGTAAACTGGAAGCTTATGATCAGAATGAATCAGGATGAGCTGGAGAAGAAGGTTAATTCTCTTCGACTTATAATGATTTCAATTCTTATCGCAGCACTGCTTATAAGCTCAATTGTAGTAATTCTTCTTGTACGTGCTATTTCAAAGAACCTTGCAAATGTTAAGAAGTTTGCAGGCGCTCTTGCCAGCGGTGACTTTACAGTATCAAAGCTGTTTAATAAATCAGGTGATGAGCTTGGTCAGATGAGCGATTCACTTAATAATATGTACGAGTCTAACCGTACCGTAATAAGTCAGATTTCTGATGAGTCTGAAAATATCAGTACCGCAAGCTCATCACTATCATCCATGGCTAATGAGCTTACAAGCCAGTTTGAAAAGATTCAGAGCAACATGTCAGGTGTTAACGATGCGATGATGTCTTCAGGCGCAGCAACAGAGGAAGTAAGTGCTTCTGTTGAGGAAGTAAATACTTCAGTTCAGAGTCTTGCAGAGGTCAGTGAAGAGAGCCTTGCAGCAACCAAGGAAATTATGGTAAGAGCTCAGGAGATTGAACAGAGCAGCCAGAAGGCTTATGACAATGCAATCAACATCGCTCAGGAGAGAAGCAGAGAGCTTGCTGAGGCTTCAGAAAAGGCAAAGGTTGTTGAGGAAATCAGCAACATGGCTCAGTCCATTGCTGAGATCGCAGACCAGATCAACCTTCTGTCACTGAATGCATCCATCGAGGCTGCAAGAGCAGGAGAGCATGGTAAAGGCTTCGCGGTTGTTGCATCTGAGATCAACAAGCTTGCAAGCGATACTGCAGAGGCAGTTCAGCAGATCCAGACAACAATTGATGGCGTACAGGATGCTTTCAAGACATTGACAGACAGTTCACAGGAACTCCTTGGATTTGTCAATGATACAGCAGCACCTGACTATGAGAATTTCGTTCATGTAGCTCGTCAGTATGGCGATGATGCTCAGTCGTTTGGTTCTCAGTCTGATAGGATCTCTCAGATGGTTGAGAATATCAGAAATGCAATGAACGAAGTAAACAACGCTATCCAGAACATCGCAGAGTCCACACAGGAGACTGCATCACACAGTTCGGATATTACAGATTCCATCAATACTGTTGCTGATGTAGTAGAAAATGTCAGTGACATGTCTACGAAGCAGGAGGATATCGCTGTTACTCTTGATGGAATAGTTAAGAACTTCAAGCTCAGATAATATAAGAAAAAATGTAAGAATACGAAAAGACCGCTCACATAAGTGAACGGTCTTTTTAACTAGCAGGGGAAGCAGGATTCGAACCCGCATGAACGGTTTTGGAGACCGCAATACTAGCCATTGTATGATTCCCCTATCCTTGACGCTTTCTGTCGCCAACGAATGAAATTATAGCATAGAGAAAAAATAATGTAAACAGTTTTTTTAAATAAAAACAAATAGTAAAATGCAAAGTATATGTTAGCAAACAGGAGGCGTTATGAAAAGGAGATTTTTAGCGGGAATTCTGGCAGGAATGGCTATCTGCTGCACCGTCGCAGGATGTGGTAAGAAGGCTGCAGAGCCTGTAGATAATAAGGCAGAAGAAGCTGTAGAAGAAAAAGAAGAGAAAAAGACAGAAGAAGCCAAAACAGAAGAAAGCAAAATATATGGGGATCCAATAGATGATGTATATAGAACAACCTATGAAATATTCGTCTATTCCTTTTATGACAGTGACGGTGACGGAATCGGAGACCTCCAGGGAGTTATAGATAAGCTGGACTATATAAATGATGGCGACCCAAATACAAATGATGATCTTGGGTGTAACCAAATCTGGCTCATGCCGATATGCCCATCTACAACCTATCATAAATATGATGTAACAGATTACTGTAACGTGGACCCGGAGTACGGAACCCTGGATGACTATAAGAAGCTTGTGGAGGAGGCTCACAAGCGCGGGATCCGTGTGATAAACGATACGGTAATGAATCATTCTTCGTCCCAGCATACCTGGTTTAAGGAAGCTACCGAATATCTTAAGAGTCTTCCCGAGGGCGCAGAGCCAAACGCTGAGGAATGTCCATACATTGATTACTACCACTTTTCAAAAGAGCCACAGTCTGGCTATGAGCAGGTTCCGGGTGCTGACTGGTATTATGAGTGCCAGTTCTGGTCAGAAATGCCTGACTTAAATCTTGATAGCGAGGCTGTTCAGAAGGAGTTTGCTGATATAGCAAAATTCTGGATAGATCTTGGCTGCGACGGCTTCAGAATGGATGCGGTAACACAGTTTACTACTGATGACATAACTATGAGTACTGAGCAGCTCTCCAAGTTTGTGGATGCGGTAAAGGCGATAAATCCTGATGCCTATATCGTTGGTGAAGCCTGGACTGCTTCAGGCGGCTATGCAAAATATTATGCCAGCGGAATAGATTCTCTCTTTGATTTTGATTTTTCAGGAAGTGAGGGAATCATATCAAAATGTGCCAAGGGAAAAGCTGATCCCGTGAGATATGTGCAGGCACAGATTGATGAGGACGAATTATACGCTTCATATAATGAAAACTATATCAACGCTCCTTTTTATACAAACCATGACATGGCAAGAAGCGCAGGCTATTACACCGGCAAAAAGGCTAAGGACGGCGTTAAGGTTTCAGGCGCCCTTAATCTTCTGATGAGCGGCAATGCCTTCATATATTATGGCGAGGAGCTTGGTATGAAGGGCTCCGGTAAGGATGAGAATAAGCGAGCTCCCATGCAGTGGGCTGCTGAAGGCACAGAAGGAATGACCAAGGGACCTTCCGGAATGGACAGCCTTAAGATGTCCTATGGCAGTCTTGAAGAGCAGAAGGATGATCCTGATTCAATTTACAATTATTATAAGAAGGCAATTCACATAAGAAACGGATTCCCTGCCATTGCCCGCGGTAAATGTACTATTCTTGAAGGACTTTCCGGAGACAGAAACGTAGTCTGGATAAAGGATGGAACAGATAAAGTGCCAGAGGGTACTAAGGGGGCAAAGGTTCTTATCGCATTCAACAACGGTGATGAGCCTGCAGAAATCGATCTTAGTAAGGATCAGGGTGCTGATGGCTACAGAAATCTTGCCACAACACTGGTTACTGGTGAAGAGGATATAACTCTTGAAGGGGACATACTTACGGTTCCTTCATTTGGAATAGCGATTCTTACTGATGAAAGCTGATAGAGGAAAATGACTGGAAAATAATATGGGAAAGAACACAACTGAAAATTCTAAAAAGCTGTACAAGACATATATTTTTGATTATTACGGAACACTTGTTGATATTAAGACAGACGAGAGTAAGCCTGAACTCTGGAAGCATCTGGCCGGAATATATTCAGCATATGGCGCAGATTATACACCTGAGGAGTTGCAGAAAAAGTACTCTGAGCTATGCGAGGCAGAGGAAGCACATCTTCGAAAGATTCTGAAGGTATGGGAGCCCAACATGGAGCTTGAGTACCCGGAGATTTTGCTGGAGAGAGTATTTGCAAGACTTCTTACGGAAGCAGAAAATCACCATGAGACCGCTGCGACTATCGAAGGAAAACCGGTAAGACTTTTATCTGCTGATGATATTGCAGACAGTGAGTGGGCATATATGGTTAGCAATACCTTCAGGATAATATCAAGAGAATGGTACAGATGCTATCCCAACACAATAAGTACGCTTAAGACTCTTAAGGAAAATGGCTGCAAGCTATACCTTTTATCCAATGCTCAGGGAATTTTTACAAGGACTGAGCTGGAGATGGCAGGAGTCTTGCCATATCTTGACGGAGTATATATTTCATCTGATAAGCAGATCAAGAAGCCGCAGCCTGAGTTTATGGAGAAGCTCATAAAGGAATTTGATATAGACAGAGAATCCGCAGTTATGGTAGGTAACGAGATGAAATGTGACATGGGAATCGCAGCTGCCTGCGGACTTCCGGGAGTGTTTCTCAATACCTTTGGATGGAGCGATAAGAAGATCGAAGAAGAGATGAAGAAAATAAATGTGACAACAAAAAATGTGAGAGTCGTCGCAGACGGCGATATCGCACATCTTCTTGACTGACTCTCACACTGATTACTTACGCTTTTTCTTTTTGGGCTTGTTTATTAGCGGCCTAAAAATTGTGTTCATTCCTGTCCAGCCCAGGATCCTTGTGATGATGATACCTGTCAGGACGCCGCAGCTGTCAATGATGACATCTCTTTTCTGAGGTGATCTGCCTGAAATAAAGGACTGATGGTACTCATCCAGGCAGGCGTATCCCACGCAGATTATGCCTGCGACCAGAACAAGTGGGAATCCGCGAAGTCCGTAAACATACAGCGGGAATGCGACGCTTATTGCAAGCAGAAGATATTCAGTAAAGTGCGCAAGCTTCCTTATATAAAATTGATAGAATTCACTTAGCTCTGAGATGTGATCAGGAGTCCAGCCCTTATCAAGAACATCATTGGTCACGGTAAGGACCTCGACACCAACCTTGTAGCTTAGGGCAGAGCTTTCGTCTCCGTTCTGGCCTGAAAAATTAAAGATCAGGCACATCATGACAATGGCCGGTAAAAAGGACATTGGCTTTAATACAAATCTAAGTGTTTGCTTTATATATAGAAGAAAATATTTCATAATAAACTCCACATGTGCATTTTAGTTAGCACCAAGTATAACTCAAAAATTTTATTTGAACAAATTGCATCTATACATTTTTGCTTCTTATGTTATAATTCATTGAGATAAAACGTTCCGCAAGATTTTACCTTTTATTAAGAAGTAAAATTCTAATGAATGCGAGGGGGCAGTCATATGTTTGAAGGAAAAGACGGCGAAAACAGTGTAGAGGATATTATTTCCCGCTATAAAGATGATGTGGCAACTCTGGCTCCATATATATCATGGCTTAAGGAACACACTAAGCAACAGGTAGCCGAGACTTATTCTAACAATGAGTTGGCTAAATCAATTCCGTTTCCTGTTTATGATTCAGAACTGCTTAGTTTTGTAAAACAGGCACAGCAGACCAATATGATCGATCGCAATTATTCCTATGTATATAGTAGGAATCATATTGCAACCTATAAGGATGAGCTTATTTTTATAAAGGATGCTGAGATAATGGATATGGATGACCTTGCGGGAATTCTTTCAAGATATATTCTTGAAGGGCAGACAAAAGGCACTGTATGGGCAGAGGGTGTTTACACCGGAGTCCTCTATGAGCTTATTTTCAAAATGGATGACCTTATTCATTTTTGGGGAACCATGTCTTATTAAATGCAACACAAACGGTAATAATTATTTTTTCAGGAGTTTTTTGAATGAGTGAGAAGTCTGCTCAGAAAAGAAAATACATTCTGGAAAAAGCCCGCGAGGTTTTTGCAGAAAAGGGATTCAAGAACGTCACCATGAAGGATGTCGTAGAAGCTTGTGACATCAGTCGTGGGGGGCTTTATCTCTATTTCTCATCTATTGAAGAAATCTTCCTTGCCGTATTATCCGATGAGACCGATGATGACGACGATGAGGCTGTTGTCAAGGCTCTTAATAATGACGCTACTGCCGGCGATATGCTGGCTCTTTTCTTGAAGGAACAGAAGAAAGAGATTCTTCGCAAGAAGAATAGTCTTGTTATTGCTTCCTATGAGTATTTCTCTAATAAGGATATGCCCGTTCAGGATAATCCTCTGCGTAAGCAATTCGACGCAGGAGTTCAGATAGTTCAGACTTTAATTGAAAACGGTGTACGTTCAGGTGAATTCTATTGTGCTGATCCGTACGGCTGTGCCCGCAACCTCATGTACGTGGTTGAGGGTCTTAAAGTATCCGCTAAAACTATTGGTGTTAGCGAGGCCGCGGTTGACCGCGAATTGTTATATATATTAGAGGGGTTAGTGCCCGCAGATAATTAATGCTTCAAGATTTTCTTGGAGCGTTTTCTATATTTGGAATAATAATAATTTACCCAGGAGGAGATTTATGAGCAACGTCAGACGAGTCTATGTTGAAAAGAAGGCACCCTACGCCGGAAAGGCTAAGGAGCTCCGCAAGGAGATCAAGAGCTATCTTGGTATTAAGAGTGTGACAAAGGTGAGAGAATTCATCCGCTATGATGTGGAGAATATTTCCGATGAGGTTTTTGAAAAGGCCTGCACAACAGTTTTTTCAGAGCCACCTGTTGATATCCTTTATCGCGAAGAGATTGAGATTCCCGAAGGAGCTTTGGTTTTCAGCGTTGAGGCACTTCCCGGACAGTTTGATCAGAGAGCTGACTCTGCTGTTCAGTGTGTACGTTTTATAAAGGGAGACGAGGAGCCTGTTATCCGTACAGCTGTTACATACATGCTCATGGGTGACATCTCTAAGGACGAGCTCACAAAAATAGAAGAGTACGTCATGAACCCTGTTGATTCAAGAATCGCTGACGAAGAAAAGCCGGAGACTCTTGTTGATAATTTTGAGGAGCCCGCAGACGTTAAGATTCTCGATGGCTTCAAGGATATGGCAGAGGATGAGCTCAAAAAGCTCTATGAGTCCTTCGGACTTGCCATGACATTTAACGATTTCAAGTGGATTCAGCAGTATTTCCACGATGATGAAAAGCGCGATCCTTCAATGACAGAGATTCGCGTTCTTGATACATACTGGTCTGACCACTGCCGTCATACCACCTTCGGAACAGAGCTTAAGAATGTAAGCTTTGGTGATGGCTTCTACGCAGCACCTATCAAGGCTTCCTATGATAAGTACTTAAGCGCAAGAGAGGATGTTTACGCTGATCCGGGGAAGCGTGAGGAGAAGTTCATCTCCCTTATGGACATCGCTCTTATGGGTATGAAGAAGCTTAAGAAAGACGGAAAGCTCACAGATATGGAAGAGTCTGAGGAGAACAATGCATGTACAGTAGTTGTACCGATCGATGTTGATTACGGCAATGGCCCTGTAAAGGAAAACTGGCTTGTATTCTTCAAGAACGAGACTCACAACCATCCTACAGAGATCGAGCCCTTCGGTGGCGCTGCTACATGTCTTGGCGGTGCTATAAGAGATCCGCTTTCAGGAAGAGGCTATGTATATCAGGCTATGCGTGTTACCGGTGCAGCTGATCCTACAGTACCGGTTGCAGATACACTTAAAGGAAAGCTTTCACAGAAGAAGCTTGTTCGCGGAGCTGCTTCAGGTTATTCAAGCTATGGTAACCAGATTGGTCTTGCTACAGGCTATGTAAAGGAAGTTTATCACCCCAACTACGCTGCAAAGCGTATGGAGATCGGTGCGGTTATGGGTGCTGCTCCTCAGGAGCACGTTATCAGAGAGTCATCTGATCCCGGAGATATCATCGTACTCCTTGGCGGAAGAACAGGACGCGATGGCTGCGGCGGTGCAACAGGTTCATCCAAGGCTCACACAGCAGATTCAATCCTTACCTGCGGAGCTGAGGTTCAGAAGGGTAACGCACCTACAGAGCGTAAGCTTCAGAGACTTTTCAGAAGACCTGAGGTTTCAGAGCTTATTAAAAAATGTAACGACTTCGGTGCAGGCGGTGTATCCGTTGCTATCGGTGAGCTTGCAGACGGTCTTGATGTAGATCTTGATAAGGTTCCGAAGAAGTATGCAGGTCTTGACGGAACAGAGCTTGCAATCTCTGAGTCACAGGAGAGAATGGCAGTTGTTGTTGATCCTTCTCAGGTAGATAAGTTCCTTGAGTATGCTGCAGAGGAGAACCTTGAGGCTGTTAAGGTTGCGGTTGTAACCGAGGAGCCCAGACTTGTCCTTAAGTGGAGAGGTAAGAAGATCGTTGATATCAAGCGTTCATTCCTTGATACAAACGGTGCTCACCAGGAGACTGAGGTTGAGGTTCTTATTCCTAAACAGGACGAGAACTATTTAGGAAAATACGCATGCGAGGCAGCAGGCAAAGCACTTGCAGAAAACGATGTTAAGAAGGCATGGCTTGCAGAGATGGAAGACCTCAATGTCTGCTCACAGAAGGGTCTCGTTGAGATGTTCGACTCTTCAATCGGTGCAGGTACAGTAACAATGCCTTTTGGTGGAAAATATCAGCTCACTGAGACACAGGCTATGATCGCAAAGCTTCCTGTTCTTGGTGGTAAGACAGATACAGTAACAATGATGGCTTACGGCTTTGATCCGTACCTTTCATCATGGAGCCCTTATCACGGAGCTGCTTATGCAGTAACAGAGTCTGTTGCAAGAATTGTTGCAACAGGTGGTGATTATAAGAAGCTTCACCTTACATTCCAGGAGTACTTCCAGAGAATGACTGCTGACAAGACAAGATGGAGCCAGCCTCTTACAGCACTTCTTGGATCCTTCGAGGCACAGCTTAGATTCGGTATCGCTTCAATCGGTGGTAAGGATTCAATGTCAGGATCCTTCTTCTACGAGGGTGACGAGAAGAGAGCATCAGGCGAGATCAACGTTCCGCCTACACTTGTGTCCTTCGCTGTAGATGTAGCAGAGGGCAAGGATGTTATTACTCCCGAGCTCAAGGCAGCAGGCGACTGGCTTATCGAGCTTCCTATCGACAGAGATGAGTATGACCTTCCTGATTATGAAAAGGTTATGGCTCGCTATGATGAGATCCATGACCTTATGCAGAAGGGCTATGTAAAGGCTGCTTATGCAATCGACTGCTACGGTGTTGCAGCTGCAATCAGCAAAATGGCATTCGGTAACGGCTTCGGTGTGAAGATTGCAGAATGTGTTAAGCATGAAGATCTCTTCACAAACAGAATCGGTAACATCCTTCTTGAGGTTCCTGCTGATAAGGCCGGTGATGTTCTGGCTCTCAGAGAGGCAAGAGAGATCGGTTATGTAACTGATGACGGTAAGTTCACAATCGGTAATGTAGAGATTTCCGAAGAGGAAGCTCTTGAGAACTGGAAGAACAAGCTTGAAAAGGTATTCCCTTCAGTAGCACCTGTTTCTGAGGAGGATACAGAGAGCGCAGATAAGAAGAGCATTTTCGAGGATGGCGCTTTAACAAAAGAATATAAAGCTTCAGATATATATGTATGCAAAAATAAGACAGCAAAGCCCACGGTTTTCATTCCTGTATTCCCCGGAAGTAACTGTGAGTACGACTCAGCTCAGGCATTTGAGAGAGCAGGCGCTGACACAATCGTTAAGATCTTCAGAAACAGAAATGCTGAGGATATCGTAGAGTCAGTTGCTGAGTTCAAGAAGGCTATAGAGCAGGCACAGATCATCATGTTCCCCGGCGGATTCTCAGCTGGTGATGAGCCTGACGGAAGTGCTAAGTTCTTCGCAACAGCTTTCCAGAACGAGAGCATCAAGGAGGCTGTAAATGACCTTCTTCAGAACAGAGATGGTCTTGCACTTGGTATCTGTAACGGATTCCAGGCTATGATCAAGCTTGGCCTTGTACCTAACGGACAGATCACAGGTCAGAACCCTGAGAGCCCGACACTGACCTTCAACACAATCGGACGCCACATCTCAACAATGGCTTATCTTAGAGTTGTAAGCAACAAGTCACCCTGGATGCAGGGCGCTGAGCTTGGCGGCGTATATGTTAACCCCGCATCTCACGGAGAGGGACGTTTCGTAGCACCTACAGATGTTCTTAAGAACCTCTTCGAGAACGGACAGATCGTAACACAGTACTGTGATCCTGAGGGTCAGGTACATCTTGATAACCTCTGGAACATCAATGGTTCCTACATGGCAGTTGAGGGTATCACATCACCTGACGGACGCTGCCTTGGTAAGATGTGCCACTCAGAGAGACGCGGCGACGGCGTTGCAGTGAACATCTTCGGTGAGCAGGATATGAAGATATTTGAGAGCGGAGTTAGATACTTTGAGTGATAAGCTATTTGCAAGCGCAAGTTTGAGTGCATGCTTGCATGCAAATCACGTATTAAAATATTCAGGAGGAGCGAATGAAAGCATTTTTGATTTTGGAAGATGGCACCGTTTTTAAGGGAAAAGCCATTGGCGCCAAAAGGGAAGTTATAAGCGAGATAGTTTTTAATACTTCCATGGCGGGCTACACAGAGGTGTTCACTGATCCGTCCTATGCAGGACAGGCAGTTTGCATGACTTATCCACTTATTGGTAATTACGGTGTTTGCAGAGATGACATGGAATCTGAGCGCATATGGCTTGATGGAGTTATCGTAAGAGAGCTCTCAGATGTGGCATCTAACTTCCGCTGCGACATGACAGTCCAGGAATTTCTGGAAGAATATGATATTCCCGGCATAGAGAGAATAGACACACGTAAGCTGGTTCGCATCCTTCGTGAAAAGGGAACCATGAACGGAATGATCACAACTGACGAGAATTACAACATTGACTCGATCATTCCGAGGCTCAAGGCCTATAACACAGGAAAGGTTGTTGAGAAGGTTTCCTGCAAGGAGATAAAGAAGATAGAAGGCAGCAGGGACCTGGCTGAAAACGGACCTCTTTCCGGAAGTGCTGTATTTAAGAAAGAGGATTATGAGGCAGCGCTTAAGGGAGACCTTAGTAAGCGCGAAAAACGCCCCAGCATAGTAAAAGAGTTAAACGGTAAGGGACTTAAGGTTGCACTTCTTGATGTAGGTGCAAAGGACAATATTGCAGCTTCACTTGCAGCAAGAGGATGTGACGTTACAGTTTATCCTTCTGATACCACAGCAGAGGAGATGCTCAAGGATAAGCCTGATGGAATCATGCTCAGTAACGGCCCCGGCGATCCGAAGGAGTGCACGGGAGTTATTGAGGAGATCAAAAAGCTTTATGCATCAGATGTTCCGATTTTTGCCATCTGCCTTGGACATCAGCTTATGGCTCTTGCAACCGGCGCTGATACCTATAAGATGAAATACGGTCACCGCGGTGGTAACCACCCGGTTAAGGACTTGGAGACCGGCAGGGTTTACATTTCATCACAGAACCACGGCTATGTAGTTGACACTGATAAGCTTGACCCGAAGGTTGCCGTGCCTGCTTTTGTGAATGTAAATGATGGAACAAACGAGGGACTTAAGTATGTGGGCAAAAACATATTTACAGTTCAGTTTCACCCCGAGGCCTGCTGCGGCCCTCAGGACAGCGGATACTTATTTGATCGTTTTATTAAGATGATGAGGAAGGATGCATAATGCCTAAGAATAAAGATGTGAAAAAGGTTTTGGTCATAGGTTCAGGTCCGATCGTAATCGGACAGGCGGCCGAGTTCGACTATGCGGGAACTCAGGCTTGCCGCTCACTGAAGGAGGAGGGAATAGAAGTAATTCTTGTTAACTCCAATCCTGCGACCATCATGACAGATAAAGATATTGCAGATGAAGTTTACATTGAGCCCCTTACAGTCAAGGTTCTTGAGCAGATCATTGAAAAGGAGAAGCCTGACAGCGTACTTCCTACACTGGGAGGACAGGCAGGACTTAACCTTGGAATGGAGCTTGCTGAGTCAGGCTTCCTTGCAGCTCATAATGTAAAGCTTCTTGGAACAACTGCTGAGACAATCAAGAAGGCTGAGGACCGCCAGGAATTCAAGGATACAATGGAGAAGATCGGCGAGCCCTGCGCAGCATCTCTGGTTGTACATAACGTTGATGACGGTGTGGCTTTTGCTGAGAAGATTGGCTATCCCGTAGTTCTTCGTCCTGCGTTCACCCTTGGTGGAAGTGGCGGCGGAATCGCACATAACAGAGCAGAGTGTGAGGAGATACTTGAAAACGGACTTCGTCTTTCAAGAGCTAACGAGGTTCTTGTAGAGCGCTGCATCGCCGGCTGGAAGGAAATCGAGTACGAGGTAATGCGAGACAGCGCAGGTAACTGCATTACTGTTTGTAACATGGAAAACATCGATCCCGTCGGTGTTCACACAGGTGACAGTATAGTAGTTGCACCTTCACAGACACTTACAGATAAAGAGTACCAGATGCTCAGAAGCGCTGCACTCAACATCATTGATGAGCTGCAGATCACAGGTGGATGTAACGTACAGTTTGCGCTTCACCCCACAAGCTTTGAGTATTGCGTAATCGAGGTTAACCCTCGAGTAAGCCGTTCTTCAGCGCTTGCTTCCAAGGCAACAGGATATCCGATCGCCAAGGTTGCAGCTAAGATCGCTCTTGGCTATACACTTGATGAGATCAAGAATGCAATCACAGGAAAGACCTACGCAAGCTTCGAGCCTACACTTGACTACTGCGTAGTAAAATTCCCCAGACTGCCTTTCGATAAATTTATTACGGCAAAGCGTACGCTTACAACTCAGATGAAGGCTACCGGTGAGGTTATGAGTATCTGCCATAGCTTCGAAGGCGCTATGATGAAGGCTATCCGTTCACTGGAGCAGCACGTTGACTGCCTTACAAGCTACGATTTTTCAGAGCTTGATGATGATGAGCTCAAGGACCGTCTGACTGTAGTAGATGATCAGAGAATCTGGGTTATCGCAGAGGCTCTCAGAAGAGGAATGAGCCACGATGAGATCCATGATATTACCATGATCGACCTCTGGTTCATCGATAAGATCCACACACTTATCAAGATGGAATTAAAGCTCCTTAGAATCGGTGAAAAGAGCACAATCGCCCGTCATAAGGTTTCTGAGGAGAACGTCCCCGAATTTGAAGAGGCTAAAAAGCTTATCAGCTTTGATACACTTCTTAAGGCAAAGAGACTTGAGTATCCCGATAAGGTTATAAGCAGACTTACAAGATTTTCAGTAGACACTATCAAGAACTTAAGGGATTTCTACGGAATAAAGGCAGCCTACAAGCTGGTTGATACCTGTGCGGCTGAGTTTGCAGCTGAGACTCCTTACTACTATTCAGTTTACGGAGACAGTGATGAGGAGAACGAGGCAGAGGGCGAAGGCTCAGGTAAAAAGAAGATCCTGGTTCTTGGTTCTGGTCCTATCAGAATCGGTCAGGGTATCGAGTTCGATTACTGTTCAGTTCATGCAACATGGGCATTTGAGAAGGCAGGATACGAGACCATCATCATCAACAACAACCCTGAGACGGTTTCAACTGACTTTGATATCGCAGATAAGCTCTACTTTGAGCCTCTCACACCCGAGGATGTTGAGAACATCGTAAGACTTGAAAAGCCCGACGGAGCAGTTGTTCAGTTCGGTGGTCAGACAGCAATCAAGCTCACTCAGGATCTTATGAAGATGGGTGTTAAGATCTACGGTACAAAGGCAGAGGACGTAGATGCTGCAGAAGACAGAGAGATCTTCGACAGAATCCTTGAGGAGACAGGAATAAAGCGTGCTGAGGGTGCAACAGTATTCACAGCTGAGGAAGCAAAAGAGGTTGCCAACAGACTCGGATATCCCGTACTTGTTCGTCCTTCCTACGTACTTGGCGGACAGGGCATGCAGATAGCTCTTTCAGATCAGGAAATTGAGGAGTTTATCAACATCATCAACAGAATTGCTCAGGATCACCCGATCCTCGTAGATAAGTATCTGCAGGGTGTTGAGACTGAGGTAGATGCGGTTTGTGACGGCGAGAACATTGTAATCCCCGGTATCATGGAGCATATCGAGAGATCAGGTATCCACTCCGGAGATTCAATCTCAGTTTATCCTGCACAGTCACTTTCCGATAAGGTTAAGCAGACAATCGCTGACTACACAGCAAGACTTGCAAAGGCACTCCACGTAGTCGGACTTATAAATGTACAGTTTATCGCTGTAGGTGATGAGGTTTACATCATTGAGGCTAACCCCAGATCATCACGTACAGTTCCTTATATCAGTAAGGTTACAGGTATTCCGATCGTTGATCTTGCAGCACAGGTAATGATGGGCAAAAAGCTTGTTGACCTTGGATACACTCCGGGACTTCAGCCTGAAGCTGAGCACATCGCTATTAAGATGCCCGTATTCTCCTTCGAGAAGATCAGAGGAGCTGAGATCAGTCTTGGACCTGAGATGAAGAGTACAGGTGAGTGTCTTGGAATCAGCAAGTCCTACAGTGAGGCTCTTTACAAGGCCTTCCTTGGCGCTGGAATCAAGCTTCCCAAGCATAAGCAGATGATCATCACCGTTAAGGATTCAGATAAGGGTGAGGTTATAGAGATAGCAAGACGCTTTGAAAAGCTCGGTTATATCATCTATGCAACCAGATCTACAGCTGATACCTTGAATGAAAATGGTGTTAAGGCTCGTAAGGTAAACCGTATCAGCCAGGAGTCACCTACTGTCATCGACCTTATCCTTGGTCACAGAATCGACCTTGTTATCGATACTCCCACACAGGGACGTGACAAGAGTCGTGACGGATTCCTTATCCGCCGTACAGCTATCGAGACAGGCGTAAACGTAATCACTGCGCTTGATACTGCAAGAGCTCTGGTAACAAGTCTTGAGGATGCATATAAAGAGGATACACTTGAGCTTGTTGATATAGCTAAGATATGAGAACCTTTTTATAAAGGAAAACAGCATAATAAATAACGAAACGTGTCGGAAAAATCCGGCACGTTTTTATTGCAAAAAAATATTTTTAAACCCTGCAACATTTTCATAACGCCATCTGTATATAGAGTAGAACAGCAAAAAAACAGTTACTTTTCAAAAGGGGAAAGGTAACAAAAGCAATTGCTATCGGAGGGAAAAAGTTATGAGAAGACAAATGAAAGTTACACCGGTTGTGCTAAGCACAATCATCGCAGCCAGCTCTATCTGCGGCTGCGGTAGCAGTAAGATGACAGAAACAGCTGCCACAACTGCTACAGAAACAAAAAGCGACAGCTCATACGAATATGAGACTGCAACAGAAGATTCTGCATGCTATGCCACTGAGGCATACGAGGAATGCACGGATATGTATTATCCCGAAGAGCCTCAGTATAACACAGAGTCCTACGAGAAGCCTGAGGAGAACGGTTATAACCTTGTTAGTACAAAGCCGCTTTCAACCTTCGCAGCTGACGTGGACACAGCCTCCTACTCAAACGTAAGAAGAATGATAGAGGATGGATACACTCTTTCAGAGATCAATACAGATGCAGTAAGACCTGAAGAGTTCATCAACTATTTTTCATACGACCTTAATAATCCTGAGGGAAATAATAAGTTCGGTATTACAACAGAAATTACCACCTGCCCCTGGAATGAGGATCATGAGCTTATGTTCGTGGGAATGAAGACAAGGGATATAGATCTCTCAGAGGCACCTGCAAGCAACCTGGTATTCCTGGTAGATGTATCCGGATCAATGGATGAGCCTGACAAGCTTCCCCTTTTACAGAAGTCACTCACAGAGCTGGTTAATTCACTTCCCGGAAAGGGCGTTATCTCAATCGTAACTTATTCAGGACATGAAGAGGTTCTTCTCTCAGGTGAGAGCATGAAGAACAAGAGAGAGGTCATTAACGCAATTGACAGTATGTCAGCTTCCGGCTGCACAAACGGTGAGGCAGGAATCCAGAAGGCATATCAGATTGCAGAGGATAACTACATCGATGGCGGCATCAACAGAATAGTGATGTGCACAGATGGTGATCTTAATGTAGGTGTTGATAATCCCGATGACCTTGAGAAGCTTATTGAGGAAAAGAAGAACAACGGAATCTTCTTATCAGTACTTGGTTTTGGAACCGGCAATCTTAAGGACGATAACCTTGAGAGACTTGCAGATCGCGGCAATGGTAACTACTCATACATCGATTCACTTTTCGAGGGTAAGAAGGTTCTTGTATATGAGATGGGATCAACACTTGTTACAGTTGCAAAGGATGTTAAGCTCCAGGTTGAGTTCAATCCTGCAAGAGTTAATTCCTACAGACTGATCGGCTATGAAAACAGACTCATGAACGATGCTGATTTCAATGATGACACCAAGGACGGAGGCGAGATCGGCGCAGGACACAGCGTTGTTGCTCTTTATGAGATAGTTCCCGAGGGAAGCCAGAGTGCTATAAATCTTAAGTATCAGGACAAGTCTTCAGATGACAAGAGTGAGGAGAAGGCAGATGAGAATTCAGAGTTCTATTCAGAGTATGCAACAGTAAGTGTTCGTTATAAGGAGCCTGAGGCAGACAAGTCAGAGCTTTTTTCAATAGTTGTTGGCGATAAGGACTTCAGCGAAGAGGGCAGCGAGAACATCAGATTTGCAGGCCTTGTGGCAGAGTTCGCAATGATCCTTTCAGACAGCGAACACAAGGGAACAGCTACTCTTCAGGACATTATGGATGGCTACAAGCAGGTTGAGAACACAGATGAATATAAAGATGAATTCAATCAGCTTGTAAGAATGGTAGCAAAGCGCAGTTAATAGGTGATATACTAATACATAGCGACTTTTAGGGGAAGAGGGAGTTATGTATACACTTACACTGCAAAATGAAGAAATTATAGAGGGAAAATATAATAGTTTATTAGATATATTCAATGATATATGGAACTCCTGTACCAAAGCAGCAGGTCACCTGTTTGCAATGGTACAGGCTTCCGCAAAGACCGTTAAGTCTGTTATAAGCGGTGATGCTACTGCAGCAATTGGGAATCCCGCAGAGAGAGCTGGGGAGCTCCTCGACAGATACGGTAACGCAATCCTGAGGACAGCCTACTCATATCTTCACAATATGAGCGACGCAGAGGATATCGTTCAGGATACACTTATTCAATACATAAGAAAGGCGCCGGCCTTTGAAAATGCAAATCATGAAAAGGCCTGGCTTTTAACAGTGGCAGCTAATCTTAGTAAAAACAAGATCGATTATAACAATGTCAGAAAAGCGGATGAGCTTTCTGAGGAGCTTGTTGCGGATAATAAGGAGGACCTTGCGTTCGTGTGGGATGCTGTCAAGCAGCTTCCGGAAAAGTACAGAGAGGTAATTCATCTTTTTTATCAGGAGGGTTATTCCACCAAGGATATAGCTGAGATATTAAAGAGGAATGAATCCACTGTTCGCTCCGACTTAAACCGCGGAAGGCAGCAGCTGAAAAATATTCTAAAGGAGGCGTATGACTTTGAGTAAGTATAATGAAGTTATGGAAAACATAGTCATTACTGACGAGATGCGTGCAAGACTCCTCGAGAATATTCAGAAGGAGGTTGAAGGAGATAACGCGGGTAATGACAACAAGGAAGGCGAAGGTGCCGGTAGCGAGCCGCTGAGCTTTCAGAAGGTAAACATCAGTGACTTTGAAAAGAAGAAGGCTGAGAGCTCATCCGGAAAAATTATCAAATTTGTAGCAAGATATGGATCCAGGGTAGCTGTTTTTGCTCTCGTTATGCTTGGGGCTTACGGAGTAATAAGACTTGTGGGCGTTGATGGTCATAAGTCCATGGAAACAGCAGCACCTGCAGCCAGCGTTGAGATGGCCATGGAGGATACAGAAACTACGGATTCAGCAGATTACGCATACGATTCAGAGGCTACGGAGGAGACAGAGGAGTCATTTGCCTATGAGGATGCAGATGAATCTTCTGACAGCTTATTCGATGCAGAGGTTCCTATTTATGCAGGAAAAGAGGATGCAGCAGAAGAATCCGATAACTTGGGGGCATCTAAGAATTCGATAACGAATATTGATAAATCGAAGATAGAAGGTGCTAAATCTGATGATGTCGAAGCAGAGGCTGCTGAGGCAACTGAGATGGCTGCTGCTGAGAGCTCTGACGAGCTGACTGTTACTATGGCAGGTGATGTACTCTTACATACACCGGTGGCGGAGGCCGGAGAGGATACATCAGGCGATTACAATTTTGACTTCATATTCGATAAGACCAGGGATGAGATATCTGCAGCAGATATCGCCATTGTAAATCAGGAGGTTATCCTTGGAGGAGAGGACCTCGGAGTTACAGGCTATCCGTCATTTAACGCTCCCTACGAGCTTGGAGATTCTCTTGTAAAGGCAGGCTTTGACGTTATCTGTCATGCCACAAACCATGCTCTTGATAAGGGGAAGAAGGGAATCATAAATGCCTGCGAATTCTGGAAGAAGAACTATCCTGAAATAACGGTTGCAGGTATAAACGAGACCGAGGAAGAATATGATAAGGTAAGGATTGTTGAGAGAAATGGCATAAAGGTTGCGGTTCTTAACTATACCTACGGTACAAACGGAATATCACTTCCTTCAGATATGCCATACGCAGTGGACCTTCTTGAAGAGGATAAGGTTATTGCGGATCTTAAGTACGCAGAAGAAAATGCAGACTTTACAATCGTATGTCCTCACTGGGGAACTGAGTACGATCACAATATAGACAGTGTTCAGACTAAGTGGACTGAGATTTTCAGAGAAAATGGAGCTGACCTTGTAATCGGAACGCATCCTCATGTAATTCAGCCTATTGAGATGCTTAAGGACAGCGACGGCAAGATCACCAATAACCACGGCGACGGCGATATGCTGGTTTACTACTCAATCGGCAATTTTGTAAACTGGACATCCGGTACAGGAGATCAGGTCGCAGATCGCATGGTGGGCGGACTTGCTAATGTTAAGCTTGGCCGTGATGAAAACGGCGAGGTCTGCATAGATGACTACAGTATAAGAGCTATTGTATGCCATGTAGAGAGCGGAGCTGAGAACGTAACTGTTTATCCTTTGAATGAGTATACAGACTCTATGGCTGATAAGAATGAGATTGTTAAGCAGGATCCTGACTTCTCAAAGGTATACTGCGAGGCGCTCTGCAACGATATCTGGGGTGACCTATGGAAATAACAACACTTTGCTACATAGAAGATGATGGTAAATACCTGATGCTTCATCGTACGAAGAAAAAGAATGATATAAACGAGGGAAAATGGATCGCACCCGGCGGTCACTGCGAAAACGGTGAGAGCCCTGACGATTGTGTAAGGCGTGAGGTTTTGGAGGAGACAGGTCTTACACTTAAGTCAGTGAGGTTTAGAGGGATTGTTACCTTTTACTCCAAGGCAGCAGCCGGTGACAGAGATGAGCTTTACACAAAAGAAGAGAAGAGCCCTTTTAGCAATGATGTAACTGATTATATGTGCCTTTTTACATCTGACGATTTCGAAGGAACACTTACATCCTGCAATGAGGGGACACTCGAGTGGGTTTCCAGGGAAAGGATCCCTGAGCTTAATCTCTGGAAGGGAGATCTGATTTTCCTTGACCTTATAAAGAACCCCGAGCAGCCGTTTTTCTCGCTGAAGCTGACCTATGAGGGTGATAAGCTGACAGAAGCTGTGCTGGATGGAAAAGTAATAGAATAACAAATAAGTAACGCGCCTGATACAGAACAGTATCAGACGCGTTTTTTATGCAGGAGAATTCCTGCTTAGATAATT
This sequence comes from Butyrivibrio sp. FC2001, assembly GCF_000424125.1. Classification (NCBI taxonomy): domain Bacteria; kingdom Bacillati; phylum Bacillota; class Clostridia; order Lachnospirales; family Lachnospiraceae; genus Butyrivibrio; species Butyrivibrio sp. FC2001. Next base: position 38,987 of record NZ_KE384132.1, read on the forward strand.
TATGAAGGAGTGCCGGAGGCAAGGTCTGCAAAATGCTCGTTTTCCGGAAGTGGATGGCGGAGCTCATTGAGCATTCGGAATTCGGAAGGCGTATAGCCTGTGCTTTTCCTGAAGGCTCTTGCGAATGCAGGACTGCTGGCAAAGCCTGACTGGTAGGCGATGTCTGTTATGGATACCTCCGGGTTTGACAGGAGCATCTGAGCATAGCCTATGCGCTTTTGCTGTAGGAACTGATAGAAGGTAGTTCCTGCGTAATCGTGAAAGATGCGGGCGAAGTGATATTTACTAAAGCCTGCATAGTCCGCGATGCTTTCTAACGAAATATCCTCAGTGAAGTGCTCAGACAGATAAGCACATACACTGCTAAGTGATATGCTGTTTTTGAATACCGCATCCTCTGAGCTGTGATCACCGCCCTGGAAGAGACTTAAGTTCTTGCCGGCGAGGGCTGTAAACTGCATGAGGATTGAATAAATCTCAAGCTCTCCGAAGGGCTCAAGTTCTGTAAAGGACATGAGACTGTGACCTGTGGTGCCTTCGCACATCTCTACAGGTGGCGCAGAGCCAAAGTAGATTTCTTTTATCTCGTCAATCCAGTTACAGAATTTTTTGTAAATATTGGGCGGGCAGGTTCTGGCCTGAATATGAAGAGCGGGAGACATGAGGCGGAAAGCCTTCTCCAGCTCCTTTAAAAGTGTGAGCCTTGAAAAATCTGCCTGAATGTAAACTCTTTCTCCGATACAGGTGGAGAATATCTCATGGATAACGGCAGGGCAGATAAGAAGAATATCACCCTCTTCAAGGTTGTAGGTCTGATTGGCACAGATAACCTTGTAATCACCCTCTTTTGCACATATGATCTCGACATCCGTATGCCAATGGGGAGGATAGTTGGTGTGCTCCTTATTGATGTACATACGGAGACTGGTATTTTTCTTGTGTTGAACGCTCTCCCGGGCGCTTGCCATCTGCCTTTTCATATAGAAATCCCCCAACAAAACTCTTTTTTAACACAAGCAATATTGGAGCGTTCCAAAATTGCCATTTAATATAGAGCAATAGGTTGCTGTGTTAATACTTATTTTATAAATTATGGACATTATACCATATCAAAGTGGGAATAATGATGTAAAATCTGTCAAAATGCACATCACATATTTGGTTAGTATTAATCAAAGTGATAATATGCACATATAAAAGAGCAATTTTAGTAAAATGGATAGCAATTTTTTGTATGCAATAATTATCGGACTAATTTAACATTATATATAAAGAAACAGATAATTATTTTAGCAAGCTGGTATTTTCAGAATTAGGAGGTGGATTTACCGGCAAGCTTCTACGAAGGAGGTTTTGTATGAAGAAAAAGGTATTTGCTACATTTCTTGCAACAGCTCTGACTGTTACATCAATTGTAGGATGTGGGGGATCCACATCAACTCCGGCTCCGGCAGCTGGTGGCGACGACACAGCGAAGACCGAAGCAGCAGACACAACCACAGAAACATCTACAGAGGCTACCGAAGAGAAGGCTGATACTGCTGAAAGTACTGATTCCGCAGATGCTACTACGGATTCAGCAACCGGAAAACAGACCGACGGTAAGAATCTTCCGGAACTGACAACCGAGCCTTTGACAATTACTCTTTGGGACATCGCTACAGAGGATCCTGCTAAGAGTAATCAGGAAGGTGCTGTTCAGAGATTCATGGCTGATTATCCTAATATCACGGTTAATCAGGTTCATCAGCAGAACGATAACTACAAGCAGCAGCTGGTAGTTGCAATGAGTTCAGGACAGGCTCCCAACATGTACATCCACTGGGGTGGCGGCCCTATGGCTGAGTACTACAAGTCAGGTTTTGCTAATGATATCACTGATATGTATGCAAAATACGATCATCCTGATTTCATCGATGCAGCAGTAGCACAGTCAACCTATGACGGTAAGATGCTCGCTATTCCTTTCGGAGGACTTTCCGGATGCGATATCTTCTATAACAAGACAATTTTTGCTGAGCAGGGTATTGAAGTTCCTGAGACAATCGATGATCTTGAAGCAGCATGCGCTAAGCTTAAGGAAGCAGGCTATACACCTTTCGCACTTGCAAATGCATCCAAGTGGACAGGCTCCATGTACTACATGTATCTTGTAGCGCGTCACTCAGGTAACGATGAATTTGATGCAGCTTATACGCAGGAGAACGGCGGCTCATTCACAAGTCCCGCATTCATCTATGCAGCTGAGAAGATTCAGGATTGGGTAAAGAAGGGATATTTCCCGGATGGTGTTAACTCTCTTACAGCTGATGATAACCAGGATAGAGCACTCCTTTATGATGGCTCTGCGGCAATGATGCTTCACGGCTCATGGCAGGTAGCAGGTATCAGATCTGATAACGAAGAGTGGTACAACGAGAACATCGGCGTATTCCGTTTCCCTGAGGATTCAGAAGCTAAGGCTGCAGGCGTTCCTCAGAACGTAGAAATCGGAACAGCAATCGGTAACGGATTCTCCTTCAACTGCTTCAAGGAAGATGGTTCTGTAGACCAGGATATGCTTGATGCTTGCTATGTTTTGGCTACTCAGTACTTCAACGATGATACATACAACAAGATGCAGATGGATAGCGGAAATATTCCTTCCATTAAGGGATTTGATACACAGGTTGATGATCCTAACAATAAGGTTGTAGTTGACGTATTCTTCAACGCATCAAACGTACAGCTTTGGTATGACCAGTACCTTCCTGCATCTGTTACAGAAGTTCATAAGAACTGCATGACAGAGCTCTTTGGTCTTGAGAAGACTCCTGAGGAGATCGGACAGGAACAGGATGAAGCAATGCAGAAGGCTATTGCTGAACAGTAAGAAGTAAATATAAGTCTAAGCTGCGGCTGGATTTTAAAAAACCGCTGCCCGCAGGATAATCTATTCTGCGGGCAGTTTTTAGTAATCCTTTTGGTAATCACTTAGTGAGGCAAAGCAGAATATCTGCTTAAGGAAACAGGAAGGAGAGATATGGATAAAAGTAATAATATGGGGCTTGCTCAGGCGAAAGCAAGGAGTACGGCCAAGGCAGCAACAGTGTTCCTGCTACCGGCGCTCTTGCTAATCACAATTTTTATTGTGTATCCCGTTGTTGATACCTTTGTTATAAGCGGATACAAATGGAACGGAATATCGGCAGATAGAATATTTGTCGGCCTCGATAACTGGAAAGCGCTGTTGAAGGATGCAATGTTTTGGAAATCCTTTAAGCACAATCTGATCGTAATGGTATTCTCGATTCTTCTTCAGATTCCCATCGGAATGTTGCTTGCAACATTTCTGGATGCAGGTGGAAAGAAATTTAATATTTTTAAAATCATATGGTTCTTACCTTATCTTATGAGTTCAGTTGCTATCGCATTCCTTTTTATCTATGCGCTCGCAACAAACGGAGGAATTATTTCCTCTCTGGCAACAATTTTTAATGGAAAGAGAACTACAATTGACCTTTTGGGAACAGCTCCCAATGCACTTTACACAGTTATCGGTGTTATGGCATGGCAGTTTACTCCTTTTTATATGGTTTACTTCATCGCCGGATACGGAAACATCGATACTACTATTTATGAAGCGGCTGTAATAGATGGTGCAACAAGAGGGCAGTACATTCGCCTTATTGCGATACCTCTCCTTGGCCCTATTTTCAAGACAGCATGCACAATGTCCCTTATCGGATCACTGAAATATTTCGATATGATCTGGAACATGACCCAGGGCGGACCTTCAGGTTCTACAGAGCTTATGGCTACCTATATGTATAAGCTGTCATTCCAGCAGTTTAACATGGGCTACGGTTCCTGCGTAGCAGCCGGAATGTTCATTCTGATAACGGCTATAGCATTGCTCTTTAACAAAGTATTTAAGGTTAAGGAGGATTATTAATTATGAAGGGTAATCACAATATAAACGACTCTACCATGGCAGTCGATATAAACAGTCTCGGAAAATCAAATGATGCTGATTATCGCATATCCAAGATTAAATCAAGGATTGCGTGGACAATAGCATTTATTTTTGCAATTATACAGCTGGTGCTGACGCTTACACCATTTTTCTTTATGATAATGAATTCGTTCCGTAAGCAGTTCGACATGTTGCAGCAGGGTGTATTCCATCTTCCGGATCCCTGGTATTTCAATAACTATGTTGAAGTTGTTACACACGGATTTTTCGGATATTTTTTCCGAAGTGTAATAGTTGTTGCGATATCACTTGTACTGATGCTTATTATTTCAGCCTTCGCAGCATATCCGCTTGCAAGAATGAGTTTTAAGCTGAATGCTCTGATTTACGCAATGATCGTAGCTATGATGGCAGTGCCTATGCATGTAACTTTGATTCCGATTTTCAAGCTTACAACATCTATTGGATTCTATGATTCACTTAAGGCACTTATCGGACCTTATGTAGCATTTGCTCTTCCGATGTCAGTTTTCATTCTTACGGCATTTATGAAAACAATACCGAGAGAGATTGAAGAATCTGCGGAAATTGATGGCTGTAACCGCTATCAGAATTTCTTTAAGATGATTCTTCCTTTATCAAAATCAGGACTGTCAACACTGGCAATATATAACGGTGTTTCAATGTGGAATGAGTTTGCTTTTGCAAATACTCTGATAATCAGTCCTCAGAATAAGACACTTCCTCTTGCACTTGGACAGTTTAAGGGCGAGCATTCAATGGATATACCGATTATTTTGTCGGTTCTGACTTTATCGGTACTTCCGATGATTACACTGTTTATTGTGTTTCAGGATAAACTTGTTAAAGGTATGATGGCAGGAGCGGTTAAGGGATGAAAAAAGACAAGAAATTAAGAATGACATTTGACGAAAAAGCTAAGGAAATTGTTGGGAAGTTGACCTTGGAGCAGAAGGTAAGTCTCATGGCAGGTAATATTGACGCTACATCCATGAAGGAGAGCGAGATAATGGAGCTTGTCCTCGGAACAGAGGAGGGTGCTCATTATAACGTAAAGCCCTACGAAGCAGGCGGTCTTCCGGAGCAGGGCGTTCCGCCTATGAAATTTGTTGACGGGCCAAGAGGCGTTGTTTGTGGTAACAATCAGTCGACCTGTTTTCCTGTTTCCATGGCGAGAGGTGCGACCTTTAATCCTGCGCTTGAGGAGGAAATTGGACATGCGATCGGCCAGGAGGTCAGAGGCTTTGGCGGAAACCTTTTTGCAGGTGTATGTATCAATCTTCCGTATAATCCAGGATGGGGCCGAAGCCAGGAGACCTATGGTGAGGAGACCTACCAGATAGGAAGAATGGGTGCTTCACTTGTTAAGGGTGTCCAGAGCGAAGATGTTATGGCGTGTGTGAAGCACTTTGCTTTTAATGACATGGAAAATGCCAGATTCAAGGTTAGTGTAACCTGCGATCAGAGAACGGAGCAGGAGGTTTATCTGCCGCACTTTAAGGACTGCGTGGACGCAGGCTGTGCAAGCATAATGAGCTCCTACAACCGCTACAACGGTGTACAGTGTGGTCACCACAAATATCTCTTAAGTCAGGTGCTTAAGAAGGAGTGGGGCTTTGACGGCTTTGTAATGTCCGATTTCTGCTGGGGTGTTCTTGATACTGTTGAAGCTGCCAACGGCGGTCAGGATATGGAGATGCTGTGGACACAGTTCTTTGGTAAGAGGCTTGTTCAGGCTGTTAAGGATGGATTTGTTCCGGAGAGCAGAATTGATGATGCAGCTATCAGAATTGTCCGCACGATTCTCGCTTTTGATAAGGATCATAAAGAGTACGATATGTCAGTTGTGGGAAGTAAGGAGCATATCGAGCTTGCAAAGAGAGCAGCTGAAGAAGCAATCACTCTTGTGAAGAATAAAAATGTTCTTCCTCTTGCCAAGAACATTAAGAAGATAGCTGTAGTTGGAAAACTGGCTGATGCTGAGGTTATCGGTGATCAGGGCTCCAGCTGGGTCAGACCTCCTTATGTAAAGACACCTCTTCAGGGTATTAAGGAAGCAGTTCCTTCTGCTGAGATTTTGTATGCAGATGGATCTGATCTAGCTGAGGTAAAGAAGGCTGCTTCTGAAGCAGATGCTGTTATCTATGTTGTTGGATATAATCATGATGATGAAGGTGAGTTCATTTCTACAGATACCTCTGATAACTACACAGGAGCTATCGGCGGTGACAGAAAGAGAGGACTTGGTCTTCATGATGAGGATGTGAAGCTCCTTCAGGAGACAGGAGATGTTAATGAAAAGTCTGTTGTTGTTCTGATCGGCGGAAACATGATCATGATGACAGACTGGATCGATAAGGTGAATTCGGTTCTTATGGCTTATTATCCCGGAATGGAGGGCGGCACAGCCCTTGCGGAAATTCTCTTTGGAGATGTAAATCCTTCCGGAAAGCTTCCGTTTGTTGTACCGGTTTCTGAGGAAGATCTTCCTCATGTGGACTGGGAGGCAACAGACCAGTATTACGAATATTTTCATGGCTACACAAGACTTGATAAAAATGGTGTAAAGCCACTTATACCTTATGGATTTGGCCTTAGCTATACCAACTTCAGGTTCGAGGATCCCGAGGCTGAGATTCAGGGAGATGAGCTTGTGGCATCTGTTAAGGTTACAAACACAGGCGACCGTGAAGGTAAAGAGGTTGTTCAGCTCTATGTGGGATTTGAGAATTCCGCAGTTGATCGTCCCATAAGACAGCTTCGCGGATTTGAGAAGATATCTCTTAAGGCAGGCGAGTCAAAGGTTGTAACCGTTAAGACTCCTCTTGAGAAGCTTAAGTGGTACAATCCTGTTTACAGAGAGTGGCAGCTTGAGAGAATGAAATACAAGATTTATCTCGGAAATAGTGAAGCACTTGATGATCTTGTTTACACAAGTATAGTGCTGTAAGACGATAATAACTTTATTAAAAAATGGGGCAGATTATAAAATCTGCTCCATTCCTATTTTGTAGGGTGTCATGCCCAGGGATTCATAGAATTTCATAGCGCCTTCGTTACAGTTCCAGACATTTAAGGTGACGTTGTAGTAATCATTTTCCTTTGCCCACTTTATAACATAGTCGTAGATCGTTTTCCCAACATGCTGACCGCGGCAATTTTCGTTAACACAGATATCATCGATGTACAGGGTCTTAATGTCAGTGAGGAGATTACTGCCGATGTGCTGCTGGTGAACACAGAAGGCGTAGCCCTGCATGGTATCGGAATCATCAACTGCAGCGAAGATGGGACGGGTCTCATCCTTTAAGATTTCCTTCAATTCATCGCCGGTGTATTTTGTGGCTTTTTTGAAAAGATCCGGACGACCTATATGGTGAACCAGATTTACCTGTCTTAAGAGCTCAAGCATCTGAGGGATGTCTTTTTCATTAGCGCGTCTGATATTCATGGGAATGTGACCTCCGATTTGTGATAATATTATGTAATACGAACATTATAAATGAATAAACCCTGGATTTCTAATACAAAAAAGAAAAACTTAGGAATGGATATAGAAAGAATTCCAATATGAATAAAGTAAACTACGCAAAAGAGCTTGAAAAGAAAATACAACAGTTCCAGAAGGAAGGAAGATACCCAAAACTCCTTCTGCATGCCTGCTGCGCGCCCTGTTCATCCTACTGCCTCGAGTACCTTAGGCAATACTTTGATATCACGGTGTTTTTCTATAACCCGAACATCATGAATGAGCCTGAATATGTAAAGCGTGTAGAGGAGGAAAAGCGTCTTATTGCTGAGTACAACAGACAGGTTGAAGAAGGTAATTTCGAGGGGATGCATTCTGATGCATCTGCCAGGAAAATTGAAATTATCGAGGGTGTCTACAATGTGGCAGACTTCCTGAAGGCTGTTAAAGGTTTGGAGAAATGCCCTGAGGGCGGAGACAGATGTACGAAGTGCTTTGAGCTTCGACTTGAAGAATCTGCGAAGATTGCAAAAGAGCATGGCTTTGATTTTTTTACAACGACTCTTACAATTTCACCTCTTAAGGATGCGGAGAGACTTAACAGAATCGGAAGCGAGATGGGAGATAAATATGGAGTCAGTTTTCTTCCTTCGGACTTTAAGAAAAAGGAAGGTTATAAGAGGTCTATAGAGCTGTCTCACATGTTTGATCTTTACAGGCAGGATTTCTGCGGATGCGAGTTTTCAAGGCAGGAGAGACTAAGCCAGACTCAGAACATTCAGAAATCTGATGTAGATATATCAGTCATAGGTGCAGCGGTCATGGACGTCCTTGCAGGACCTGTAAATCCTGGAGTCTTTGATATCGGATCAATGCCGATGGAGTTTATAAGGACATCATTTGGGGGAGATGCTCTGAATGAAGCCGTTGTGTTATCAAGACTTGGTAAGAAAACTGAGCTGATTACAAGACTTGGCACGGATGAAGCAGGAGACAGAACCAAGGTATTTCTTAATGAGAATGGAGTGTCAACGGAGCGCTCGGCAATTTCAGATGAATTCCCGTCATCTGTGAATATAGTTCTTGTTGATGAAAAGGGTGAGCGTTTTTTCTTAACTGACCCTAAGAGCTGCCTAAGGAAGCTCTCGGAAGAAGATATATTGGCGCATGCCGATAGCCTTGGCGGGATTGTGAGCTTTGCAAGCATATTTGTATCACCGGTTCTTGGTATTCCTGCGATGGAGAGGGTATTTAAGGCGATTAAGAATGGCAGTGATTCCAAAAGGACACTACTTACCGACATGACAAAGCCTAAGAAGGGTGAGAAGCTAAGTGACATTGCGTGCTTTCTTCCTTATATAGATTATTATCTTGCAAATGAGGATGAGATCGCGATGCTTACTGACTGCAGGGATGCTAAGGAAAACGCCAGGAAGGTAGTTGCTGCAGGTGCTGGATGCGCCGTAATTAAGCGGGGAAGTAAGGGATGTCTTATTAAAACAGCAGATAAATGCTATGAGATTCCTGCGTATCCCGATTGTAAGGTGATAGATTCTACCGGAGCAGGGGACAGCTTCGCGGCAGGATTTTTATATGGCTTATCAGAAGGCTATTCTTTGGATGACTGCGGACGCTTTGCCTGTGCTGTTGCATCATGTGCTGTTGAGAAGGTGGGTGGCTCTGAAGGAATAGATTCAGCAGATGAGCCACTTAAGAGATATAAAGTTCTTAAAGGAATGAGTCATGAATAATACCTTTGATAAGATCTACGAGATTGTAAAGAAGATTCCAAAGGGGAAGGTTGCAACCTACGGACAGATAGCTATGCTTGCCGGAAACAGAAGGTGGAGCAGAGTTGTAGGCTATGCTCTTCATGTAAATCCTGATCCTGAGCACATTCCATGCTACAGAGTTGTTAATCGTGAGGGCAGGGTGTCCTCAGCCTTTGCCTTTGGCGGCGAGAATATTCAGATCAAAATGCTGGAGGCAGATGGAATAGAATTTGTTGATGAGACACATGTGGACGTTGACAGGTTCTTATGGCACCCCGGGATGGATGATGTGTGAGGATGAAAAAGCCCTAAATGGGAACGATTTGCGGACATTTTAAACAAATTTCCCCATTTTTAAATATTTGTGATAGAATGCATAAGTAAAATATAGAAATAATTTACATATAAATAGGAAGGAAGATTACTTTGGAAAAAATCTTAGAGTTAATTTCAAAAGAAGTATCTGCTGCTTTTGAGGCAGCCGGTTTTGATGCAGAGCTTGGAAAGGTTACTCTTTCTAACCGCCCTGACCTCTGTGAATATCAGTGCAATGGAGCTATGGCAGGAGCCAAGAAGTATGGCAAGGCACCTTTCATGATTGCTGATGCTGTTGCTGAAAAGCTTCAGGGAAGTGAGATCTTTTCATCAGTAGAATCCGTTAAGCCCGGATTCCTTAACCTTAAGGTGAGTGAAGATTTCGTAAGAAGCTACATCGTAAAAATGCTTCACGAGCATCACTTCGGCGTGAAGACACCTCTTCATGCGCCTAATTTCATGATCGATTACGGCGGACCGAACGTTGCTAAGCCCCTTCACGTTGGACACCTTCGTTCAGCAGTTATCGGAGAGAGCTTAAAGAGAATCCTTAAGTATGCAGGCTACAAGGTAACAGGCGACATTCATCTCGGTGACTGGGGACTTCAGATGGGTCTCATAATTACTGAGCTTAAAAAGCGCCAGCCTGATCTTCCTTATTTTGATAAAGACCACAAGGGACAGTATCCCAAGGAAGCTCCTTTCACAATCAGTGAGCTCGAGGAAATCTATCCTGCAGCAAGTGCAAAGTCAAAAGAGGACGAGGCTTTCAAGGCTGAGGCTATGGAAGCAACAAAGCTTCTTCAGGATGGCGATAAGGGATACCGTGCACTTTGGCATCACATCCTTAACGTGTCTGTAAATGACCTTAAGAAAAACTATAAGAACCTGAACGTTGACTTCGACCTTTGGAGAGGTGAGTCTGACGTGCACGAAGTAATCCCCGGAATGGTTGATTACATGAAGCAGCACGGCTACGCACACGAGAGCCAGGGGGCCCTTGTTGTTGACGTTGCTGAGGAAACTGATACAAAGGAAATTCCGCCCTGCATGATCCTTAAGTCAGACGGAGCTTCTCTTTACAATACAACTGACCTTGCTACAATCCAGCAGAGAATGGAAGAGTTCAAGCCTGAGGGACTTATCTACGTAGTTGATAAGCGCCAGGAGCTTTACTTCACACAGGTATTCCGCTGCGCTAGAAAGACAAAGCTTGTTCTTCCTGAGACAGAGCTTCATTTCGTAGGCTTTGGTACCATGAACGGCAAGGACGGCAAGCCCTTCAAGACAAGAGAGGGCGGTGTTATGCGTCTTGAGAAGCTTATCGCTGAGATCGATGAGCAGATGTACAGCCGTATCAAGGAAGGCAATCAGGATATCGATGATACTGAGGCAAAGGATACAGCCCACAAGGTTGCTCTTGCAGCTATCAAGTACGGAGACCTTTCAAACCAGCCTTCAAAGGATTACATTTTCGATATAGATAAATTCACATCCTTCGAGGGAGACACAGGTCCGTACATACTTTACACAATGGTTCGTATTAAGTCTATCCTCTCCAAATATGAAAAAGAGGGTGGAAATGTAAAGGAAGCACTTCTTAGAAACGCTGAGTCTGCAGATGAAAAGAACCTTATGCTTCTTATCACACGCTTTGCAGATGCAGTTGAGAGTGCAGCAAGAGACCTTATGCCCAACAGAATCTGTGCATATATCTACGAGCTTTCAAACGCACTCAACAGCTTCTATCACTCAACAAAGATCCTTACAGAGGCTGACGAGGAGAAGAAGAGCGGATATATCGCACTCCTCAATGTGACACTTAAAGTGTTGGAAACAGGAATTGATTTACTTGGATTCTCAGCACCTGACAGAATGTAATCTGGAAACTCCGGGATTATTTATAAAAATTAAGCCCTACTGAAATCTAGGGTTCATGGAAATTCAAAGTCGTCAAGTACGAAATATGAATGGGTTATTTCATATTTTGTATTCTTGGCGGCTTTGTTTTGTTATATACTAATACGGCATGTTTAATTATGACTGTTAGTCAGTATTATTATAGAGTAATAAATTTGGGAGGAATAATGTATGAAGATTGCGATGCCTAAGAGGGTGTTGTCGTTAACAATGGCTCTTGCCATGTCTGTTTCACTGGTACCTGCTTTTGGTGGTTCTATGACTGTCAGTGCTGCAGGTAGTTCAAAGACAATAACAGGTCTTGGAACAGGTTCTATTGCTAATCCTGTTAAGGGAAGCGGTCAGTGGAACTATGTGTATTATGGTAAATATGATGACGAGAGCGTGAAGTACAGAGTACTTGATGTGGATTCAAGTGATTATGGCAGTAAGGAGACAATGCTCCTTGATTGTGATAATGTGCTTTATATGTTAAAGCCCGGAAGTAAGACAGGACTCCTTGAAGACTTGAATGATCAGGGCTTTTTGGACCATGATGGAGTTTTTACTGATGCAGAAAGACTTTCTATAGCATTAAGTAAGAAGGATGCCAGATCTCAGACGGATGGAGTTGGTGATACGGGGGCTTTTGAACAGTTGAGGGGAAGCAAGATTTTTGCGCTTGATCCTGCAGAAGCAACAAATACAACTTATGGATATAGAAACAGCACTACGGAATTACTTATTGAAAGCAATAGAAAAAAGAGAACTTTGAAGGGCAACAGCCTTGAAAAATGGTGGCTTCGCCTTGATGAGGATTCAGAGCTAACGGATAAAGTAAAGAAGAAGCTTTATGTTATAGATTACGATGGAGATATTGAAACTGAGTACACTACAAGAGCTTCAGGTGTGAGTCCCGCTTTTAATGTAGAACGCTCATCAATTCTGTTTTCTTCACTTGTAAGCAGTAATACATATAAGCTTACTCTTATTGATCCTGCCTTAGGTACTATGGAAAATGTAAAGTGTGAGACTAATGGTAATATTGCAAGGATCAGTTTTAAGTATCCGCAGACATCCTATAATGAGAATTTATCTTTTTCGGTAGTTCTTCTTAAGGATAGATATGAAGCGGGAATGACAGTAAGAAACACATCTGATTTCGCTTATATACCTGTTGATGTCACCAGCACTACACAGCAGGGAAGTGGCAACAAAAAATATAATTATGTTGAAGGAACATTCACAATTCCCAGCGGATATGAGAATTTGCAATTTCCCTATCTTGTAAGTGAGAAGATTGGAGAAGCTACAGAAACTGACTATGCAAGTGCTCCGAAATACTTTGATCTTAATAGTGGTAAGCATGATCATACATGGGAAATAGAGTATATCGCTGCAGGCGATGATAATGCTACTATCAAATGCAAAGATTGTGGTGAAAAGTATAAAGTAACAATTGTTGCTACCGGAAAAGAATATGGTGAAAAGCCTTCTGTAAAGGTAAATACTTCAAAGGACCTTCCTGATGAGATTACTGTAAGTGATGTTATTTACAGAGACCGAGACGGAAATGAAATTGATGAATCAGAAGTTACCGAGGTAGGAAAATACACTGCAGTTGCTGTTATCAGTGTGAAAAATGTAGATGGTAGTGAGCAGACAGAGGAGATTGCCAACGATTTTCAGACTCTACCGATAGTTCTTCTTCCTTCAATGGTTAAGCTGAGTGAGGAGAGATATATCTATGATGGAACTGCCAAGACTCCCGAAGTAACAGTAACTGTAAAGGGTAAGGAACTCAATAAAGATGAATACGAAGTTGAGTATAAGAATAACGTTGAACCCGGTATTGCAACAGCAGTAGTTTCACCGCTTAGTTCAAATTATACTGAGAAGGTTACAAATTCCTTCCGCATCGTAACTCAGGAACAGGCAGATAAAGAGGATAAAGTCAAAGATAAGATCGACGAAAAGCGAAATGACGATGACAAAGACAAGGAAGATAAGGATTTAATTGACAAGCTTGAAGATAAGTACAAGGACAAAACTAAATCCGATGATAAATCTTCAAACAATAAGAAAGACGAAAAGAACCAGGTTGTAATGGTTAATAGCGCTGTACGCCATAATGTGGGCGAGGTTCTGACAGGCCTTGGCGACACATACGTTGTTACCTCAGATGATGACACAGATTTAACTGTCAGATTTGAGAAGGCAAGATCAGAAACAGTAAGCAGTGTAACCATTCCATCAACAATTACTGTTGATGGTAACGAGTACAGAGTTACAGAGATTGCTGCTAATGCGTTCGAAGGCAATAAAAAGCTCAAGAAGGTTACAATCGGTGAGAATATTGAGAAGATAGGTGAGAAGGCATTCTACAAGTGTAAAAAGCTTAAGAAGGTAAAGATTGAGACAACATATCTGAAAAAGGATAGAGTCGGTAAGAAGGCTTTCAAGAAGATACATAAGGAAGCCAAGGTAATCGTACCTGAGAATAAGCTTAAATCATATAAAAAGCTCCTTAAGTCCAGAGGAATTAATGGAGATTCACAGAAAATCACTGATTAAAATGAAAAGGGAAGTCCATTTTGTGGGCTTCCCAATTTTTGTATTACATTGTCACGTACTCAGCAAGGAGCTTATATGTATTCTTAATGCCATCGATGTGAGTTCTCTCATAGCCGTGGCTTGCTCTTGTGCCGGGGCCGATAGCGCCGTGTCTGATATCAAAGCCTGCAACAAGCGCGGGATCTGCATCGGTGCCGTAGTGAGGAGTGAAGATATCGGGAACGTAGTCAGCTCCGGATATTCTGCCTGCTTCTTCAAGCTCCCTTGTCATATCGATATTGTAAGGGAAACGGCTGTCCTGACAGAAGACAGATACCTTACGCTCTGAGCTTGTCTGCTCGGGGCCAATGCAGGCGATATCGATTGCGAGGAAATCCTTAACGTCCTCAGGAATAAGTGATCCGCCGTGGCCTATCTCCTCATAGAAGGAGATGTAGATGTATACTTTACGGGAAAGCTTTACCTTTCCATCTTTTACATCATGAAGAAGCTCCATAAGAACAGCTACAAGTGCTTTGTCATCGATGAAGTGAGACTTTATATAGCCGTTAGCATAAGTGAAGCGGGGCTCAATTGCTACATAATCACCGATGTCGATGCCAAGCTTTCTTACATCATCAGCGCTCTTTACATCCTCATCCAGTACAACAAATGAGTTCTTATTAAAATCAGCGACCTCAGTGTTAAGCTCATCCTCTGTTACATGAACGGAGGCATTTTTTCTCTGAACACAACCTGTGATGACCTTGCCGGAACGGGTGTGAATGCGGACGTTCTCGCGTTCTGTGTGATATGCGTAAAGACCGCCAACCTTGCAGACTTTTATGGTGCCGTCATCGTTGATGTGACGAACCATGAGACCGATTGTGTCGCCGTGCGCGGTGATAAGAAGGGGATTGCCTTCGCCGCCGATTTCGGCAAGGATGCCGCCCTTGTGAAGGGTAGTGGTCTTGAATCCAAGGCCTTCAATCTCCTTTATAAGATAGTCCTGAAGCTCGTGATACTGGCCTGTAACGGAATCGATAGCCAGCTCGTTCTCGAGTTCTTCGAGGAAACGTTTTTCATTAAGTTCGTAGCCCATAATTATTACTTTCTCCTGTTATTATTCTGGTAATATATTGCTTTATCAGCATACATTAGTTTATCAATTTCATTGACTAAATCAAAGTCTAAATTATTGCTTAAACTAAATGTATTACCACCCATTGAAGCGGAGAGCTTATAGGGCTTGTCAGAGCTATCGTTATATTTATCGATTGCTTCGTGTATATAGCTTATGTAATCCTGGACGGAGTGATGGGCAGTTTTATCCAGGATTATGATAAATTCATCACCTGCAAAGCGGATAACAACACCATTTGTAGCAACTACCTGATTAAGGATATCTGTCATGGCTATCAGAGCGTTATCGCCTTCTGTGTGGGAATAAGTATCGTTGATGGCCTTGAAACCGTTCATATCAAGCATGATGGCAGAAAGCTGTTCGCCATGTTTTTTTGCTGATTCCATGATCTCGTTTAGGTAGAATCTGTTGAAAGCTCCGGTCAGCTTATCCAGATAGATATTTTCATTCTGAAGGCTGAGGGCAATACAGCAGACGGACACACCGACGCAGGGCCAGATAAGGGAGATACCATAAAAGAAACTCTGACCGAGCATGCCGACTATGATGGGAATCAGGAATTGCCAGGTAGGGAAAAAGCTTAAGAATCTTCCTCTATGCTTGGCTGCATAATAAACATACTGACCGTATAGAAGGAACATACCTTCTGCGATAATATACATCCAGTAGAGAGGTAGTCTGTAGTATCTGTTGCTTTCATCAATACCAAAAACAATCGGAGTAAACAGGTTTATAGATAAGATGAAGAGCTGAAAGAAAATCAGGGCAGAAAGAAAATATTTTTGCTTTTTGGATTGGTGTTCGTTGATGTGATTAACAATAAGGGTAATGTAGGAAGGTCCTAAAATCGCATTCATGGAAAAGAGGACAGTATTGCCGAGCAGGATGATATAACGCGGTAATACGCCGGGCCTACCATCAAAATAGAAGACGATCGGGTCTGTGATGCAGGCAGCAATTACAGCGGTTATCATCATTAGAAGACTTTGGCTTTCAGAATTCTTGGTCTGAATGCGCCATCCACGACTTAGCAGAAGGACAATCATGATTAAAAAGCCAATTACATTTGAAGCGTAAATTGCAGGTAAATTAATCATGTCAGTATATTTCACCTCATGTAGTATGAGCGCTAAAATCGACAAAAACCTATAGATTAATGGTATTGTAGATAAAAAGCAAAGTCAATCGATGAACTATAAAATGAAAATTTAAAGTATAAAAAAACGATAAAATAAAGAATATAAAATTTTTTAAAAAAGTTGTTGACATTATCTTTGGGGAGCGATATACTACACTAGTCGGTCGGCGAGAGACATCGACGAAAACTGAATATGGCGAGATAGCTCAGTTGGCTAGAGCACGCGGTTCATACCCGCGGTGTCGAGGGTTCGAATCCCCCTCTCGCTATTACAAAAAGAACAACATACAGTATGTATGTTGTTCTTTTTTTTGTATCATGAATAGGATTTGAATGCGAGACACCGCGGGGAGCGGTGGAGAGGGCGTACGAGGTCCGGGGGACCTCGGTTTTGCGCCGACCAAAGCGGAGCGTAGATCGAATCCCCCTCTCGCTACGAAATTAGCAGTATACCTCGTGTATGCTGCTTATTTTTTAATATCATAGGAAATTGCTTTCCTATGATATTAAAACGCTCCGCGTGGATGCGCACTCGCGCGAATGGAATATGTTGCATTCTGCAACCGCGCTCGGCGCGAGAATTTCGCAAGCGAAATTCTTTCTTGCTCATGACAGAGAAATTGACTTACTACAATAAACAACCTACAATATCTATATAAATATCTTAAAGGAGGTTGTTTTATGAGCGACCTTATAATGACTCTTGCGAAGAGAAAAGAAGAGCTTTTGGCAAATAAGCAAATGCTTGAAGAAAGCGTTATAAAATACAGTCTTCCGGGATATATAAATAAAAAGAATATCAGAGGAAAAGAGACCTATTATCTACAGTTTAAGGACAGGTATTACAGGATGACATCTGTATATTTGTCTAAGGAGAAGCTTTTATTATGCCAATACGCTTTTGATAAAAGAGCTGAGTTAGAGACTGCACTTAAAGGTATTGATGAGGATCTTAAGCTTTTGCAAAATATTCCCGCTGAGCCTTGGAACAGATCAGAAAACGGAAAAATTCTTGATGATGTCATAGGCTTGAGTGTCAGGCATAAGACTCTTTTCCAAATAAATTATGATGATTCTCAGGGGAAATATATTATCACTTATTATGGCAAGAAGAAAAAATACGAGATTCCGATGCTCTATGTCAATGAGAACTACCATCAAAGGATAGCGGAATATATTCAATCTGCTTCATGTATTGTTGATGAAGCGGTCGACCGGATGTTCAGTGATGAGATGAAGCAGGGTAGTGATAAACAATATCATTCTTTTAAGGCTCAGACGAAAACAGGAATAAAGTATTCGTATGAAGAAGCGGATATGACATATTTGTTGAATTTCTACTACAAGAAAAGAAAATACACTATAGAATATGAGCCATACTTTATAAATGAAGAGAGGAAAGACTCACTGGAAATATCCAGAATGGGCTTTTATGTTGAGAAGTTTCTACATGAATTGAAATTTAAAGAAGAGGTATCAAGATATCGTGAGCGAAAACAGAATGTTCATACTGAAACAAAAAAATCATGATGTTGCTGTACTGCAGCTTTCTTTGGAAGGTGATATAGAAAATTATGAAATAATCAATCCTGCAAGAATGCCTTATCTGGGTTCAACTGAGAAAAAACACCTATACTCATGGTGGAAGGACAGAGCTATTCCTGAGGGGAGAGAACGTCTTGTGGATATTCTCAAAGAGTATGACTGCGAGAGTCCGCAGGAATTACTTATGAAAAACCTGGGACTTAGTCTTAACGATACTTACTGGATTTCACCCGCAGAACTAGACCTTACATGGGAGGAAGTGAATCTTTTTGATAATGGCGATGAAACAATAGATTTCCATGATGGTCAAGGTAGAGTCCATTATTCAAACAGTAAAGATGCTGCGTTGGGAGGACATCTTGAGAAGCATTCTGTAAAAATTGATGGCGTATGGTATTTGGATAAATATAGTGATCCCAAATATCCGGGTGGGCTTTTAAATGTTAATGAGCTGTTTGCGTCATTGGTCCATGAAAAGCAGGGATTTAAAGAGTTTGTCAGATATGAATTGTTGAATGAGGGCGATGAGCTGAACAAACTGTGCAGATGTAGATATTTTACTGATGCTGGTCATGAGTTTGTTTCCGCTTTTGAAGTGTCAGGTGGATTCCGTAATAAGAATGAATATAACGGCGAGCTGGAGCTTGAACATTTTATCAGAACTTGTACTGAATTTGGGTTGAAAAGAGAATATGTATGCAACTTTATCGATTACATGATATTAACTGATTTTGCTATATCCAATTCAGATAGACATTGGAATAACTTTGGCATTATCAGGGATAGCGAAACCTTGGAATTTATTTCATTAGCACCAATTTATGATAATGGTAATTCTATGTTTTTTGATGCGTATAATGTCCTGAACAGACCTACAATTCTAAGGGTAGAAGATTCTGGAATAATGAAAAGAGAAACAGACAGGTTAAAGGTTGTAAATGACAGAAGCCTGATAAAAATTGAGCTTCTACCAGAGCCGGAAGAGGTTAGGGATTTTTATATTGAGCACGCAATAAATCGGGCTAAGGCAGACATCATAATGGAGTCATATAAAAATAAAATTGATCTTTTTATGGAGTATCAGAATGGGCTCCCTATTGGATATAATATAGAAATGTTTGAGTATGGTGTGGAGGTTCCGGTAAAAAACAGAAAAATTAATGCCAATTTCTTTAAGGATAGGCCAGATTTATTAACTGATGAAATTAAGAGAAAAATGAACAAATAGCAGAAACGCCCAAATGGATTTTGTATGTTGCATAATCGATTTGGGTGTTTCCGCAATTACTACAAAAATATCATTAGTTTACAATATTTTTTAAGACATCTGCCAATACAATAATTTCTAAAAAAATGATAAAATTTGAAAGATTATGTTTAGGGGATAAAAAAGGGGAATAAGGTATGAAAGTAAGCGTGATTATTCCTGCATATAATATTGAAGGCTACATTGGGAAGTGCCTTGATAGCGTATTAGCGCAGGATATTGATCAAAATCAGTTGGAGATTATTGTTGTTGACGATGGATCTACTGATAAAACCGGGGATGTAATTGATGAGTATGCATCAATGCATGATAATATCAGACCTATTCACAAGGAGAACGCAGGAGTTTCTGCTGCCAGAAATGATGGAATAGCAGCAGCTTCAGGTGAATACATCTTCTTTTTCGATGGAGATGATTTCCAGGAGAAGGAGACTTGCAGAGAGCTTGTTGAAATAGCTGAGAGAGAATCTGCTGATGCTGTTATATACGGATACCACAGATTTGAGGATGGTAAGGTATATGAGACCAACTATCCCAGATTTGCTAAGAAGGTCTATGAAGGCAAGTCCATTATTAAGGAAGTCATGCCTGCATTTATCGGCCTTTCCAACAAGGATATCAACAACTGGCTGGCAGGTAAGCCTGACGCCCTCTATGTTGAGAATCCTGCCTTATGGCGAATTTTATGCAAAAAGAGTGTGATTACGAAGAATACTCTTTTGTTTGATACAACACTCAAGGTTGGAGAAGATACCTGCTTTATTTCAGAGTATCTCAGCTGCTGCAATAAGGTTTATGTGCAGCAGAAGTGCTATTACTACCTTGTGACACGCTCTACTTCAGCGATTTATAGATACGAGAGAGAGCCTCTTTCAAAGCTCGAAGGCAAGAAAAAGCTTAATGATGCCAGAGAGCGACTTGTAAACAGGATCAAGGAGAGATCAGGAGTAGACGTTACAAGCACCTTTGCAGGAACGATCGTTATGTCTGCGGTGGAGGTTGCTTTCAGACTCTCTGAAAAGGATGAGAAGCACTCAAGAAAAGAGCGCTACAATGCTTTCAGAAGCTTTGTGGATGACAAGAGAGTAAGAAAACTCATCAAGAATTTCAAGATAGGAAAGGGAACCATAGTAAAGAGAATTCCTTTCATATTCCTTAAGATGGGATGGTTCGGGCTTCTGTTCTTGGCAACAGAGATGCTGCATGTTGTGGGATATGAGTTTAAGAGGTAAGGAATTTGAGTTTTGATGTAAAGTCTTTGTATCATGACATGAGACACAAAGCGTATTTATATAAGAAATATTTTTCATTTCATAAAAATCATATTTTTATAATTGGGGAACCCAGACACGGAAATATTGGGGACAGCGCAATTGCTGAAGCTGAGCGTAAATTTATCCTGGATACATTTAAGGGAGATTGCAGGATTTCTGACGTCTTTATGGATGATTATGGATATGACTATGAGATGTGGGACAAGCTCATTCAGAAGAAGGATATTATCTGTCTGCATGGTGGTGGAAATCTTGGGGATCTCTGGTATGATGAAGAACTCTTTAGAGAGGGAGTTATCGAACGTTTCCCTGACAATCGAATAATAATGTTTCCACAGACTATGATGTTCCAATCTGAAGAAAATCTTGAGAGAGCACGCAGAGTATATAATGGGCATAAAAAGCTGACGATGGTTGCAAGAGATCAGATTACATATGAAAGCATGAAAAAGGCTTTTGATAAATGTGACATAGTACTCACCCCTGATATTGTCCTTTCTTTTGGGAATCTTTTTAAGGATTATGACAGTGACCATAGAAATAATATTGGTCTTTGTATGAGGAATGATGTTGAGCGAGCATTGGATGATGATTCCATGAAGGTTCTGTATGAATACCTTGATAAAAAAGGATATGAATACGACTTGTTCGATATGGTTGATGATGTATCTATTACAATTGAGAACAGGTTAGAACTCATTCGTAAAAAGCTAAAGAGAATTTCAGGATATAAGCTTATTATTACGGACAGACTTCATGCTATGGTATTCTGTTCGCTTACCGGTACACCTTGTATCGTATTTGGTAATAATCATCATAAGGTAAGCGGATGCTATGAGTGGATCAAAAACCTTAAACACATTCAGCTTGTTGGATCAGTGGATGAGGCAATTTCACTTATAGATGCCTTTTACAATATTGAAGGACAGAAGGAGAGCCTTAATCTTTCTGATAAGTACAAGCCGCTTATTGATGCTTTTATTTGATGATTTGGGACGATGAGATTACTGGGGGAATTATATGAAAAACGTTTTAAAAATTGATAAACCTATCATTGGTGAAAATAAAATAATTTGTAATTATTCTGTTGAAGGTGATTGGGAGGAAGTATTTCATAAGGATGAGCAATTCTTTCTTGAATACAATGTGGATATTTCTAAAGTTCCTGAGAGTGTTGCAATAATCCCATTTCTTGCGAATGTTCTCCCTATAGCATGGGTTTGTGACGCAAAAATAATTGTTCCTTCCTTGGATAAAGATTTTTATGACAGTATACCTGAATTCAAAAAAGGATATCAGGACATGTTTCCAATGATTGATTTTAAAGGCAATCTGGAAGTGGGAGATATTGTTTCAAACGAAATAGAAGATCAGGATGGAGCTATTTCGTTTTTCTCTGGTGGAGTTGATGCATTTAATACATTGACATGCCATTTGGATGAAAAGCCTGCACTTATTACTTTATGGGGAGCTGATGTAAAGCTTGATGATGTGGATGGCTGGAAGAAGGTTGAGAGTCATATCGAGGAAACAGGCCGGGAATTTGGACTGGATCATATAATAGTAAAATCTTCCTTCAGAACCTTTTTGGATGAGTGGAAAATGAGTCAGAAAGTGCTTAGTAGTGGAGATAACTGGTGGCATGGATTTCAGCATGGACTGGGAATCATTTCTCATGCAGCACCGGTAATGTTTGCTCTTGGGAAAAAGCATATTTATTTTGCATCCAGCTTTACAGCTGCAGATAAGGGCAAATATAAATGCGCTTCAGATCCTACAATTGATAATCACATACGTTTTTGCGGGGCAGATGTAATTCATGACGGCTATGAGTTTTCACGACAGAATAAGGTACATAACATTACTCAATTTGCCAAGAGAAGTGGGAATAAATTGTCACTTCGCGTCTGCTGGGAGTCAAAGGGCGGTTCAAATTGTTGTGATTGCGAGAAATGCTGGAGAACAATTCTTGCTATTTATGCGGAGGGCTTTGATCCCAGAGAGTTTGGATTCGAATATGATGATTTTGGTAAGCTCTTGAGAAGAATGCATATGTATCGTGACAAGATGCGTCAGAATTCCAGGTCAAGATACAACCCGATACAGGAGGCGCTTCATAAAAATTATACTCTTGACTCAGTTAATAAGGATTTGCGTTGGTTTTATAACGCAGACATTGACCATATTAGTGATTTTAGCATTCCTCAGCGTATAAAGAGGAAAATACAGCAAAAGCTGTTTGGTTGTTAATTGGTAAGAAAAAGTAGGGAATTGTTTTATGCGAATTGCATTTTTGAATTTGTGCCATACGGATCCTGCACTGGTGGCTAGATGTGCAAGGAGATTGTGCGCTGATCCGGATTTTGATATGTATGTACATGTCGATGCAAAACAGGATATAGAGCCGTTTCAAAAGCATTTGAGCGGTATAGACAGGGTCTTCTTTACACCGAACAGACATAAGGTGTACTGGGGCGGATATAATGCGATACATGCAAGCTTTGAGCTGCTTAGATGTGCGCTTGCAAGTAACAGACATTATGACTATTTTGTCATGATGCAGAATCTGGACTATCCGATCAAAAGTAACAAATACATTAAGGAGTTCTTTGAAGCTAACAGGGGAAGAGAATTCCTTAGAGGTTGTCCGATTGGGGGAACTAAGGACTGGGAATTTTCCAGAAAATATAAGCTTTACTATATGAAGGATAATCCCTATGGTAAAGCATCTATCAAGAATCCTAATAAACTTCTGATTACAGTTGTTTCATCTTTACTCAGCCTTACTACGATTGGTTTTAACGGAACGATAAAAGAAAAAGACCGTGATTATAAGATCCATTACGGTTGTGCGCAGTGGGCAATAACAAGAGATTGCGCGATGTATCTTGATAAATTCGAGAGAACGCATCTTAAGTTCAATAGAAAAATGAAGATTATGCAGTTCCCTGATGAGGAGTACTTCCACACAGTGGTGCATAATTCCATATTTAAAACACATTGCGTAAAGTATGATGAGCCTGAGCAGAGATGGCTTGTCAACTGGAGAAACCTTACGTATTTTGAGTTTCCAAGAGAAGTATCAGTTCTTACAAGTGCTGATTACGAGAAACTTAAAGGATTACCGGATTTGTTTTGCAGAAAAGTAAGGAGTGAGGTGTCCGGAGGTCTGCTAGACCTTTTGGATGCAGAGGTGAAATAAAAGTAATTATTCGGGAAGCTGATGAGTATGAATATCGTAGATCGTGTCCTAAATAAGATCGTTTCTTATCGGATAAATAATAAGATTTTTACTAAAGATATTGCTAGAAAGATGCCCATTTATTCTTCATGGCATGTTAAGTGGTCTGGAGTAAAGAAAGGGTGTATTCGTTTTGAAACAGATGAGATATATCCTGGTATGTTACAGATAGGCTTTGACAGAATTGCTACAGGCTTGCTTGGAGGAAAAGCGTCAAGTGTAGTTATTGAAGGAAATGGCTGCATTGTTTTTAAAGGTAAGGCAGATCTGTCGCAGGGGATATCTATACGTGTGGCGGATAATGCAATTATCTCTATAGGAAGCGGTATTTATACCAATGGATATTGTTCTATAAGGTGCAGAAAAAACATTAGTATAGGAAAAGATAATATGTGGGGATGGAATGTGCTGGTTATGGATACAGATGGACATCCTATATATGATTCCCAAAATAACGTTATTAACGAAAACAAGCCCATTGAGATTGGGGATAACGTCTGGATAGGTGCAGAAAGCAGAGTTTTAAAAGGGGCAGTTGTGCCTGATGGCTGCATTGTAGGAATGGGAAGTGTTGTTACAAGAAAAGAAAAAAGTCTGAATGCTATTTTAGTAGGTACACCTGCAAAAGTAGTTAAAGAAAATATTTCCTGGTATAGAGGAGACTTTAAGAAATAATATGGTCTGCAGTGAGACTTTACTGAATGGAGAGTATGTTTGAAATGAAACGAAGGATTGGCATAGTTACACTTGTTGATTACAATCTTGGAAATCGATTGCAAAATTATGCTCTGCAGGAATTCCTTAAGGATAAAGGATATGCTGTAGCAACCATAGGCTGGAGAAAATTCGATAGAAAAAAAGTTATTGTAAAATCTATTATCAAGAAAGTTTATTTAAAATTAACAGGGAAAAAGTCTTATAACTATACATGGGAATTGTTTGATTTAAATATTGATTGGTCAGATGTCATTATTCCATACGATGCTAAAAATGTTGAGGAGAATGTAAAAGAAAAATTCGATTGTTTTGCTGTTGGAAGCGATCAGGTATGGAATCCGAATTTTTATTATTATGTGCCGAGAGCATTTCTTGAATATGCTGATGATGATCAGAAAGTGGCATTTTCGGCAAGCTTTGGAGTATCAGATATTCCGCAGGAAAATGTCGAAGAATATACAAAAGCTCTTTCATCATTTAGGCAAATATCAGTACGTGAAGATGCTGGCGCAGAGATAGTAAAGAAGCTTACAGGAAAAGATGCTCAGGTGCTTGTAGACCCGACAATGTTAATGAGCAAGGAAAGATGGAGTCTGCTTGCTAAAAAAAGCAAGTTTAAACCTAAGGGGAAATTTGTAGTTAAGTATTTCCTGGGAGAAGTATCAAAAGAATATGATGAGTTCATAGAAAAGAAAGCCAGAGAATTAGGAGCTCAGATAATTGATGTTCTTCATTCGGATGAAACGTGGATAATTGGACCTTCTGAATTTATATATCTTTATGAACATGCTGAAGCTGCATTTGTTGACTCTTTTCATGGAAGTGTATTTTCAATCCTTTTTAACAAGCCATTTGCTGTATTCGACAGAATTGGTACAGAAGGAACTGGGAATATGAATTCCAGAATAGATACCTTGCTTAGAACCTTTGAACTTGAAAATCATAGAATAGCTAATTTGAGTGCAGTTGAAAACCTGGATATGAATTTTGATGTCGAAAAGGTGCAAAGGATATTAGAAGTGAAACGAAAGGAAGCATCTGATTTTGCAGATAAGGCCTTTCGCTAGGGAGAATTAGATGGAAAACTATCCAATATGTTTGGCTGCGTATAGTACCGACAAAGATAGAATTAAATCATCATCCGGAGGAATTTTTGCTGAAATAGCAAAAAGAGTGATAGATAATTCCGGGATAGTAGTTGGTGCTACCATCGATACTGAAGGGAAAGTATACCATAAGTATATAACAACAAAAGAAGAAATATATGATCTTATGGGCAGTAAATATGTTCAAAGTGATGTTGGGATGGTATATAAGTCGGTTAAGTCTTTTCTGAAAGAGGGAAAGCAGGTTCTTTTTTGTGGAACACCCTGTCAGGCTCAGGGACTGATAAATTATTTAAGGGGTAAGCCGGATAAGCTTATTCTGATGGATTTTATTTGTCATGGAGTACCAAGTTTTAAGGTTTTTAATACATATCTTAAAGAGATTTCAGAAGGTCGCGAGATTGATAGAATCAATTTCAGAGACAAGGAAAATGGATGGTTAGATTATTCTTTTAAGGTAAAGTATAAGAATGGGGATGTATTTAAGACTATATTCAGAGACAATAACTACATGAAGGGGTTCATTATTAATTTCTTTTTGAGACCATCATGCTATGAATGTAGATTTAAGGGCATAAATAGAAATACAGATATTACAATGGGGGATTTTTGGGGAATCGAGGAAGAGGAACCGGATTTTTATGACAAAAATGGAGTATCGGTCCTTTTACTGCATAATGAGAAGGCCAAGCAACTAATTACAGATATTAGTGATGTTATAGTAAGCAAAGAAATAGATGTTGAAGAGGTAATAAAACACAACCCTTCTTTGGTGAAGACTTCAGAGAAACATATAATGCATGACCTTTTCTTTATGACTATGAGAAGAGGCGTCAACAGGGCTATAGAAGGTATTATTAAGCCTAATAAGCTTCAGAAGGTAAGAAATAAAATTTATAGAGGGATTTATAAACTATATAGTAAAACGTCTCTTTTCCAGCCTAAGGATAAGACAACTGGTAAAGCTCCGGTATTATACACCGAAAAGGACAAATGTTGTGGATGTTACGCATGCGTTAATACATGTCCTAAAGGTATTATTTCGATGCGAGAGGACCAAGAGGGATTCATGTATCCTGTCATTGATAAGAACTTATGTGTTGGCTGTAACAGCTGCATCAAAGTCTGCCCTATCAATAATAGTATCAATAAAAACTAAAATATAGTTACAATATGAATTGATTATTATTTGCCGCAAGGGTCTAAAACAGGCTTCTTTGCGGCTTTTTATGTAGCTATCATCTTCTTGTTTTACAAATACTACAAAATAATCATTAGTAAATTTTTATTTTTAAGACAAATGCCAATATATTTATATGAAAATAAATGTTAAAATTTCAAAGATTATGTGTAAATATGTTACGATGCGCGTAATTTAGGGAAGTTTTGATTGTTAATTTGAGAAATTATATTATTGGGTAATTTTTGAGGGAAAATGAGGCAAATCATTACTGGTATGGAAAAAGAGTATATGGAATATAAGATATCGGTTATTATCCCGGTATATAAGGTTGAGAAATATCTACGAAGATGTGTGGACTCGATCATAAATCAAACGTATAGAAATCTGGAAATTATACTTATTGATGATGGGTCAAACGATGGATGTTCTGCTATATGTGATGAGTATGCGATACAAGACAAACGAGTTAAGACTATTCATAAAGAGAATGGAGGCCTTTCATCTGCCAGAAATGCAGGTCTTGAAAATGCTACAGGTGAAATAATAGCACTTGTTGATTCTGATGATTATATAAATAGTAATATGTTTTCGGATATGATGAAACAGTTTATTGAGAATGACGCAGATATTGTAATGTGTGATTATCAATATGCATATTCGGATGAGGCTGATAGTAAGAGTAATAGTAGTAATAACAATCCTATAGTAACAATTATTGATGGTAAAAGTGCTCAGTATCAGGCAAATGAATCATATGAAAGAAGAGTAACATTTACAGTTGCGTGGAATAAATTATATAGAAAAGAATTGTTCGACGGTATAACCTATCCTGAAGGAAGGATACATGAGGATGAGGCCAGGACGCATAGACTGTTGTATAGAGCTAAAAAAATAGCATATATAGAATACCCATATTATTACTATTTTCAGAGACAGGATAGTATAGTCGGCAAAAAAGTAACAAGAGTTAACCTTCAACTGATTGATGCATATCTGGATAAGCTTGAATTTTATAGAGAACATAATGAATATGAGTTATGGTCGATTGAAGCTATTCATGCAATGCATATGATGTGCTACCTGAATAAGCGATTTGTTGATGCTAAAGCTGATATTGAGATAGTCAGGGAGCCACAATGGAGAAAATTGTGTGATGAACTAAGGCTTTATCCTAAAGCTGGAAAGCTTAAGTTTTCTCAAAAGGCTGAAGTGCATTTTTTCCTCATATGTCCAAGCATGTATTTGTGCGTATGGGAAAGATTTAAGAAGTGATTAAAATGAATGATTTAGTTAGTGTAGTTATTCCAATATATAATTCTGAAAAGAATTTGGAAAAATGTTTAGATAGTATACTTTCTCAAACATATAAGAATTTGGAAATAATCCTTATAAATGATGGATCAACGGATAGTAGCTCAGACATATGCAAGAAGTATGCTGATAAAGATACAAGAATAAAGTATATAGAGAAGAAAAATGAAGGACAGTCGATTACTCGTAATAGAGGAATTGATGAATCCAGTGGGCGTTATCTGTATTTTATGGATAGTGATGATTATGTTGATTCTTGTTTTATCGAAAAGGCTTTAGCGGAATTAATTAGTAATAAAGCTGATAGTGCTATATTCAATTACTATCATATATATGATAATGGAAAGCCTGTAAAAGAGCGTGATTTCTTGGAGGGATTGTATGATCTGACAACAGGAAATGACAGATATAATTTTTTTGTCAAGGTGTTCTTACCATATAGGTGTGGGTTTGAAGTTTGGAATAGAATCTATGATGCGAGCATTATCAAAAATAATAATCTAAGATTTCCAATATTTAAACCGGTAGTAGGAGAAGATTTATGCTTCAATTTCCTATATTTTTTATGTGCTGGGAAAATATATGTGTCTAACGACAGATATTATTACTATGTACATAACGAAGGATCTACTATGGACCTTAATAAAGGGGATATTCAGCTTAACAGGTATAACGAGATTAGTAAGATTGGCTATGAGTTTATTGAGCAGAGAGATTCACTTGGTTATCTGAAAAATAATTATGCATATATAAATATTCTCCTTGCATACCATGAACTAATGCATTATGGATTAAAAGAATCTAAAGAACAACTCAGGTGCATCAAGGACAAAAGCCATTTCAAACGCATGTTAAGAATAAATCCTGGGAGTATTAGAGCAATTATAAAGGCAATCGGAATTGGTAGAGGTATAAAGTATACGCTACTTGGAATGTTTTATAAGACAGCTATGTAGTATTTTTAATGAGGTTTTTTGTATGAAAAAAGATGCACTTATAAGTGTTATTGTACCTATTTACATGGTGCAGGATTATTTGGGTAAATGTGTAAAAAGCATAAGAAATCAGACATACGACAATCTGGAGATCATACTTGTGGATGATGGCTCCAAGGATGATTGTGGCAAAATGTGTGATGAATTTGCCAAGGAGGATGAGAGAATCCGTGTAATTCATAAAGTAAACGGAGGCCTCTCAGATGCCAGAAATGCAGGAATTGAAGTCGCAAAGGGTAAGTACTTTGTCTTTATTGATTCAGATGATTATATTCATCCTCAGATGATAGAGTGCCTGGTGAAACCGGTTGAAGAGGGACAGGCAGATATGAGTGTATGTGAATACACAAATGTCAGAGATGATGATGAACCTGTTATGGATGAGATCAGTGATCCGGAAACAATAATAATAGAGAGTACTGCTGATAAGAGACAGTACTTTTTATGTGAGACCTATGTAAAATTTACCGTGGCCTGGAATAAGCTCTATCCCAGGGAATATTTTGAGAATGTAAGATATCCCAAGGGCAAAATCCATGAGGATGAGTTTACAACATATAAGCTACTTGAGAAAGCAGATAAGGTGGCATATATAACAGCTCCTCTTTATTACTACGTGCAAAGAGGCAGCAGCATAATGGGTGAGGGCTTTAGCAAGAAAAGTCTTGACCGCTTTGAGGCCCTGGATCAGAGAATAAATTATTACATGAAGCAGGGGAACTATGATTGGGCCGAGAAGGTTCATTCAATTTACAGAATGATGTTCATTCATGACGCCAGAAAGGTCAACATGAGTGATGACTTTGATTATTCCGTTTTGGACAGTTCGCTGAAACGTTTTAAGGATACGACACTTAAAAATGTCTTTAAATATCCTATTTCCTTTAAGCATAAGTTGGGATATTTATTTATGGCTATGTTTCCCAAGAAGTATTTGGGAAAGAGAATTTGAAAAAAGTATTTGTTGAGTTTTGATTGAAAGATAGGTTAGAAATGGGAAATAAGAAAAAAATTGCAATAAACATGGTGGCACAGTTCCTCTCATTTATCTTGAGTTTAGGTATTAACTTCTTTCTGGCACCATTTATCACCAAGAGTGTAGGTAAGGAGGTATATGGATTCGTTAATCTGGCTTTCCAGATGACAGGATATATCAGTATTTTCACAACTGCACTGAATGCGATGCTCGGCCGTTACATTACAGTCAGTATAGGTAAAAAGGATTATGAATCAGCCAGGTCATATTTTTCATCTGCAATGATCGCTAATGCAATACTCACGGCAGTCTGCTTTGTTCCGGTTACTGTAGGTATTCTTTACCTTAACAATTGGCTTGATGTACCTGCACAGAATCTATTGGATGTTCAGCTTTTGTGGGCGTTTATATTCTTTGATTTCTTTGCAAGACTTATTGCAAACGGCTATGCGGTATCAACATATGCAGTAAATCGTCTGGATCTTTCCTCCAGAAGAGCAATGGAGTCTTCAATATTAAGAGCAGCTGTTCTTGTTGCTATGTTTGTATTTATGCCTGCAAGAGTATGGTATGTCGGATTCACTAAGGTTATTACCGGTGCATATGTAATAATTACAAATATATATTTTACTAAGAAATTGACGCCAAACTTATATTATGAGAAGAGTTTGGTAAGGATGGCTTCAATAAAGAAACTTGTGAAGACTGGGATATGGAATACAGTCCAACAGATTACTGGGATACTGGTAAATGGTTGTGATACGCTTATTACCAATATATATATAAATGCTGCTTCAATGACACTAATGACATTTGCTAAGACTATACCTAATTACGTAATGTCAATTATTGGTATAGTATGTAGCTCATTTTCTCCTCAGATGACTTTGTTGTATGCAGAAGGGGATATGGACAAATTTGTTAAATATGTAAAAAGTGCAATTAAAGTATGTGGTTTTATTTGCTCTATTCCAATTCTTGGCTTTATTGCATTTGGTACAAAATTCTTTGCATTGTGGCTTCCTGTACTTAGCGGGGGAGAGATTAGAACGATACAGATATTATCAGTCATGATATTGGCCCAGACTGTTTTTGATGTATATATTTATCCGCTTTATACGGTAAGTCAGATTACTACAAAACTTAAGATTCCGGTGTTGGTTTCTTTAGGAATAGGTGTTTGTAACATCATAGGCTCAATATTATTGTGCGTGAATACAGATTTGGGAGTTTATGCTATTCAGATAGTTAGTTCTGTACTATTAACAGCAAGAGTGTTTTTCTTTGCACCTATTTATGCGGCGCACATTCTTGAACAAAAATGGTGGACTTTTTATTTACCGCTATTAAGAGGTGCATTATCTTCTGCGGTGGTTCTTACAGTATTTGGATGTATATCATATTTTGTAACCGTGAATTCCTGGGTAATGCTTGGTGTTGTTGCTGTCATATGTGGTGCAATAGGATATGCAATTAACTACATAATTGTGCTCAATAAGGAAGAAAGAATAATGGTTAAAGATATGGTTATTAAGAGAATTAAGAAAAAGAACAAAAAGGAATCATAAAATGAACGAACTTATTAGCATTATCATTCCTGTGTATAATGCAGAATATTTTTTGGATAGATGTCTGGAGAGCATAGTAAACCAGGAATACAAAAACTTAAGAATAATTCTTGTGGAGGACTGTTCTAAGGATAATTCTCGCAAGGTGTGTGAAAAGTGGACCACAAAGGACAACAGGATTGAACTGGTAGCTCTTGATAAAAATGGCGGTGCTGCAAATGCAAGAAACCAGGGTCTTGAAAGAGTGAATTTTGATGATGGTTTCGTGGCATTCGTAGATGTAGATGATTACCTTCATCCAACATATTTTACATATTTATATGAACTTCTTAAAGAGAACAATGCCGATTTTTCATGGTGTGGGGTTCACAATACCTTTGAAAAGGTAAAGATGGAGTTTGATCCGCTTACGGACCCTGATAATATATACACACTTACAGGAAAAGAGCTCTTACTGAGAGAAGACCTCAGAGTTATGTACCTGATGGTTTGGGGAAAGCTCTTTAAGGGATTTCTTTGGAAGGACATCCGCTTTGATACCAAGTATTCATATTATGAGGATGGCGGAACCACTTTCAAGGTTATCTACAAGGCTGATAAAGTGGTTATCTCACAGAGAAAGCTATATAACTATTATTTCTCAGACAATTCTGCTACTCGTAGTGAGGTGAACACTACAAAATTGTTAGATGGTATTGAGACTGAGCTTGATAAGATAAAGTTCTACGGAGAGCGTAATGAACAGGCTCTTTTGGATATGGCGTATGTGGCATATCTCAACACACTTTTGAAATGCTGCCGTGAGATTGATTCTTCTTTGGGTGATAAAGAATTATATAAGAAGATATTTAAAGACTATAAAGCAAATTACATGAAGGCGGTGAAAAATAAATCACTGCCCACATCACAGAGGGTAAAGTACATAGTTTACCGCTTTGCGCCACATATTCAGCAGTATTATATAAATCTTAAAATGAGGGTTAAGGGGTACTAAAAATGAATCCGAAGATTAGTGTTATTGTTCCTGTATATAAGGTGGAACAATACTTGGAAAAGTGCATAACAAGTATTCTTAATCAGACATTTAAGGATTTTGAACTGCTTTTGATAGATGATGGTTCGCCAGACAGGTGCGGTGCAATATGTGATGAGTTCGCTGCTAAGGATGAGCGAATCAGAGTATTTCACCGTGAGAATCAGGGAATAGCAAGAGTAAGAAGCTTTGGTGTTAGTCAGGTTAAGGGCGAGTATATCTGTTTTGTTGATTCCGATGATTATATATTTGAGAACTATCTGGAGCGCCTTTATACAGCGATAACAACTACGGATGCCAAGATTGCTGTTTGTGGACATATCAATTTCCAGGATGGGGATAGAGAGCCACAGCTTTCTGATTATCCTTCATCAGGTGCTATTGAAGTTAAGAGGAACGCGATAGACGAATATATCGCAGACCTTGAGCATACAGAGCGATATGTCTGTGTATGGGATAAGATATATGAGAGAAATGTCTGGGAAAATGTGGATTTCCCCGCAGATAAGATATATGAAGATATGTATGTCTGGTATAAGCTTCTTGATAATGCTGGAAGCGTGGCTTTTCTTGATGACATATTATATGCGAGAAGACTTAATGATGGCTCAATAACCCATCAGCCCTATTCGCTGGAGCAGTGGTATATGGTTGACTCCAAGATGGAGCAGCTTGAGTACTTTAAAAATCAGGGGAAGCAGAGACTTGTTGAAATATCCTTTGATTCCATAATGCATTTCTTCTGGACCAACATAAATGGGATGAAGGAGAAAGACATTAAGGATGACAATATTATAAACGAGTACAGAAGCCGTATGAAAAAGTATGTGAAGTGCATTAAACCCTCAGATACCTACCCGCTGAAGGACATACTTAAGCAATATTACATTGTGTATTTAAAAAAGATAAGCTAAGGAGCATTATGGCAAGCGTATCAATAATTGTGCCTGTGTATAATCAGGAGAAATATTTGAATAAATGTCTGGATAGTATACTGGAACAGACCTATAGCGATTATGAATGCATCCTGGTAGACGATGGTGCAACGGACAAAAGTCCTCAAATCTGTGATGAATATGCAGGTAAGGATGAGCGAATCAGAGTTATTCATAAGCCTAATGGTGGCCTTACAAGTGCAAGAAAAGCAGGCTTTGACGTTTGTGTTTCAGATTATGTGTGCTTTTTGGACAGCGATGATTATCTTCATCCTGATTTTCTTAAAAGGACAATGGTGACCATAAAAGAGTCTGATGCAGATGTCTGTACCTGTGGCCATTATCAGGATGCAGACGGAACAATTATCACCAATACCTTTAACTTTGAGAATAAGACTATAGAAAAAGAGCTAATTGAGGATGAATATGTTATGCCTATTATTGGCAAGATATATTCTGAAGGCTTTACTAATCTTCCGGGTTATGTCTGGGGAAGAGTATATAAAAGATCATGTTTGTCAGAGCAGTGCTTTGTTTCCGAAAGAGAAGTGTACACGGAAGATGATATTTTTCAGATGTACTTAAGCAAGCAAATTGAGAAAGCGGTATTTATTCCGGATAAGCTTGTATATTACAGAGTTAATTCCGCATCACTTACGCATGCATACAGAAAAAACATGTGGAAAATGTTAAAGAACAGACATTTAAGAGTGCTGGAGTTTTTTAAAGACAGTAGATCATCACAGAAACAGCAAAGATTATGGGCTTCAGGATTCTATGCTATATATGTGACACTAAGAAATGCATATGAGCAGAACGACTACAGGGCATTTAAAGCTGAGATGAAGGAGATGCTAAGTGATGAGCTTTCAAAAGATATCCTCAGCAATCTTCCAGATAATCTCTTAAAGCCCAGACAGAAGATGATGGTGCTCCTCATGAAGCTGCATTCTTATCGTGGGCTATTTACTGCCAAGAAACTTTTGTTTAAAAACTAAGATTAGGAAAATGACTCAGCAGACGACAAATATGGATAAAAAAGTATCGGTTATTGTACCGGTTTATAAAGCAGAAAAATTTATAGATCGCTGCATCAGATCAATAATAGGGCAGACCTATGAGAACCTCGAGATACTACTGGTCGATGATGGCTCTCCTGACAGGAGCGGCGAGATATGTGATTCATACGCACAAAAAGACGAAAGAGTAAAAGTTCTTCATCAGGAAAATATGGGACAGTCTGAGGCCAGGAACAACGCTATTAAAATAGCAACCGGTGACTATTATGTTTTCATGGATGCAGATGATATGGCGCCTGCTTTTATGGTCGCCAATCTGCTTAAGTATTGTGAAAAAGATAGCTCGCAGATCTGTATTGGTGATTTTCGGGTTTTTAAAGATGAGTTTACCTGTGAAGATGCAGAATGTATAAATAATAATGCTCAGGTGTATAAGGGATCAGATATTATCCCGCTAATGCATACTGTTCCCGGAGAAAAATATGTAGTAATGTGGGGAAAAATCTTCAAGGCGGAATTGTTTGAAGGCATAGAGTTCCCTAAGGGCAGAATATGTGAGGATCTGGCTGTACTGTACAAGCTTTATGACAGAGCTGAAAAAGTAGCACTTATAGATCATGTGGTTTACGGATATTACAGAGGAAATGAGGATAGTTCAACCTTTAGCCTCTCTGACAGGTTCTACCGGGATGTATATGTTGCGCTTGATGAAGAGCTTGCGTATGTTGCAGAACATCACCCGGACATGATATGTTACCCTGCAAAGACTTACATGTATTGGCTTTTTGATGAATATAGGAAGCTGTTTAATAAAAAGAGTGATAAGGCACGAAGGAAAGACCTGTTTAATAGGTATTGTCAGATGTATAAAAAAGTTGCGCCTTTAAAAATAGATAAATTTTATCATTTCTTTCGTTATGCACCCGGCGTGTATTGCATGATCAAGAATGGCTGAGTGATGCTTTGGAAACATAGTGTAAGTTTATAACTAATAATGCGGTTTGTTTTTGTAATGTAATGTATGTTAGTATAAATCCTATTGTGGTTATTACATCATGGATAATGATTAAGAGAGTCATACATATATATTTTTTTTAGTAAGGAGATAATAATGAAAGAAAGGCTAGACCTGTACCCGGTAAATAATTCAATTCTTAATGATGCGATAGACAGAATTGTAGTTAAGCTTCATGGTCTTAATAAGAAAAATGGAGCTAAGACATTTCTTTGTACCGGAGCAGGTGCAAATGGTGGAACTACTACAGTCGCACTTAATATTGCTATTTCACTTGCGGAGGCAGGTTGGAAAACAGTATTCCTTGATTGTGATCTAAGAAAAGATCAGAGATTTAAGAGAATCGGAACAGAAGCAAAAACATCACTTACAGGTTTTTTGACGGGTGAGGTTTCAGATTATAATAATATAATTTATAACACCAGCGTTGATAATCTGGATTATGTTTTTTCAGGAGAAAAGAATGAGAATCCTGTAAGGCTTTTATGTAATGCAAAAATGGAGACATTACTTTCAAGGTTAAAGAAAAGTTATGACTTTGTTATTATAGACACTCCGCCAGTAAGTATTACGAACGATGCTGAGATATTGATTCCGGTTGTTGACAAGTATCTGATAGTTGTTTGCATGAATGAGACTACTAAGAAGCAGCTTGTTGATTCCAGAATTCAGCTTGGGGATTATGAGAAGAAATTTGCTGGAATAGTAGCAAATAAGCTTGGCATTATGCAGTATAAAGGTGCTGTTAAGGATTTTGACTATTTCTCCAAGAAGAATTTATTAAAGAAGCAGAATGATGCCATAGAAAGAAAGAAGGGAAAATAAGCAAATGAATAAGCTGTTTAAGAATAAAGTTGCAATGCTGATGCTTTTAGCTTCGATTATTGCTATGACACCATTAGATGCAAATGCAATGCAATCAGTAACTGTTCCCAATATATTCAAGGAAAAGAATGTAAATACAGGGAATTCAAATAATACTTACACTAATCCTGCCGCTAATGTACCTCAGGATGAGACTGCCACGAGTGAGCAGGCAGGACCTGAGACTACTCCTGAAGAGACTGCTGTAGATGCAGAAACTGAGCAGACGGAGGAGACACCGGAGTTTGGTATTCCTCAGCAACAGACTACTTCTGGGCAGATGTATGTTAACGAGCCTCTTGATAATTCAGTTCCGGTTATATATAAGTATGAAGTTGAGGGGGATGGATACATAACCCCTGGCGAAGAGTTTAAACTTAAGTTCATGGTGTATAACCCTGCAGTAGTATCAAAGCTTGGTAATATCAGTGTTGTAGTTACTCAGGATGAAAACTTGGTATATCCCACATATAAGGGAACTAATTCAGTATATTTAGGCTATCTTACGACTTTGTCTTATGCTGAAGGCGAATTAAAGCTTATGGCGTCTAAAGATATATCTGAAGATGAGATAGTGGTAAATCTTACTCTTAAATATTCAGATAATTATGCGAGAGATAATACACAGAAGTTTACAGCCGTACTTCCTGTTTCATCAAGCGGTAAACTCAAGATAGATAATGTTGAGATGCCGACATCTCCTCACGTAGGAGGTAATAATCGTATTAAGGTAGCATACAGCAATAATAGCTTGTCTGTTATAAATGATCTGACTCTTCATCTTGAAGCGGCAGATATGGAAGAACAGACAGTTAATCTTGGAACTATAGGAAGCGGCTCTTCTCTTACATCAGATGTATATGCTGAATTTGCAACTGTTGGAGAGCAGAATGCTAATCTGAAATTCACATATACTGATCAGAGTGGTCAGGAATATGAAACGGATGTGATGAGTTACACGCTGAATGTAGAAGATTATGATGATTCAGATCAGCAGGCTGAGATGGCGTATAATGCCAGACGTAACATTATGAACAGGGTTGTTACAGTGATAGTTCTTATTGGCTGCCTTATGGTACTGGGCGTAAATGGCAAGAAATATCTCAATAAGAAGAATACTGGTAACAAGCGTAAGAGTGTAAATAAAAAGGTGAAAGTAAAATGAAATACACGAAAGTAGTTGGTTTCGAGGATATTAAAGTCAGCTTAATTATGGTATGGAAAAATATTTCCAAGTGCTTTTATGCTGCGTTAGCTTTTTTTGCAATTGGTATTATTCTTACATTGAATCAGGGAATAGATAATACCTATACAGCAACAACTAATCTGTATTGCACAATTAGTGGAGACATGACTGAAGCTTCCAATAATGTTCAGATATTCAGTGCCTACGCATCACTTATAAAAAGCAATAGAGTTGCAGAGCGAGCTGTTTCAATTATGGGCAACACCAATATATCAGCAAGATATGTTCAGAGTATGATTACATACACTCCATCTGCCAATGGGATTAATCTTGAGCTTAGAGCAACATCCACGAACTCCAAGGAAGCTGTAGAAGTTGTGAATGCTGTTGCAAGTGCATTTGTAGAAGAAATGCGAATGATGACAAATTCAGATGCAGTACGTGTTCTCAATGTGGCAACTGATGCATATATGTCAGGTAATGGTGTGACAAGTCTTTGGAAAAGGAGAATCGTACTCTTTGTACTTGGTTTTGCTTTTATGGCAGTGTTTATTTTTACCAAGGAGCTGTTTTCAGATAAGCTTCGCAGCATTGATCAGTGCTTATTAACTGATGATGATATTATTCTTGGAATTATTCCGAAAATAGAAGAACCAAATGAGAAATAAAAAATTATCCATTATTATTCCGGCATATAATGCTGAAACATATATAGAAGAATGTCTTGGTTCCATGACAGATTTTATGGCAGATGATCTTGAGATTCTTGTTATAAACGATGGAAGTAAAGATAAGACGGAAGACATAGTTAATAGGTGTATCCAAAAGGATTCACGGATTATTCTTGTTACCATAGAAAATGGCGGTGTATCAAGAGCAAGAAATACAGGGCTGGAAAAGGCATCTGGAGAATATATATTGTTTTTGGATGCAGATGACTACCTTTTAAAGCCTGCTTTTGAAAAGCTTACAACTATTATAGAAGGCGGTAACTATGATTTTGCTGCTTTTTCTAGAATGATACTTGAAGCGGATGGCAGAACCTGGCTCAATGCATTCCCGCAAATCCAAGAGCAATCAGAGGACAAAGCGGTTATAGACAGTATAATGTATACTGATTCGCTGTTTAATGAATGTTGGGGAAAATTATATCGGAAAACAATAATAGATGAGCATAGC
Source organism: Butyrivibrio sp. FC2001 (assembly GCF_000424125.1). Taxonomy (NCBI): domain Bacteria; kingdom Bacillati; phylum Bacillota; class Clostridia; order Lachnospirales; family Lachnospiraceae; genus Butyrivibrio; species Butyrivibrio sp. FC2001. Next base: position 77,667 of record NZ_KE384132.1, read on the forward strand.
CTTAGATTTCCGGAGGGGGTACCGATAGGCGAGGATCTTATGTTCGTTATGCAGTATTATTCACACTGCCAAAAAGTATATGCTGATAATACTGCATTAGTTGCATACAGGCAGCATGGCGGAAGTGCTATGCGAAAATACTCTATTGAAGACAGAATGAGGCTTACAGAAGATATATATAGTTTTTCAAAAGCCTTTATTCCGGAGGAGCTTAAATTTCAGAATATATTTTATAACTTTAAAATACTAACTAATCTTTGCAGAGAATATTCTAAAGACTGTGCTGATTACAGCGCAATAGCTAAGATTTATTCTTCGAAAATGAAGGAAGAAGTAATTGGAAATCTAAATGGAAGCTTAGTGCCATTATACAGAAAACATGAGTATTTCTTTATGAAGAGAAATATGAAGAAAATATCGGCGTTATATTATCATTTAAAGGCAAGAGCATAAAGTTTTGTGGGGAAGGGATTTTTTATGAAAAAGACATACATTGTAGCAATTATGATGATGGTAATAATAGTTTCATATGTTGTGTCTGATTATATGGTGTCTTTGGGGCATGATAATAATGAATTATCAAGTATTGAGACTGTGCAAGACGAGATAATGGAAGAAAATACTACCACCCCTTCAGATGAAGTTGAAGAAGCGGAAAGTGTTTATGCAGCGCTTGGCAGAGGCTTTAATTTGGGTAATGATCTTGATGTATGCGACTGGACTTATTTTGGATCAAACAATGATGCTGGATTTCAGGCATCTGTAGTTTACAACAGCTATCCTTGGACATCATGGGATGCGTCTTCTTATCCCTATTTCGACAGCAGTGGTAAAGTTACGATTAACTGGGAACTGTCAAAACTTACTTCTAAAGCTGATGCATTTGCAAGTAATTTTGGTATTCAGCTTGTTAACCATAATGAGGCATATCAGGGAACAGAGGTAACATGTACAGTTAAATCCGCTACTCTTTCATATCCTGATGGAACAACAGTAGAACTGGTTTCTAAGAATGGAATGAGCGTTGATCTTGTGGTTAATGATGGTGTTACCGGATATATTTCACTGGATCTTATGAAATATGGTATTAAAACCTCTGATCTTAAGGATGCTTCAATCAGAGTGTCTTTGGAAATATCCAACTATTATAGTGATGTGGCCGGTAAAATTGCTTCACTTGAAAAGTCTTGGGGCAATCCATTGGCTACAGAAGAAATGATAAAGTCGATTAAGGGGGCCGGATTTAAGACGGTAAGAGTTCCTGTTACGTATTTTAACCATTTGGATCATGATGGAAATATTGATGAGGAATTTTTGGACAGAGTAGAAGAGGTCGTTGATTGGGTGCTGAAAAATGATATGTATTGTATCATAGATGTTCATCATGATACGGGAAATGATGGATGGATAAAAGCATCTAAGTCAAACTATGAAATGACTAGTTCTATCATTGCTTCAATTTTTACTCAGATAGCTGAGAGATTTAAGGATAAAGATGAACACCTTATTCTTGAAGGGTTAAATGAAACCGTAAATGATGATAATAAGTGGGGCGGTATTCCCAGGGAAGATCTCGAGATAATGAACGACTGGAACCAGCTTTTTGTAAATGCTGTAAGAGCAACAGGTGGTAAGAATTCTAATAGAATCCTAATTGTCAATACTTATGCTGCTCTTGCCACAGAAGAGTGTCTTAGCGCGTTTAAGCTTCCTTTAGATACTGCAAATGACAGGATACTTGTAGGAATACACTGTTATTTTACGGGCGATAATATGGATTCAGGATTTGGAACAATCCAGGATTATGCTTCTGACTATCACTTTGTTATTGGTGAATGGGCTTTTTGGAAAGGCGCTAATGACAGAGTTGAGAATGTTAGAAGATATTGTGAGCATGCAGATAAGTTTGGTATACCAATTATATGGTGGGACAATGGAAATACTGAGGAAATGGCATTACTAGACAGAAAAACGCTTAGCTGGACTTATCAGGACATAGTTAATGTATTAGTAGGAAAGTAAGATTTTATATGTCTTCATTAAGGGAAAAGATAAATCAAAAAAATATAGATTATGCTGAATCAATTTACAATTTGGCTTTTTTGTGTGGAGTGTTAAAGGCAATGTTCGCATTTAGTGAGCTGATCACGAACAAAGGATTCTTTAATGTGGTATTTAATGTTGCTTTTTTTGCAATAATGACATATAAACTTTTCTTTTTACAAAAATACTCTGTTGCACAAATTATTACACTTATTATAACCGGATTGGCATGTATATATACTGATTTTGCTATTTATCGTTTGGTATATATACCTGCGTTTTTGATGATTGCGGCAACGCAGGGCATAGACTTTAAGAAAAGTATGAAGTTTATGTGGAAGGTTCAAGCGTTTATTCTGGCTATACATGTAATGATTTATCCGATTATGTACAATTTCTTTGGAGACAGAGTCGGAATTACTGTCAGAGGATTTAATGAAGATAATAAAATAAGACATCAGTTTCTCTTTTCACATGCTAACGTTTTTTCAATGTTGTTGCTGTGGACTATCTTCGGATATATCTATGCGAATTTTGAGAAATTGAATAAAAAGCGCATTTTTGCTTGCTGGGGAATAAATGCATTTTTCTACCTTTATACAAACTCCAACTCCGGAATGATTATCTTATCGATTGTTTCAGTCCTGCTAATTATTCGAGATTTGGTTGGCGAGAAATTTAATGTTGTATTATTATTTTTGTCCAAATATTTGTTTATTATTCTTGCTGTATTTTTCAATATAATGATGGTGAGCTATCCCCAACTCACTGGTAATCTTAGGGAAAAATGGAAGGAAATAGACTCTTTCTTTACCGGAAGACTGAAATATGGTGCTTATGTTTATGCTAAGAAAGGATTCACTATAATTGGAAGAAATCTTAACATAAGTTCAAAAATTAAAGAATATTGGGAAGGTTTTTGGATAGAAGGACTACCGGCTGATAATATGTATATGTTTTTTTCAGTTTGGTATGGCTTATTCTTTACTTTCTTAATTGCGTTTTTATTTTGGCGATATTCACAATATGCAACTACCGCTGAAATAATTATCATTATCGCATATTCGCTATATACCATGATGGAATCATATATAGTTTATACTCAATTCTGTTTTGCTCTTTTGCTGGTAATGCGATATGTATGGAAGGATCATACGATAATACTACCAAAAGATAAGGGCAAGAAGGCGGTTGTATGAAGACTAAAAATATATTTGCTGTCTTTGTGATTACAATTTTTTCGCTGATGCTTGTTATATATTATGGTTCATGTAAAACAGGATATTATTCAGATGAAGTGTGGACATATGGTCTTGCAAATAATTTGTCAGGTATTTATCCCAAGGTAGAAACCGGGATAAAATACAGTGGATACGGGCCTTTCAACAGCTTTGTAAAAGCTAAGGATGGGGCAAGGTTTAATATTACTAATGTATGGAAAAATCAAGCAGATGATGTTCATCCGCCATTTTATTATATTCTTATAAATGTTGTTTGCTCGTTGTTTCCGGATACATATAGTAAATGGTATGGTATAGCGGTCAATATATTATGGATGATATTGATCATTCCATTGCTATATAAACTTTCAGATAAAATAACTGCAAGCACTATTGCTTCTACTGGAATAACAATAGCTTATGCCTTTTCTGTAATATTTATGGATACTCTTGTGTTTATCAGGATGTATACACAGCTTACTTTTTTTACAATAGCTATCTCTTATTTGATCAAGCTGTATTGGAATAAAAGATTAGACAAGAAATTTCATGCTTTGCTGTCTATTATTTTAATATTGGGGATGCTGACTCATTACTATTTCCTTATTTTTACATTTTTTGTATGTATATTGTTCGCGATACATTTATATAGACAAAAAAGAAATGATGAATTAAAAAAAGCAGCCTTGGTTACACTCTTTACAAGTATTGGTTATAGCATTATATGGCATCAGTTTTGGATACATCTATTTTTTAGACACCGTGGAAGACAGGCCATTTACCATGCGATTGTTCCCAAAAACATTGTAATGGGACCTCTTATAATGCTGTCTGACTTGAATTATGAAGCATTTGCCGGGGGGATGGGTATCTTTATTATTTTGGGAATTGTTTTAGCAGTAATCAAGAAAAAGAAGCAAGAAATATTCTTTGGATATAATGCCTTTTTATTACTGTCAGCTTTTCTTTATCTATTTGTTGTTGGAACCATAGCTCCATTTATGGATGTTAGATATGTGATGAGTATTGCGTGGATATTTATTATGTCTGCGTATATCATTTTAAGAAAACTGCTCATCCGAATATCGGATAAGAAAGTAATGGAATTTGTTGTGCTTATAGTGTTTATCATGATTAACATATATAACCATAATTTGTATGGGTGGAGAGTTCCAAATGATTATTATTATCCTGAGCAGATGGATGTAATGGCTTCTATGAAGAATTATGATACGGTTGTTTATTTGGATGAAGAATGGAAACCAATAATTTTTTTTGAAGAATTGCAACATGCAAAGAGTTATACCTTCATAGATGATAGTAATGCTGAAAGTGTTTTGAATAGTATGGATGGAGATTATTTTTTGCTTACTTGTGTCGAGGAGGAAGCTGAAGAAAACATAGCTAACAAACTTGACGCGGAATTGAAATATTATCGAGCCGGAAGAGGCTATTATTTTGTGAAAAACAAGAAGTGATAAGTAGAAATAGTGGGAACATAAGTGGATGAAAAGAATAACGAAGACAAAAATTTCATTTATAATAATCGGACTTGTGCTTATGAGCCTGATAACAGGCTTTGCTTCCGGACTAATTAGAATTCATGCCTATAGCAAGACCTCGGATGAAAGTGATTTATTCATAAAAGAGCTTGGAAGTGGCTATAACATAGGTAATTCTCTTGATGCCTGTGATTGGTCTAAGATGTTTACAAATACTAATGGAAATAGCACAGAGACCTCATGGGGGACACCGGCTATATCCGAGGAATTTATTAAAGTATTGGAAGAGCAGGGCTTTGGAACAATCCGTGTTCCTGTAACATATATGAATCATATTGATAAAGACGGTAATATTGATGCGAAGTGGCTTGATCGTGTTGCAGAAGTAGTAGACATGGTGATCGCGCATAATATGTACTGCATTATTGATATTCATCATGACACCGGTAATGATGGTTGGATTCGGGCATCTCGTAAAAGTTATTCAGACGACAAAAATCGGGTAGAAAATTTAATTCATCAGATAGCTGACAGGTTTAAAGATTATGACAATCATCTTATTCTTGAAGGCTTTAACGAGATGGTGGATGAAGACTGTCATTGGGAGAATGCACCTATTTCTTCGCTTGTGGCAATGAATAAGTGGAATCAGCTTTTCGTTGACACTGTCAGGGCTACCGGTGGTGGAAACAGTGACAGATATCTTCTTGTAAATACATATGCAGCCACTGTGAATGCAAAGAATATTTATTTCTTTGATATGCCAAAGGATTCAGCTAAAGACAGAATAATCGTAGGTGTACATAATTACGCAGGTCCTAAGAATCTGAAAAAAAGTTTTAGCATTATAAATAGCCTTAGGAAACGTGGTTATCCTGTAATTATAGGGGAATATGGTAATACTGCTAATGCTGATTATGACAGAGCTGACTTTGTGAAGTCATATATTGAGCAGTGTAAAGAGTATGGCTGCTGTCCTATCTGGTGGGATAACGGGCAGGATCCGGAAAAAAAGGCGGATACCAGCTTTGCGCTTTATAAAAGATCCTCAGGAGAGGCTTATTTCCAGGATATTTTGGATGCTATTACAAATAAAATTGCAGAAGATTAGATAGTGTTTTTGAAGAGTTTATAAAAAAATGATAAATTTTAAGTCTTTTATTTTAGAAAATGGAGAGAAAAAGGTAACACTGAAGGCATATATTTATTCCTTCTATTACAGGTTAATGATAAAGAATATTCCCATGAAAAAGCTCGAACCCAGACTTGGTAAGAGAGGGAAAGAAACAATAGCTGAAGAAAGCATAGAGCATTTAAGAACAGCAAAGCTCTATGCTTTTCATGTTAACCGAATTACAGAGAGGCTTCCCTGGGAGGAAAAGTGTTTTGTAAGGGCCTTGACCTTAAGAAAACTGTTGGGAGAAGTAGGGATTCCTTGCACGATTTATTTAGGGGTACATCTTGTGGATGGCCAAATGAAGGCACATGCGTGGCTTAGATGTGGCCAACTCTATGCTACAGGCGGAAATGGAGAAGGAATGACCGTTGTAGCAAAATTTTCAAACTGAAAAAATAATTTAAAAATCCTAAACTTGATAAAGTGCTTATGAAATAAAAGTTAAAAGAGCTCGAATCATATTGTAATAAAATTTTGTTTTTGTATAATGAAATTATGATTGATAGCAACGGTAACAACGTCAACCATTTTTCTTTGCAAAACAAGGAGGTTATTGCTTTATGCGAGTTCTTTTTTCCTTTAAAACTGTTTCCAAGCGTGTTGTTTCTTTTACATTAGCATTTTTTATTATCATTAGTTCAATTTCATTTGAGTCAAAGGCCAGCAATAATGTTAAGATCATTGAGGCCATTCAGGTTAAAGGGGCAACCTTTAATACCGGAATAATTCCAAATGAGCATTATACAATTGAAATTAGTTTTTCATTAAAAAATCCCCAGAATCAATATGTGAATGTCTATGAAGCAGGCAAAATGGCTATTAGAAATGAGGCATCATTAGGTATTTTTGCAAGATTTGGCATGTATAATGAGAAATTTTACAAGCCGGAAGCTGATTTAGAATATTATGTTTGCCAGAAAGAAAATGTTTTTACTGTAAATAATGATACTGTACGTAAACCGGTTATGAGAAGTCTTAACAATACATCATTAACATTTGGAAATTTTGTAGGCACAGTTAATTACTTCTGTGTAAAGAATGAGAATTCTCAGAGCCTTATGGAACTGTATCCTGCTATTGACGATAGTGGAAAGGCTTGCATGTATGATACCATTAATAAGAAGTATTTATATGGAAAAGGAACAGTAAAGGCGATTGAAGGAGAGAATAAGTATTATAAATATACTGAGACTTCAAATGAAAACTCCGAGCAGAAAAAAGATGAAATTATTGAAGAGACGAAGCCTGAAAAGGAAAATGATCAGAAAGAAGACAATAATACAATAAAAGATAACGAAGGTGAGAAAGAACAGGAAGCTAATGCAAATGATGATAAGGCAGAAGCAAAATTCGTTAAAGTTAAGGCGTTGAAGATAGATAATGGAACATTCAATACTAAAATAAAGATTGACCAGAATAATTCATATGAGATGATCTTTTCAATGAATAATCTTGGAATATATAAGAATATAATAACTTCATCTCCTTATGAATTAAGAAACGAGGCAAAGAGTGGTTTGTTTTTCAGACATGGATGGTACAAAGAAAAAGTATGTGCACCTGAAGTCGATGTTATGGTTGATTATTTGCAGAAAAAAAATGTTGCATATGTAAATGGTGTAAAGAAGCGTACTGCTGTTATGCAGACTGCAGCAGCTACAAAAAATCTTATCTTTGGCGGATTCAAAGGTATTATTGAAGCATTTAAAGTATGGGATCAAAGTGATAAACTTATTGCAGATTACATTCCTGTAATAGATGAGGAAGGAGTTGCCTGCCTTTATGACAATATTAGTGGTAGTTTCTTATATTGCTCAAATAAATGTACAGCGGTTCAGAATGTAAGTCATGCAAATTCCGCTCCTGAAAATACTTCAAGTGCTTCTGAAGAACAGACAAACCAGAACGATCAGAGCAGTCAGGTAGTAAAAGAGGTATCAGTGAACACAAATCTGACAAAAGAAGAAGCTTTTAGAAAAGAAGTAATTACTATGATAGAAAACGGTGATACATCAGTTCACGATATTTCCGGCTATGGATTTAAATCATATAAAGAGGTTTCAGCTATATATAATGATGTAATTAGTAATGAAGAGAGAATAGCATTTAATAGTGCATTTAATATGTACTATAGGCAGAACACTAATAATGGTCGGGTTTGTGAGTTTTGGATATGCATGATGGATAAGGATTATTTATCCAGATATAATAAAATGAAGAAGATAGTGCAGGAAGTAAAAAACACTACTGCTGGAATGACAGATATTCAAAAAATTGTTTATATACATGATTATGTTGCGGACAAAACGGTATACTCATTGAGTAACGACTTTAGCTATACTGCAGCAGGTGCACTTGTTAATGGAAAAGCTATCTGTACAGGATATGCTCGTGCTATGGTGCTTCTTCTGACTGAGTGTGGAATTGAAAGTGATATAGTATCTTGTTCTCAAATGAATCATACATGGACAAAGGTTAAATTGAACGGAAAGTGGTATTTTGTTGACGTTACTTGGGACGATACAGTAAGAACAGCAGAAGCTGATATTTCACATAAGTATCTTCTTAGAAATGACAAGGAATTCAAGACATATGGCTACTATGGATGGGAAGGAACAATATCAACATCCAGTGAGTACTCAAATTGGAAGATTCATGATATTATAGGCAAAATAAATTATAACAATAATAAATGGAGTTATATTGATAAAAATACTAATATGCCTGTTCAGATAACATTCTGATGTTTGAGATTGTATAATATTAGAATATTGTTATAATAGATAAGGTTTGCAAATTATTGTAAACCTTATCTTTTTGATTAAAGGAGAATGACTATGTCAGCAATTTGGGGATACATAGATTTTAATAATGGTGGCAATTTGTTAATAACACAGGAAATAGAGCGCTCATTAAAAGAAGGGTATGAGAAATGTTTGATTGATAAATATGGAGAGTATGTTGCAGATAGCTTTTGTATGGGGTGTGGAATACAATACTTTACTAAAGAAGCTGAGAATGAGGTTTTGCCTATAATAGATGCTGCTAGAGATATATATTTTACAGCAGATGCTATTATTGATAATAGGCAGGAACTATTATCAAAGTTGGGATATGGTGTTGATGACAAAAACATTCCGGATGCCAGAATTATATTTGAGATGTTTGACAGATTCGGAGAGGATTGTCTCAATGATATGCTTGGAATATATACTTTTGTCTATTACGATAAAAGGAATGGTATATGTTATATAGCTAATGATATTATTGGCAACAGAGCTTTACAATATAGTTTTGAAGATGGAAAATTGTTTTTTTCAACCTTGACTCAGCCCATTTGTAAAGCGCAGAAGAAAAGTAAGTCAAATATGCAGTGGTTCGCAGATTTTCTGGGGTTTAATACTTTGGCTTACTGTTTGGATTATGAGAGTACTCCGTATGAAGGTATAAAAAGGCTTTCAGCGGCAATGATTTATAAATTTGATAAGAAAAAGGTAGATAAGAGACGATACTGGTTACCTAAACCATCAACTTTAAAATTAAAAAACGATGAGGAATACAAAAAGCTATTTATTAGAACCTATTCAGAAGCTGTTGACAGGTTGGTAAGAAACGATAAATTAGCTATGCTTTTGAGTGGAGGTCTTGACTCAACTTCGATTGTTTGTATGTTGGCAAATTCTGACAAAGCTAAGAATATTAAGTTGAGGTCGTATACAGCTATCCCGGGAAAAGCATTTACAAAAGAAAATGGAAAATATGGTCTTGCAAATGAATATGGAGAAGTTCTAAGAACTAAAGAATTTCTCAATGCAAGAGGATATGATTTTGAGACTGAATTAATAGACTTAGAAGGAATAAATCCCTGGGAAGAACGAATTGAGGGAGAAGAAATTTTTGAAATGCCCTATAAAAGCATTCTGAATTTGCTATGGATGAGAAAATCTTTAGAACAGTCATATAACTATGGCGCAAGAGTGGTTTTATATGGATCATTTGGAAATTCTACCATTTCATTAGGTGTTGGTGCAAAATATCTATATGATTATCTTGATCGACGTAAATATTTTAGCTTTATCAAGGAATGCTGGCAGGTTGGACGCGCCTCTAATTCTTCATTAAAATCTGTATTTATGATTATGAAGAATCTTATAAAGTCATATCATACACAAGATGTTATTGATGAACCCAATATGGAATGTGTTCCTTTGACAAAAGAAGCTATAGAAAAATATGATATCTATGAACGTATAAAAAAGGAAAAAGAAAAGTTCAATGATTATAAAAAATTTAATGTTATGAAAAGCTTTATGTTTAATGAAAATGCATTCTATAATACTACAGAATTATCAACCAGGAATTCATTAAGAACAGGAGCAGTTTTTCGTGATCCTACAATTGATAAAAGGGTTGTCGAGCTTTGCATGAGCTTGCCAAGTGAATGTTACGGTAAAGGAGATATTCCAAGAAGACTTGTTAGAGAGTATTTAAAAGAATATATGCCACCCAATACTCAAAATTTAGAATATCATGGTGAACAAAGCGCGGATCTTGTGCAAAGATTTATGATTGATGGTGGAAAAAATTTTGATGAATTAAAGGCAGTGATAGAGAATTGTGAAGACAATAATTTTATTGATAAAGAAAAAGCAATTGAAGAAATAGAACGGGTTAGAAATTTGAGGGATGAGGCAATTTCATTTGATATATGTAAGGTATCATATACAGCTATGGCAATAGAGATGATAAAGAAGATTGATAATTATGCAGAATAAGAATCTTACATTTTTGTTAGAATACTTGTAAGAATGGTTACGATGTTATAGTATTTCATTTGTAATTAAAAAATATATTTTTGGAGGAAAAACAAATGAAAAAAGTATGGAATGATGCAACTTTAGAAGCTCTTGATATTACAGCTACAGCTGGTGGTATCTACGATACAGAAGAGCTTGATTCAGAGAAGTGGTTTGATGAAGAGCATAAGCAGTGGTGGGGCTCTTTTGGTAACAACAACTTATCAAAGGCTAAGAAAGAAGACTAATTTATCAACGATTTGGGGTCAGTCCTTAATGGATTGACCCTTTTTTAGAGGATTATGAATAAATATAGTATTTATGGATTAAATATTTTATCAGATTATGAATTTGAAGAAGCTTTTCCGATTGACAATGTGGATGAGGCTGATGTGATAATTCAAGAGGCAGAAAAGGAAGAAAAATTCCGGATTCCTGAACTAGAAGACAGAGAAAAAGGATATTATTATTGCCATGATAGACTGTATAGTTGGATAAAATATCCAAAGTTTGGAGAGTTTGTTATTTTAGAAGGAAAACTTATAAAATATAAGCTTTATGATGGCTATAATCGAATGTATGTTAATGAAATTTTTCTATGCCTTGTAATCCCAATTTTACTTGTTCAAAGGAATCAGATTATGCTACATGGTAGTGGGCTGGTTTATGATGATAAATGTTTTGTGGTATCCGGACGTAGCGGGGCAGGCAAGTCTACAATAACTAATGCATTTATTAAAGCTGGGGCAAAATTTTTGGCAGATGATACAGTAGCACTTACAATAGAGGAAGCAATTTATGCTAATTCAGCTTATCCACAGCAGAAATTGTGCTTTGACCAGATAAGTGAAGATATTAAGAAGGAATGCGAACTTGTTCTTTTACCGGAGGATGATGGTGAACCTAAATATGCTGTTAGAAGTAAAGAAAGATTTTATTTCGGACAAAAGAGATTGGACGCATTTATTGTTCTGAATCCATCAGATAAAGTGGAAGAACCAATTATAGAAGAAGTAAACGGAGCAGAGAAGATTTCTTTATTAATGGATAATTTTTACTCATATGATGCATATAAAGATATGGGATTGCCGGCTGAAATATTCAAAGCTTGTTTATATGCGGTTTCGAAAATTAAAATTTATAGACTTTCAAGACCTAAAAAAGGAATGACAACTGAGAAGCAGTTAGAACTTATAAAAAACGTATTATAAATTATTATTATAAAAAATGGGGTCAGAAAATGTATTTTTATTACATTTTCTGATTTTTTTTTGTGTGCTATTGTAGTAGAATTAAGTTTGTTTTTGGAAAATGTTTGGGGTAATGAGATGAATAATAATTTAGATAATATATTTTTGCTTTGTAGAGAGCGTTTATATGAGAGGGAAATCCATAGTGACACATTTCTTAATTCTGAGATAGACTATGTTGCTGTTAAAGAGATAATGGCTATGAATTCATTATCAGCTTTTTTGTATAAACCATTAAAAGCATATAATGATAATAAGAAAATAATAGATGATGATGAACTAGTTGGATACGGACAATATACGCAGATGGTTATGCTTCATGAAATCAAGAAAAACCATGCAATTCGAATGATATGCAATGAAGCTGAAAGAAGAGGCCTTTATTTTGTGTTTTTTAAAGGGATTCTTATTGCGGATTTGTATCCGCAGTATGCAGAGCGTACAAGTTCGGATAGTGATATTCTTGTTAATGATGTAGAAAAAAATGATGCAGAGCAGCTTTTAAATGATTGCGGATATGTAAAAGATGAAGAAAGCTCCAAGAATCATGTGCAGGTTTATTATAATTCAAAGTTCGATCATACTGTTGAGCTTCATACGAGATTGTGGGAGGATTATGAAGGACCCAGGATTAATGCTTTAAAAAAAATGAAATTGAGCTGTCCTGAGACTAATATAAGGACTACAGCCTGTGGAATAGAAGTTAATACGCTCGGTTATGAGAAGCACCTTGTATTCCAGCTTTTTCATATTATTAAACATTTTAGTCTTAATGGAGTAGGAATCAGGTACCTTATAGATATTGCTTTATTTGTTAATAAGTATTTTGATGAGATAGATTTCGATGTATTCTGGAATCATATGGATGAACTGGGATATACCAAGTTTGTTGAGGCTTTCTTTAGGCTCTGTATTACAGAGCTTAAGATGACAGATAAGGTATTTGCTAATCATAATGCATCCTTCGATTATAGTGTGGAGGATCTTAAAATCGATCTGCTTAAGGTGGGCAATATCAATGACAAGGAGGCTGGATGGCAGATTATGGGGGCTATGGAGGCATATTTTACAGGCGAAGCTGATGTTCCCAGATCAAAGCTTTCAAAGCAGTTAAGTATGATGTTCCCCTCTGCAAAAGCAATGCCTAAAACCTATGAATATGCGAGAAAATACCCGATTCTTTTGCCATTTGCATGGATGCATAGAGATATAAAGTACTTGATAAGGAAGTCTGCGCAGAAGGACGAGATGTATAGTGTAACAGAAAAGATAGAAGTAGCTGAAAAAAGACTTCGGCTTATTGAAGAACTTGGGCTTACAGAAAAATGATTTTATCCCACATTCAAGCAGCGAAATAATTGCTTTGTATGTGGGATATTATTTGAGTTAGGGAATAGTGATATGGGAAAAAGAGTAGTAAATCATAATATTAATTTATTAAAAGTTATTTCATGCATTGCGGTGATCATTCTGCATACTTCTGCAGAGCATTTGTTTGAGGTAGAGTATGGTAGTTATTCAAGCATTGTTATGAACGCCGGACATGGTTTAACACGCTTTGCAGTGACAACATTTTTTTTGATCACGGGGTGTTTGTATTTAGACGAAGAATATCATATCAAGGACTATAAGCGATATTTTGCTAAGATAGGACATTTTGTTTTTCTGTATTTTTTCTATGCTTTGGCTTATAGTGCATGTGCTATGGTTTTCTCCAGGCAAATGGAAGCTAATGTTCTGAGAACTGCATATAAAATAGTAGAGCATGCGCTGACAAGTCCAAAGTATCATTTATGGTATTTGCCTGCATATGTAGGAGTATTGATTGGAATTCCGGTTCTGAAACGTTTTGTAGGATCAGAGAATCAAGATAAAAGAGAAATAATAAGATATGCTATAATTCTTATTTTTATAACCATGTTCATCAATAGCCTGGGTGCATTTAATGACTTGGGTATGAGCAAATTAACAGATATGGTATCAATGTTTCTATCAAAGCCTTTTGCGGGCTGGCTCGGAGTATGTCTTATTGGATTCTATATAAAAAAATATTCTTTAAAAAATTATTTTTTTATTTATATCGCAGGAATCATCTTATTCATATGCTCTATGGTGGCCTCATATAGCTTTTTTGGAAGGATTGAAACAGCCTTTTATGATAATCTGACATTCCAGACCACAGTTTTTGCATGTGTGATATTCGATTATTTTGTTAATCGCTTTCAAATTAAATGCATGGATAGAATAGTGTATTTTATTGATAAATTATCAGAACTGACTTTGGGCATATATTTGATTCATCCATTATTATTAAACGTATTTGGTGCTGTTGGATTTGATTCTATGATGTGTAATAGCTTAATTGCTATTCCTGTAGTATCTTTGGTGGCATTTGGTCTTTCGGTTATTGTTGTGGCAATTATAAAGAAGATTCCGTTTGTTGGGAAATTGGTGGTTTGATATGAGGTGGCGCAAGAATTATACAAAATTTAAATTACAGCAGATAAAATGGGGGATAGATAACCAGATAAAGGGTTATAAGAAAAAGGCTGATGAGTCCGAAGAATGTAGATACTCTACCTTTGGAAAAACGGATTTTCTTCTATCTTATCTGTTATATGGAGCTGAATCTGAGGACTATTTTAGCTTTCAATTTTATAAGGTGAAGAATCCTTTCTTAAGGAATCATCATGTTAGCAGAATAAGACTTAATTTTCTGAAGAGTAAGGCAAATACAGATGAGGCAGTCAAGTTCTTTAATTCTAAGGTTTCCTTTAACGAGTATTATAAAGATTTCCTTGGTAGGAAATGGTGTAATCCTCTAGAGATGACTGAAGATGAATTTGTTGGCAGGATGAAGTCTGATACTAACGATATTTTTGTTAAGGTTCTGGATGGCTTTGGGGGAAGAGGAGACTATAAAGCAAAAGCAGATGAGAATTCATTAAAAGAAGTATATAAGAATATTACGGAGAGCAAAGCAAAATATATAGTTGAGGAATACTTCTATCAGGATGGATTTTTCCATGATGTTAATCCGTCATCTCTGAATACGATAAGGGTAACTACTGCAAAAAACAAAAGGGGTATACAGGTATTTTTTGCTTATTTCAGAGCTGGCGGCGCCGGATCTCAGGTAGATAATCTGCACTCCGGAGGAGTCAGCTATCCTATAGATATTACTAACGGGCAGTTATGTATGGGACATACTTATAAAACGAGTAATATTGAATATCATCCTTCTACCAATACTAAGGTTGCAGGTTATGTTATTCCGAACTGGGATGAGATAATTAAGTTTGCCAAAAAACTCCATGGGATGGCTCCTGAAGGTGCTAACCTAATTGGATGGGATTTCTGTGTTAATAAGGACAAAATTATCGTGATAGAGGGTAATGCAGGTCCGGGATTTCCGCAGGAAATAAACTTTAAACAGAATACCTGGAAGAAGGTAAGAAAATATCTTGATGAGTTATAGTTATAAAGTAAGCGCTAAATATTTAGGCGGATAGCGATCATCACTAGACAAGTTCATAATGGATTTAGCAATGAACATTTTACTACGATGACGAATTGAACATCATCGTACATCGTACATTTCACTACGATGAGAAAGGAAATCATATGTCGAATCCAAGGAACAAGCCAAAATCTGATGCTGAATGGTACGATCTTATCATGGATTGCCGCAAGTGTGGTCTTTCTGACGCCCAATGGTGTAAAGCCCATGATATTGCTACCAGCACCTTTAGTTACGCTATCAAACGTCTTCGTGAGAAATCCTATGGGATTCCAGAACGCATAGACGATGATATACATGACCTTACCCTGCCAAAGCAGGATGTGGTCAAAGTGGACATCGTTCCCGATGTCCAGTCACCTGTGGAATACATTCCTGAGGTGGCACCGCACATTGACAATTCACATATGATAGAGATCGAAATAGGTCGTGCTAAGATATCACTTTGTAACGGAGCGAATCCGGAGCTTGTATCAAAGACCATTATGGCTTTGAGGAGGTTCGCATGATCGGCGATATAACAGCTGCGGATGAGATTTACATTGTCTGCGGCTATACCGACATGAGGAAGTCCATAGATGGTCTGTGTGCAATAGTAGAGGATAAACTCCACATGGATCCAAGAAACCGTGCTCTGTATCTTTTCTGCGGAAGAAGATCCGACAGGTTCAAGATGCTCCTCTGGGAGCCGGATGGCTTTATTCTGTTCTACAAAAGGTTATCAGCAGAGCAGGGACGGTATCGCTGGCCCAGAAACAAGGACGAAGTACGCAACCTTACCTGGCGTGAGTTTGACTGGCTTCTCTCAGGTATCGATATAGAGCAGCCTAAGGCCATCAGGGCGTCTTAAGGAATTTATGCCAGATTTTGTGCATGTTTACCCAAAGCCCCTTTAATGGATTAATACAGAACCGTTCTTTCCGCCTTTTTGTCACTTTGCCGATATTAATTGCCAGCAGCATCTGATAAAATCTATATGTCAGAGACAGGAGGCAGCAAGTGGCTAAGGATTCAAGAGACCAGCAGCTTATCGAGCTGAAGGACACGATCAAAGAACTGAATAGCACGATCAGGAATCTCAATGCACTTATCGACGCTGCCAACAAGCGTGAGGAGGAGCATGTCCAGAAGGAACAGGCACTCCAGGAACAGATCGAGTATCTCACCAAAAAACTCTTTGGAAAATCCAGCGAGAAAAGGCATGACGATTTCGAAGGACAGATGAGTCTCTTCAACGAAGCCGAGGCTGAAAAGACAGCCCATGACCCGGAAGAGGAAGAATTCGTCACAGTCGAGAAGCATACCCGTAAGAAAAAGTCATCCTTTAAGGATAAGTTTGCAGGCTTTCCGGTACAGAAGGTATATCTTGATGTGCCGGAAGACAAACGTATCTGTGATGAGTGTGGAACGCCTCTTGAAAAGATCGATGAGGAGTATGTCCGCAGGGAAATCGAGATAATAAAGCCTTCTGTCAAGATCATCGAATACTACAGCATCAACTATGGATGTCCAAAGTGCAAGAAAGAAGCTGAACATCCTTTTATCCTGAAAGGGAGCGTTGAACACCCTCATCTGCTTCACGGAATGGCATCAGCCGGAACACTCGCATGGGTAATGTATCAGAAGTATGCAAACTCTATGCCCCTGTACCGGCAGGAACGTGATTTCAAGAGCCTCTTTGGTATAGAGATATGCAGAGGAACCCTTGCAAACTGGATAATAGATAATTCCGAAGAGTTCTTCACCCCACTCTGTGACTACATGAAGCGCAAGCTTATATCAGGAAGATACGCCATGGCGGATGAAACTCCCGTACAGGTTCTTAAAGAACCCGGCCGCAGACCTGAATCCAAGTCCTACATGTGGGTTTTTAGATTCGGGGAGTTCGATGAACAGCAGATAGTGCTGTTTCACTATTCCGAGACCAGGGCGGGTGATAATGCCAAAGACTTCCTGGACGGGTTCCACGGATACCTGATGACTGACGGGTACAGCGGATACAACAAACTTAAGGACTGTACCAGAACGTCCTGCTGGGCACACATCAGAAGGTATCTGATAGATGCGATCCCTAATGGAAAGCAGTACGACCATACGCAGCCTGCAGTACAGGGACTGGTCTATGTCGATAAGCTCTTTGCCATGGAGAAAAAGATCCATGAGAAAAAGGGCGTTACTTTTGATGCAGTCAGGAAATACCGCGTTGAAAAAGAGGCTCCTGTGCTTGAAGGATTCTGGAAGTGGCTTGATGCGCAACACGCAGCCAAAGGAACCAGAATGTATAAAGCACTCACTTATACCCAGAACAGAAGGCCATTCCTCGATACATATCTCTAAGACGGCGGTTGCAGTTTCAATAACAACACAAGCGAAAGAAGCTGCAAAGCTTTTGTCATCGGACGTAAGAACTTCCTTTTTGCTGATACGCCTGACGGAGCCACTGCAAGTGCACTTGTTTACTCGCTGGTTGAAACAGCCAAAGCAAATGGTGCTGATGTTTATTACTACCTCAAATATCTGCTCACAAAGACTCCGACGAATCTGATCAGCGATGAAGAACTTGAAAAACTGTGTCCATGGGATCCTGAATGTAAGGACGCTTTGGAACAGCTCCATCATGCAGATCAGAAAGCAATCTTCGATGCGATGTGATCTAAATCATATGTGAATTGTCAAGGTGCTCCAGTCTCACAAGAGGCTGGGGTATATTTTATGGGCAAAAGCCCTTGTACCTAAAGTTGGTTTGTGGCGGTCATG
The DNA here is from genome assembly GCF_000424125.1 of Butyrivibrio sp. FC2001. Taxonomy (NCBI): domain Bacteria; kingdom Bacillati; phylum Bacillota; class Clostridia; order Lachnospirales; family Lachnospiraceae; genus Butyrivibrio; species Butyrivibrio sp. FC2001. The sequence goes on from NZ_KE384132.1 coordinate 95,932, forward strand.
CGCTACCGCCTGAAAATTTAGTGCTTACGTTATAAAAGGATAAAAAACCACATTGAGGAAGTTATCTCAATGTGGTTATTTATAATGTTTATTGCGGGTTATCTATATTCTATGTTGTATTTTTGATTCATTTGGAGATCTGGGTTTATCGTAATGGGAAAGGTATGATCTATAATATTCAATTCAAATAGAGAGTTACAAATTCGTTCCCCTATGTAATTTGAATGAGGCCAATTATCATTTTTTTCGCTTTGTGTTACTGTCAGGGTCATACTGGTTGCCTCACTCTGTATGTTGCTAATTATTTGATTCATGATATCGTTATCTACTTGTTTTGCGCTTGATGGATTTATGTTATACATTATAGATTCTTTGAATGTTTTATCTTTTGAATAAGTTAAACTTATTAATGCTAAACAAAACAAAAGCAGAATATAAACTGATTTATTGAAATACTCAATAATAATGGCCAAACTGATCAAAGAAATAATAAATGAATAAAATACAATACCATACAAAACACCAATTCTTTTAATGTATGAAGTACCAGTCTTTGCGCATAACAATATAATAAATAAAGAATCGGCAATGGCACATAATGCACAAATGATAAGAGTTTTGTTAATTTGTGAATCCTTTTCTTTTAAATTATTTTTTGAATATAATAAAAGTGCACCAATAATCGATAAAAGAATGATTAATCCTGTAGGAACATTTAATATGTGAAAGTTGCTTGTAAATGTTGAAATGGATTCGGATAGATTAAATGTAGTTCCTACATCATGAGCACGAGAACCAGTACCTTCTAATAAAACCAATAGACTCCAAAAAAGAAAAATGACTATTGAGTACCACTTTGAATGAATATAATTAGTTGGACTTGTTTTTGCTTTTAAAGTACGAATGAAACCATAAACAAATTCAAGAGATATTATTATAATGGATATACCGGTTGAAAATAGATTTGAAAAAATACTGAAATACCCTAATACCATCAAAAGGCAAAGTTCAACTTTTGATGATTTGATTTTGAAATTATGGCGAATAAGATACATTATTAATATGCAGTTTAAGATATTTGGGACAGTATAGTTATAAACGTAATTAGGGTCAATTTCATAAAACATAAATCGATTGTTTGTGTTTTCTACTTTGAAAATAGAGAAATGAAAAATGATAAACAATGATGTTAATAGAAAAAGAGCAGCAAAGGAGATGTTTGGGAAAAGATATTTTATTAATTTATAGAATTCATAAAAATATAAAAGGACAAAAATAGATAGTACAACGCCATAGACAATAGATATACTATAAATAAAATCTTTTGTTGCAGGATATACGAAGTGAGTGGATATTCTTGCCATTATGGGCTGAATCACTTCAGGAAATACTTTTCCTGGGTTATATTCGTTAGGTGAAGGAATGGGTTTGCGCAGATGACCAATGTATGTCCAATCATCTGCGGCGTAAATAATTAAAGGATGAATTTTAGTAAAGAATATCACGAGAAAAATAAATGTGATAAGGAAGAAAAAGAATACGGCTTTTTCTTTAATTTGGTTTTGCTAAACATATGGTGCCTCCTAAATAATGTTACTTCTGCAACTGTATAAGATACAGGATTCATTATTTTTATAAATTGTTCGTTTATTTTTTTAAGAAAAGAAAACGTATCCGGTTATTACATGTAAGATCAATGATTTTTTCATAAACAATAGCAAGAATAAGAGCTACTATCAATACAACGATCGGAGCAATCCATAAATAATAATTGCTTTCAAGGTTCAAGGATTTTGCTATCTTTTCAACTATACTTATGATAAATGGATGTAATATATATATCATTAGTGAGTATCGCTCTCCAATAACATTAAATGGTTTTAAGTAAATATTGGGATGGGATAATGCCAATATAAAAAGACTTATAGACCATAATGTGATAGCTATTTGAAGAAATGGAATTGGTTCGCTAAGTGCTGTTATTGTAAAAATAATAATAGCAAAAAAGGACATACATGCAGTGGCGATAATAATACTGTTATGTATTGTTTGTGTCACGTCTTTATCCTTCAGATAAATTCCAATAAGAAAATATGGTAACGCAGTAAACCAAATATTATTATAATAGTCCCATCCAAGATCCGTAGTGTGAATATAATATTTTGCTATTAATAAAAGAGGAATCAGTAAGTAAATATATCTCCATCTTGGAATCTTGTATATAATCCAAAAAAATATGTATGAGAGAAGAAGTGCATACAAAAACCAATATGGACTACGACCACCAAAGATATCAGTGTTTTGTATCAAAATAAATTTTATAAGATTATTAAATGTAAAATGGCGAGAGATAAAATCTGGAATGCTAAGTTTTCCGTTTCCAAAATGCGAAATTATGATATTCCAAATGCAATATATTATGGATATAACAAAACATAGTTTAAACATTCTATGAATTTTTTTGATAAGTGATTTATTTGTATTTTCGACAGAGTTTTTGCATAAGAAGTAGCCGGAAATCATGAAGAAAACAGGAACTGCGTAACCGCCAAGAGAAATAATGAGTTTTCCGAACATATCAGGAAAACATATATGCATGAAAACTACAAAGAAACATCCTGTCCCTTTAAGTGCATTTAAACAATCGTATTTCATACTAGAAATTCAACTCCCAAAATTATGATTCTCTGAATATCATATAATTATAAATAATGAAGAAGCATTCCTGCAATTGAATAAGTTACAGGATTCATCATTTTCATAAACGTCGCATTTTTACCATTATAAGCTTTGAGGTACTTTCCGTTTTTCCAATTTGGGAAAGTGGTAACAAGCTTGTCCCAATTGGCTGCAAGAGCCTTCTTTCTATCATACTTATCATCAATGTGCGCCATTCTCTTAAGTGAACTGCACAGAAGAATTCTGGTGTAGAGAAATTCAAGAGCATCTTTGTACTCTTCAAGAAATCCCTTTTCCTGATAAAATGTATAAATGTCATCAAGTATCTGAAGAATTTGCATGGTTCTAAGTGTCTGATGATTATTGATTGATGTTGAACGCTGCACATAATGAACAAATGGCTGTTCCACATAGCAGATCTTGTTTATAAAGGGCACAAGCTTGCAGTAGAAGTTAACGTCCTCATAAATAAGTCCCTTGGGGAACTGCACGCCTGTTGAGAGCAGCCATTCTGTTTTGTAGATCTTATTCCATACTACAGAGCGACCATTCATTATCATTTCTTTTTTATCTGTGATATGCTCACCAATCTCAGTATCTTCGCTATTATCAAAGGTATGATGAAGATTACATTCAACGATATCGGCAGATTCTTTAATAGCCTCGTTATACATAACTTCATACATATCGGCATCAACGTAATCGTCAGAGTCAATAAAACCTACATATTCACCTTTTATATGTGAAAATGCATAATTTCTGGCATCAGAAAGACCACCGTTTTCTTTGTTGAGAATAACGATGCGGCTGTCCTTTTCTGCGTATTGCTGAAGTATTGATAGTGAACCATCTGTAGAACCATCATTAACAGCAAGAATCTCGATATTCTTAAGGGTCTGGCCGGTAAGAGTATCGAGACATTTTGCTAAGTACTTTTCCACGTTATAGATTGGTACGATTATGCTGATTTTTGGACTGTTTGAACTCAAAATATATCCCCTGTTTAAGAAAGAGTGATGAACTTTGCATCCTCAAGCTGTTTTAAAAATTTCTCAATGCCGGCAAGACATGTGGCTTCGTCGACCTCATACATTTCAAGCATCTTATTAAGAATCTCGCCAACAGTTGTCTCTGTCTGTATATTATCCCAAATGTCTACGGCAGTACCACGAAGCATGAAGTATTTTCCTGTTTCAAAGTCGATCATGACCTTGTCCCCTGCCATATCTGTGACATCAATGTGTTTGATTAATGTTACTTTAGTTCCCTTATCCATAAAATATTACTCCGTTAAAAATGTAATTGTTGTTTTTTCAGCCGTAATTATATATTATGTAATCTGTCTCAAAAATAATGACATAATACATCTGTGTATTTTATCACAAATTGCTAAAACTAAAAAGATATTAATTATGAACGAAAAAGAAAAACTAATCTATCAATTTATAGAACTTCAAGAGATGGCAGCCGGATGCGGTCCCAAGGAAACGGTTTTTGACAATCCTAATTGGGATATGCTCATCTGGCTTAGCAAGAGAAACAAGTGCGGACTACTGTTTAATAATGTTGTCAATAAAAATCCTGTGGTATTTCATATAGATGATGAGGCTCTGGATAAGTGGAATTCTGACTCGAAAAAGGAGTTTGTTGAGGCTTACAACATGTTTAATGAGTTTAAACGTGTTATGGCAGCCTTTGATGAGAATAACATAGACGTGGTTATACTTAAGGGATATGTTATTGCAGCTTTGTATCCAAGTATTTTTCAGAGATACAGTAGTGATCTTGATATTAAACTGGAACCTGAGGATAAGATGAAGGTGAGAAAAGTTCTCACAAGAGACCTTGGATTTGTATGGGATGAGGCTGACAGCAAAGAAAATGTTGATATTTACTACAACAATGACCTTAAGATAGAGGCTCATTATACCCTTTGGGAGGATTACGAAGGAGAGAATATCGAGATTCTTAAGGCTGAGAGGATGGATGATCCTGCTACGCTGATTGACGTGGATGTTGCAGAAGGGGTAAAGGTTAAGGCACTGGGGATCACAGAGCATCTCATTCTGCAGATGTTTCACATAGTAAAGCACTATATCCTTGAGGGAATAGAGAGCAGATATTTTTGCGATATTGCTTATTTTGTAAATAAGTATCAGGATGAGATAGATTACAACAGATTCTGGACTGCTTTTGAAAAAATGCATTTTGATGAGTTTTGTGTGATATATTTTACAGAGTGTATAAAGCATTTCGGAATGACTGATAAAGCTTTGGCTGGAAGGAAGCAGCAATTACCAGAAGATGAATTGGCTTTTTTGAATGATATCATATTCCTTGGCAAGAGGGATATTAATGATACTGCGGATTACAGCCTTTTGGGAATATTGTCTCCCTATGTTAATGGAGGTAAGAAATCTGCAGAAAGTAGGAAGGGAAGGGCATTACAGGCGCTTTTTCCCTCAGTGAAGGATATCGATAAGAAATATTCTTATTGCAAAAAGTATCCGATACTCCTTCCGATAGCATGGGTACACAGAGCCTTTAGGACAATTTTCTTTAAGCTGACTAAGGGCGGTAAGGTTTACGGTGCAGGGCGAAAGCTTAAGGAGTCTGAGTACAGAATTCAGATGATGAAAAATGCAGGAATAAAGTAATTAAGGATAGCAACATGAAACTGGTTTCGGTCGTAGTACCTGCTTACAACTGCATATTGTCTATAGATCGTTGCATAAATTCACTGCTGGCACAGACCTACGAAAACATTGAGATCATTATAGTTGATGATGAATCAACTGATGGCACATGTGATAAGTGTCTTGCATTTGCCAAAGATAATTCCAGGATTAAATTCCATTCTGTTAAACACTGTGGTGTTTCTCAGGTGAGGAATGAAGGCCTTACGTATGCATCGGGTGACTATATTATGTTTGCTGATGCAGACGATTATGTTAAGGACAGCTTTGTTGCAAAAATGGTTGCTGCGATTGAGGCGGATCCTGATTGTGACATGGCTATTTGCAGTTATAACAGGGTGGTTTATGGTGGCTTATATCCCATAAGATCCCTGACTGATGCCGGAATCATTACAAAGGAAGAGTATCTAATAAATACTCTTAAGGATCCGGGACATCATTATTTTGGGGTTCTTTGGAATAAGATTTTTAAAAGAAATATTATATGCGAAATGGAACTGTCCTTTAAAAAGGACATTACTCTCGGGGAGGATTTTGTTTTCTCCCTTAACTATCTTGAGAGAACAGGCAAAATCAACATCATAGACGACAGGCTGTATTTTTACTGCTATCAGAAAAATGATACTCTGTCCAGGATAATTCACAAGTCGTTGCAGGACTGCGAATGTGAGATGGATAACCGCGATAAGATATTCGAAAACTATATCGAGGCTATGGAGAAGGCAGGCCTGTATGACAGGATGAAAAAGAGGATATATCACTATTGGGTAGTGTTCCTCGTACGTCAAAGATATTCCCTCAGAACGGAATACAAGTGGGACAGAGAAGATAAGCGTCTGTGGAAAAAAGAAATACATCAGAATTCAAACATAAAGTCAGCACTTTGCATCTATTCAAGAAAAGAGGTACAAATGGAATATGTTGCCTTTGCAGGAGTTCAGACTGCCAAAAATGTTATGAAAAAGGTTATAAAAAAGGTAAGGGCTTAGCAAATGGGAAGCGTTATGGTGAAGGTAGTGCCATGGTCGCTTCCTGTTTTTGAAGTACATTCAATATAACCGCCCGAAAGCTCGATTATCATTTTGCAGATGGAAAGGCCGAGACCGGCTCCCTGCATACTTCCGGGATTTCTTGAGCTGTCAGACATAAAAGTCCTTTCGAAGATTCTTGGAAGATTCTCTTTCTCAATGCCTTCGCCGTTGTCACTTACTGAGATGATGACATGCTTCTCATCAACGGAAAGCCTGGCACCGAGAGTGATTCTGCCATTTCCGAAGGTGTGTCTCCAGGCATTTTCAAAAAGGTTATCTAATGCACGATTCATGTAATTCGTGTCTATTTCTATATTCCACGCAAATTCCAGTGGAACATCCAGTATTAACTGCATATTTTCATAACGGGGATTTAATTCCGTCATGAAGAAAAAGTCCTCAAGATAGTTGCCACAGGGGACAACAGAGGGTTTTAACAGATTATCGCTGGTGCTTAGCTTGGTGAGAACAAAGATCTCGTTTATCATATATTCCAAAGAGAGCGCCTTGGAGTTTATAAGGGTATAGAGCTCCGAGCGCTTTTTGTTATCTATATCATCTGAGCTCTGAAGATATTCTATTGCGCTTCTGATAGCAGCGATAGGAGATCTGAGATCATGTGATATATTTGAAAAAAACTCATTTTGTTCGGTGATAAGTCCACTTAGCTTATTGTTTGATTCGTATAGTGCTTTGGACAGATCCTCAACAGACAAAAAGGGTTCATTATAGGTTTGTTTTTTATTCTTTGTATTTTCAGACATTTTCTTTTCCTGCTTTATTTTGGAATTACAAATTTATAGCCTTTGCCATAGGAGGTTTCAAGGCAGTTTTCAAGACCGTTGTAGCCCTCAAGTTTTTTTCTTAAACGGCTCGCCATGACCATGATGGAGCGGCGGTCGCTTTCCTGATAGACACCCCAAATATGCAATCCGATTTTTTCAAATGAGATCACTTCTCCGGGAGAAGACACAAGCATGAAAAGTAGCTCATATTCACGGTTTGAGAGGGCTATCTCTGACTCATCATTGTAGAATACCTTGTGATCAAGCGGCTTGATTTGAAGCGGTGGATATGATATTGTATTTGCTGTTTTAGTATGAGTTTTTTTTCTTATCTGGAGTTTGATTCTGGCGGAGAGCTCCTTCAGACTATAGGGCTTTACCATGTAATCATCAGCTCCTGATAACAGACCGTCTACGCGGTCATCCTCAGAACCACGACCTGACAGAAGGATTATTGGTGCAGATGTCATTTTTTTCAATATGGGAACAGCGGTCAGACCGTCAGTTCCTGGCATCATGATATCAAGAAGGATACAGTCAGGCTTATGTGTGGATAGTGCTGAGATGGCATCGTCAGCGGTGTAGAATATATCAACCTGATAACCTTCACTGGTCAGATAATCACTGTTTATTTTTATTACATCTTTGTCATCGTCAATGAGCATTATGCTGTACATTAAAAAACTCCTTAGGTTAAAAAATCATGTTGGAATATCTCCTTCATACTAATAAATTATTATAGCTCAAAAATGATAGTTGATGATACCTATGTTTTGAAAAGGGGAAGTTATGAAGTTAAAAAAGTATTACAAAAAATATAAAGAAGATAAGGCCAGGGGGAAGGATTATTTTAAATGGCTTTATAAATATACCAGACCATATATGTGGAAGATTGGGATTTTGATGTTAGTGAGTATTTCTATGACCTATGTATCCATTGAATACGCTATTGCATCTCAGAAGCTTATTGATATGGCTGGTGGAGGTAAGATTACAGCCTCTGCAATAGCTGTATTTGTGACGCTTATGTTAGTGAATATGATTGTGAGCATGATAGTGGATATGTTTACGACCATGATGAATGAGAAGTACACATTCGGAATACGTAAACAAGTATTTGATAAGTTGCTATTTTCAGAATGGCTAGGAACACAGCACTTTCATACCGGAGATATGATGACCAGAATGACATCTGATGCAGGAAATGTTGCAAACGGTATGGTCAATGTTGTTCCTGAAATTATTGTGCTTATAATTCAGCTTATAGCTGTGTTTTTTACACTTTATGTTAATTCACCTTTTTTGGCTATTTTTGCTCTGTTTCTTACACCAGGTGGTGTGATTCTTGCTTTTATCATTGGTAGAAAATTAAAGCGGCTCCAAATCAAGGTTCAGGAATCAGAAACGGCATACAGATCATTTATTCAGGAGAGTCTTGCAAACATTCTTGTGGTAAAGGCGTTTTCCAATGAAGATATTTTTTCGGATAAGCTTGTTGGACTTAGGGAGAATAGATTTTTTTGGGTATGGAAAAAAACGAAGTTGTCTATCGGATCTAATGTTGTTCTGAATGGAACATTTCAACTTGGATATATGATAGCTTTTGTTTATGCGGCTGGACAGATTGCAAGAGGTGAAATAACGTTTGGTACAATGACGCTTTTTCTTACGTTGTTTGGAAGAGTACAGGCACCTATAGCAGCTTTGGCGCGGCAACTTCCTGGAGTGGTTTCGATTTTTGCTGCAGCCGGACGTATCATGGATATTCAGGACATTCCGCTTGAGAACAGATTAGAGTCTGTTGAGATGAAGGGGGCTGTAGGAGTTGAAGTTTCTGATGTTTCCTTTGCCTACGCTAAGGAAGAGATACTTCATGATGTATCCTTTGATATCAAGCCTGGAGAATTTGTTGCAATCATTGGTAAGTCAGGTATTGGTAAGACAACGCTTATTCGTGTGCTCATGAACTTTATAAATGCAAAGAAAGGTACGATTGAGTACTTTGATGAACATGGCACAAGAACCGAGGCAAGCGCTTCCGTGCGTGAATTTGTGTCCTATGTGCCTCAGGGAAATACTCTGTTTTCCGGAACTATTAGGGATAATGTCCTCATGGGTAAGCTTGACGCCACCGAGGAAGAAATGTGGGAAGCATTGGATATGGCTGTATGCCGCGAATTTATAGAAAAGCTTCCTGATGGAATTGATACTGTAATCGGGGAGAAAGGTGTTGGTATTTCAGAAGGCCAGGCTCAGAGAATTGCTCTTGCCAGAGCCCTCATCAGAAAATCCCCCTTTGTTATCCTTGATGAAGCCACATCTGCCCTTGATGAGCAGACTGAGTTTGAACTCCTGCAGAGACTTGGAGAGCTTTCACCTAAGCCCACATGTCTTCTCATAACTCACAGAACCAGTGTCCTTAAGTACTGCTCCAGAGAGCTTATGATCGATAACGGATATGTGACTATGCAGGATCTGTAAAAAGTTGATGTAATTTAATGTCAGTGCAGATAATCAGGATATGAAACTGATTGTTTGCACTGTGTTTTTGTAAAAGATTTTTAATAAAAAGGAGAAAGCTGTCAGTGGAAGTAACCAAGTATAAGATTGCTGATTTCGTAATAGAATTAAGGGGCGATTCTATCTATATGGATGAAAGCTTTGATCTGTTTTTGTGTAACAATTCTGAAAAAACAGACATGATTATTAATATAGAAGAAAAACGTCCATTTTTTCCAGAATATTTATGGAATAAGGGAACTAAAATTGGAATTTTTCATGTGTATAAGAAAAAAGATTCAATTATTCAATTTTTTCCCTATCAGACACATAAAGGTGTAAAGCTTGTAGAGTTAAAAAATGATTTCCATGAGGTTACGTATTACCTCTGCGATAAGATGGATAGCCCTTTCGTCAAGAGTATCGGACATGATGTTTATGTTGAAAGCATGCAGGGAGTTATTTTTAATCTTTTCAGAGAGACATTTTTTAACATGATTCTGTTCGAGAACGCTATGTCAATTCATTCTGCAAGTGTTATTGATGAGGATAAGGCGGTCGTTTTCTCGGCCTCCTCCGGAACAGGGAAAAGTACTCAGGCGAATATGTGGAACAGGGTTCTGGGCTGTGAGGTTCTGGATGGCGATGTTACAGTGTGCCGAGAAATAGACAATAAGCTCTATGTCTACGGATTACCCTGGTGTGGCAGTTCGGGCCAGTTTGTGAACAAAAAGGTTGAACTTGGCGCTATCGTGTTCTTGAAGCAGGCAAAGGAAAATAACGCAAGAATACCATCGCTAAAAGAAAAAATTGGCTACGTTTTTTCGTCAACCTTTAGTGAGACCTGGGATGAAGAGATGGCAAACAGGCGAGCTAAAATAACTGAAAATATAATTAAAAAGGCAAAAATTATTGAATATTCATGCAACATGGATGAAAGTGCAGTTGCCATTTTGAAAGAATTCTTAAGAAATTCTGAATATTAACTATTGCCTTGAAAGTTTATTTCATTTTTGCTATATTCTTTTACTGAAGTTTATAAAAAATTAATATTTATTTTTAGGAGTGGAATGATGAAAAAAAGTTATGTTAAACCGGTTCTTAACTCATCAATGGAGGGAACTCTGGAGGGAGTATACGCTTACGGTCAGGCAGGTTGCTTTGGCTTTGGTTGGAAACCTTGCAATCCTAGACCTTGTCAGCCTGAGAAGAGGTGCTCAAACAATGGTTCTGAAACACCTCAGTCTCGAAACAAAGGCATTTCTATAAGCATTGAACTTATTATTGGCTGGTTTTGCGGCCGCCGCTAATTTTTGATTAGTTTTGTGGCGTTGGTAATACGCCTTCGCCACAATTTTTTAAAGGTAACACACGATGAAGTACAACAATGAGTTTTCAGTTTGTGAGGTTGCCGGGCAGTCGTTTCTTGTCCCTACGGGGTCCAAGGTTATGGATGTGGACAAGATGACAGATCTCAACGAAACAGCGTTATTTATCATCAATACTCTCAAGGGGAGAGAGATGACTAAGGAGGAACTCCTGGACAAGATGCTTGATGAATACGATGTTGACAGAGAAACTGCTGAGGCCGATCTTACAGAGTTTATAACAATGGCTGAAAAGCTTGGGGTTATTCAGTCATGATGGAACAGTCCGGGGATCGCGAGAAGATGATACCTACTGATGCATGGATTCCGATTTATCTGGAACGACTTGCAATGGGGCAGAAGGTCAAGATAGGACCTTTTGGATTTAGTATGTATCCTCTGTTAGTGGGGAATCGCGATAGTCTGATTCTTACAAAGATTGACAGACCTCTTAAGCGCGGAGACATATGTCTCTACAGGCGTGACGATGCAATATATGTTACGCATACAATTCATCATATTGATGATTCGGGGATTTATTTTTTAGGTGAGAGCCAACAGGAGATAGAGGGACCGCTCAGGGGAGAGCAAGTACTCGCTGTGGCAGAGAGTTTCATTAGAAACGGACGTGAATATTCTTGTAATTGGGGAATATACAGATTTTTTCACGAACTATGGTTGCTGATGCGACCTTTTAGGATAAAACTTATAAGGATTTATAGGTTTGTCAGAGGTGTATGAATTAAAATAGTTGGATGAATTTTGGGGAGGCTATTTTGAAAAAAGTTTTGATGGTAGCGTCTTCCGGGGGACATATGGAAGAACTCACGAGATTAAAGAAAGTCATTTCTAAGTATGATTGCTGCTGGGTAACTGAAAAAAATGATTTTCAGACCTATGGTAAGGAACATGAAGTTAATTACTACGTAATGCAGATTAACAGAAGAGAACTTTTATTTCCGATAAAACTATTGATTCTGTTTGTAAAGGCATTTATTATCGTTTTGAGAGAAAAGCCTGACTGTGTTATTTCTACCGGAGCACTTATATCTTATCCTTTTTGCAGGATAGCCAAGTGGATGGGCAAAAAAAGTAATATTTATTGAGTCATTCGCAAGAGTAAATGAGTTATCGCTAACCGGCAGATTATTATACAATCATGTAAACCGTTTTATAGTTCAGTGGCCAGAGCTGTCAAGGGAATATGACAAGGCAGTAGTTGGAGGCGGTATATTTTGATTTTTGTTTCGGTTGGTACGCAGAAATTTCAAATGGACAGACTTATGAAACAGGTTGAGATTCTTGCTGCCAAAATGCTGGATAAGAAGTTTGTTGTTCAATATGGTAATTCAACTTTTGTCCCAAAGAATTGTGAATGCCATCAATTCATGGACAGGGAACTTTTTTCCAAATGTATTGATGAGAGTGAGCTACTTATCTTACATGGTGGGGTTGGAACTATAATGCAAGGGCTTAAGCACAATAAGCCGATTATTGTTGTTCCAAGGTTAAAGGAATTTCACGAACATGTTGATGATCATCAGATGGAGGCGGCATGGGCACTTAAGCATTTCAGATGTGTGCTCATTTGCATGAATGTCGAATATCTTGAGTATATGATAGGACATGCCAGTGATTATCACTTTCAAAAGTTTATTGAGCCTCAGCATAAGGTAGAGGAGCTTGTAATGGAATGTATTGAAGAAGATACAGTTCCGGTAAAGCACACATGGCCATTGCCAAAGAGAATTAGGAATTTCTTTTCACTTGGTCCTAAGAACTTAAGCGACAAAGAAATTGATAATCATAAAGGAATTTAACGCAGCGTCTTTTAAGATAAATGACTATCTTTGTAGTTTTAAGGAATGGTCTGATAGATCTTGAGACGCTGTTGTAGCGTTTAAAAAGAGGAGTATTATGAATCAGAAACAGAAGGGAATACAGACCTACGGTCTGTGGCTGCTTGATATAGCTTGTATATCGGTTACTTATCAGATAGCTACATGGGTGCGTTTCTCAAATAGGAATGACTGGGGAAGTAAGCATCTGCACTATGCTACACTCGTCATTTTTATATTGATCAGTACTCTCTACAGTTTCTTCAGAGACTGGAATGGGAACTTTATGCAGAGAGGCTATCGCAAGGAATTCTTTGCAGTAGCTAAGTACATTGCCGTAATGTTTGTGACTTCACTGACCTTTGCTTTCTTTTTGCAGTGGTCATATATTCTGTCCAGAACAGTAATATTTAACTTTGCATGGATGAGCTTTTTGCTTACTTATGCAGTACACATTGCTTATAGAAAGTTTCTGCTTAAGATTTATAATAACGGAACCTATGCTTCTCAGGTTGTTATAATTGCGGAGAAACATCAGATGAAGGGCATTATTGAGAATCTTCAGAGTCAGATGTGGAGTATGGATTACAACATCGTTGGCGCGGCATATGCTGATGTTAAGGATATCGATGCTGATGCTGAACCTGAGATGATCTGTGGAGTACCTGTTTTTGCAGGATATAAGAACCTCACAGAGAAAATGGTTACGCTTACTTTTGATGAAGTATTTATATGTGCTCCTAACCTTCCAAGGGATTACATTAAGCCTATGGTCGAGGGCTTTAAGGAAATGGGTGTTACAACCCACTACAGTCTTGATATTCCTGAGTTTGGCGCATCTGGCAATACCGGTAAGTTCTGTAACCATAATGTAATTACCTACAGTGGTCCTGATTACAGCTATAAGAAGATGTTCATAAAGCGTGCAATTGATATCTGCGGTGCAATAGTAGGGCTTATTCTGACAGCAATTATTACTGTTTTCGTTGCACCTGCAATATGGCTTGAGGATCATGGCCCTGTGTTCTTCTCACAGATCAGAATCGGTAAAAACGGTAGAAGATTTAAAATCTACAAATTCCGTTCCATGTATATGGATGCTGAGGAGAGACTTAAGGACCTTCAGGTTAATAACGAGATGAAGGGACTTATGTTCAAGATGGAGAATGATCCCAGAGTTACAAAGGTGGGTAAATTCATCAGAAAGACAAGTCTTGATGAATTCCCTCAGTTCTGGAACATCCTTAAGGGCGATATGAGCCTTGTGGGAACAAGACCTCCGACGGAGAAGGAATTTGAGCAGTACAATGAGTACTACAGGCGTCGTATCAGCATGACTCCCGGTCTTACAGGTATGTGGCAGGTGAGCGGACGAAGCGATATAGATGACTTTGACGAGGTTGTTAAGCTTGATCTTGAAGCTATTGATAACTGGAGCCTTGCTCTTGATTTTAAGATTTTGCTAATGACTATTGGCGCTGTATTTGCATCTAAGGGAGCTAAGTAACAGTTACCGGGGATTACCAATGAAAGATGATATACAGATAGTAAAAAGGCATGAGCATAAGTATTACATCAATTATGCAGAATACTATTATCTGAAGCAGTTATTGCAAACGATAATGGAACCTGATTTATATGCCAAAGAAAATGGGGAATACTACATAAGAAGTCTATATTTTGATTCTGTCGATAATACTGACTATTACACAAAATTGGCTGGTATTGAGAATAGAAAAAAAGTTAGATTACGAATTTATGATTTAGATACCGATAAGGTGAAGCTGGAAGTCAAAAATCGATTTAATACATCTATGAGTAAGGAATCTCTGACAATCAGTAGAGATGAAGCGTTAAAAATGATCGGCACAGATGCGTCTTTTTTAGATAAATATAGTGAAAAGCCTGCTATAAGAGTAAAGAACTATATGATTAATCATCTTTATTCGCCAAAAGTTATAGTAGATTATGAAAGGGAGGCTTTTGTCGATAACGGACTTGGTGTAAGAGTGACCTTTGATAAAAACATTCGCTGTGCATATTCTGACAATATGTTTGATAAAACACTTGGGCTCATTCCTGTTTTCAGAGATCCGGTTATGATTCTGGAAATCAAATTTAATAGGGTGTTACCTGATTATATTAGGGATGTTATATGTACAGGGAGAGCTCTTAATTCTTCAATAAGCAAATATTGTATGGCAAGAGGACTTGTTGGCTGAGAAAGAGACAAAATAATTTATGAATAAGAGAGAACTTTTATATTATCTGCTTGAGAATAATACAAATATTTCGATAGAAGAGATTGTCATTGGACTATGTATATCTGTATTTTTGGCTTTTTTTATTCACTTTGTGTATAGGAAAACATATACAGGCGTTTTGTATAGCAAAAATTTCAATGTTACATTATTACTTGTTACAGTTATAACAACGATGGTAATGATGATTATTGGTAGTAATCTGGCACTGTCACTTGGTATGGTCGGTGCGCTTTCAATTATCAGATTCAGGACTGCAGTAAAGGACGCAAAGGACAGTGCTTTCATTTTCTGGTCAATAGCTGTTGGTATCGCTTGCGGTTCTGGGATATATTCTATTGCTTTCCTGGGGAGTATTATAATTGCAATCATACTGTTTTTTATGAGCAAGGGAGTTATGGATGATACAACCTACCTTGTGATAATACATGCTTTGGCGCAAGCGGATGAAGAAAAGATTTCTGATATTGTGGAAAAGCATTGTGCCAAAGTGAATCTAAAAATGAAAAATACAAATACTTCTGCTGTTGACTTAACATATGAAGTATCCTTTAAAAAGGGAAAAGAAAAAAATATTACAAATGATATTATGGCTATTGGTGGAATAAATGCTATAAATATTGTTACTTATAATGGAGAAGTAGCAGGCTGATTAGTCATTGAAACTGAGGGGATTTGGTGAAGGATAATCTAATTTCGGTAATACTTACCGTTTATAACAGAGAAAAATGCTTAAATCGATGCATTGATAGTGTACTATCACAAAAAGATGTAAACCTTGAACTTGTCATAATTGATGATGGAAGTAGTGATAGTTCTCCGCAAATATGTGACAGATATGCAGCGACGAATGAAAATGTCAGAGTTATTCATAAAAAGAATGAAGGAATCAGTATAGCAAGAAATATGGGTCTTGATAATGCAAAAGGTGACTATATTTTTTTTATAGATGATGATGACTTTCTTCCCGAAGATGCACTTTATACCTTGTTGTCTTTGGCACAAAAACATGACACTGACTTGGTAATAGGGAATTATGCGGAATATAATGATGATATCAGTTTAAAACGAATCATAGAAATCCCTGAGAAATATAGTAATAAAATGATCTCTAATCGTGAAGCATGTGAATTTCTTCAACTGATTTATGAAACATATATTATTATCGTTAATTGGGCAAAATTATATAAAAAGAATGTATGGGATGGAATAAGATTTCCGGATGAAGTTATAAAAAGTGAAGATCAATTTGTTTTTCCTAAAATAATGGAACGATGTGAGAAAATTTATGTGACTGATAAGGTGGTTTACAATCAGGTAATGTCAGAGCATAGTATTACAAGGAGCAGTTATGATAGGCGATTTCTTTATCATCCTGAAGGGAATGCTGAGATTTTAAAATATTTACTGCAAAAAAAGTACTATGATTTGGCTCTGTTCAATTTTAGGGATGGAGCAAACAAATTGATGCGCTGCAATGATGTATTGGCGGATGAAGAGTGTGTGAATGAGATTCAAAGGTTGTATATGATATATCATGACTTTGCAGTATATTTATTACCGTATGCAAAATATCAAGATAAGTTCAGATTACAATTATTTATAAAGAGTTTTGGTTTTTATGCATCAGCTAGAAACATAAAGAAAAAATTGAAGTTTAAAAAGAATCGGGAGAGCAATTGAAACACCATTTTTTTTATAAAATATTAGCAGTATTATTTATGATACTGTTAATCTTTTTTTTGATTTTATGTATTGAAACGGAATATAAGAACGTAAAAAAATATGATGGAAATGATACGGAAGATACTCTGCTCATTAATGAAATAATGTATACCAATTTGGGGTTACAAAAGGATGCAGATGGCGATAGTAGTGGATGGATGGAAATATACAACTATGGACAGAAATCCGTAAATCTTTATGGTAAATGTCTTTACATCGGTGAAGATGGAATGACAAAATGGAAATTTCCGAATTATAAACTTGGGGCTGGAGAATATCTTATTGTTTGGACATCTGGGAAAGATAAAGTTACATCGAATGGAGAATTGCATTCTAATTTCCTGATAGATGCTAATGATAAAATATCTCTTTATGATGATTGTAATAATTTAATTGATGAATGGGATACTGACTTTAATGTACCGATTGGGTTATCTGTTGGGCGGCTTGCAAGAGACCCGCAGAAATTGGCGGTTTTTTCGAAGAGTTCACCAGGAGCTGCTAACAGGGCAAGAACAATCTACTCTATTTCTAAAATGGATGCTTCTCTGGAAGCTCCATCTTTTTCGCATGAATCAGGCATATATAATGACAAATTTGAACTAAGTCTTTATGCAGATGACTATGATTCAGTAATACTCTATACGTTAGACGGATCAGAACCTACTGAAAATTCATATATATATAAGGCTCCTATTGTTATCAAAGAAAGAAGTGATGAGCCTAATAAGTTGAGCGATGTCATTACTACAAATGACTATATAATGAAGTATAAGTGGGAAAACACATATAATTATAAATGCACCGTTGTAAGAGCCAGGACGATGAAAAATGGCGCACTATCTGATGAAATTGTAACCAAATCTTATTTTATTTCACCACAAACAACTTTTAATATAGTCTCACTTTCAGTAAATCAGGAGGATATGTTTGGCGATAAGTATGGAATATATGTTCCGGGAAATACTTATCAGTTATGGAAAAAGTATAATAAAGGTGTAACCAGTGACTTTTCTTCTCCCGCAAATTATTATGGCAATAAGAAAATAAAGGGATATGTTCAAATATTTGATAAAGACGGTGATATCTGCGCTGACGATGATGTAAAGGTTAAAGTAACAGGTGCAGCTTCGAGAAGTAATGCTGCAAAAAGTCTTAAGCTTATATCCGATGAAGATGGATTTGAGGGAGATATTTTTGAGGTATTGCCTATTTCTGATTTTTATAAAGGTGCAGATAAATGCGACGCTGTTACTTTAAGGGCAAGCGGTTCCGATTTTAATAAAACTATGTTTTGCGATTCTCTTGCTATATCAATTATTGCTGGAGAGATGAATGCGTCGTTTTTGGCTTCTCAACCCTCTGTACTTTTTATCAATGGAGAATATTGGGGGATACATAATATCAGAGAAGTTTGTGATGCGAATTATTTTTACAGACATTATGGGATAATAAGTGAAAATTTAAAGCTGATAGAGCTAAACAATGGTGCTGTTGGTGAGAAACGAGTAGAAGCAGGAACAGAAGAGGATATCAATGAATACTATGATCTGGTTGATTATGTTATAAAAAATGATCTGACAGATGAAGATTGTTATAAATATGTCAGCTCTAAGGTAGATATTGATAATCTGATAGATTATTGCATTTGTCAGATATATTTTGGTAATTATGATTGGCCGGGGAATAATTATCGTATTTGGAGAGCGGATCAATCTGACTCGGAATATGGTGATAATAAGTGGAGATTTGTATTATACGACTTAGATAGAGCTTTTTCGTATGCTGACTTTAATTCTATTGAATATGTTTTTAACGAGAACTATGGTGAAGAGATTTTAAATGGTATCTCACATTATCACGATGAAAATCGTGAATTATTCTACAGCCTTATAAAAAACAAAAGCTTCGAAGAGAAATTCTTTAACAGACTCGAAGCGTGTCTTGATACAACGTTTTCCTCTGAAAATGTCGTATCACAGATTGAAACCATGAGGGCGTTATATGCACCTGAAATGGAAGCACATTTTTCCAGATGGCATATTACTGATGGATGGTTAACAAAATTACGTAATATGATAAAATATAACTATTCTTACAATTACACATACACTTATGAAAACTGGGAAAAAAATGTTGAAGATATGAAGGCCTTTGCCAGGAAAAGGCCTGAGATGCTTAAGGAATATATAAAGCAGTACAGAGAACAACATGGGAAGAAAAAAGAGACCGACAATTGAATTTAGATTTTATGAGATTCCTCAGGGCCAGAGCTGTCTGGCTCTTCTTGGTGAGAAATGGATCAGGATATATGGGGAAGGGGAGAATTCCCTGCACTTCCATAATCTTTTTGAGGTTGGATATTGCAGATATGGCAATGGCGAAATAGTTCTGGATGAGAGAATCTGCCAGTATGAGACAAATATGTTCTCGCTTATCCCACCTAATTATCCTCACACCACTACAAGTAAGGAAGAGAATTTCTGGGAGTATTTCTTTTTTGATCCGGAAATAGTAGTTCAGCAGATTTATCCTGACAACACTCCAAAGCAGCGTGAAGCCATCCAGATTATAAATAAAAGGGCGGATCTTCTGTATGCTGATGAGGATCAGGAGATGGCTGAATTAATAAAGCGTATCATGGAGGAAATGAGGGATAAGAGGTCTTATTACAAAGAGACTACGCAGAATCTGATAAAGGCCCTGGTGTTCCTTATGATGAGAAAACATAAGCCCATGGACGCAGAAAAGCCTGTTATAACCGAGATGGAGAGTAGTGGCGACATGATGACCATTAAGCCTGCCATTGAGTACATCGAGGAGAAATACGCTGAAGAGATAAGGGCGCTTGATCTTGCCAATGCCTGCAATATGAGTGAAACACACTTTAGGCGCACCTTTGCTGAGATAATCAATATGGCTCCCATGGATTACCTCAATCTGGTCAGGGTACAAAAGGCCTGCGATACTATGAAGAAGACAGATCACTCTATGGAAATTGTTGCGGTGGAATGTGGTTTCGGCAATGTGTCGACTTTTAATAGGAATTTTAAAAAATACCTGGGCACTTCGCCATATCAGTGGAAGAAAAATAAGGATAATTATGCCAATAAGCTCCTTGACTACAATATTCACGCCTTAAAGGGCTGGTAAGGCTTAAATAAGCCAACTTAATCATTTAAGTTTATTAATATTCTGTTCAAAATTTATTCATAATTGGTCGATAATGCACATTTTAGTCTTTAAAATGTGCATTATTTTTTATGGTCATTGGTATAATATACATAGATTTGATTCGAAAAGAGATTATTTCAGTCAAAATGCCTAAAACTCATCTGACATAATCTTAAGAAATGAATCAGGTACGAATAATAATTTATTTTCATTAGGGAGGACATTAATAATGAAAAGAAAAGCATTATCAATGGTACTTGCATCTGCTATGACACTTTCAATGATCGCAGGCTGCGGCGGAAGCGGAGCAGATACAGCTACTACAACAAACGAGACAACAGAAGCTACAGAGACAACTGAGACAACTGAGACAACAGAGAGCACAGATGCTGCTGAGACAACAGAGGAGTCTACAGATGCAGCTGCTGAGGAGACAGAGGCACCTACAGCTGATGTTTCTTCTGAGGGTGAGCATGAGCTTTCAGTTTATGCTTGGGATAAGAACTTCAACATCCCTGCACTTGAGGCTGCTGAGAAGGCTTATCAGACAGTTGATCCTGACTTCAAGCTCAACATCATCGAGCAGTCAGCTTCATCAGACGTTGAGAACGCTGTAACACTTGCAGCTAACTCTGGCGATTACTCACAGCTCCCTGACATCGTTCTTTTCCAGGATCACTACATTCAGAACTACGTTACAAACTATCCGGATGCATGGATCGATCTTGAGGATGCAGGTATTGACTGGAGCAACCTCGGTGCTGAGAAGATTTCTTACTCAACAATCGATGGCAAGCACTACGGCGCACCTGTAGACAACGGCACATCAATCTTCGCATATCGTACAGATATCCTTGAGGAGTGTGGCTACACAATTGACGATGTAACAGGAATCACATGGGACAGATGGCTTGAGATCGGCCGTGAAGTTAAGGAGAAGACAGGTAAATATCTTCTTTCCATGGACCACAACGGAGACGATCTTCCTTACATGATGATGCAGGCTGAAGGCCTTTCACAGTGGAAAGATGGACAGCCTTACTTCGTAGGCAATGAAGACCTTAAGAAGATCCTTCAGGTTATCATCACAGGCGCACAGGACGGCGTTATCTACCTTTGCAATGACTGGTCAGAGTACACAGATACTTCAATCATTGGCGATCAGGTAGCAGGCGTATTCAACGGTAACTGGATTATTCCTACAATGGAGCAGAACGCTGAGGCAAGTGGAAAGTGGCAGATCACAACTATTCCTACACTTTCCGGTA
This sequence comes from Butyrivibrio sp. FC2001, assembly GCF_000424125.1. Lineage (NCBI taxonomy): Bacteria > Bacillati > Bacillota > Clostridia > Lachnospirales > Lachnospiraceae > Butyrivibrio > Butyrivibrio sp. FC2001. The sequence continues at coordinate 117,255 of NZ_KE384132.1, forward strand.
AAGAGGGTTACGCAGCAAACGGTGGTTCTTCACTTTACATCACAGCTAACTGCACAAAGCCTGAGCTTGCTAAGAGCTTCCTCGCTTACACATTCGGCGGTGGAGACGGCGCTATTGCTACATATGATGACGCTCTTCGTAACGGTGGTGTTATCGGAACTTGCATCTCAGCTTCTAAGTCTGATGTATATCAGGAAGGCGTAGACTTCTTCAACGGTCAGTCAATCTATGCTGACATCGTTGCAATGGGTGCTAACGTTCCTGTAGTAGAGCAGAGTGATTATCACTACAACGCTCGTACATACATCCAGGCAGCTATCACAAACGTAATCAACGGATCTGACCTCGACACAGAGCTTCAGAACGCTGAGGATCAGGTTAAGTTTGAGATGGGACAGTGATAACTTGGCGAGGTTCTTTCGAGCCTAGTTAGAATTGTTGTTCTGGCGAGCGATAGCGAGAGCAGAACTACCTTATGATATTGGGATTTTTAAATTAGGGTTATTAGAGAAGGATTTTTATACGGGGAATCGGCTTCCGGTTCCCCGTATTCTTAAAAATGAAGTAAACGAAAGTTTTTTAGAGGAGAACAAAAATGGAAAAGAAAAAGAAAATGAGCCTCTTAGCTAAACAGAGAGCAGCCGGTTGGCTCTTCCTTGTTCTTGCATCCGCGATGATCATAGTGATGAGTTTCTACCCTATGGTACAGGCACTTATAACTTCTTTTAAGACAGGAACGGGTAAGAACTTTAAATGGGCTGATCCATGGAACTACAACTATATAAGAATGTTCCAGGACAAAATGTTCATGAAATCTGTAGGAAACACATTCCTGTATCTGATTATTCAGGTACCGATCATGCTTATACTTGCGATCCTTTTAGCACAGCTTCTTAACAATAAGGATCTTAAGTTCCGCGGACTTTTCCGTACATGTGTATTCCTTCCTTGTGCAGTATCTCTTGTATCATACGCACTTATTTTCAGATCTATATTTGCTACACAGGGTCTTGTAAATATTATTCTTACAAACCTTGGTATCATTCATGAAAACATTAACTGGCTGGGCCAGACCAATACGGCGAGATTCGTAATCATCATAGCGCTGATATGGCGCTGGACAGGATACAACATGGTATTCTATCTTGCCGGACTACAAAATATCGAATATTCAGTGTATGAGGCAGCAAAGATCGACGGAGCTAATGCATGGAAAACATTCTGGTACATGACAGTTCCGCTTCTTAAGCCGGTAATTATCATGACATTCATCATGTCAATCAACGGTACATTGCAGCTCTTCGATGAGTCAGTCAACCTCACAAACGGTGGACCTGCAAATACCACAATTACAATGTCTCATTACATTTACAATAACTCATTTGGACAGGGTGTTGCTAACTTCGGTTATGCATCCGCAATGTCATTCTTCGTACTTATACTTGTTGCTATCTTAGCTGCAATCAATTTGAAAGTAGGTGATACACGTGACTGAGAAAAAGAATAGAAGCGCGATTCAGCGAAGACTGATTCCTACATACATATTTTTGATAATTGTATCAATCTTTTCCGTGTTCCCTCTGTTTTGGATGGTTACAGCGGCTACAAACCCCAGTGTTGAGGTATCAAGAGGTAAGATATGGTTCGGTAACTATATCGCTACTAACTTCAACAACCTGGTGAAGAGTTCAAACCTTTGGGAATCCTTTGGTAACTCAATGCTTTATGCAACAGTACAGACACTTTTATGTATTTTTATCTGCTCACTTGCAGGATATGGTTTTGAGCTTTATCATGACAAGGCTAAGGATATTCTCTTTGCAATACTCCTTATGGCTATGATGATCCCCGGAGTTGCTACAATGATTCCGTTGTTCACCATGATGAGTAAGTTCAAGCTCCTTAATACAGTATGGGGCTTCGCACTTCCGGCAATCTCCACACCGTTTATGATCATGATGTTCAGACAGAATTCCAGAAACTTCCCTGTGGATATCATGGAAGCTGCAAGAATTGACGGCCTTTCAGAGTTTGCTATTTTCTTCCGCATGTATATGCCGGTTATGAAGTCAACTTATGCAGCAGCAGCTGTTATTACCTTCATGAATTCATGGAATGCATATCTGTGGCCCAGAGTAGTAATGACAGATAACAGAGCTCAGACAATGCCTATGCTTATAGCTAACCTTGCAGGAGGTTATACAATTGATTACGGTATGCTTATGATGGGTGTATTGTTCTGTTCACTTCCTACAATGATAGTATTCTTTGTTCTGCAGAAGCAATTCACAGAAGGTATTACAGGATCAGTTAAGTAAAACCTTTATGGCGCAGAAGAGAGTTATCTTTTCTGCGCTAATTTTAGGTTAATCACTTGGCGAGGTGTTATCGAGCCTAGTGAGTAAGCTAGCCATATCGAGCGTAGCGAGATATAGCTTCAATTTTATTGTAGAGGTCATTTTATGAAAGAGTTTAACTATGAAATAGTAAAAAATCCCGAGATTTTCATGGAAAACAGGCTTCCGGCACATTCTGATCATGTGGCTTTTAAGTCAATGGCGGAGCTTATGACGGGGGAGACAAGCTATAGGCTTAGCCTTGATGGAATCTGGCATTTTCATTATGCGAAAAATGTAAATGCTGCTCCTTTGAACTTCTGGGAAAAGGAATATGATACCTCCACCTGGGACAGGATAAATGTTCCTGCTCATATTCAGATGGAAGGCTATGATAAGCCGCAGTATGTAAATATACAGTATCCGTGGGATGGATCAGAGGATTTAAGACCGGGAGAGATTCCGGAGAGATTCAACCCGGTAGCTGATTATGTGAAGCTTTTCACGCTTCCTAAGGATTTTAAAGGGGAGAAAATCTATATATCCTTCCAGGGAGTTGAGAGCGGATTTGCGCTCTGGCTCAATGGGAAATACATAGGCTACAGTGAAGACAGCTTTGATCCTGCTGAGTTTGACCTCACAGATGCACTTGTAAAGGGTGAGAATAAGCTTGCTGTAAGAGTGTTTAAGTGGACCTCAAGCAGCTGGTGTGAGGATCAGGACTTCTTCAGATTCTCCGGAATTTTCAGAAGTGTATATCTTCTTGCAGTGCCAAAGGTACATGTATCTGATATCAGGATTGAGACAGGACTGACTGATGACTACAAGTCAGCACATCTTGAGATCAGTGCAGCTACTTCAGGAAGCGGTATGATGGGATTAAAGCTCCTGTACAAGGGAGAGAAGGTATTAGAGGGCAAGATTCCGCTGTCAGCATCCGGCAAGACAACAGGAAGCTGTAACTTTGAGAAAATATATCTTTGGAGTGCAGAGGAGCCTAATCTTTACGAGCTTTATCTGACAATAACTGATGCCAGAGGCGCTGTTTACGAGGTTATCCGCCAGTATGTGGGACTTCGCAGATTCGAGATGAAAGACGGCATCATGCACCTCAATGGCAAGCGAATTGTATTCAAGGGTGTAAACCGTCACGAGTTCAGCCATGCAAACGGCCGTGTACCCAGCAGGGAAGAGGTTATTCAGGATATTGTGACCATGAAGAGGCACAATATAAATGCCATCAGAACAAGTCATTATCCCGATGACAGCACACTTTATGAGCTCTGCGACATATATGGTTTATACATGATTGCTGAGAATAATCTTGAGACTCACGGAACCTGGGAGCCCTTCGAGAGAGGAATTGAGACCGAGGACTTCGTGCTTCCCAAGGATAAGGAAGAATGGCAGCCCATGCTTCTTGACAGGATAGATTCCTGCTACCACAGAAACAAGAATCATCCTTCAATCCTTATCTGGTCAGTTGGTAATGAGGCCTTTGGCGGAACTGTTCCCTATGCTATGAGTAAACGCTTTAAAGAGCACGACAGCACAAGACTTGTTCACTATGAGGGACTTTTCCACGACAGAAGATACAATGATACTTCCGATATGGAAAGCCAGATGTATCCTTCAGTTGAGATGATAAAGGAGCACCTTAAGAAGGATAAAAAGAAGCCTTTTATCTGCTGCGAATACACACATGCAATGGGTAATTCATGCGGCGGAATGCATCTTTATACTGATCTTACGGATACTGAGCCCAGATATCAGGGCGGATTTATCTGGGATTACATTGACCAGAGTATCCTGAAAAAGGACAGATACGGCAAGTATTTCGAAGCCTATGGCGGAGATTTCGGAGACAGACCTACTGACTATAACTTTAGCGGAAACGGTATAGCTTACGGCGACAGAACACCTTCTCCCAAGATGCAGGAGGTTAAGTTCAATTACCAGAATATTTCTGTTGTATTTGAAAAGAGCAAGTTCAAGGTTATTAATAAAAACTTGTTTGTTAATACAGATTCCTTTGATGCTACGGTTACACTTTTAGCTAACGGAATAGAAATATGTGAGACAAAGATGGATATCGCGGTTAAGCCGCTGTCCAATAAGTCCTTCAATATTCCTAAGGTGATAACAGAAGCCATGATGGAATATGAGAGTGGTTACAATCTCACATCAGGTACACTTGAATTTGTGCTTACTGTATCCTTCAGCTTAAAGGAGAACACTCTCTGGGCAAAGAGCGGCTACGAGGTTGCCTTTGGACAGACTGTTCTTAAAAAGATATCTAAGGCTTACAAGTGCAGCAGCAAGCTTAGGGTTGTACATGGAAAAAATAATATCGGCGTTCATGGTGACGAATTCTCTGCATTGTTCTCAGTTATGGGTGCGGGACTTTGCTCATACGTGTATGCCGGAAGAGAGATGATCGAGAAGGCACCTGCTCCCAACTTCTGGAGAGCGCCTAACGATAATGACAACGGAAGCATGATGCAGCAGAGATATGCTCAGTGGAAGATTGCAAGTATGTATCCTTCTATCAAGGGTAAGCCTGATCATGACATGGTATTCCCTGAGGTTACAGAAGGAAAGGATACTGTAAAGATTAAATATACTTATTATCTTCCTACTACGCCGGAGTCAGAATGCACAGTGACATACGAAGTATTTGGTGATGGAACTATCAGAACCGATATGAATTATATAGCTGTGAAGGGACTTCCTGATATGCCTGAGTTTGGTATGTTATTTAAGCTTAATGCTGACTATGACAACCTTACCTGGTATGGACTTGGGGCGGAAGAAACCTACGAAGACAGAAAGCGCGGTGGAAAGATTGGAATTTATTCCAATAAGGTTGCTGATAATATGGCAAAATACCTTGTTCCTCAGGAATGCGGTAATAAATGCGATGTAAGATGGGCTAAGGTTACTAATCTTAGAGGACGAGGAATGAAGTTCTTCGGTGATAATATTTGCTTTAGTGCACTGCCGTTCACACCCCATGAGGTTGAGAATGCGATGCACGATTACGAACTACCTAATGTTCACTACACAGTTGTAAGAGTGGCTATGCAGCAGATGGGTATAGCAGGTGACGACAGCTGGGGAGCAAGACCTCATCCGGAATACAGACTTCCGGAGGGAAAGAATTTGAGCTTTACATTCTGGTTTAAAGGCATATGATTAGCAGACATAAACCCCTCTTTTTAGAGAGGTTTATGTTTATTAATTCAGAAAAAAATAATAGAAAAGTTTGGAGTATTTTTTATGAGAATGAACATGAAAGACTGGAAAATCGGCGATCCGATGATCAATGAAAATGATTATTGGCAGGATCCGAATTATGTTGCAGAGGATCCCGAAAAAGAAAAGCTGATACTTAAGCTTGCGACGATGATTACAGACAGATACGCAAAGAAGATAAGGAGAAAGATCAATAACAGAGATCCTGAGTACTGGATGCTTGATATGATCCTTACAAAGGAGCAGGCAAGATTCCTTACAAAATTCAAAAAGACAAGAGTGCCCTACAGCATCGAAGAGCTTGCTAAGATGAACAACATGAGCGTTGAAGAGGCCAAAGTAATTGTAGATAAGCTCGTATGGATGGGCGTTCTTGAGATGAACCGCGCAAAGACTCCTGACAGACATAAGCAGTATGAGCTGCCGATTTACGTGCCCGGTTCTGCTGAGTTTATGATGATGCAGGATAAGCTTACGGATGAGTTTCCGCAGCTTGCAACCTTTTTTAACCTTATGACACAGCTTCCGCTTGGCGGAATAACTCAGATGGTTCCTCCCGGAGGAGCAGGAGTTGGAATGCATGTCATTCCCGTTGAGAAGGCTATCAGCATTGAAAATCAGTCAGTGCCTGTTGAGCATCTGTCTCGTTGGATTGATATGTATGACAAATTTGGCGTATCAGAGTGTTCATGCAGAAAGCAGCAGACAATGAGAGGCGAGGGTTCAGGTGAGATCCGTGGTGAGTACTGCATTGGAATGGGCGATATGGCTGAGTACATGGACAGCCGCGGAATCGGTCATTATATAACAAAAGAGGAAGTGTATGAGATTCTGGAGAGAGCAGAGCGTCATGGCTATGTTCACCAGATCACCAACATAGACGGCGAGGGTAAAATTGTAGCTATCTGTAACTGCGCTCCCGGTGTATGTAATGCGCTTCGTACATCACAGCTCTATAACACACCTAATCTTTCAGCTTCAGCCTATAGAGCACATGTAGATAAGAGTAAGTGCGTAGCCTGCGGAAAATGCGTTGAGGTATGTCCTGCAGGTGCTGCCAAGCTAGGACAGAAGCTTTGCAGGAAGGACGGCACAGAGGTTCAGTATCCCAAGGTTGAGCTTCCCGATGCAAAGAGATGGGGACCTGATAAGTGGAACTACAACTTCCGTGATGATAACAAGATAAACTGCTATGAGACGGGTACTGCACCCTGTAAGACTGCCTGCCCCGTACACCTTTCAGTTCAGGGCTATATTAAAATGGCTGCTGAGGGCAGATACGAGGATGCTCTAAAGCTCATAAAGCAGGATAATCCACTTCCCATGATCTGTGGTGCTGTATGTAACAGACGCTGTGAGGACGCATGTACAAGAGGAACAATTGATGAGCCTCTTGCAATTGACGAGATCAAAAAATTCATTGCATCTCTTGATCTTAGCAAGGATAAAAGATACGTACCTCTTTGCGAAAAGCATGATGGAGGAATGTGGTCCGATAAGTATAAGGTTGCTATCATAGGTGGTGGTCCTTCAGGACTTTCTGCTGCATACTTCCTTAGAAGAGACGGCTATCCTGTAACAATATTTGAGAAGGAAAATCGCCCCGGCGGAATGCTCATGAATGGTATTCCCAGCTACAGACTTGAAAAGAATATCATCGAGGCTGAAATTGATGTCATGAAGCAGATGGGCATTGAGTTTAAGTGCGGTGTTGAAGTAGGAAAAGACGTAACTATAGAAGAACTCAGAAAGCAGGGCTACAGAGCATTTTTCCTTGCAATCGGATGTCAGGGCGGACGCTATGCAGGTGTGCCCGGTGAAAATGCTGAAGGAGTCCGGACAGGTGTGGACTTCCTTAGAAAGGTGAACCTTGACCGCAATGAGAAGGTTAATGGCGATACAGTAGTAGTCGGCGGCGGAAATGTTGCTATCGACGTTGCAAGAAGTGCTGTAAGAGCCGGCTCCTCCAAGGTTACCATGCTTTGTCTTGAGAGCGAAAAGGAGATGCCTGCTGCGAAGGATGAAGTTGCAGAAGCAAAGGAAGAAGGCATCGAAGTATTAAACGGATGGGGACCGAAGGAAATCCTCACTGAGAATGGCAGGGTTACTGGAATAGTATTCAAGAAGTGTACCTCAGTAAAGGATGCCGATGGCAGATTTAATCCCAAGTATGATGAGAAGGATACCATCACTATCAAGTGTGAGAACGTCCTTTTATCAATTGGTCAGTCAATCGTTTGGGGAGACCTTCTTAAGGGAACAAAGGTTGAGCTTCGTCCTAACGGAGGCGTAATTGCTGATCCTCTTACACTTCAGACTGCAGAGCCCGATATCTTTGCAGGCGGAGATGTTTTCACAGGTCCCAGATTCGCTATAGATGCAATTGCCGGTGGACGTGAGGCAGCTGTTTCAATAAACAGATATGTTCATCCCGGAAACAGACTCGATCTTGCAAGAGACAGAAGAGAGTTTATTGAACTGGACAAGGATGATATAAGGATTGAGAGCTTTGACAATGCACCTCGTCAGATTCCTGGCAAAAAGGCAGGCATAGCAAAGGATACATTTGAGGACTTAAGACTTACACTTACTGAGGAGCAGGTTAAGAAGGAGGCGAACAGATGCCTTGGCTGCGGCGCAACAACCGTTGATGAGCACAAGTGTATCGGCTGCGGACTTTGCACAACCAAGTGTGAGTTTGACGCCATCCATCTTAGCAGGGATATTCCTGAAGCGAGTGTCATGGTACGCGCAGAGGACAAGTTTAAGAAGGTAGGTCCTTATGCTGTAAAGCGTGCAGGTAAGATACTGATTAAGAAGGTGTCGGGAAAGAAGTCATCCGACAAGAAAAAATCCGGTAAAAAGGCATCCGGTAAGAAGACATCCGGAAAGAAGTAATCTGATTAATTGAATGAATGGGACAAAGTGTGTCAGAATCTGGACTGGTGGTTTTATAAACACCGGGCAGAGGACGATATACTTTGTCCCTAAATTATTGTCAAAGCGCCTATTTTGTGGTATATTTTTATATTGGCAAAGGTTCATTATGAACGATATAATGAGCATCTATAAGCCAAAAATAATTTATTGATCGGAGACATCCTTGCTTAAGACATTTTCCATTACTGACGTTGGTCAGAAAAGAAAACTGAATCAGGATTATGTATTTTCCTCCGAAAGACGAATTGGTAATTTGTCTAACGTATTCATTGTGGCTGACGGAATGGGCGGACACAATGCAGGGGATTATGCTTCTAAATTCACCGTTAATACCATGGTGGAGGAAATCGAGAGATCCTTCGAGCAGAATCCGGTGAGAATACTTGAGAATGCAATTAAGATTGCGAATCAGAAACTGCGTGCCAAGGCTGCAGAGGATGAACACCTCTACGGTATGGGTACGACTGTTGTTGCTGCAACAGTTATGGGACGCTACCTTCAGGTTGCGAATGTTGGAGACAGCAGACTTTATGTCATTGGTGATGACATAAGGCAGATTACTCGTGATCATTCACTTGTTCAGGAGATGGTACGCGCAGGCGGCCTTGATCCTGAGGAAGCCCGTACGCATAAAGAGAAGAATATCATTACTCGTGCGATCGGCGCTGATGATACTGTTGATGTTGATTTCTTTAACGTTGAGCTCGAAAAGGGGGACATCGTGCTCATGTGTTCCGACGGCCTTACCAATATGCTGGAGGATCAGGAAATCCGCATGATTGTCAGTGGACAGAGAGATATTATAGAGAAGGCACAGAAGTTAGTGGATATGGCAAACCAGCATGGCGGTAAGGACAATATCGCTGTTATCCTGATTGAGCCTTTTGCTGACGGAGGAGCTGAATGATTAAGATAGGAATGATGATCGGAGACCGATACGAGATCCTTGAAAAAATAGGAACCGGCGGTATGTCTGATGTTTACAGGGCAAAAGATCATAAGTTAAATAGACCCGTTGCTGTAAAAGTCCTAAAACAGGAATTTTCAGAGAATGATAACTTTGTCTCTAAATTCCGTGTCGAGGCCCAGGCTGCCGCAGGACTTATGCATCCCAATATCGTCAATGTTTATGACGTTGGTGATGAGAACGGTATCCATTACATTGTAATGGAGCTTGTGGACGGTATTACCCTTAAGAGATATATAGAAAAGAAATCAAGGCTTTCGGTGAAGGAGGCAGTAAGTATTGCAATCCAGGTTGCAATGGGACTTGAAGCTGCTCACAATAACCACATTATTCACCGAGACATAAAGCCTCAAAATATAATTATTTCCAAGGAAGGTAAGGTAAAGGTTACAGACTTCGGTATTGCCAAGGCTGCCACCAGTAATACCATCACCTCCAATGTTATGGGATCTGTTCATTACACATCCCCTGAGCAGGCAAGAGGCGGCTATTCAGACGCCAAGAGTGATGTATATTCACTTGGTATCACTCTGTTTGAGATGCTCACAGGAAGACTTCCCTTTAACGGAGATACTACAGTCGCAATAGCTATTAAGCATATACAGGAGGATTTACCTTCTCCTGCAGAGTTTAGCGATGAGATTCCGATAAGTGTTGAGAAGATAGTAATGAAGTGCTGTCAGAAGAGTCCTGACAGAAGATATCAGAGCGCAGCTGAGCTCATAACAGACCTTAAGAGATCACTCATAACACCTGATGAGGATTTTGTTAATCTCGTTGATCCTGATGAAGAGGGTGCTACCAGAGTTGCGACCGAAGAGGAAGCAAAGAGCATCGGCGGCATGAGCGAAACAGAGCGGATGAGACTTAATGAAGAGAGCATCCGTGAGTACGAGAATCAGAAGAGACGTGAGAAGGAATATATCAGACGCCATGATGATAACTACGAGGATGATGAGGATGATTATGCTCCCCATTCATTCGGAGACAGTAACCGTATTGAGAGACTGACTGTTGCTCTTGCTATTATAGGTGCGGTTCTTGTCGGAATCATAGTTATTATCCTTGTGGGGAGATCCCTTGGAATCCTTGGCGGTTCTACAGAGGAGGAGATTTTCTCTGAGGCTTCAGGAGATGTTTCTTCTTTTGAAAATGGAATACAGATTCCAAATGTTACAGGCCTCTCATATGTTGAAGCTGTAACAGCACTTAAGGATAAGAACTTTAAATTTGAAAAGATAGAAGATGATGAGAGCACTCTTGCCAAGAATACAGTAGTTTCACAGACTCCTGAGGCTAATACCTACGCAGAGAGCGGATCAACAGTTACGATTGTTGTAAGTACAGGTAAGGGAGCTGAAGCACAGGCTCAGACATCTGCCGAGGCTTCTACAGAGGCCAGCAGCGCAGAAGCTTCTACTGCAGAGGCTGATAATAAGGTTGCAGTACCTAATCTTGTAGGTATTTCTATCGAAGAGGCTATAGCAGCACTTTCAGAGGCAGGCCTCGTTCAGGGACAGGTCGTTGATGTTAATAGTGACACCTATGGTGTAGATGTTGTAACAGCTCAGAGCCAGCCTGTTGGAACAATGGTTGAGCCCGGAACTGCCATCAATCTTGAAAAGTCTATAGGACCTGCAAGTATAACCTACAGCTTTTCAGGAGACATAGCTGCTCCCACAGAGGGACAGAACTATACAGACGGAGTATCCGTTCACGTTTCATTTGTTACCGCTGATGGCACATCACTTCTTGATACCACAACAGCTTCTTTCCCGATTACAGGAGTTGTTCGTACCGGACTTACATCAGCAACAGGAGTAATAACATTTACTTATACAGCTACAAGCCCTGCAACTACTGATGAGTATGGTAACATTATCGGAGGTACTTCCGAGGAATATACAGTTACAAGAGCTGTTACTTTTAATCAGGGAAATTAGTTTTTTGGAGTGTCTATGAAGGGAAGGATTGTTAAAGGAATCGCCGGATTTTACTATGTGAACATCGGTAGTGAAAAGGTTTATGAATGTAAAGCCAAGGGCATTTTCCGAAAAGACAATATAAAGCCTCTTGTAGGTGATGATGTAGATATTGAAATAATTGATGATGACGCCGGAACAGGCAATATCACAAAGATATTGCCTCGGCGTAATGAGCTTATAAGACCGCCGGTCGCTAATGTCGATCAGGCGGTTATTCTGTTTGCAATTGTTAAGCCGGATCCCAACTACAACGTGCTTGATAAATTCCTGATACAGATGAGAAGAAACGGGCTTCCGGTCATCATATGCTTCAACAAGCAGGATATAGCATCGGAGGAAGAGCAGCAGGAGCTTATGGATGCCTATGAAAAATGCGGATATGAGGTTATTTTCATAAGCGTTCACGAGGGTGTTGGAATTGACAGGCTCTGTGAGAAGCTAAAGGGTAAGACCTCTGTTGTGGCCGGACCAAGCGGAGTTGGTAAGTCATCGCTTCTTAATAAGCTTCATCCTGAGGCTGCAATGGAGACAGGTGAGCTCAGTCGTAAGATTTCGAGAGGCCGCAATACCACCAGACATTCAGAGATGTTTTATATTTCAGCTCTTTCTGATGAAAATGAGGCTACCTACCTATTCGATACACCGGGCTTTACATCTCTTGCGCTAAAAGATATTACAGCGGAGGAATTGCCGCTTTATTACCCCGAATTTGAACCGTATGAGCCCTCCTGCAGGTTTGGTGGCTGCAGCCATATTGCAGAGCCGGATTGCGGCGTTAAGGCTGCTCTGGATGCAGGAGAGATATCTAAGGTGCGTTATGACAACTATAAGATCATCTATCAGGAGCTAAAAAACATGAAACCGGTATACAGATAACTGGTTTTTGAAAATAATTTGAAAAAATATTTGAAAACATATTGACAATTATTACATAAATGTTACAATTGTTTATGTTGTATATGAATAAACAACTTATACAACAATATCATTATTCCAAACTTTTTTATTATATTTTTCAAAAATCGGTGTGATAGCCCCCAAGTCTGTCGCATCGGTTTTTGAATGTAGAAAAATATATTCTCATGGCCGCTAAGTGCCTGCTTTCCCCATATAAATCTTAATAAAACATTAATATTTGAAACGGAAAACACATAAAATAGTCAAACATGCACATAAAGACTGGGAGCGAGGTCATGGAAACTAAAAATGTGCACAAAGAAATTACAGTAAAAACGCAATATATGGCTATTTGCCTGCAATATGTGATAAGTATAAAGATTTTTTTGTTGCTAGAATGAGTTAGCTCGAATGCGAAAAAGCGTGTAAATACGGGATTGCACGCGGGAGAAAAAGTTTTGAAAAAAGGAAAGGGGAAGCAATGAAAAGACATTTAACGTTTTTATTGTCTCTTATGATGGTTGGGGAGCTTGTCATAGGAAACGGAACAAATTCGTTAGCTGCCAGTGTGGTAAATGGTTCCTACGTTAAGGGTGATAATGAGAACAACCCTGTAGTAACTCAGAACTACGGCGCAGATCCAGGAGTTATGGTGTATAACGATGAGGTTTTCATCTATGCAACCAATGACTCTCAGGAGCTTGCAGGTAACAACGAAAACACTTATGCGAAGATTGACACATTGAATTGTTATTCTTCCAAGGATCTGGTTAACTGGACAGATCACGGCAGCTTCAAGATCGCAGGAAGCGGCGGAGCAGCAAAGTGGGCCAGGAATTCATGGGCACCTTGTATTACAAGTAAGAAGATAAACGGTAAGGATAAATTCTTCCTTTATTTTGCAAATAACGGAAGCGGAATCGGCGTTCTTACAGCAGATTCACCGACAGGACCATGGAAGGATCCTATCGGAAAGGCACTTATCACAGGTGCTACACCCGGATGCAGTGGAGTAACATGGATGTTTGATCCTGCAGTTCTTGTGGATTCTGATGGAACAGGATACCTCTACTTCGGTGGCGGAATACCTAACAATCAGTTCGAGCATCCCAAGACAGCAAGAGTTATCAAGCTTGGCGCTGACATGACAAGCGTTTCAGGCTCAGCAGCTACAATTGATGCACCTTATCTCTTCGAGGACTCAGGCATCAATAAGATCGGTAATAAGTATTACTATTCATATTGCTCTAACTGGAACTGCAAGAATGGATTCAATAATGCAGCAATTGAGTATATGACAAGTAACAGTCCTATGGGACCTTTTACCTATCAGGGCGAAGTTATGAAGAATCCCGGTATCTTCTTTAACGGCTCAACAGGTAATAACCATCACCAGATTTTCGAATTTGGCGGAAACTACTACCTTGCTTATCACACAAGATCAGTTGAATCCAAGCTTATAGGTAAGAGCCTTGGCTACAGAACAACTCAGATTGATAAGCTTACAGTTTCAAATGGTAAGATCAGTTCACTTACACCTTCAATGACAGGTGTTTCACAGACTTCATATGTTGATCCTTATTCTGCTGTTCAGGCTGAGACAATGTTTACTCAGAGCGGAATCGGCGTTTCAGGTAACGGCGACGGAACAGCATGGGTTGACAGTATCTCTAACGGCGACTACACAAAGGTTAAGGGAGTTAATTTCTCCAAGGGACTTAGCTCCATAACAGTAAGCGTTAACAGCAGAGGTACAGGTACTATCCAGGTAAGAGACGGAAGTCCCAGCGGAAGTCTCCTTGGAACAATCAATCTTTCTAACACAAACAACAAGAATACAGAGTTTACCGGCACTATGAAAAATGTATCCGGTATAAAGAACATCTGCTTTGTATTTAACGGAAGCTTTGAGTTTGATTACTGGAAGGCTGCAGGCACAGGTGAGACAGCAGGCGGCGGAAACCAGGGCGGAAATGAAGGCCAGGGTCAGGATAATAATCAGGGTCAGAACCAGGACAGCCAGACTAACAACAGCAAGTTCGAGTGTGAGAACATGACCAAGAGCGGTCAGTACACAGGTACTATTACAAGTCCTTTCAACGGCGTTGCTCTTTATGCTAACAAGGACACTGTAAGCTTTGACCAGTACTTTGCTTATGGTACTCACAACTTTACACTTCGCGGATGCTCCAACAACAGCAACATGGCTAAGGTAGAGCTTAAGATTGGCGGAGAGTCCAAGGGAACCTTCTACTACGGCGATGAGTATCCTGCTGAGTACACTATCGAGAACGTAAGCCATGCAACTGGTGCTACAACTGTTGAGCTTACAGTTACATCCGATGACGGAACATGGGATGCATATCTTGATTACCTTTCATGGGATAACGGTTCAGGTTCATCCTCTGATAACCAGGGTGGCAACCAGTCCGGTAACCAGGGTGGCAACCAGGGTCAGGGCGGACAGGCTCTTAATCCTTCCGACTTAACTCTCCTTAATACCTATGGTCAGACCTTCGGATATTCAGGAACCTGCATCAACCTTTATCAGCTTAGAGATGCAAACACTCTTGATCTTATCAAGAAGAACTACAACAGTATTACACTTGAAAATGAGATGAAGCCCGACGCACTTCTTGGTGGCTCAGCTAAGCTCATTTCAGTAAGCGAAGCAAAGAACCGTGGATACTATATCCCGGACAATTATAAGGAATCAACAGTTCCTCAGATCAACTTCAATACAGTTGATGAAGTAATGAAGATCTGCTACAACAACGGTCTTAGAATGAGAGCTCATACACTGGTATGGCATTCACAGACTCCTTCATGGTTCTTCAGAAACGGATATGCAGGAAATGGTGGCTTTGTAAATCAGAGCACAATGGATGCACGTCTTGAGATGTACGTAAAGACAGTTATGAACCATGTATACCTTAGCGAGTACGGCAGTGTAGTTTATGCATGGGATATTGCAAACGAGATCCTTCATGCAAGTAACTCCGGCTGGGAAGCTGTATACGGCAACAATAAGGTAAATGCTCCCTATGTTAAGAAGGCATTTACATACGCTTATCAGACACTTGATTACTTTAAGCTTACAGATTCAGTTTCACTTTTCTACAACGATTACAACACATACATGGAGGTTAATGATGTAATCAAGCTTGTGAACTATATCAATTCTGACCAGAAGATTTGCTCAGGTGTGGGAATGCAGTCTCACCTTGGAACAAATTATCCTTCTGTTGATTACTACACAACTGCACTTAAGTCATTCCTGAATGCAGGCTTTGAAGTTCAGATCACAGAGATGGATATCACAAACAGCGGAGATAATGATCTTTCAAATTATGCTTATAATCTGTACAAGAACATTAACTCACTTAAGAAGAATGGTGGGAAGATCACAAGTATTACATGGTGGGGACTTTCAGATCAGGTAACATGGATAAATAATGCTAAGCCGTTACTTTTCAGCACACCTACATCCAAGAAGCCCGCTTATGACAAGGTAATCCAGGCTTACACAGAGACCTTTGGAACACCTACATCAGGCTATACACCTCAGCCTCTTCCGACACCTACACCTTCAGATGATCCTCAGAACGAAGAACCTCAGGAGGATCCTCAGACAGAAGAGCCTGAGAACGCAGGTGATACACATGATGCAGCTTACATCGCTGATGGCTGGTATTACCTCAAGAATACACTTTCACAGAAGTACCTTACTGTAGAAGGCAACAATGCAGATGGATGGGTAAATGTATACATCAGCACAGGAACAGGCGTAGACGGACAGAAGTGGTATGTAACCAATACTGATGACGGATTTATCACACTTACAAGTAAGCTCGGAAGCGTAATGCTCGACGTTGCCAACGGTGAGGACGAGGATGGAGCAAACATCGGTATCTACCAGGGCTACGGCGGAGATGCTCAGAAGTTTGTAGTTAGAAAAACAGACAAGGATGGCATTTACACAATTGCTACCAAGGCTTCAAACGGTACAAAGAATGTAGATGTATACGAGCATAAGACAGCTGATGGCACAAACGTATGCCAGTGGACATACTATGGTAATCCTAACCAGCAGTGGCAGTTTGAGAAGATCGAAGGTGAGCAGGGTGGAAGTCAGCAGCCCGCTGAAGATCCTCAGAGCACAGAGCCTGAGCAGCCTACAGAAGATCCTCAGCCTGAAACTCCTGCAGAGGACCCTCAGCCTGAGACACCTGCTTCAGATGGCCTTGCACTTGATTACTCAATCAATAGCTGGGGAAGTGGATATCAGGTAAGTTTCAAGATTTCCAACAACACTGGAGCTGATGTGAACACATGGACACTTAAGCTCAAGAAGAGTGATATCAACATTGGATCAAGCTGGAACGTAAATGTTACAGAGGACGGCGAGTACTATGTGATCACTCCTGTTGATTGGAACGGATATATCGCTGACGGTCAGAGCGTTGAGTTCGGCGTTCTTGGTGATGGTTCAATCGGCGATACAATCGGATATTCTTTTAACTAAAAATTTTTAAAGAACATGTCTGCGCAGAGGAACACTTTCTTCTGCGCAGTTTTTATTTTATTCTTTCACTGCGATTATTTCCGGAAACTGTAACTGATAGAATTTTATCCGTGACTGCATAAGGTAAAAGTGGTAAAATTTAGTAAAAATGTTACCGACATTGATCGAATAGTTTTTATTTGTGAGATTTGAAAAGGAAAAATATGTCTACTTTAAAAGAAATTGCAAATGAATGTGGCTTTTCAGTGGCAACAATCTCAAGAGTACTGAACAGGGATGAGACCCTGAATGTTCCTCAGAGCACCCGTGAGATTATTTTTGATACTGCGGAGAAGCTGAATTATAAGACAAAGTTTGAGAGAAAGCAGGGAAGCCTTCCTGTTGATGAGCTTCTTGATGTTAACAGACCGGTTCTGTCAGCCAAGAGGATAGGTATTATCGAGATGCACAGCACAACGGAGCTCCTTGATGATACATATTATCTTTATCTTAAGAGCAATGTGGAGAGAGTATGCCTTGAAAAGGGCATCGAGACCACAATGCTTCAGTTTGACAGCGAAGAAGAGTGCTACAGGATGGTTGGGAACAGCATCGATGGAATAATAGCAATTGGACCTTTTTCCAGACGACGGGTTGAGGCCATGGAGAGACTTACTTCAAGAATCGTATTCCTTGATTCAGCTCCGGATGCAATAAAATACTGCTCTGTTCAGCCTAACTATGAGACAGGAGTGGTACAGGGAATAGATTATCTTCTGGAGATGGGGCATAAGAAAATTGCCTTCGTAGGCCCTGTTGAAACCCGCAATTCAAAGGGGGATAAGGCTCCTGAGATGAGACGCAGGATTTTCAAGGATATGGCAAAAATCCATAAGGATGATCTTGAGCCTGTCTATATTGAGACTGACTCCACAGGAAGTAATGCAATTGAGAAGATTACGGAGTTTATTTCCGGTAATGATAAAAAGAATCTTCCGACTGCGTATTTTGCTTTTAATGAGACCACTGCCATCAATGTTATGAGAGGGCTTCAGAGTGCCGGCTTGTCTATACCTGATGACGCCAGTGTTCTTGGCTTTAACGACACGATCATAGCGACCTACACACAGCCTCAGCTGTCTGGTATTCATATTTACATAGATGAGATGGCGAAGGTTGCGGTTAATACCATGACACAGCTTTTCTTTGATGAAAATATGTTGCCTATAAGGGTACTTGTGCCCACAGGTCTTTCAAAGAGAGATAGTGTTAAAAAGATATAATTTGTCCATACGAAAAAGTACATAAATAATTAAGTAAATTTTCAGTAAAAACACCCCATTGTTAGTAAGTAAAAAATACAATAAAATTTTACTTACACTCATAAATATTTTCAAAAATTAGGGTTTGATTATTCAATAATTCATTTAGGGAGGATGGATATTTATGAAGAGAAGGGGTTTCTGTAAACGGGGAACTTGTGCGCTTCTATCCGCATCAGTTTCTGCAGTGACGCTGCTTGGTGGGCTGCCTTTTGAAGGAACAGCTATCACAACCAGAGCAGCTGAGTCTAAAGTCGATAAGACTGTCAAGATCAATACCAAAGATTTTTCAACCTTTAATGACACAGATGGTGACGGGCTTGGAGAGTTCCAGGGATTTGGAACTTCTCTTTGCTGGTGGGCTAATCGTATCGGTTACAGCGATGAGCTTACGCAGCAGGCTGCCACATATTTCTTCGATGAAAATGAAGGCCTTGGTCTTACCATCGGACGCTACAATGTGGGCGGCGGCGACAACACCTATGAGCTCCATGACAATGGCAAAAAGGTGGAGGTTCCGAGGAATAAGAAAGCAATAATAATGACCGCTGACAGAGCGGTAACTCCATACACCGGTTCAAATATGAACTGCAGCGAGATGGGAAAATTCGGCAATGCCAGATATCTTAAGGCAGATGCTGACTTTGGATTTGCAGCGGGAGATAAGGTTGGCAAATTAAATACTATCGGATGGATAAACGAACTTGATGATGTACCCGGAAGCGGTGGAAATCTTGTTTTCAATATGGATGCAGCTGCAACAGATGAGTACACGGTAAAAATGATATT
This sequence comes from Butyrivibrio sp. FC2001, assembly GCF_000424125.1. NCBI lineage: Bacteria > Bacillati > Bacillota > Clostridia > Lachnospirales > Lachnospiraceae > Butyrivibrio > Butyrivibrio sp. FC2001. The sequence continues at coordinate 136,250 of NZ_KE384132.1, forward strand.
TACACTTTCCGGTGAGAATAGCAGAGGCGTCGGACTTAAGGTTGACAGAGCTGCTGTCAGCACAGAGAGCGTAGAGGTTACTCCTGATATAAACGAAGCTGCAGCAGAGGACGCTGATGTGGCAGTTGTTACTCTTGGTGAGGAAGCTGACATAGCTACAGAGGATGCTATTACAGATGGCAACGCAGAGCCTGCAGATGTTACAACTCCGGAGGATAATAACGAACTTCAGGATGGCGATACTCCTGCAGTAGAAGATGAACAGCCCTCTCAGGAAGAAACTGAAACAGAGAATGAGCCTGAGGCTAATGAGGATGAGCAGGAAGCTCCCTCTGAAGCAGGGGTAGAGCCCGCTAAAAAAGCGTCGGCTCCTTCTTCAAGCGAGACTGTAACAGAGAAATATGAAGTTAGCGGCGCTGAAGTAAACAGCGACATTATCGCTGAAACAACAAACGATAAGCTCTACAGAGTTACATTTAAGAACGTAAAGCTCACTGAGGGCAGAAACGTACTTACAATCGGTGGCGTACACGACTGGACACTGGATTTTGTTAAGCTTCTTGTTGTGAAAAACGGTGACGAGGGAGTACTTCCCGAGGGTGCTGATGAATATACAGAAGACATTGATTATTCAAATGTTCCGAACACACCCTTTGCTCATCCGGCACACATCGTAAGATCCGATTCAGCAGTTCCTGGCTATTGCGTAGATGTAACTAAGATTACTGATGATACAGATCTTTCAGCCTTCGACAGATACGATACAAGCTGCGGTTTTGCATGGAACTATGACTGGGATGCAGATAAAAATCAGGTAAATGTTCTTGAGGCTGCCATAGCCAAGGCAGGCACTGATAACTTTATAGCTGAGGCATTTTCAAATTCACCTCCGTACTTCATGACAGTAAGCGGATGCTCCTCAGGAAACAACAGTGCAAGCAAGGATAACCTCAGAGAGGATTCTGTTGAAGCCTTTGCTACATACATGGCTGATGTGGTTGAACACTGGTACAAGGAAGGCATCATCTTCCAGAGTGCAACACCTATGAACGAGCCATACACAGATTACTGGGCAGCAAACAGCGATAAGCAGGAGGGCTGCCACTTTGATATTGGCGAGTCCCAGTCAAGAATCATCACAGCCTTTGCTAAGAAGCTCCAGGAAAAAGGGCTTGCAGATGTAATTCTTTCAGCATCAGATGAAACAAGCATCGATACAGCTATTACATCCTACAAGGCTCTTTCAGACGAGGCAAAGAATTATGTAACAAGAATTGATACCCACACCTACAGTGGAAGTAACCGCAAGGGTCTTAGAAAGCTTGCTGAAGAGAGTGGCGAGAACCTCTGGATGAGTGAAGTTGATGGCGCATTTACCGTGGCAGGCGCAGGAGAGATGTCAAGCGCACTCGGCTTTTCAGAAAGACTTATCACAGACTTGAACGGCCTTATGCCTTCAGCCTGGATAATCTGGGATATCATCGATACTCATATTTCAGATAAGGAAGACATTGCTGCAAATGAGACAGCATCAAAGTATAATGAAGCTTATAACAAGTATGACAATTCAGACAGCCTTGAGGAGTGGCTTAGCAATAACAACGAGAAGGAAGGCAAGAGCCTCTGGGGAGTTGCAATTGCAGATCACAGCAACCAGAAGGTAGTTCTTACAAAGAAGTACTATTCCTTCGGCCAGTACTCAAGATATATAAGACCCGGCTACACACTTATGGGTTCAGGAAATGACACAGTTGCAGCGTATGATCCTAAGGGAAGAAAGCTTGTAATCGTGGCAACAAATAAGAGCCGGAATGATGAGACATGGAAGTTTAACCTTGCAGGCTTCGTATCAACAGGCTCAGATGTAACAGCAATCAGAACAAGCGGTTCACTTGAAAACGGCGAGAACTGGGCAGATGTTTCAGATGCTGCAGATATCGTTGTGAATACTTCTGAAAAGTATATGACATCAACTGTAAAGGGTGATTCAATCACAACCTACATTATTGATCATGTTGTTTTCGATAAGGATATGGATGAAACAACACCTGATGCTAAGACCTTCACAGAGGACGAGATCGCAGCAAATGATTACATGCTTTATCTTGTAGACTGCGGAACAACAGATAATACAAGAGTTCCCTCAGGCTACAAGGCTGGTCTCTATCAGTCAGTTACAGACAAGGAGTATGGCGCTGATGAGGAGACAGGTCTTAAGTGGGGATATGCTGCTGACAATGAAAACAGCATGATGATCCAGACAGGTAATACAAACGGATCAATCACTGATACCTGCTATTACATGTCAGATAAGATCAATTTCGTAAAGGGTGTTTCAGGCTTTGCATATACCTTCGACCTTCCTGAGAGAAGCAGCAACGAGTATGAAGTATCAGTTGGCTTCAAGGTTCCTTCAGGATGGGGCTCCAAGAAGGTTGATATTGAGCTCGAAGGAAAGAACGTAGCAAAGCAGCTCAGCATAAGTGATAAATCAACTACTGAAAAAAACTACGACGTAACAGTTACTGATAATGAACTCAATCTTTTTGTACATAATCCTGAGGCAGGAAGCAGAGGTGAGGATCCTATCCTTAGCTACATCATAGTAAAGGCAAAGCGCTCCAAGGAGAGCTTTAAGACAACCTATACAAGCTTTACCGGAGTTGCCGGCGAACCTATCTACGACAATAACGGAGAGATGGTACAGGCTCACGGCGGACAGGTTCAGAAGTTTACTGTAAACGGTGAGACAAAGTATTACTGGTACGGCGAAGATAAGACCTACAACATGGATCCTGTGACAGGAGTACATGCTTATTCATCAACTGACCTTTATAACTGGACAGATGAGGGAGTTGTATTTAAGGCAATCCCTGTTTCTGAAAAGGATTATAGGAAGTTTACAAGTGCAGATTACACAGCAGATCTCAGCATTTTTGATACAGATGAGTACTTCAGCAGTCTCTATGGAGATTACAAGGGTGCACCTGCTGATGACACAAATGAGTACTCAAGTAAGTTCGAGGAAATCTACTGGAATATAGCAGATGACCGCACAGTTATGGAGAGACCTAAGGTCCTTTATAACGAAAAGACAGGAAAATATGTAATGTGGTGGCACTGTGACGGATTCATGCCTTCAACAAGAAATGGCGGAGACAGCTCACAGTACGGCAAGGCTATGGTAGGTATCGCAACTTCTGACAGCCCTGCAGGCCCCTTCAAATTTATAACAACAAGAAAGCTTTTAAGCGCTGATGATGCAGACCTTGGCTGGGATAAGGTTAAGGGCTCATCAAGAGATATGAACCTTTTCAAGGATGATAACGGAAAAGCTTATGTGATCTACTCATCAGACGGTAATGCAAACATGTATATAGCTGAGCTTGATGATACCTATACAGGCCTTGCAGCTGATACAGAAGGCGCAAAGTACGGTGAGAACTACAACATGATCTCTAAAAACATGAGAGAAGCGCCTGCAATGTTTAAGTATGAGGGAAGATATTATCTCATCACCTCAGGCTGCACAGGCTGGTCACCTAACCAGGCAAGCTATGCAGTGACAACTGATCTCATGAGTAAATGGACTGTTATGGGTGATCCCTGCACAGAGGATACCTCCAAAACAACCTATGATACACAGAGCACCTGCGTAATACCTGTTGATCCTGAAGCCGGAAAATTCATCTATATGGGGGACCGCTGGTTTGAGGATAGACTTAAGGATTCAAGATATGTATGGCTTCCTATTGAGTTTGGTTCTGAAGGAAAAATCGCTATAGGTAAATATTCCGATTGGAAGCTTGAAATGCTTGATGATATGGGAGGCTTTACCTTTAAGACTGACCTTCCTGAAAAGGCTTCATCAGTAGAGGATCTCAATAAGCTTCTTCCTTCTGAAATAAGTATTGTTAAAAAGAACGGAGGTGAAAGCACTGTTTCCGTAACCTGGAATACAGATAACGTTAAGGAAGCCGGAGAGTTTACAGTTGTTGGAACTACAGATAACGGTAAGAAGATAACCTATCAGGTAAGCATCATTCCTTCAAAGCTTGTATACTTCTTCGACTGCGCAGGCACAGAGGATGGTACTAAAGCAGACTTCTTTGAGCTTGCAAAGAGTGAGCCCGGAAATAAGCTTCGTAACAGCGTAGCAGATCAGGCTTATTCAGAAGAAAACAAGGCAGGCTATACAGGAACACTCATCGCTGATGACAGTGAGAAGGCTATAAATGATATCGGTATAAAGAATTCCGGAAACGGTGTGTTTGAGCATGGCTACTGGGCAGGAACAAATAAGAATATTGATTATTCATTTGAGCTTGAGGAAGGTGAATACACAGTTCTTACCGGTTATCAGGAGTGGTGGAACACTTCCAGAAGAACAAGAATTCGTGTAACTGATGAAGCGGGTGAGCTTGCAACAAAGGACTTCACACTTGCATCCAATGACAGCACCAGAGTAGAGAGTCTTTCATTTACAGTTACCAAGAAGGGTACAGTAACTGTAAGCATCAGCAAGAAGGCAAGCGCTGATCCTGTTCTTTCATTCATAGGTATCGTTAAGAATTCTGAAGATGTGATTGAGAATCCTTCAGATAATAAGGAAGATGAACCTAAAGTCGAAGAGCCAAATGAAAATGAGAATAAAGACCCTCAGACAGTTTCGGATGAAAAGGAAAACAGTAAGGTAGAGCCTTCAGCAGAGGATAAGGTAAATGCGCAGCCTGCAAAGGATGAAGGCTTAAGCGGAACACTCGAAAAGGTTACAAAGGGTAAGAAAAAGGGAGCTTACAGACTGAAGCTTTCTGATGGTTCCTATGCTAAGGGTTTTGTGAACAACAATGGCAAGAGATACTACTTTGGCAAGAAGGGTTATTCAAAGAAGGGCTTCCACAAAGTAAAGGGAGCAAAATATTACACCAATAAGAAGGGACTTGTAGCTACCGGATTCAAGAAGATTAAAGGAAATAAGTATTATTTCCATGAAAACGGAAAAATGGCAAAGGGAATCACCCAGATTGGTGATGACGTTTACTACTTCGGAAAAGACGGTGTCATGAGAACCGGAAAAATTAAGATCAAAGGAACTACTTATAACTTTGGTAAATCCGGAAAACTTAAGGAAGTACGCTAATCCTAGTAGGGAAGGAGAAGGTTATGTGGAAAGGTAAAAACAGATGGCTTGCTGTAGCTCTATCAGCAGCCATGACAGTTACGGCAGTACCTGTAGGGGGAATTCAGGTACATGCTGAAAATGATTCAGACACAGTTTTAAATACTCCTATTGAGGCAGCAGATGATTCTGCTGTCTCTAATGGAGATAGTAACGATAATGACAGCGAAGATATTGAAGAAGGTGATAAGCCTGACAGTAATGTGGAATCTGTAAAAACAGATAATGGCACAGAAAGTGATAATACTGAAGCTACCCAGGATAACGACAAGGCTGAGAAAAATGAGGAAGGAGAGGATGCTGCTCCCGAGGAAGAAGACCCCGGAGTTCCGGAAATAAGTGACAGCAATCTTGTTCTTCATTTTACCTTTGACAGCGATGAAAAGGGCTTTACCGGAAGAGGTGCTAAGGCTACATCTAACAGTGGATACCAGCTTGTTGACAACGGAGAAAATGAAGGTGTTGGCAAAAAAGCATTGAAGCTTGTTGAAGGCCAGTGGCTGGATGTAAAGAGCATTGATGGGGAGAAGAATGTTCTCTCAGGGCTTGAGACAGTAACAATAAACTTCTTTAGTAATGCACTTAAAGAAGGAACGAGCTGGGCATTTTTTGCAGCTCCAAATACAAATCAGCAGGCATGGCAGAGTGAAAAATATCTTGGAATAACAGATCCTCTGGAAAATAAGACTATATCTGTTGAAAGATATTACAGCAACAATCAGGGAAGACCTGCAGCTGCTTCAACCTCTAAGGTATCCGGAATGAAGATGGTGACTGTTGTAGCTGATAAAAACAGTACATCACTTTATATCGACGGAAAGCTTAAGAGCTGCGTTGATTCAACGGTTTCTCTTAAGGATATCTTTGGCGGCGACGACGGCATTCTTCAGATAGGTAAGGCAAACTGGGGCAGTGGAGAATACTCCCAGATGATCATGGATGATCTTGCTGTTTTCAACAGAGTTCTTTCTGAAAAGGAAATTACAGCTCTCTATGAAAGCAAGGATGTTGAGGCTGTAGAGTATAAAGAAAATGCTGAGACAGAAGAGGAAAAAGAGCCTGTAAAGGATCTTGGAATAAGAGTTACGGGAGTTGAAGCAAATTACAGCGAGAGCCTTGAAGTAACTCCCGGTGAGGATTATTCATTCGTTGAGAATACAGGAGCCAAGCTTACATTTAACAATGGCGACTCCAAGGAAGATGCAGTTATTGCCTGGTTTGACAAGGATGGAAACAGAGTAATAAATGCAAAGGATTTATCTGTTGGCACACATGAGCTTACAGGAAAGCTTACATACTTTGGAAGTCCTGTGGCAGAGCAGAAGGCTGATCCCTATGTTGTTTACAATGATGCAGATGGATATTATTACATGACATCTTCATGGCCTGCTTATGGCGATGAGAATCATGGCTACGACAGGGTTGCACTCAGAAGAAGTAAGACTCTTGCAGGTCTGGCTGAAGCAGAGGATGTAACTGTATGGAATGCGCATGAAAACGGAGAGCTGCAGTATCACATCTGGGCACCTGAGCTTCATAAGATTGGCAGTGACTGGTATGTATATTTTGCAGGAAGCTGCGATGGAAATAAGTGGAGCATCAGACCTTACGTACTTCACTGCACAGATTCCAATGATCTTCTTAATCCTGAAAAGTGGGAAGAGAAGGGAAGATTTGTAAACAAGGACGGAAATGAAAAGGGTGCCTTTGACGCATTTACACTTGATATGACAATGTTCACTTCAGGTGCTAAGAGCTACGTTATCTGGGCATATAAAAGCGGCGCGTCTGTTCTTAAGATGGCAGAGCTTAATACAGAGGAGCCCTGGAAGCTTGCATCAGATCCTGTCACTATTTCCGAGCCTATGTACTCTTGGGAGATGAATGGCAGTGAAAAAATAAACGAAGGCTCTGCGGTTCTTAAAAAGGATGGAAAGATTTATGTAGCATTTTCAGGTTCTACAACAGGCCCTGAGTATTGCATGGGACTTCTTACAGCAGATGAGAATTCTGATCTGATGGATCCTGATAGCTGGAAAAAGAGCAAATATGCAGCACTTAAAACTGAGGACCTTGTAGGTCAGTATGGACCCGGACATAACAGCTTTACTGTTGATAAGGACGGAAACATCATTGTTGTTTATCATGCGCGAGACGAAAAGTGCTACAAGGAACAGTGCGAGTGGCATGACAAGGATCCTCTCTATGATCCCTGCAGAAATGCACACATGGCTATCCTTAGGTTTGATGAAGACGGAAGACCTGTATTTACAAGTACTGAAGAGGTTGAGATGGAGGAGCTGTCTGATGAGCAGAAGACCTTTAAGATGACAGTTACGGTAGGCTCATCCAAGGATGCACTTGAGGCAGATGCAACGGCAATCACAATTCCCAATGCTGACGATATCAGAGGAAACATAACACTTCCTGACAAGGGTGAGAATGGATCAGAAATCACATGGAAATCTTCTGCACCTCAGATTGTATCCGATGAGGATAACGGAAACTTTAAGAAGGGTGTTGTAAACAGAACAGATAAGGATGAGAAAGTAACACTTACAGCAACTCTTACAATTGGATCAGAGACTGTAGAAAGAGACATCGAGCTTACAGTAAAGGCTAAGGCTGCAGAAAAGAACCTTACCCACTATCTGTTTGCATATTTCACAGGTGAAAACACAGCTAACGGAGAGCAGATATACTTTGCAGACAGTGAGGACGGTCTTAACTGGTCAGCACTTAACGTAGGTGATCCTGTAATCAAATCAACATTAGGTGAAAAGGGTCTTCGTGATCCCTTCATTATAAGATCACCTGAGGGTGATAAGTTCTATCTTATAGCTACAGACCTTAAGATCAACAATGGACGCGGCTGGGGACTTGCTCAGACTGATGGTTCCAAGAGTATCATGGTTTGGGAGTCTACAGACCTGGTGAACTGGGGCGAGCAGCGTATGGTAAAGGTTGCGGACGATGCAGCCGGCTGCACCTGGGCTCCGGAAGCTTTCTATGATGATGAGACAGGTGAATACATAGTATTCTGGGCATCAATGATAGATAACTATCATAAGGTATGGTATGCAACCACAAGAGATTTCTATACCTTCTCAGAACCTAAGGTATGGATTCACTTAAAGAATAAAAACGGTGAAAATATCAGTGTTATCGACACATCTGTAATAGCTGTGGATAATGCAGACGGAACAAAGACCTATTATCGTATCTCAAAAGATGAAGCTGGTTCACATGCTGCAGTAGCAGAGGGTGATCCTGATAGCGGTAAGTTTGAAATTCTGGAAACTGCATCATCACTTACAGGTGAGTGGACACGTATTCCTTCAAGCTTCCTCAACGAGAATCAGTGGGTTGAAGGCGGAACAATTTTCAAGTTCAACAATGAAAACAAGTGGTGCATGCTCCTTGATAACTTTAGCGGCGGTGGATATTATCCCTGCCTGACCACAGATATTGGAAGCGGAAACTTCAAGAGACTTGAGTCAGGAGAGTACTCATTCCCGTCCACAATGAGACACGGAACAGTAATCGGAATAACCGATGAAGAGTATAAGGCCATTGAGAAAAAATGGGCTTATGATGACAGCGACATAACCTATCCCACATCTCTTGCAGAAGCTGCAATCGCTCATTTTACATTCGATGATGAGGAAACAGGCTTTGCAGGAAACGGTGCAGTAGCAACTCCCGGTGAGAGCGGATATGATGTGGCTGATCGAGATGGCAATAAGGCAATTAAGCTCGATAGAAAATCAAAGCAGTACCTTACTCTTACAAACGAGGATGGCTCTTCACTTCTTTCAGGGCTTGATGAACTGACTGTAAACTACTGGAGTAATACTGAGGTTAAAAATGAAACCCAGTGGCTGTTCTATGCAGCAGGAAGCTCAGATACTCCGCAGAATAACAACGAGCATTACCTTGGAATCATTGATCCTTTAACAAATGATAAGCTCCTTCATGTTGAGAGATACGACAATCATGGTTCAAGAAGTACCAACAATGCTGCAGATATCACCAGATACAGCAACAAGTGGAAGATGGTAACAGTTGTATTCATGAAGGATATGACCAAGCTCTATGTAAACGGCAAGCTTGTAAGCGCAGTTAACAGTGATGTTGTTATTTCAGATATCCTTGGTGAAAACGGAATTACTCAGATAGGTAAAGCTAACTGGGGAGGCGGTGAATACACAACAGCCATGATAGATGAGTACAGCATTTTTGACAGACCCATTAACAGTGCAGAGGTTATGAAGCTCTACAATGGAGAAGTCGATTTTGATAAGACTCCAGCTAATACCGACCCCGAGCCTCAGCCTGAACCTGCTCCTCAGCCCGGAGATACACCGGAAGAAAAGCCTGAGGAGGAGTCTAACGTTAAACCTGAGGATAAGCCCGCAAACCAGGAGACTCAGCCTGAAAGCAAGCCTGAGACTGTTTCAGCAGATGATAAGTCAGAACAGACAACTGTAAAGGAAGATTCAACAGTTGTAACCGGTAAGGTTAGCAAGATCAAAAAGGGCAAGAACAAAGGTAAGTATAAGCTTGTTCTTGATGATGGAAGTACAGTTAAGGGACTTGTTAAGTTAAATGGAAAGCTCTACTACTTCAACAGCAAGGGCATTGCCAAGAAGGGCTTCCACAAGGTTGATGGTAAGAAATACTATACCAATGCCAAGGGAAAGGTCCTCACAGGTCTTAAGATGATCAAAGGAAAGCTTTTCTATTTTGATAAGTCAGGAGTAATGCAGACAGGAAAGGTTAAGATCGGAAAGCTTGTTTATCACTTTGGTAAGAACGGAAAGCTTAAGAAGATCAGCTTGGGAAAAAAGAAATAATCTATACAAAAATACCCTGCAGCTTTATTAAAGGCTGCAGGGCTTTTTTAATCATTCTCAGAAATAAAACTCTCTAATTTTTCGACAAACATCTGACCCATTTCACTTAAGGATACTCCCTTTCTTGTGATGTAACCAAAGGTAAGGGTTTCGTCCTCTTTTAGCTTGATATGCGTAAGATCAGAGGAATTAAGGCTGTCGCCAAGCATCGCTGCACCGACAGCATAGCCGTTAAGACCAAGCATAAGCTCTATGGAAGTAGCACGTTCGTTGGTGCTTATAACCTTTTTGTAATCATAGGTTGCAAGAGCTTCCTCTCTGTAATAGAAGGAGGTATTATCACCCTGGTCAAAAACCATGCAGGGATAGTCCTGCAGATCCTCAAGGGAAAGCTCCTCCCTGTCAGCAAGAGGGTGGTCCTTTCTTAAATAGACGTAGGTGTTTCTGGTGAAAAGCTCATGGAATTCAAGGGAAGCATCTGCGAATATCTTTTTAAAGGTATTCTTATTGAAATCACTAAGGGCAATAACACCAATTTCACTCTTTAAGGTCTTTACGTCTTCAATAACTTCGCTTGTCTGAGTTTCCTTGATTGAAAACTGATATTCATCATAATCATATTCCTTTACGGTATCGATAAAGGCATTAACTGCGATGGTGTAGTGCTGCATTGAAACTGAAAAGGTGGGCTTTACGCTTCCCTTATTAAGATATTTTTCTTCCACCTTTGCAAACTGCTCAACAGCATTCCTTGCGTAAGCTATAAATGATGCACCGGCTGAGGTTGTAACAACACCATTGTGTACTCGTTCAAAAATCTGGATTCCGAGCTCCTTTTCCAAATCTCGCACTGCACTGGAAAGACCGGGCTGAGATACGTATAGTATGTCAGCGGCCTTTCTTATGGAACACTCCTCGTCGATTGCTATAACATATTTAAGTTGTAATATTGTCATGGTTTGATACCTCATTATTTTATTTACCTACTAATATACCATATAAATAGTATATTAGTTTCATGTTTTCTGACATGAGGGAAATTTTTATAAAATAATTAGCACTCACTTGACAAGAGTGCTAACAAGTGTTATAACAGTTATAGAACAAGGGAACAGAAATAAAGGGAGCAATAATAATTGTAAAGTCTCCGGTTCCGATGCTCGAAGAAAATAAAAGTCATATATATAGGAGGTAATTATTATGTTGATGCCTAGTATTTTTGATGAGAAGTTATTTGATAACTGGTTTGATTTCCCGATGTTTAACGACTTCGATAACACCGAGAGGAAGCTCTACGGAAGACATCCTGAGAGACTGATGAAGACTGATGTTCATGAGTCTGAGGATCACTATGAAGTTGACATAGATCTTCCGGGATTTAAGAAGGAAGAGATTACCCTTGAGCTTGATAACGGATACCTTACAGTAGGCGCTGCTAAGGGCCTTGATAAGGATGAGACAGACAGTAAGGGTAAGCTCATCAGACAGGAGCGCTACAGCGGATCAATGCAGAGAAGCTTCTATGTAGGTGAGAATCTTACAGAAGAAGATATCAAGGCAAGCTTCAAGGATGGCGTACTTAGTCTCAATGTTCCTAAGAAGGAGCAGGCTAAGGTTCCTGAGAAGAAGATGATAATGATAGAAGGCTGATTAGAAGTAAGAAGCAGATAGTCAAGATAATTCCACCTAAAAACTCTTAAATATGTTGCTTTAAACGGCTCGGTGCAAAGATTACACCGGGCCGTTTCTTTGCTGTAGCTATAAGAAAGACTTTTAGCTATATACCAATAATTCGTATATTAAGGTAATAAAAAATAATGTATAATAATTAAGTTGAATAAAATGTTTTTTTAAGCGAGGAGGATATGTATGAAGAAAAAGTTTGGCATTAGGGAAGTTGTAGCAGTGGGCATAGGAACCGCTCTTTTTGTGGCTCTTACGTCTGTTCAGGTTCCGCTGGTTGTTATCCCTAATACGGATCTTCAGCCCAGAATGGCTGTTATGGCTTTCTTTGCTACGGTTTTTGGACCTATAGTTGGGGGAATTATAGGGTTACTTGGACATGCGCTCGGAGATGCTATCTTTTGGGGCTCTGTATGGTGGAGCTGGGTTATCCCGGATGGAATTGTAGGTGCGATCATCGGTATATTTGCTAAGCAGTATGCTGTTAAGGATGGTGGCTTTACAAAAAAGAGCTCTATATCTATTTTTAACGGTGTTCAGATTGCTGCAAATGCAATTGCATGGATTGCTGTTGCACCTGCACTTGATATTTTGATCTATGCTGAACCTGTAAATAAAGTCTTCACACAGGGTGCGTTTGCTTTCCTTGGAAATATAATCATTATCGGTATCCTTGGAACTCTTATTATTGCCGGCTATTCCAAGATTGCAGAGAAATCAAATAATCTGTCAGTGGAGGAATAATCATTAAGTGAGAGAGCCTATAATTGAGTTTAAGGATTTTTCATTTAAATACAGATCTCAGAAGGAGCCAACTCTTAAGAATATTAACCTGAAGATTTATCCCGGTGAAAAGATCCTGATCGCAGGACGGTCAGGCTGCGGAAAATCTACGCTGGCTCACTGCCTGAATGCACTGATCCCGGGATCCATCCAGGGTGATATCAGCGGTAATCTCCGAGTTTGCGGTAACGATCCCGGCAAGCTCGGAGTTTTTGGAATGTCCAAAATCGTAGGAACTGTGCTTCAGGATACGGATGGTCAGTTTATAGCTCTCACTGTTGCTGAGGATTTGGCGTTTGCCCTTGAAAATGAGAACACACCTCAGGACGAACTTTTTGAAAAGGTAGGAGATGTGGCTAAAAAGCTTGATATTTCCGATCTTTTAGAGTGTGCTCCGGGTGAACTCTCCGGAGGCCAGAAGCAGAGAGTATCTCTCGGTGGAGTAATGGTCTGCGATGTCAAAATTCTTCTTTTTGACGAGCCCTTGGCAAATCTGGATCCTGCCACCGGAAAGAGAACCATAGAGCTTATGGATGATCTGTGTAAAAACGACGACATGACCGTTGTGATAGTGGAGCACAGAATAGAGGATGTTCTTCACAGAGATATCGACAGAGTAGTTGTTCTTAGTGAAGGTGAGATTGTAGCGGACATGACTCCCGATGAGCTTTTGTGCTCTGACGTTCTTTCGACCCACGGTATACGTGAGCCTCTCTATATTACTGCGCTTAAGGCTGCGGGGGCTGACATTACCCCGGATACTCATCCGCAACATATAGAATCGATGCTAATCGATCCCTATAAAGAAAATGTAATACAATGGTTTCATAAGACAGAGAGACAAAAGAGCGAAACCTGCGATGATACGATCTTAGAAATTGAGAACCTCTGCTTTAGCTATGACGGAATTAACAAGACGGTAGACAATGCCAGCTTCAAGGTAAAACGCGGTGAGCTCTTTGCTCTTGTGGGTAAAAACGGTGCAGGAAAATCCACCCTGTCATCACTTATCTGCGGTTTTAATAAACCAAACACCGGCAGGATTTTACTTGAAGGAGCGGATATAGCAGAACTTTCCATAAAGGAGAGAGGCGAGAGAATAGGCTATGTAATGCAGAACCCAAATCAGATGATCAGTAAGACCATGATATCTGAGGAGGTAGGGCTTGGACTTTTTGTAAAGGGAGTTCCCCAGGATGAAATAACAAGGAGAGTCAATGAGACCCTTAAGATATGTGGTCTGTATCCCTATAGAAACTGGCCGATATCAGCCCTTTCCTTTGGCCAGAAAAAGAGGGTGACCATTGCGTCAATTCTTGTCATGAAGCCGGAGATCCTTATTCTTGATGAGCCTACGGCAGGTCAGGACTATGCCCATTACACGGATATCATGGAATTTATTCTGAAGATTAAAAAGGCTCTCGGAATAACTATCATGATGATAACCCACGATATGCACCTTATGCTTGAATACACAGACAGATGCATAGCTATGGCTGATGGTCAGTTGATAATGGATGCCAAGCCCTTTGACGTACTTACAGATGAGGCAATCTGTGACAGGGCGTATCTTAAAAAAACGTCCCTGTATGAGCTCTCATTAAAATGCGGTATAGATGACCCTTCTGAATTCACGGCAAGATTTATCGATGATGAGAGGCGAAGAAGGAAGGAGGCGTGTGATGAACAGAATGATATCCTATGAAAACAAGGATACTCCTATTCATAAGCTCAGCGGCTTTACAAAGCTGGTGTTCTTCCTCCTCTGGTGTATTACAAGTGCCATAACCTTCGATACCAGAGTACTTGTTGTGATGATCATTATGGGCGCTATGATATACATCATATCCGGCACAAAATGGGAGCAGGTTTCCGGAGTATTTGCCATTATCATGTTTTTTATGGTGCTTAACATTCTGGGGATTTTCTTTTTCTCGCCCTATGAGGGCTGCAAGATATACGGAAGCCGTACGGACCTTTTGCATCTGTTTGGTAATTACACCATAACCTCAGAGCAGCTGTTTTATGAATTTAATGTACTTATTAAGTATTTTACGGTGATTCCGTCCATATTTATTTTTCTTACGACTACTGATCCAAGTGAGCTTGCTGCATCACTAAACAGGATAGGAATCCCATACACTGCTGCTTATTCTCTGGAGATAACACTTCGCTATATTCCGGATGTCCAGGATGAATTCAGAAGGATAAAGAACGCTCAGGAGGCCAGAGGAATAGAGATGAGCTCCAAGGGGAGCCTGTTATACAGGATAAAGAACACGGCAGTGATAATATTCCCGCTTCTTTTTTCATCAATGGACCGAATAGAGGTGGTAAGTAATGCCATGGAGCTTAGAGGCTTTGGGAAAAAGAAGAAGAGAAGCTGGTATTCACAAAAGAAGCTGACCGCGATGGACTTTGCAACCCTTGCATTTATTATCCTTTTTAGTATAGGTTCATTAGTGCTTACCTTTGCTGATGGAAGCAGATTTTATAATCCTTTTATATGATTATAAGGCTTAATTAATAATGCACCGACATATATAGTGTTAGAATAATTTTATACTATATATGGTCGGTGATTTTTTATGGCAAAACGGTCAATACTACAAAAAGTACGAATAGTATTTATAGCGCTTAGCGTATTATGTCTGATAGTTGCCATATTGTTTCTTAGACAGTTTGTAACTACAGATGATACCAGCTCGATGACTGGACCTGTTTACAAGGGAAAGGTCCAGTATCGGGTTCTTTTGATTGCTTCTTATAATTCCCAGTATTATACGTTTACACCTCAGATTGAGGGACTAAGAGAAAGTTTTGATCCAAACGGCATCGATCTTGATGTCGTGTGTATGGATGCCAAAAAACACAGCTCCGCAAAGGATATAGAGATATTCCATGATTTCTTTGTCCAGAGAGTTAATCTGGATAAGGATTATGACGGAGTAATGCTTGCAGATGATGAGGCGGTTAAATTCGCCATGCAATATAAGGATGAACTGTTTTCAGATATTCCGATCGTATTCTACGGAGTCAATAATCTGACAACTGCTCAGATGGCGGTAGAACGCTATGGAATGAACGGATATTACGAAAATGATTATCTTATTGATACCATAAAGCTTGCCATGAAGCTTATGCCTGATCGTAAGAAGTATTATGGAATACATGACAATTCTCCGGCAGGAATTGCGGATATGGTTCAATTTAACAGGCTAAAGCGGAATAGTACAAATGACTATGAGTTCCATGAGATAAACGTTGCAGACATGCAATTTGAAAAGTTTGAAAAGAAACTGCAGGAGATTCCTAAGGATGCAGTTGTGATTTACATGACCTGCTTTACAGACAGGGATAACAATGTTCATTCAACCAATGAGATGACAAATATTATCGTCAGTAACACTAATGTTCCTGTTTTAAGAAACTATCTAAGTGGGAATATTGACGGTATTCTCGCTAGCTTTGGACTTGATTTTACTTTTCTGTGCAAGACGGCGGCAAATGATATGATCAATCTACTTAATGGAAAGCCCATTGGACATGAAAAGCTTATTGTTGATTCTAATAATAATAATGCCGAGTTTGACTATAGTCTTTTGAATAAATACGGAATAGACGAAAAGGATCTTCCTGAGAATGCGGTTATTTTCAATAAGCCGCTGACCTTCATTGACATGTACGGGAACATTTTCCCTACAATGGGTATGATTTTCCTGTCAATGGTATTCCTTCTTGGGGCTGTATACATAACGGTGCTGTTAGGTAAACTGTCTAATCAGGAGCTCATGGAATCAAAGACAGAGCTTGAAAAATCTCAGGAGAAATTAAGGTATCAGGCAGAGCATGATGATTTCCTGGATATTTTGAACAGGCGAACTGCAGTTGACTATCTGCGCGATAATCTGACGATTAAGAATGTCTATTCAATACTTATGATAGATATTGATAACTTCAAGGATGTCAATGAAACCTATGGTCATCAGATAGCGGATGAGATACTTAAGTATCTGTCCGTTACGCTTGAACGCATATCCGCGCAAAGAGACTGGATGATAGCAAGATACGGCGGAGATGAATTCCTTATCATGGTTCCCAAGGAACAGCTTGAGGAGGATTCTGCCACTATCAATGAAATACTTGAGCTCTTCAGAACGCCCATACCTGTAGGAGATGAGACTATAATCATGTCCTGTAGTGTAGGTATTTCCGTATCTGACGGTGCGACTCTGCCGGATCAGCATATTATCAATTCCGAGATAGCCATGTATGAGGCTAAGCTTCGCGGAAGGAACAAGGCCTTTAAGTATTCGGATGAGATAAAGAAGAAGGTTCGCGAAGAGAATAAGATTAAGGCTAAGATTCTTGAGGCCTTTGATAATGACGGCTTCTTTATGCTGTACCAGCCTCAGATTGATGTTAAGACCAAGGAGGTTACAGGCTTCGAAGCTCTTGTAAGAATGAAAGCCGAGGGTCTTTATCCCAATGTATTTATTCCTATAATTGAATCAAGCGGATGGATAGGAAGACTTGGAAGGGTTACCACAGAGCTTGTTATAAAGCAGCTGGCAGCCTGGAGAGATATGGGCTATACGCTTAAGCCTGTTTCCATTAACTATTCAAGTAATCAGCTTGGTGATACAGGATATGTAGACTTTGTTAAGGAGCTGCTTTCGCGTTATAATATTTCAGGAGAGTACGTTGAGATAGAGATAACGGAAGGACTGTTCCTGGAGAGAACAGAGCAGGCAGAGAGACTGTTTACCCAGTTTAAGGAGCTTGGAATTAAGCTACTTATGGATGACTTCGGAACAGGATATTCCTCACTCGGTTATCTGACGTACATTCCTGTGGATTTCGTCAAGGTAGATAAATCCTTCGTGGACAGCTATCTTGTTGATGGAAAAGAAGCATTCATGCAGGACGTAATCAGACTTGTGCATGACATAGATAAGCAGGTTATCATAGAAGGCGTAGAGGAAAAATGGCAGTTTGAAAAGCTGAGGACCTACGGCGCCGATAAGATACAGGGCTATTATTTCAGCAAGCCTGTTAAGCCTGAGGAAGCGATAGTATTTGATGCCAGTGATAAATAATGGGGATTTACTGGTTTGAGAAATATTGAAAAATTTTGTAGGGGACAATGTTGTGGAAAATAGTAAAAGCTTTGAAGAGTTTAGAAAGAAACTTTTCAGAATAGTATCCGTAGGATATCTGGGGGATTTACCGAGTATAGCTTATGACGTGATTGGAACAGCAGCTCTGATACTTAATCTGGCAGCTGCGTTCCTTTCCACGTTTGCGGAACTGAACGCCTCTTATGGAGCGCTTTTTAGCGAGATTGAGAGATGGACAGTTCTTTTCTTTGCAATCGATTACTTCCTTCGTGCCTTTTGCGCGAAGTGTCTTTTTCCAAATAAATCTGAAATGGAAGCGATCATAGCATATATCTTTTCGCTTTCGGCGATCATTGATCTTCTGAGTTTTATACCATATTATCTTCCCTTTGTATTCCCGACAGGGGCAGCAGCCTTCAGAATGTTCAGGGTTGCAAGGATATTCAGACTTTTCAGGATTAACGCCTACTATGACTCTCTTAACGTAATTACTGAGGTTATTAAAAATAAGGCCCAGCAGCTCTTATCTTCGGTATTTATCATTGCCGTAATGATGCTTGCGTCAAGTCTTTGTATGTATTCACTTGAGCATGACGCACAGCCTGAGGTGTTTAAAAATGCCTTCTCGGGAATATGGTGGTCGGCATCGACACTTCTTACTGTTGGCTACGGAGATATTTATCCGGTTACTGTTTTAGGAAAAGCTTTAGGAATTTTGATCGCATTTTTAGGCGTAGGAATCGTCGCTATCCCTACTGGTATTATTTCCGCAGGATTCGTTGAACAGTACACGAAGCTTAAGCGGATGGGAGATTACGCAAAGTCCATAGACATGCATTTTATAAAGGTTATTCTGAGCACCAGGGATAAGTGGGTTGATAAAAAGATAAGGGATATCGATATTCCTCACGGAGCCCTTATTGCGATGATACAAAGGCGAGGAGAGGTCATCATTCCCAACGGGAATATCGTGCTTGAAGCTGGAGATAAGGTTGTTATAGGTGCCCAGGCTATACAGAATGACACTCCTTTGAATCTGAAGGAGGTAACCCTTGGAGATACGCACCCGTGGGTTGATCATTTTATTAAGGATCTTGATTTTCCAAGGCAGACACAGCTCTTATCTATTAAGAGAGGCTCAAGGACAGTTATCCCTAAGGGCGGGGTGAAGCTTCAGAGAGGCGACACCATAGTAGTTATTTCAAAGGTCCACCTCCCCGATGAGGATGAGATTACAGTATAAAAATAGCAGGCATTCACTTAATGAAAAGTGTTTGCCTGCTGTTTGCTTTTAAGGTTATTCAACACCGCGAAGGGCAGCAGCCGGTACATATTTTTGAACGGTCTTAAGAAAAAGCTGCATATCTTCCTTAGATGGAGATGTGAGAGTTTTGTCAGGAACAGTATCCCTGTCTGTAAACTGCTGAAGGTAATATGCTTTTGCACCCTCGATCCATTTACCTATTTCCTCAAAATCAGAAACGTTGTGATGCTCGTGGATCACGGTGGTTCTGAATTCGTAGTCTATTCCTGAGTTCATTATGAGGTCTATTGATTCCTTGATGGTATTTACATCTACTGTCGGAAGTCCGCTTGTAAGTGGATACTTTGCCGGCGAGTTTTTTATATCCATGGCAATATAGTCGATCAGGTTTTCGGATAAAAGGCTTTTTACCACATGCGGGTGATTGCCGTTTGTATCAAGCTTAACAAGGTAGCCCATGCCCTTAATCTCTGATATGAGAGAGGGGAGCTCCGTGTAGATGCAGGGCTCGCCGCCTGTTACGACTACTCCGTCGAGAAGCCCTTTTCGCTTTTGTAAAAATGAAAAGAGCTCCTTATCATCCATGATTGGAGCCATACTACCGTCTACAATTTCAAAATTATGACAATATGAACAGCGAAAATCGCAACCGCCTAAAAAGACGGTTGCGGCAACTTTTGACGGATAGTCCAATAATGTCATTTTTTGTAAGCCATGTATTTTCATGATGCCTGATTAAGCTCTTTCTTTGTTACGTCCGGAAAAAGGTTTGCCTTGTAAAGTGCCGGACGAAGTGCGTTATAAAGTACAACTGCAAGAAGTGAATTGATCACTGCATTTATTATTGTAGCATAAGTTGTAACTGCAACAAGAGCACCGATTGCTGCTTCAGCTTTTTCTGCATTGGGAGTAAGGATTGTGTACCATACATATTTAAGTGAGGGCTCGAATACGCAATTAAATGCAAGTCCTGCAATAGCAGCGATTATGGACCATTTTAAAATATAGGTCTTCTTGTGATCCTCAGATATCTTAGCAATCTTGTGTGCTACGAGACCAACAACGAGACCGATTACAAGCTTGCAGATAAAGGTTCTGGGAGCGGAGGCAGCGTAGCCGGAGATGATATCAGCAAGGGATAAGCCGATGGCTCCGGCAAGTCCGCCGTACAGTCCTCCTAACAATAAAGCGCCGAGTACTACAAATGCATTTCCGAGGTGAACCTTAGTACCTGAGGCATTTATAGCGGGAAATACAGCATAGCCTACATAGCAAAGCGCAGCCATGAGACCTGCGTATGATATTTTTGTGATCTGATCGTTTTTCATAATGTCCTCCATCCTTCGTTAACTTTTTCATTATTTTCCGTTGACTAATTTGTTTAAGATAATATATCATCAAACTGGTATCATTAAAAATATCAGATTTGTTTTTTTTTATATAACCAGAATAAAAATTGATAATTGTTCGAAAAGGTAGACGCTATGGAGAAGGTAAAAAGATACCTGAAGGTGTACGAACAGGTAAGGGAAGATATCATAAACGGAAGATATACTGTAGGAACGAAGCTCCCTTCAAAAAGAGTTATGGCTGAGGCAATGGGCGTCAGCGTCATAACAATAGAGCATGCTTACGAGCTTCTTGCTGAGGAGGGGTACATAAGTCCCAGGGAGAAAAGCGGCTACTTCGTAAGCTTCGATGATAAGGAAATTTACACCGGAGTAAACAGTAAGTCTGTAATACATGCTGGAAATAGAAATAATAGTGCTGTAAGAGCAGATAAAAAGCCGGTTGGCAGCTTTTCTAAAGTAAATGCTACAGATGAAATAAAGTCTTCTTCACTTAGCGTTCCCAAATTTTCATATTCTATATATGCAAAAACCGTAAGAAGGGTGCTAAGTGAGTACGATTCATATATAATGAACAAGTCGCCCAAAAACGGAACCGAGGAGCTGCGGAACGCCATCACCGGTTATCTTGGAAGATCAAGGCGCCTTGTGGTGTCGCCGGATCAGATAATTGTGGGCGCCGGAGCTGAGTATCTTTACGGGCTTATCGTGCAGACCTTCGGGCGGGATATTGTCTACGGCGTAGAGAGCCCTTCATATCAGAAGATTGCCAAGGTTTATACCGCAGGTGGTGCTGACATCCATATGCTAAAGCTGGGAAACGATGGTATTGAAAGTGAAGAGCTTTGGAATGCGAACGTTAAGCTACTTCATATAACACCCTACAGAAGCTTTCCAAGTGGAGTAACAGCTTCTGCTGCAAAAAAGAGAGAGTATCTTAAGTGGAGCAGAAAAAACGATGCTTATATAGTTGAGGATGATTTTGAATCTGAATTTACTCCCAGCAGAAAACCGGAGGAGACCATCTTTTCACTGGACGAGGAAGGCAGAGTAATGTATGTAAATACCTTTACAAGAACCATTGGAAGCTATGTGAGAGCTGCTTATATGGTGCTTCCGACGAACCTTCTTTCATTTTTTGAAGAGAAGACAGGCTTTTACGAGTGCCCTGTGCCAACGCTGGATCAGCTTGTTATAGCATCACTTCTAAACAGCGGCGATTTTGAAAGACATATAAATAAGGTCAGAAGAAATAACAGAAAAAAAGAAATTGAGAATAATTCTTGATTTGGGCTTATAATAAAAGGGGGATAATGATAACACTTAAGGAAGGCAACGATATATGAATCTAAAAGAATTGTCACTTGGACATTCAGCAGTAATAACAAAGGTAGGCGGGGAAGGTGCTCTAAGACAGCACTTTCTTGATATGGGAGTTATCCCGGGAGCTGAGATAACGGTAGTTAAGTACGCTCCTTTAGGGGACCCGATAGAGCTTCAGATACATGGCTATGAGCTGACTCTCAGATTGTCAGAGGCCGAGAAAATTGAAGTAAAAGAGATAGAAGAGAGACAAAATAAGCACGAGAGAATTACTCAGATAGACAGCTCTGAGCACCCGGGACTTGGTGAGGATGGCAGATATCACAATCCTACAGAGGGTGAAAAGCTCCCTGAAAATACAATTCTTACCTTTGCTCTTGTGGGAAATCAGAACTGTGGTAAGACAACACTTTTTAATAAACTGACAGGCGCCAATCAGCATGTGGGAAATTTCCCCGGAGTTACGGTGGACAGGAAGGATGGTCCAATCATAGATTATCCGTGGACGCTGGTGACAGACCTTCCGGGAATTTACTCCATGTCCCCTTACAGCAGTGAGGAGATTGTATCCAGGAATTTTGTAATAGAGGATAAGCCAAAAGCGATCATCAATATTGTTGATGCAATGAATATAGAACGAAACCTCTATCTTACGATGCAGCTTCTTGAGATGAACATTCCCATGGTTATTGCGCTTAACATGATGGATGAGGTGCGCGGGAATAATGGTTCCATCGATATCAATAAGATGGAAGCACTGCTGGGAGTTCCGGTAGTTCCGATTTCAGCGGCGAAAAATGAAGGCGTAGCAGAGCTTGTCCGTCACGCAATTCATATAGCAAGCTATCAGGAAAAGCCTATTCCGCAGGATTTTTGCCAGAAGACAGATCATGGCGGAGCAATCCACAGAGCAATTCATGCTGTTGAATCTATAATTGAGGATCACGCTGAAAGAGCTGATATACCCCTTAGATTTGCAACCACTAAGCTCATAGAGGGTGACAAACTTATCGCGGAAAAGCTTGGACTTGATGATAACGAAACAAAAACAATAGAGCATACCATTCTTCAGATGGAGAACGAGGGCGGAATGGACAGAAGTGCTGCCATCGCCGACATGCGCTATGACTTTATAGAGAGAGTCTGTGAACAGACTGTTGTTAAGCCCACGGAGAGTAAGGAGCGAATCAGATCAGAGAAAATTGATAAGGTTCTTACAGGAAAGTGGACTGCGATACCCTTCTTCATAATTATAATGGGTATCACCTTTATACTTACCTTTAATGTAATAGGACCGTTTTTCCAGGATATTCTGGCAGCAGGAATTGATATGTTAAAGGAAGCTGTGGATGGCTGGATGGTGAAGGAAGGCGTCAACATTGCCATACGGGAACTGATTATAAAGGGTGTTTTTGAAGGTGTCGGAAGTGTTGTAAGCTTCCTTCCCATAGTGGTAACCCTGTTCTTTTTCCTGTCGATCATGGAGGATAGCGGATATATCGCAAGAGTTGCGTTCTTTATGGATAAGCTTCTCAGAAGAATCGGACTATCGGGAAGAAGTATTGTGCCGCTGCTTATCGGCTTTGGCTGTACGGTACCTGCCGTAATGTCCACGAGAACTCTTCCTTCAAGACGAGACAGGAGAATGACAATTCTGCTCACACCCTTCATGAGCTGTACCGCGAAGGTTCCGATCTATGCCTTCTTCGTGAATGCATTTTTTCCGAGGCGCGGCGGACTTATTATGACAGGTCTGTATATTCTTGGAATTGTTGTTGGAATACTTGTGGCACTGGTTTATAAAAACACCTTCTTTAAGGGCGAGGCGGTTCCCTTCGTAATGGAGCTTCCAAATTACAGAATGCCCGGCTTTAAGAATGTTACACAGCTCCTTTGGGAAAAGGCGAAGGACTTCCTTACAAAGGCCTTCAGTATCATCTTCCTTGCTACCATTTGTGTATGGTTTTTGCAGAGCTTTGACATGCACCTTAACTTTATAAGTGATTCTTCCACCAGCATCATGGCAACAATATCAGGACTTCTCGTTCCTATATTTGTGCCCCTTGGACTTGGAGACTGGAGAGTAGTAACCTCACTTATAAGCGGCTTTATCGCAAAGGAGAGCGTTGTATCAACCATGGAGATTCTCTTTGCGGACGGCATTGAGAGCGCTCTTACAACAGTGACTGCTGCAACCCTGCTTGTATTTTCGCTCCTGTATACACCCTGCGTTGCAGCCATTGCCTCCATCAAGAGAGAGCTTGGAGCAAAATATGCGATCTGCGTTGTTTTGTGGCAGTGCGGTGTTGCATGGATAGTAGCGCTCGCTGTGAGATTTATCATGATCGCTTTAGGATAAATAATCTCAAAATGTGATAGTTATTTATTTCGCATAATCTCGTCTTTGTACTGCTTGGGAGATTTACCATACTCCTTAACAAAGGCACGATAAAAAACAGAATAATCGGAAAATCCGTAGCCTGAAGAAACTGCGGAGATATCCTGACCACTTAAAATAGCGTCGAGGCACATGCCAAGGCGCTTTTTTATAATGTATTTGTGGAGCGGTAGACCATTGGTCTTGGTAAAAAGGTGAGAGATATGGTACTTGCTAACATGGAATTTTTCCGAGAGCTCATCCAGGGAGAGATCCTCATCTATGTGTGTCTCGATATAGAGGATGATGCTGTGATACAGGGATTCGCTGTCGCTGTCATTCTGCGTGGGATTCTCTGATTCGTATACAGCCCTGTTTAGTGACAGCATGAAGTCGCTGACGGAGATGAGGATTTTCGCATCCCTTCCGAAGCGCTCGGAGTTTATTTCATCTATTAAGGAGAACACCTTTCCCTGCAGAGAGTTGAAGGCGATCTCTGTAAATTTGTGCATGAAAAATGTACCGGATTTCTTTGCTCTGTCAGCAAGAAAGCGGTAATCCTCAGATATACTTCCAAGAGTACCAAGAAAATCCTCGGTTACCCAGAAGACGAATCTCCTATAGGGGGATTCTCCGTTTGTAAGAGTGGCGTAGTGAGGCACTCCCGGAGGGATAACAATCATGGTTCCCGGAACCGGAACGAAGGTATTTTTATCTATATGCATTTTGATATCGCCCCCAAGGAAAAAGTAAAACTCATAGTAGTCATGAGTGTGGGACTTTACGTTGGGAAGGCTTCTGTCGCTGTAGTAGTAGATCTCGAAATCTCGCGACAGCATATATTGTCTTGTACTAAACTCAGTTTTTAAATTCTTTTTCATGGGCTAAAACTAACATACTATAGCAAAAAATGCAATGCATAAGGCAATCGTTACAATGGGAAAAAACAGCCCGAAACAGTAGTATTATTCACGGAATATAACATTCGCTGCAGATTTGTACTGCGGATAAAAATATAGAAGAGGAGATTTAAAAAAGGTATGTACGAAGAAATCAAAGAAAAGCTTGGAAAAATCAGTATTATTCCGGTTGTAGTTTTAGAGGATGCAAAGGATGCAAAGCCTCTTGGAGATGCTCTTATGAAGGGCGGTCTTCCGGCTGCTGAGGTTACCTTCAGAACTGATGCTGCTGAGGAGGCTATAAAGATTATGTCAAAGGAGTTCCCTGACATGCTGGTAGGCGCTGGAACAGTTCTTACCTGCGAGCAGGCTGACAGAGCTGTAGCAGCAGGCGCAAAGTTTATCGTTGCTCCCGGCTTTAATCCCACAGTAGTTAAGCACTGCATCGAGAAGGGATATCCCGTAGCACCCGGTGTTCAGACACCTTCAGAGATGGAGCAGGCGATGGAGCTTGGTCTTGATTTTGTTAAGTTCTTCCCTGCAGAGCCTGCAGGCGGACTTTCCATGATCAAGGCAGTTGCAGCACCCTACACAAATCTTACATTCATGCCCACAGGCGGTATCAATAAGGATAATGTAAGAGACTACCTTGGCTTTAAGAAAATAGTTGCCTGCGGCGGCACATGGATGGTTAAAAATGATGTCATCAAGTCCGGAGATTTTGCAAAGATTGAGGAGATGACAAGAGAAGCTGCAGAGATAGTAAAAGAGATTAGAGGTTAAAACTATGCTGAAATTAACTAACGAAGGAATTCAGGACAGAGCATCCTGGGAGAACAAAGGCTATAAGCTTCCCCAGTACGACAGGGAGAAGATGATCGAGGAGACAAAAAAGAACCCTGCATGGATTCATTTTGGAGCAGGCAATATTTTCAGAGCTTTTCAGGCAAATGTATGTGAGGAGCTTCTTAATAAAGGAGTTATAAGCACAGGTCTTATCGTTGCAGAGGGCTACGACTACGAAATAATCGAGAAGTACAACAGACCTTCAGATAACCTCAGCATTCTTGCTACACTTAAGGCTGATGGCACAGTTGAGAAGAAGGTTATCGGTTCAATCGCTGAGTCCTGCATTCTTGATGAGGACAATGAGAAGGAAATTGAGAGACTTAAGGAAATCTTCAGAGCACCTTCGCTTCAGATTGTAAGCTTTACGATCACAGAGAAGGGCTATAAGACCAGAAGCTACATGAACAAGGTGGTAGGCCTTCTTCTCGAGAGATATAACGCAGGCAAGCTCCCTGTTTCCGTAGTAAGCATGGATAACTGCTCACACAACGGAGATAAGCTTAAGGAAGCTGTAACAGAGATCGCAGCAGAGTGGATTTCTGAAGGTAAGTGCGACAAGGGATTTCTTGATTATATAAATGATGAATCAAAGATGGCCTTTCCGCTTACAATGATCGACAAGATAACACCCCGTCCGGATGATACTGTAAAGCAGATGGTAGTAGCTGATGGCGTTGAAAACGCTGAGCCTATCATTACTTCTAAGAATACCTACGTTGCAAACTTTGTAAACGCAGAGGAGACAGAGTACCTTGTGCTGGAGGATAAGTTTCCCAACGGCAGAGCGCCTTATGAAAAGGGCGGCTTCATTTTCACAGACAGAGAGACTGTTGATAAAACTGAGAGAATGAAGGTTTGCACCTGCCTCAATCCGCTTCATACCTGCCTTGCAATATTCGGATGCCTCCTTGGCTACACAACTATTCATGATGAAATGGATGACGAGGACTTAAAGAGAATCGTTACTACACTTGGAAAAGATGAGGGAATGAAGGTTGTTACAGATCCTAAGGTTCTTTCACCTGAGGAGTTCCTTGATGCAGTCCTCACAAAGAGACTTCCTAATCCATTCATGCCTGATACACCGCAGAGAATCGCCTGCGATACATCACAAAAGCTCCCTATCCGCTTTGGAGAGACTATAAAGGCCTACAGAAAGGACGCTAAGCTCAGCACAGATGATCTTAACGTAATTCCTGCAGTGATCGCCGGTTACCTTAGATATCTTCAGGGAACAGACGATGAAGGCAATGCCTTCGAGCAGAGTCCCGATCCGCTTCTTGATGAGCTTAAGGCACTTTCACCCGAAGAGGTTCTTAAGAGAACTGACGTATTCGGAGTGGACCTCTACGAGGATAACCTTGCAGACAGAGCACTTGTAATCTTCGAGAGAATGCAGGGCAAAGGAAATGTAAGAAGGGAACTTGAAAAGCTATGAAAAAATTCATGGATGAGAACTTTTTACTAAATAACGAAACTGCAATTTCACTTTTTAATAATGCAGCAAAGGATGAGCCTATTATAGATTTCCATAATCATTTAAATCCGAAGGAAATCTATGAGGATCAGTGCTTTGACAACATCGCGGATGTGTGGCTTTCAGGTGATCACTACAAGTGGAGAGCCATGAGAGCAAACGGAATCCCGGAGAGACTTGTAACCGGTGACGGAGAGCCCTTTGACAAGTTTATGGCCTGGGCAGATACAGTTCAGAATCTTATCGGGAACCCTCTTTATCACTGGACTCACATGGAGCTTCAAAGATACTTTGGAATAGATAAGCCCTTAAATCCTGAAACTGCCAAGGAAATCTGGGACAGCTGTAATGAGAAGCTTAGAACCCGCGAGTACTCAGTAAGAAATCTTCTCAGAATGCAGAAGGTCAGCGTTCTCTGCACAACGGATGATCCGGCAGATGACCTTATGTGGCATAAGAAGATAAAGGAGGACGGCTTTGAAATAAAGGTCCTTCCTTCCTTTAGACCGGAGAGAGCAATCGGTATTGAAAAGGCAGACTTTGCAGATTATATGAAAAAGCTCGCTGAGGCTTCAGAGACCGAAATCTGTGACGTGACTTCACTTCTTGAAGCACTGGATAAGAGACTTTCATATTTTGATGAGGTTGGCTGCAGAGTTTCTGATCATAGTCTTGAGAGCTGCTTCTATGTAAAGACAAGCCTTGAAGAGGTAGATGGGCTTTTTAAAGCCAAGCTTGGCGGAAAACAGCTCACTGAAGAAGAGTGCGGTAAGTTCAAAGGTTATATGCTCACAGAGCTTGCTAAAAAGTATCATAAACGCAACATGGTTATGCAGCTCCATATCGGCGCACTTAGAAGTAACTCAAAGAGAATGTTTGAGAAAATAGGACCTGACACCGGCTTTGATTCACTTAATGACTTTGATTATGCTCCTCAGCTATCAGCTCTTCTCAATGAGATCGATTACACGGATGAGATGCCAAGAACAATTCTGTATTGCCTTAATCCCAAGGATACAGAGATGCTTGCAGCTATGGCCGGTAACTTCAACAGCAACGACGAGAGCATAAAGGGCAAGGTTCAGCTTGGCGCAGCATGGTGGTTCTGTGATCACAAGAACGGCATGGAGAGACAGATCGATTCCATGGCGGACGTATCACTTATTTCAACTTCAGTGGGAATGCTTACCGATTCCAGAAGCTTTTTATCATTCCCAAGACACGAGCTCTACAGAAGAATTCTTTGTAATAAGGTAGGAGCATGGGTTGAAAACGGCGAATATCCCGCTGATAATAAATATCTGGAAGAGATGGTAAGAGGAATCTGCGGAAGAAACGCAGTTAAATACTTTGGATTTTAAAAGCCTTCTCCCTAAGGGAGAAGGTGCCCCGTAGGGGCGGATGAGGGTATTAAAGGAGGATGAACATGAATTTAAATATAAAAGATAAGAATGATTGCAAATATGACGCTGTATCACTGGGTGAGGTTATGCTCCGTTTTGATCCCGGTGAAGGAAGAATCCGCACAGCAAGAGAGTTTAAAGTTTGGGAAGGCGGCGGAGAGTACAACGTTATCCGCGGCCTCAGAAGATGCTTTGGCATGACAACAGGCGTAATTACAGCCTTTGCTGATAATGAAGTAGGACACCTTGTAGAGGATTTCATTCTTCAGGGCGGTGTTGATACATCTATGATCTACTGGAAAAAGACAGACGGAATTGGTCGTGAATGCAGAAACGGTCTTAACTTTGTTGAGAGAGGCTTTGGAATAAGAGGCGCTCTTTCCTGCTCAGACAGAGCAAACACAGCTATTTCACAGGCTACTGATAAGGATTTTGATTTTGACAAGATCTTCGGTGAGATGGGCGTGAGATGGTTCCACACAGGCGGAATCTATGCAGCACTTTCCGAGCAGTCCGCTGAGACAGTTATCAAGGCTATTAAAACTGCTAAAAAGTACGGAACAATCGTATCCTACGACCTCAACTACAGAGCTTCCATGTGGTCTGCAATCGGCGGCCAGAAGAAGGCTCAGGAGGTTAACAAGGAGATCGCAAAGTACGTTGACGTAATGATCGGTAACGAGGAAGATTTCACCGCATGCCTTGGCTTTGAGATTGAAGGTAACGATGCAAATCTTAAGGAGCTTAATCTTGACGGCTACAAGAAGATGATTGATGAAGCTGCAAAGGTTTATCCTAACTTCAAGGTTGTTGCAACAACCCTTAGAACCGTTAAGACAGCTACAGTAAATGACTGGTCAGCTCTTTGCTGGGCAGATGGCCAGATCTACAAGGCTAAGGATTACAAGGGACTTGAGATTCTTGACCGTGTTGGAGGCGGAGACTCCTTCGCTTCAGGTCTTGTTTACGGACTTATGACAACCGGTGATCCCGAAAAGGCTGTTAACTACGGAACTGCTCACGGAGCACTTGCCATGACAACTCCCGGTGATACTACAATGGCTACTGTTTCCGAGGTCGAAGCTATCATGGGAGGCGCCGGAGCCAGAGTTAAGCGCTAAAGTTACAAGTTTAATGGTATTTTAATACTCTTTTAATGGTACTTGATTCGCACCGATTATAGAATAAAGTTGTAAAGCTGTGTGCAAAAAACACTTGAAGGAGTAAGTGTTCTGGGCTAATAATATAGAGGTGATGCCATGCTGGACAAGTTTATTCTTATCGGGGCGACGACCCTGACATTAAGCGGAATTGTCGGTGCCATTCTTATAATTTCATGGCCGGATAAACCGGTAGATGGAACCTTTAAAGAAGTGATTAAGGGATTACATTTGAAATGGAAGATTCCGCTTTTGATAGAGATTTTACTTATTCTGGCATCGATTGTTTTATGCATTTTATCACTGGTATTTTGGATAAAAGGCGGTAAAACCTTGTGACACTTTGAGGAGTAATAGTATGAGAGGAGTATTATTATAATGAGTAATTACAAGATTAATACCAAGTGCGTTCAGGGAGGGTACAGACCCGGTAACGGTGAACCCAGACAGATTCCCATTGTTCAGTCGACTACATTCAAATACGATACAAGTAGTGACATGGGAAAGCTTTTTGACCTGGAGGCTTCAGGATATTTCTATACCAGACTTCAGAATCCCACTAACGATTATGTAGCTGCAAAGATAGCTGAACTCGAGGGAGGAACAGCAGCAATGCTTACATCTTCCGGACAGGCAGCCAATTTTTTTGCGCTTTTTAATATCTGCGAAGCAGGTGACCATATAGTTTCATCTGCTTCAATCTATGGTGGTACTTTTAATCTCTTGGCTGTAACTATGGCTAAGATGGGAATCACAACAACCTTTGTTGCACCTGGCTGCTCAGAGGAAGAGCTGAACGCTGCATTTAAAGAGAATACCAAGGCAGTATTCGGTGAGACCATCGCTAACCCTGCACTTACAGTTCTTGATATCGAGAAATTTGCAAAGGCTGCTCACGAGCACGGTGTACCGCTTATCGTTGATAACACATTCCCTACACCTGTTAACTGCAGACCTATAGAGTGGGGCGCTGATATCGTTACACATTCCACAACCAAATACATGGACGGTCATGGCGCTGCAGTAGGCGGAGCTATCGTTGATTCAGGTAACTTTGACTGGATGGCTCACGCTGACAAGTTCCCGGGACTTACACAGCCCGATGAATCCTATCACGGAATCGTCTATGCAGAAAAATTCGGAAAAGAGGGTGCATTCATTACAAAGGCAACCTCACAGCTTATGAGAGACTTGGGAAGCATTCAGTCTCCTCAGAACGCTTTCTATTTAAATCTCGGACTTGAGTCACTTCACGTTCGCATGCCCCGTCATGTTGAAAATGGTACAGCTGTGGCCAAGTTCCTTGAAAAGCATCCCAAGGTAGTTAAGGTTAATTACCCCGGATTAAAGAGCAATGCTTACTATGATACAGCTATGAAATACATGGGTAATGGTGGATGCGGAGTAGTATCCTTCGAAATAGAGGGCGGAAGAAAAGCCGCTGAAGAATTTATGGGCAGGTTAAAGCTCTGCGCAATTGAGACTCACGTTGCAGATGCACGTACATGCTGCCTGAACCCTGCAACCTCAACACACCGTCAGATGACTGATGAGCAGCTTGAAGCAGCTGGAATCCCTGCAGGACTTATAAGAATATCCTGTGGTCTTGAGGATAAGGAAGATCTTATAGCAGATATTGAGCAGGCTCTCCTTTAAGCCCGCTCAATTATATGACCTAACACGTGTACAGCATATAAGCTCATCGCAGCACGGCTCTGCTTAAGCTTATCTGTCAGTTCGAAATACAGAGTCTTATCACTATACTCTTTTTTGAAGACAGGAGTGAAAACGGAGTCCCACTGCACAAGGTACTGCCCGGGCTTTCTGGTATAGCAGGTAGCGGCGGTAGCCTGAACCCTGTGAGTCTTATCAACAAACTGTGCTACGGATTTATGAAGAGCCTGATCCTCTGAAGGAAGATAGTAATAATCCTTATAGTTGTTATAAAAATACTTGAGTTCAGCTTCGTAAAGCGGAATCCTTATGGTTGCGGAATCGCCTTCAGCCTTAAAGAAGCATCCGTCTGCTGAACCACCAATTGAAGAGGGAAGAACATCGGGAAGGGATACTTTCATAAGTATCTCTTCTTTTTGTTTGCCATCGATATCGTTATAATAATTGGCCTGAACCTTCATGGCGCGGATAGGCAGATCGATAACTGCATCGGGATTCTCATTATCTGAGCCCTCGTCAATAGAGAAGCCTGTGCGAACCTCAGGGTACACAGGTGAATCTGTTTTGAAAATGATGACCTTCTGCTGAAGGATCATCCTGAAAAAGTCATGATAATAAAGTGCGGGGAGAAGAGCGAACATTCCGCGCACATCATCTGCATTGTGAAGGAGAAGAACTTCGTATTTTTCTTCATCGGGATAGATCAGGAAATCCTTGTATACCTTAATGAGCTCGCCGCCGGAGTAGATATCCTTGCGGTCGATGCCAAGAAACAGCTCCACGGTTTTCTGCTTGCAGTCAGGGATTCCAAGGAGATTTTTATATGGTGCAATACGCTTGTATATATCAATTGATTCCAGCTTATCCAGAACGTTTTCAATATGGAATCTGTCACACTTAAACTGAATGAAGGGTATATCAAATCTGTTTCCGTTAAAATGCATCAGAACCTTATAATCCTTTGCAAATAAGATGAAGGCTCTGACAATATCCTCCTCATCACCACGTCTGTCAGCAAAAAACTGCTTCAGATTCCAGGTGCCGTTTTTATAATAGGCGCAGCCTATGAGGTATATGGTGCTGTTTTTAGGAGAGAGCCCTGTGGTCTCGATATCAAGGAATAATATGTCTTCAGGGCTGCCGGAAATTCTATCGATAGGATAGCCTTCTGTTGTGCAATTTATAATTTCATCTATTATTTTCATGGTGAAAATCCCCGCAAAATTAACAAAAATTTTTTGTAATCTCCAAACATTTTTATTGTAGCACATAAATAGTGAAAATAAATGAGGATTTTTCTTATAAAATCTGACTATTACATGAGAATTGTAGTATAATAATTGCAGTGATTTTATTCGTTTAGAATCATTATTCTTTGTTGGGGGGAAATTCTTATAATTAAATTCCATCTTTGAATAATCAGATTCTGACAAAAATATTGCCTCTAGGGCAGAAAAAAAGGAAGGGTAGGAAATGGCTAAATTAACTTTTGTGGGGGGAGTTCATCCTTATGAAGGTAAAGAGCTTTCTAAGGATAAGCCCATCAAAGAAGTCCTGCCGAAGGGCGATCTCGTCTATCCGGTATCCCAGCATATCGGAGCACCTGCTAAGCCTATAGTAGAAAAGGGCGATCATGTGCTTGTCGGACAGAAGATTGCCGAAGCGGGAGGCTTCGTCTCAGCACCAATCTATGCAACGGTATCCGGAACAGTTAAGGGGATTGAAAAGAGAAGACTCGCAAATGGCGGCATGTGCGACTGCATAATTGTCGAAAATGACGGTCTTTACGAGGAAGGCGAAATGCTTCCGACCAAACCCCTGGAGGAGCTTACAACTCAGGAAAAGATCGATCTCATTAGAGAGGCCGGAGTTGTCGGAATGGGTGGAGCCGGTTTCCCTACCGCTGTCAAATTATCTCCTAAGGAACCTGAGAAAATTGAATATGTTATCGCAAACTGCTCAGAGTGTGAGCCTTATCTTACCAGCGACTATCGCCGTATGGTTGAGGAACCTGAGCTCCTTCTTAGTGGTCTTAGAATTGCGGTTTCATTATTCCCCAATGCACGAGGAATTCTTGCAATAGAGGATAACAAGCCTGATTGTATTGCCAAGTTCCGCGAGCTCACAAAGGATGATGATAAGATCATGGTCAAGGCCCTTCAGACTAAATATCCTGAAGGCGCTGAGAGAATGCTTATTTATGCCTGCACTAAAAGAGAGATCAATTCTTCAATGCTTCCTGCAGATGCAGGCTGCATAGTTGATAACGTGGATACACTGTGTGCGGTATCAA
Source organism: Butyrivibrio sp. FC2001 (assembly GCF_000424125.1). NCBI lineage: Bacteria > Bacillati > Bacillota > Clostridia > Lachnospirales > Lachnospiraceae > Butyrivibrio > Butyrivibrio sp. FC2001. The sequence continues at coordinate 169,939 of NZ_KE384132.1, forward strand.
GAGCTGTCACTGAGGGACGTCCCCTCATGGAGAGAATAGTTACTATCACAGGTGATGCGGTAGCTGATCCCCGTAACTATAAGGTAAGGATAGGAACAAACTACAGAGAACTTCTTGAGGATGCCGGTGGATTCGTTAAGGCCCCTGCCAAGATCATCTCAGGTGGACCTATGATGGGATTTGCCCTGTTTGATCTTGATGTTCCTACTACCAAGACTGCTTCAGCTCTTACATGTCTTACCGAGGATGCGGTATCTGCCATAGAGCCCAGTGCCTGCATCAACTGCGCAAAGTGCGTTGAGGTTTGTCCTGAGAGACTTATTCCTAAGAATCTTGCGGATGACGTTGAGAACGGACAGGAAGAGAAGTTCCTTGCAGAATATGGTATGGAGTGCTGCGAATGTGGTTGCTGCAGCTATATTTGTCCTGCAAGAAGACAGCTTACCCAGCTCATAAAGGGCATGCGTAAGATACAACTTGGAAAGAGGAAGAAGTAATAGAAAGGAAAAGACAATGAGCGATATGATGAAAGTTTCGTCAAATCCGCATGTTCGGTCCAGTGTGACAACCTCAAACATTATGATGTGGGTAGTCATCGCACTTCTTCCGGCTGCTGGATTTGGAATTTATAACTTCGGAATAGATGCACTGATAATACTTTTACTGTCTGTATTCTCAACTGTAGCTACCGAATTCTGCTATGAAAAGATACTTGATAAAAAGATAACCATAGGTGATTTTTCAGCGGTTGTCACAGGACTGCTTCTCGGAATGAACCTTCCCTGCACAGCTCCCTGGTGGCTTCCCATCATCGGCGGTATATTTGCAATTCTTGTTGTAAAGATGCTTTTTGGAGGTCTTGGACAGAACTTCATGAACCCGGCACTTGGTGCAAGATGCTTTTTGCTTATATCCTTCCCGGCACTTATGACCAACTTTGTTACCGATACATACACATCTGCAACTCCTCTGGCTGCTCTTAAGGCAGGAGAAGAGGTTTCAGTTATCGATATGATAATCGGTAAGATCCCCGGAACAATCGGTGAGACTTCAATGATCGCCATCGTGATCGGTGCTTGTATACTGATCATGCTTGGAATCATCGATCTTAAGATCCCCGGAACATATATTGTTTCCTTCGTGATCTTCATAATCCTCTTTGGAGGACATGGCCTTAACGGTGCATACATTTCTGCACAGCTTGCAGGTGGCGGACTTATGCTTGGTGCTTTCTTTATGGCAACGGATTATGTCACGAGTCCTATCACCACGAAGGGTAAATATATTTACGGTGTTTTCCTTGGAGTTCTGACCGGTATTTTCCGTGTGTTTGGTGTGTCCGCAGAGGGTGTATCCTATGCGATCATAATCGGCAATCTTATCGTTCCGCTTATTGAGAAGTACACAATCCCGAGAGCGTTCGGTATCAGACCCGTAGAAAAGAAGGAGGAGAAGAAAGCATGACAGATGTAAAAACAATGCTGAAAAATGCACTCATCCTTTTCATTATCACTCTTGTAGCAGGTGTCTCCCTTGGATTTGTTTATCAGGTTACAAAGGAGCCCATTGCCTACCAGGAGGAGCTTGCTCAGATCAAGGCTAATCAGGCAGTATTCCCTGATGCAGCCGATTTCGAAGATGTAGAGCTTGACGCTGACAAGGCTGCTTCAGTTCTTAGCGGAGCAGACTACAGCAAGATCGAGATCAACAGTGTTAAAAAGGCAGTTGACGGATCCGGCAACGGACTTGGATATGTTGTTCAGGTTACCAGCGGTGGATACGGAGACAAGATAGTATTTACAGTTGGTATTACAAACGATTCACAGGTCAACGGAATTTCTCTTATTTCCATTAACGAGACTCCCGGACTTGGAATGAATGCAGAGAAGGTTCTGGTGCCTCAGTTTGCAGGAAAACCGGCTGCTCAGTTTTCAGTAACTAAAAATGCTGCTTCCTCTGACAGTGAGATAGAGGCTATTTCCGGCGCTACCATCACTTCAAAAGCAGTTACTTTTGGCGTTAATGCGGCTGTAGCTTATTTCCAGGCTGCGCTTAACGGTTAAGGAGGTGTTCAGATGAGTGAAGAGAATAAAGGAGCTTTAGGCTTCAAACAGGACACCCCTATGGAGCGTTTCCTGAATGGACTTATAGTAGAGAACCCGACACTGGTTCTTATGATCGGTATGTGTCCTACACTGGCGGTTACAACCTCTGCTATTAACGGTGTCACAATGGGACTTGCAACAACCTTCGTTCTGGCACTTAGTAATGCGGTTATTTCACTTCTCAGAAAAGTGATTCCGGATACAGTTCGTATCCCTGCATTTATTGTAGTTATCGCATCCTTCGTCACATTGGTTCAGCTTGTTATGCAGGCTTATGTACCTGTTATGTATCAGGCACTTGGCGTTTATATTCCGCTTATAGTTGTTAACTGTATCATCTTCGGAAGAGCCGAGGCTTATGCATCCAAGCATGAAATTGTTCCTTCCTTCTTTGATGGAATAGGAATGGGACTTGGCTTTACCTGCGCGATTACTGTCATCGGACTTTTCCGTGAGCTTATCGGCGGCGGCACAATGTTTGATGTTCAGGTATTCGGAGAGGGGTCGGTTGTTCCCGGACCGGTTGGTTACTTCTTTAGCCAGTATCAGCCTATTCGTATTTTCATTCAGCAGGCCGGTGCGTTTATCGTACTTGCAGTTCTGATAGCAATTATGAATCAGGTTAAGTTCAATATGGAAAAGAAGGGCAAGGATACTTCCAAGTTCGGTGTTGGCGGATGCTGCAGCGACATTGAGATCAAGGATCCCAAGAAGGTTAAGGAAGAGCTTCTTGCAAAGGAAAGAGCAGAGAAGGCACAGATCGGCGTAAAGCAGGAGCAGGTTAAGCCTTCAGATATCAAAGTTCCTGAGAAAGAGCCGGTTAAAGTAGGAGAGGAGGATAAGAAATGACAGATACAATAGTAGGACTTTTGTCCATCATGATTACAGCCTCTCTTGTAAATAACGTAGTCCTTAGTCAGTTCCTTGGACTGTGTCCCTTCCTTGGAGTTTCAAGAAAGACAGAGACGGCTTTCGGAATGGGTATGGCGTGCGTATTCGTTATATCCCTTGCATCACTTGTTACGAATGCAATTTACAAGTTTATACTTTCACCACTTGATTTATCATTCCTTCAGACCATCGTCTTCATCATGGTCATTGCGATGCTGGTTCAGTTCGTAGAGATGTTCTTAAAGAAGTTTGTTGTATCACTTTATCAGTCACTGGGTGTTTATCTTCCACTCATCACAACAAACTGCGCAGTTCTCGGTGTTGCACTCAACAACGTAACTGATGGCTACAGCCTTTTACAGAGCACGATCTGCGGCTTTGCTACTGCAGTAGGTTTTACGATCGCAATAGTAATTCTTGCCGGAATCCGTGAGAAGATTCAGTTTAACGACATTCCCAAGCCCTTCAAGGGAATGCCCACTGTACTTCTTGCTTCAGCACTTATGGCAATTGCATTTACAGGATTTTCTGCATTAAGATAAAGGAGACAATTATGATTAGTGGTGTACTCATTGCTACGGCAGTAGTAGCCGGTGTCGGTATTCTTATAGGAATAATCCTTGGTGTTGCCGACATGAAGCTGCACGTAGATGTAGATGAGAAAGAACAGGCTATTTTAGAAGCACTTCCCGGTAATAACTGCGGTGGATGCGGATTCCCGGGATGCTCAGGATGTGCTGCCGCCATTGCAAAGGGCGAGGCTCCGGTTTCACAGTGTCCGGTAGGCGGACCGCCTGTAGCTGCTGTAATATCAGGTATTATGGGAGTTGACGCAGGTGATGCAAAGCGTATGGTTGCATACGTTCACTGCGGCGGTGACTGTGAGAAGGCAACACAGAGATATGAATACTACGGCGCTGACGACTGTCGCGTTATCAATCAGGTGCCTGGTTCAGGCCCCAAGACCTGTACCTTCGGCTGCCTCGGCGGCGGAACCTGTGTAAGTGTATGTCAGTTTGATGCAATTCATATTGTTAACGGTATTGCAGTAGTTGATAAGGAAGCATGTAAGGCATGCGGACAGTGCGTAAACATCTGTCCACGCCATCTGATCGATCTTATTCCTTACGACGCTACAGAGTCCGTTCGCTGTAAGTCTAACGATGCCGGACAGGCTGTTAACAAGTACTGTAAGGTTGGCTGTATCGCATGCCACATCTGCGAGAAGAACTGTCCTGCAGGTGCTATCACAGTAGAGAACAATGTAGCAACAATAGATCAGGAAAAGTGCACGCACTGCGGCTTATGCGCAGAGAAGTGTCCGAAGAAGGCAATCGAAGTATTGTAAGATTTTAGCCCCGAGTTTTCTCGGGGCTTTTTTTATGTGAATATGATAAACTATCAGTAGTGTGTTTTAAAATTATGAGGAGAGGTGAAAAAAGTGGAGAATATGGAGAACATTGAAAATAAGAAGCTTCGCTTAGAAACTATTGATGTTATCAGGGGAATTACGATCATCAGCATGATACTTTATCATTTTTGCTGGGATTTAAAATATTTAAAGGGCTTTAATATGCCCTGGTACGACACCCTTGGTTCGTACATATGGCAACAGAGTATCTGCTGGTGCTTTATATTTGTAGCGGGCTTTTGCGTTCATTTGGCCAGAAACCCCATTAGGAACGGAGCGATTGTACTTCTTTGCGGTGTGATAATAACTGCAGTAACTGAGCTCCTTATCCCGGATGCTGTTGTGTATTATGGAGTCCTGACTTTTCTTGGATCAGCCATGATACTTGTGGGCCTACTTAAGAAGATACCGTTAAAGCTTGATGCCTTCTGGGGCTTTATAATAAGTATACTTTTGTTCTGCATTACAAAGCCCATAAACAGCAGAATGCTCAATCTCTTTGTCACAAAGATAAATCTTCCCGATTCGCTCTATGTGACAAACGGGTACTATGGAGTTGGCAATTCAATTCTGACATATCTTGGTTTTATGCAGGATGAGTTTTATTCCACAGATTATTTTTCGCTGATGCCGTGGATATTCCTGTTTTTGGCGGGCTTTTACGGATATGGTGTTGTGAAGAGGCGCTTTGATAACGGACTTTTTCATATAAACATCAAGCCCCTTGCATTTATAGGAAGACATTCTCTTCTTATATATATGCTGCATCAGCCTGTGCTGTATGGGATTTCAATGCTTATAAAGTAATAAAAAGCTGAAACTATGAGAATTTAGTACAGTATGGTTTTTTACGGAAACTTTTTATGGTACAATCATTAGCTGTACGCATTTACAGAAATATTTATTACCGGAGGGAACGTATGAAGAAAAATGTCAATTTTGGGGTTGTTATTGCAGCAGTATTTATCACCGTTTTTGCAGTGTTACTTGCGCTGTTTATCTATATGCTTAATACATCGAACAAGCTCAGGGAATTCAAGGTTGATATGTTTGTTCTTTGTAATGAAGCGGATCTTTGCGTAAGGGACAGTGATGAGGGCAAAATCAGAATAGACAGTGATAATCTTATCGCTTTGAATTCCATTATTTATGGTACAAGAGGCTACTTTACATTAGGTACTCCCAAGACAAGCGAAGAGATTACTCTTGATTTTGACCATCAGGATGATAAATGGAATATGACTATTGCCAGAGCCGGTGAGAACAGACTTATGATCGACCTTGAGGGACCCAGGAAATATAAGGTTTATATCAAGGACAATAAGAAGTTCGAAGAGATCAAGAAATGTGTTTCAAAAGATGGCTATCATACTGCAAATAAGCTTATAGGAAGTAAACAGTAACAACCATAGTGTGGATTTTTTCACACTCAAATTTCAAAGTAAAGAGGAGATTTTTAATGAGAAAAACAAAAATCGTTTGTACAATTGGTCCTGCAAGTGAATCAGAGGAGATGATCGCAGCCCTTTGCAAGGCTGGAATGAACGTTGCCAGACTCAACTTTTCACACGGAGACCATGAAGAGCAGCTCGCCAGGATTAAGAGAATCAAGAAGATAAGAAAAGAGCTTGGACTTCCCATCGCTATCCTTCTTGATACAAAGGGACCTGAGTATCGTATCGGTACCTTTAAGAACGGTAAGGTTAATCTTGAAGCCGGAAAGAAGTTCACCTTTACTACAGAGGATATAAAGGGTGACGACACAATCGTATCAGTAAGCTACAAGAATCTTGCCAAGGAGCTCTACAAGGGCGACAGAATCCTTTTGAACAACGCTCTTTTAGAGTTCAAAGTAACAAGTACAGACGGCACCAGAATCGAGACTGAGATAGTAACAGGCGGTGAGCTTTCTGATAAGAAGAGCATGAGCTTTCCTGGAAAGCACATCAAGCAGGTTTACCTCTCAGAGCAGGATAAGTCTGATATTCTTTTCGGTGTTGAGAATGATGTTGATTTCATTGCATGCTCCTTTGTATCAGTTAAGCAGGATCTCGTTGATGTTCACGAGTTCCTTAAGGCTCATAACGGCAATGATAAGGTTCAGCTTATTGCGAAGATTGAGAACCAGTCAGGTTATGAAAATATTGAAGATATCTGCACAGAGTGTGACGGTATTATGGTTGCCCGTGGTGACATGGGTGTAGAGGTTCCCTTCGAGCAGCTTCCTGCTATCCAGAAGGATCTTATCACCAAGTGCCGTATGCTTGGTAAGCGTGTAATCACTGCAACAGAGATGCTTGAGTCCATGATCCACAATCCGAGACCTACAAGAGCTGAGACTTCAGACGTAGCAAACGCTGTATATGACGGAACAAGTGCTATCATGCTTTCAGGTGAGACTGCTGCAGGCGCATATCCTGTACAGGCTGTTGAGACAATGGCTAAGATCGCAGAGACTACTGAGCAGAACATTCACTACAACAAGCGCTTCTACAACTATGACTTCATTATAAAAAATGACGTGGATGCTATATCACACGCTACCTGTGGAATGGCTATCGACCTTGATGCTAAGGCAATCGTAGCCTGCACACTTTCAGGCCGTACAGCAAGAATGGTTTCAAGATTCCGTTCACCTGTAGATATCATCGGTCTTACTACCAATGAGAAGACTTGGAGATGGCTCTCACTTTCATGGGCAGTTACTCCCAAGATGTGTGATGTATTCCCATCTACAGACGTTCTGTTCTACAGCGCCAAGAAGGTAGCAATCGAAACCTTTGATCTCAAGGAAGGTGATAAGATTGTTATAACAGGTGGTGTTACAAACGGTGAGTCAGGTAATACAAACCTTATCAAGATCGAGGATGTTTAATACATTCATAAATTTATCAGGGGGGACTATTTTATGAAAAAGAAATTGCTTGCAGGTCTGCTTCTTAGCACGGCACTTGTTTTTAGCGCCTGCGGAAGTAAGGTTCCGGGTGAGACAGTGACAGAACCTGCTGCAGAGGAAGCTGACAAGGACTGGACAGAAGAAGTTAAGGCAGATGAGAGTACAGAAGAAACCGCTGACACTTCTGCAGAAGCTGAGCCTGAAACCGAAGAAAACCAGGATACAGAAGAAATTCAGGAAGCAGAGCCTGAAGAAACTACTGAAGCTGAAGAGAATACCGCTGATGATCCTGCTGGGGACATAGAGAAATCACCTATGGCTTTATGGGCATACGAGGGATATGTGGACGAATGCCGTGAATACTATTGGGTATCAGATTTTGTGGATCAGGATTATGACGGCGATGGTACAACTGACAGGGTAAACAGGACTTATCATGAGGAAGACCAGAAGGCTGATTATGTTATCGAGTTTGGAAACGGTAATAAGCTTGAGATCGACGGTGTTTGGGAGACAGGCTTTCCGCATATTCAGATGGACGACTTAAATGGGGATGGAGAGAAGGATTTATTATTTACTCTTTCCTATGATACCAGTACTGATCCCCTTGCATTTGGCAATATGCTCATATATGAATATGACAGCGCTGCTAAAAGCTATAATCAGGCACAGCTCCCCTTTGATAAGTCAGAGGATGAAGAGGTCGGTGGATGCGCACTTTTAGTGGACTTCGAGGCTCCTACTGATAATGGTGATATAGCTTTTCAGGTTAAGAAGACCGGCTACTCTGGCACCGTACAGGCAGGCTCTGACTATGTATCTTCCTTCTGGACTAATGATGCAGCCAGTGAGAATCGAAACGTATATGAAGCCTCAATCGAGGATCATAATGGCCAGAAAGCTGTGCATTGTAATATGGAGCTTCTTCATAAGCTTGGTGCGGTAATAAACTTTTATCTGGTTTATGAAAACGGAGAGTATGTCATAAAGGATATGGGAAGTGACGATGAGCTCATTCAGGGTGAAATGAAGGATATGTCTGCTACAGACCCTGTTACAGACCCGGTTGCTCCGGCTGCTTCTTCTGAGACACCTAAGACCGGTGGTCATGTTGTTGTAATAGACCCCGGACACCAGGCCAAAGGAATGTCTGAAAAGGAGCCCAACGGTCCTGGTTCTTCCGAGATGAAGGCTAAGGTAACCAGCGGAACATCAGGTAAGACCTCAGGACTTGCTGAATATCAGTTGACACTTACAATAGGCCTTAAGCTTCGCGATGAGCTCCAGAACAGAGGCTACACGGTAATAATGACAAGGGAAACCCATGATGTCAGCTTAAGTAATGTAGACCGTGCTCAGATCGCCAATAATGCAGGAGCAGAGGCCTTTATCAGAATTCATGCTAACGGAGCTGATGATACCTCGGTTAATGGTGCCATGACACTATGCCAGACACCATCTAATCCTTACAATGCAGCATTCTATCCCCAGTCTAGAAAGCTTTCTGACTGTGTGCTTGATGCCTATGTGGCAGCTACAGGCTTTAAGAAGCGCTCTGTATGGGAGACAGATACCATGACAGGAATCAACTGGGCAAACGTACCTTCAACCATCATTGAGATGGGCTATATGTCCAATCCTACAGATGATGCCAATATGGCAAATGAAGCTATGCAACAGCAGATGGTAATCGGAATTGCCAATGGTATAGATAATTACTTTGCTCAGTAAGGCTATTTAAATACAAACTACGGAAAAACAGATTGACCGTGATATATCGAACAGTTTTTATAAATGTGTTCGATATGTCTCGGTCAATTTTTGTTTATGTGTTCATTAAGCCGTAAAGCCTATGGAATGAGGGAACTAATTATGATACCTTCGTTGTTGTTAAGAGGAACCACTTACATGAGGGGAAACTAATAAGGATTCCTAGAGGAGGAGATTATGAAAAAGACCTATCCGCTTACGGCAGCCCAGAACATGCATTACAGATGGATAAAGGAGTACGGCACTCAGCAGGTGTCAGGCCTCAGTATAGTTGCTGCACTTAAAGCAGAGCTCGACTTCGGACTTCTGAAAAAATGCATTGAACTGGAAATGGAAAGATATGGCTGCATGAGAGTCCGCTTTACAAAGGCAGATAAGGATGGAAATGTTCAGCAGTATCTTGTGGAAAAGGATCACAGAGATATTCCCATAAAGGACTTAACGGGAATGAGCATGAAGGAAGCAGATGACCTTATGCAGAGCTGGGCATATCAGACCTTTGATGGAGATGACATCCCGATGTGCGACGTGTATATGATGAAGCTTCCTGAAGGCTACAGGGGATTTTTCATACACATGGATCACAGACTTATTGATTCCTGCGGAGTTGTGGTGATGACAAACGACATCATGTCGCTCTATACACATTACAAATTCGGAGCAGCCTATCCGGCAGACCTTGCTGACTTTGAGACTGTGCTTGAATCTGACCTGAAAAAAGCAGGTAATGAGAAGCGATTCCTAAAGGATAAAAAGTTCTGGGATGATCAGCTTGATGCCTATGGCGAACCCTTATATTCAGATATTCAGGGGCCTTCTGTTTTAAATGATTCCCGAAAAAAGCATAAGAATAAAAAGCTAAGGAGTGCAGACATCGAGCGAAAGGAACTTTTCGTAGCAGTAAAGGACTATAAGCTTGAGGCTGAGCCCACAAAGAGACTCATCGATTTTTGCATGAACCATGGAATATCGATGACAAATCTGCTTCTTCTTGGAATAAGGACCTACCTGTCCAAGCAGAACGATGGTCAGGAGGACATCTCCATTCAGAACTTTATATCAAGAAGGTCCACGAAGGACGAGTGGACATCAGGTGGAAGCAGAACGATCATGTTCCCCTGCAGAACCGTTATAAGCGGGGATACAGATTTTATGTCAGCGGTCTATGAAATTCAGAACGTGCAGAACAGAATATATATGCACAGCAATTACGATCCGGCACTTATCTATGAGGAAATAAAAAAGCGCTACAACACGCCGGAGGATACGACCTATGAAAGCTGCTACCTGACCTACCAGCCAATGCCGGTAAAGATGGACAACCCTTTCCTTAAGAATATTCCAATGCATGCCAAGTGGTTTGCAAACGGAGCAGCTACAAAGAAGATGTACCTCACGGTGTCCCACACGGAGGATGGAGGCATGAACTTTTCATACCATTATCAGACAGTGCAGCTTACCGAGAAGGATGTGGAGCTTATGAACTATTACCTCATGAGGATTCTCTTTAGAGGAATTGAGCAGCCTGACATGACAGTGGGCGAGATAATGGAAGCCGTATAAAGCATATTTTTAATACATATATTCAGAACCAGTAAAAGACAAATTTGAGGAGGAGATATTTATGAGTAGAGAAATGAAATTCAAAGAAATCATCGCACAGTACTGTGAGGTAGCACCTAAGGATATGAAGGATGCACTCAGATTCCGTGAGGACCTGGGCTTTAGCTCCCTTGACTTCATGTCATTTCTTGGAGAGCTTGAGGATGAGTTTGACGTAGAGCTTGAGCAGGAAAAGGTGGTTCAGATTCACACTATCGGGGAAGCGATGGATCTTCTTAATGATGTAGAAGTTGCGTAAATATATACGCACCGGGAGGAGGAGTTTATGAATAATATCAGAGCTATTTGGGATGAGTCAGTTAAGAATTATAAAGATATACCCGCTGTGAGGTGGCTTGTAAAAAAGGACATCCACGAAAAGACCTATGGCGAACTTGATGGCAAAATAAAGAGCATAAGAGCTTACCTTGAAAAGGAGGGCTTTAGAGGAGCACATGTAGCTTTAATAGGAAAAAGCTCACCTGAGTGGGTTGAAGCATATCTTGGAATTGTAACAGGCGTCAATATCGCAGTTCCTCTCGATGCAGGTCTTCCCGATGAGGAGCTTGTAGAGCTTATCCAGAGATCAGATTCAGAGGCACTTTTTCTTGGTAAGGAGAGAATAACCCTGATGGAGAAGGTGCAAAAGGACTGTCCCAAGGTAAAGAAGATATGGCTTCTTACAGAGGAGGAATTCGCAGCCTTTACCGAGGATAAGGTCAATGTACCGGGGGCTGCGGGATACGAGATTGCAACAATTATCTACACTTCAGGAACAACCGGAAAGAGTAAGGGCGTAATGCTTACCCAGGAAAACCTTGCCGACAACGTGAAGTATGTTGAATATGATGGCAAAGTTGGCGGAGTCACCTTAAGCGTTCTTCCGATACATCACGCTTATTGCCTTGTAATGGACTGGCTTAAGACTTTATCCCTTGGAACAACTATATGTATAAATGATTCATTCATGCATATGGTAAGGAATATGGGAATCTTCAAGCCCGAGGTCATGCTTATGGTTCCGCTTATGATAGAGACTATCTATAAGAGAGTTTCCATGCTTGATAAAGAAGCTGTAAAGGCTGCTCTTGGTGGCAACCTTAGGACCATTTTTACAGGTGGAGCTCATCTTGATCCCTTCTATATCGAGAAGTTTTCAGAATATGGAGTGGAGATTCTTGAGGGCTATGGAATGAGCGAATGCTCACCGGTAATAACCACCAATACAATAAAAGATCATAAGCCCGGCTCTATCGGAAAGCCCCTTGCAAATGTGGAGATATCTTTTGAAAATGGAGAGATTCTTGTCCGCGGAAGCTCAGTCATGAAGGGCTATTACAAGATGCCGGCTGAGACAGATGAAGCAATTAAGGATGGCTGGCTTCATACCGGAGATAAGGGATACCTTGATGAGGATGGATATCTTTTCATAAACGGAAGAGTAAAGAACCTTATCATAATGTCCAATGGTGAAAATGTATCACCTGAGGAGATTGAGAATAAGCTGGCACTTAATCCTCTTATTGCAGAGGTTATTGTAACAGGTGAGAACAATGGCCTTACAGCCAGAATTTTCCCTGAGGCAGAGGTTGTAGATAAAAAAGGACTTGATACCAATGAGCTTTATGCTGAGCTTCAGCTGTTCATTGATGAGTACAACAGCGGACAGCCCACCTACAGACATATCACATCTATAGTGATAAGGAGCACACCTTTTATCAGGAATTCTACAGGTAAAATAAAAAGGCAGGACGCTCTCAAGGAGAATCCTGCTGCATAATTTAAATCATGAATGGAAGTATTCCGTTTAAGAAAATGGTAGTTAATATATCAGCTATGTTCTCAGCCGGGGATTCAAAGTCCTCGGCTGTCCATTTGTGAAGGACACCAAGGGTGCTGCCGATGATACCGGCGATGAGATAGGAGTACTTCTCTCTCGAAACATTGCCATTTCTTTTTACATCGGAAACCTGTGTTACATACTGGTGGAACATTGTCATGGCCTTTTCAAAAAATCCGTCGCCTCTTGCGCTCTCTAAGAGACTTGCAAGGAACGGATTTTTCTTTGTGTAATTACAAATGGCAAGGAAATATGATTTGCATAGCTCCCTGTCGTTCGCGGGATGGAAGCTCTCCATCATATGGAAAATATCATCTATAGTTTTGTCCTCTGCAGCTGTAAAGAGTGCAGGGATATTTTCGTAGTGATTATAAAAGGTGCTTCTTACGATTCCCGCCTTTTTTATAACATCGGAAACCGTGATCCTTTCAAAATCCTTTTCCTTTATCAAAAGAAAAAAGGCATCTATTATTGCTTCTTCAGCAGTGCTGTAACGTTCATCAAGCTCGTTCATACCAATCCCCTCGAAATTTGCTTTTTCGGCTATTTTATCATAAATTCTATTAGAAAGGAAAATGCGTTTACTTAAATTCACTATGGAAAGCATAAGAACAGATAACGATATTCAGAAAAAAAGAAAAATAAAGGCGGCCCTGACAGAAACAGCAATCATCGCAGGCATACTGGTGGTAAACTCTGTGGTTTACGCTCTGACCGGTTTCGGCATTCCATGCATATTCAGACTTGCCACAGGATTAAAGTGTCCCGGATGCGGTCTTACCCATGCGTACCTGGCACTTTTTAAAGGGAATATCCATGGTGCTATGGATTACAACATATTGTCGGTTACCCTGATGCCGGTCTTGGGACTGTTTTTATTATATAAAGGGATAGTTCTGATAAGAACAGGGAGCACACGGATGAAAAGGTGGGAAAATATATTTCTGATCATCTGTGCTGTTATTATTGTCATATTTTTTGTTTGCAGAAATATACCGGAGCTGATAAATCATCCGTTATTTAGGTTAATCATTTCAAAATGAGAACTTGTTCGCAATAATCAGGTAGAGATTGAATTAAGTAGACATCATAATTATTACTCAGGAGGAACTATGGTATGAAGAAAAAAATAATATGGGGAATGATTATGCTAATGGGAGCACTTGCTGCCTGTGGAAAGGCAGATACAAAAACTGAAGAAAAGATTGAAGTTACAGTAGAGGAAGAGAAGCCGGAAGGCGACAATGCCTATGCTGAGGCAATAGCAGAAGAGACATCGGTTTCCGAGGAAGCTACAGAAAGTGAAGAAGCTTCATCTGAGGAGAGAGTGCCTACAGCTGAAATTGGCGATCACGTCCTTCCTAAATACACCAATCTTAGAACTGACGAGGCAGGAACTATAGAGCATATATCCTACACCGGTCATGACTATGCAGGTGACGGAAGTGAGATCACAAAGGAAGCTAATGTATACCTTCCGCCTAACTATGATCCTGAGAAGAAATACAATGTGATGATTCTTCTTCACGGTATCGGTGGTAATGAGGATGAGTGGGGGCTTACAAAGACCACCTCAAGAGTAAAGGCTATCATGGATAACCTCACATATTATGGAGACATAGAGCCCTTCATAGTGGTTACACCTAACGGAAGAGCCGGTGCTGAAAACAATAAGGACACAAGTAAGATTGACTCCTTCTATAAATTCGGAGAAGAGCTCAGAAACGACCTTATCCCTTACATGGATTCACACTATAGTACCTACGGCGAGTACAGCGAGGACGGCTACGACCTCAGCGCTGCAAGAGCCCACAGAGCAATCGCAGGCTTATCAATGGGAGGAATGCAGACCATAAACATTGGCCTTGATGAGTGCAATGACATGTTCGGATACTTCGGAGCATTCTCCGCTGCACCTACAAGTAATGCAGCCACCAAGACAGCAAGCATTATGGAGAACTGCGAATATCCCATCTATTATTTCTATAATATATGCGGGCTTCAGGACAGAATAGCTTACCAGTCCTCATCAGCAGCTGCAAAGAACCTCCCCGCCCTCTGCGACAAATTCAAGGACGGCGAGAACTTCATGTGGCAGGAGATGGACGGAGGCCACGACTTCCACATCTGGTACCAGGGCTTCTACAACTTCGCTCAGATTGCCTTTAAACATGATGACGAGAACGTACAATAAAAAAATATATCTACCCCTCCACAGAGGAGCGTGATGGAATAATAAATATTAAAGTCGGTGCGAAATAATATTTCATTTTGCACCGGCTAATTTTATACTTTTTATTCATGGAATGTTTATGGAAATTTAAGTCCATGAATAAAAATACGTATATATAAACATGATAAAATACATATGTTAGGTGAAGGATGCGGTGGAATGTCATGATCGTTTGAGGGGATGTAGAGGTGAATGATAATACAGGCCGGAATCTGAAATCACATAATGTTGTAATTGTCATTATTACCATTGCGTGCATCGGGGCTATTATAGAATGTGTAAACCTGAGATGGGAATTTTGGGTTGCACCTTTAATTTTATGCGGCGTTATCGCAGTTTGGGCCATTCATATAAGTCAGTATCGTGACATCAGATTCAGAGAAAATTTCTATATGATTTTTTCGATGATGGTGGCGTTTTTTCATGGTGTTCATTTAACCAGCTTTTTCGATGTCTTTATTATATCTTCACTACTTCTTGTTACCGCGACACTCTTAAAGAGAAAAATCTTTTTACATCTAAATCTGGCAGAATTCTATCTGATCATGATAATACAGACCGTGGTCTCGGCATTAAATAACTATATCGAATTTGATTCCCTTGTAATTTCCAGAATAATATTGCATTGCGTAGCCGAAGTGTGCTTGTATAAGGCTTTACTTAATCTCCTTGAGGAGCATCAAAAGATAGAGACCGAGCTTGATGCAAAGCAGCGTGATGAGGAGATGAGCAGCGCCACAATGGAGGATTTCCTTGTGAACATCTCACATGAGCTGAGGACACCTGTAAATGTCATAACGGGAATGTCTGAGCTTATCTTAAAAAACAGGTTCAGTGAGGATATTGTCTCCATAAGAAATGCAGGAATCCGTCTTTCACATCAGATAGAAGACATCCAGGATTACAGTGAGATACAAAGAGGCGATGCGATCATTGTTGAGGAAAAGTACAGCATCATATCCCTTGTCAATAATATAGTTGCCGGCATCAATATTATGGGTATAAAGAAGGGGATTGAGCTTATCATTGATCTTGATCCCAACCTTCCGACGCTTCTTAAGGGTGATGGCGCAAGACTGAATAAGATCATCACTCAGCTTCTTGATAATGCCATCAAATACACAAAGTCAGGTGGAGTATGCCTTAAGATAACCGGAAAGAGAAAGGATTATGGAATAAATCTCATAATCGAAGTTACGGATACCGGTGTCGGGATGAAACGAGCTGACATAGAAAAGGTTTCAAAGGGCGGATATCAGGCTAATAAGAAAAGAAACAGAAGTACCGGAGGTATCGGTCTTGGACTATCCATAGTTTATGGCTTTGTCAGACTGATGAATGGCTTTGTTTCTATAGAGAGTGAAAAGAAGAAGGGGACTACTGTGCGCATCAGCGTTGTACAGGGAGTCCTTGATGCTTCGCCATGCCTTAAGGTGAAAGCCAGAAACTTCGTAAATATCGCTTACCATGTTAATCCTGAGAATTTTAATAACTTAAAGGTCAGGGCTTTTTATAATGAGATGGCCATCAATATGGCATCCGGATTAAGGGTTAATCTGTATGCTACGCCCAGTCTGGCAGAGCTTAAGAAAATTCTCGAAAGAGGAGATATTACACATATCCTTATGGGGTATGAGGAGTATAAATGCGCACCGAAATTCTTTGATGATATAGCAAAGGGAGACATTAAGGTTGCAGTATTTTCAGACAGAGGAGTCAATTTATCAAAGGGAACCTATGTAATAAGCATGCCAAAGCCCATCTATGCCTATCCGGTTGTAAGAATACTTAACAATGATGAGCTGGGATACCTGCCCGGTAAGGCCGGAATGAGACCTGAGCTTGATGGTGTTAAGACCCTTATTGTCGATGATGAACCCATGAACCTTGTTGTGGCATCAGGACTGTTTAAGGATTACAACATGATAACTGATACCGCTGAGAGCGGACAGGAGGCTATTTCAAAATACGAGCGGGAAGATTATGATGTGATTTTCCTTGATCATATGATGCCTGAAATGGATGGTGTCGAAGCCATGAAGAAGCTAAAGCTTATAGCAGAAAGAAAGGGTAAACGGCTTTGTACTATAGCCCTTACGGCAAATGCAATAAGCGGCGCAAAGGAGATGTTTATAAGAGAGGGCTTCGATGGATTTATCAGTAAGCCTATTAAAATAATAGAATTTGAAAGTGTAATGAATCGCGCTCTTGCCGATGGCAGGATAAGTCGTAACGGAGGTGCGAAATGATACGCAGATTATTGAGAAAAATAATCGCGATGATCAAAGATCCCTCCAGAGACTTCAGGGAGCGCATATTCATTTTGCTGACTTTGGTCATCTCACCGGTAATTATACTGGCGCTGGCAGGCGACATTTATTTTGGTGAAAACATTATAGAAATCGGAGCACTGATTTTCTCTGTTATTATGGTTCCGATAATGACCTTTATTTCCGTCAAGAGAGATAAGGTTAATCAGGTTGCAAAGATAGTGGTGCTTGGACTTGTTTTTGTGCTGCTACCGATTCTGTTCTTCTGTGGAGGCGGAATTGAGGGCGGTGGCATCCTCTGGGTTATATTTGCATATTTGTATATAGGACTTGTACTTTCCGGAAAATGGAAGCCTGTGATCCTTGTAATCTTAACTGTCGAAGGAGTTCTGTTCTATGCAATGGGATATTTTTATCCTGAGACAGTATATCAGCATACTCACAAAATGTTTTATGTGGATTCGATGCTTTCCATTATTATGGTGGGCGTGATCATCACATTGACGGTGTGGTTCGAAGAGGAACTCTATAAGGAAGAGAACAAGAGAGCTAAGGAAGAGAACAAAAAGATCGAGGAGCTCATCAACAATCAGAACAGCTTCTTCTCAAGTATGAGCCATGAGATCAGAACTCCTATAAACACAATCCTTGGATTAAATGAGATCATTTTAAGACAGGAAGACGCATCGGATGAAATACTGAAGGACTCACAGCACATTCAGGGTGCGGGACGTATGCTCCTTACACTTGTAAATGATATCCTTGATATTTCCAAGATGGAAGCAGGGGAAATGGATATCGTTCCTGTTAACTACAATATGGAAAACATGGTTTCTGATATTGTAAATATCATGTGGCTAAGAGCAGAGGAAAAGGGCCTTGAGTTTAACGTTGAGGTGGATCCCACCATCCCGGTAGAGCTCTTTGGTGATGAGACGAGAATTAAGCAGATTCTCATAAATCTTCTTAATAATGCGGTCAAGTACACTGACGAAGGCGCTGTAACACTGCATATTGAAAAGGGTGAAATAAACGGCGATTATGTACTTCTTCTGTTTTCCATAATTGACACAGGTATTGGAATTAAGCAGGATGCAATTCCATATCTTTTTGATGCCTTCAAAAGAGTTGATGAGGAGAGAAATGCAGGAATCGAGGGAACAGGTCTTGGTCTTGCGATCGTAAAGCGCCTTGTTGATCTTATGAACGGCAAGATAACTGTCAGTAGTGTGTACACGGAAGGCTCTACATTTATCGTTACATTAAGGCAGAAGGTTGCAAGACATGACAGCATAGGTGAGATAGACATTCGGAACTTTGGCTTTAAGAGACCGGATAAAAAGTATATGCCAAGCTTCACTGCTCCTGATGCAAGAATCCTTATCGTAGATGACAATGAGATGAACCTTGAAGTGGAAAGGAAGCTCATTGCCGATACCATGATGACGATTGATACAGTCACCAGCGGAGATGAAGCCCTCTCCATGACCTTAAGTGAGAAGTATGACATTATTTTCCTTGATCACCTAATGCCTGACATGGATGGAATAGAATGTCTTCAGTATATAAGGAAGCAGGCCGGAGGACTTAACAATCAGGTACCTGCGATAGCACTTACTGCCAATGCGGGAAGTGATGTAAGAGAGCTTTATAACAAGAGTGGATTTGACGGCTACCTCCTTAAGCCTATATCAGGCAATCAGTTGGAGGAGATGCTTTTAGAGCACCTGCCTGAGCTTAAGGTAAAGCGGACAGTTACGGATAATAATACTAAGGTCAGAATGAATTCTGCAAGAGGGTACAGCAAGAAGATTTCCGTCATAGTTGCCACAAGCAGCATGTGCGATCTTCCCCAGAGTACCCTTAGGAATTGCCAGATTGATATTATACCCTTCAATATTATTGCTGATGGTAAGACATATTCTGACCGTATTGAGGCCAGCACGGATGAAGTAATAAATTATATGAAGCAGGGTGTATCCTTTGAATCCATGCCGCCTTCAGTGGAGGATTTTGAGCGTTTCTTCGGAAAAGAAATCAAGAAGGCTCACGAAGTTATTTATTTGTCACTTCCTCCTGCTATCAGTAAGGAATATGAAAATGCCCTTGAGGCAGCAAAGGAATATGGCAACGTTAAGGTATTTGATTCCGGTTACAATTCCGGAGCAATGGGTATGCTGACACTTATTGCCTACAAGCTGTCCATGCAGGGCGCCAGCACAGAACGAATACTGGAGGAGTTAGAAGAAGCCAAGCAGAGAACAAGATGCAGCTTTATCACAGGTGATGCGGAGCTGTTGATGAAGCGTGGTTCCATAGGAAAATGGATATATGGCTTTATAAGTACCTTTGGATTCAGACCAAGTATCAATGTGAAAAACGGAAGCATTTATATCGGCAGAATGTATGTAGGTGATTATCTGAAATGCTATGAGGAATATATCGAAAACACACTTCCTAAGAGGATAAGGCCTGACCTTGATGTGATAATAGTTGAATATATTGAGCTTACTGAGGAAGGACGCACCAGAATAAAGGAGGCTATCAGGAAAAGATTTTCTTTCGAGCATATTCTTATGCAGAAGGTGTCAGCGGTGGTATCCCTTAACTGTGGAATGGGAGCTGTTGGCCTGTCCTTCATGATGAAGGGAGATAATTCCTATGAGCTTAGTAAGCTGTTATGTGAAGATGAAGCAGAGGATAACGAGGAAGCTGAGAATCTGGTTCAATATGCCATAGAAGAAAATGAATCATCAGAGACTGAAGAAGAAAATGATGAGTCAAAAGATGCGGAAGATACGGAAGAAACCACGACTATTGAAGCCAAAAGCAGTGATGATAAGAAGTGGTATGAAAAGCTTCCGGGAATTGACAGTGCGATAGCTCTTGATTACTCGGGATCCGAGGAGGCACTTTTATCAATAATTGAGATATTCTATGAATCAATAGATAAAAAGGCAGATGAGATAGAAGCTCTTTATAACAGCGGCGATTATAAGAATTATACGATAAAGGTCCATGCCCTGAAGAGCTCAGCAAGACTAATTGGAGCAACAGAGCTTGGAGAGCATGCAGAAGCCCTGGAGATGGCAGGAAAAGCTAACAACCTTGAGTTTATAAAGGAGAATACTGCTAAAACCCTTGATGAACTCAGGAATTACAAGAAAGTATTTGGACCGCTTTTTAATAATGAGAATGAAAAGGGTGAAGAGACCGTAGAGAACGATGAGAAGGAAAATGCACCTGGGGTAAAAGAAAAGTTCGACAGCAATCTTCTTGTAAGTGTTTATGAGGGAATACTGGAAGGCGCAGATAACTGTGATGAGAATATGATCGCAGAAATACTGGATGAAATTGCTGATTATGATCTGCCAGACGAGGATATGGAAATCCTCAAAAAGGTTAAGGAACATCTGGATAAAAAGGAATTTAATGAAATCAGAAACCTGATAGATAATTGACACAGGGGGTAAGCAAATGAGCAGGGTCGTACTTATTTCAAACCACTTCAGTGTGGTTGTCAGATCGATAGAGAAAAGTCTCACAGAGCAGCATTTTAATGTGACCTTACTGGAGATTGATATGGAACAGATCATGGCCTTTATGGAGAAGGCTGATATTTTCCTGATATATCTTCAGAATACAATTCTTGATGAAGAGAAAAAGGTTAAGGATCTCTTCAAGCTTTGTGATGCGGTAAGGGATCATAACAGGAGACTTATTCTTATTGGTGCAGACAGAGATAGGGATATGTTTATTCAAAGTGTACCTGCATTCCATGACTGTACCTGGATGGGAAGACCTGTGGATATGGAGGCTCTGACCGATGAGATCAAGGGTGAGATAGAACGACTTGCAGATGAAAACGCCCATTACAGCATTCTCATAATAGACGATGACCCGGTTTACGCGAGAATGGTAAGAGAGTGGCTAAGGTTTAATTATACTGTCAGCACAGTTGAGGACGGTACCCAGGGAATAACATATATATCAAGGCGAAGGGTGGATCTCATACTTCTTGACTACGATATGCCGGTGGTTGATGGCCCTACCATTTTGGAGATGCTAAAGTCATTCCCTGCAACCTCACAGATTCCGGTTATGTTCCTTACAGGCAAGGGTGACAGGGAGAGCATTAAGCGTGTTGTTTCGCTAAAGCCAGAAGGCTATATCCTGAAAACAGTAACCAAGCAGGAGCTGCTAAAAACGTTAAACGAATTCTTTGAGAAGGTTCCAAAGAGTTTTGAGATTACGGATGGTGATGCTAAAGCATGAAAAAAGCACTGACGCTAAATAAAAATCTCATAGGGATATGCGGCTATCTGATGGCTGTTGTCGCTCTTTATGCACTTCTTCTAAAGGATAGGATAAACATTGGAAGTTACATCATGTTAAGAACGCTTCTGATGTCTGTTTTAATAGTAAATTTTATTATCTGGTGGAAGAAGGATTATAAGGCGAAGGAGAGAGACCGCTTTATTAATCGTGCAATTCAGTACGCTGTAGCTTCTAATTCTCCTGAGGAAAACATAAATTCCATGATAAGGTTCCTGGGAAAAGAGCTTAGTGCCATGC
Source organism: Butyrivibrio sp. FC2001 (assembly GCF_000424125.1). Lineage (NCBI taxonomy): Bacteria > Bacillati > Bacillota > Clostridia > Lachnospirales > Lachnospiraceae > Butyrivibrio > Butyrivibrio sp. FC2001. The sequence continues at coordinate 191,532 of NZ_KE384132.1, forward strand.
GTATTTTTATCTTTGAGGATCAGAAAAACGGCAAATACAGAGGAACCTACGAATGGTTTGACGAGGAGCTTGAAGCAACCTCCCTTGAGCTTATGTATGTTCCCTATGATGGTTTTATAGATAAAATTCTGGAGGCCTTCGAGGATAATAATAACCGTCTGATCATTGGAAGTGCGGAGTCCTGTAAGACGTCTATTCCGTCACTTTACGACTTTATAAAGACCAATGATATAGATAATGTGGTGCTGGGCCCCTTGGAATTTAGGGGGACTACATTCGGAGTATGCGGAGTAACGGATGTTCCGAAGAACCAGCTTGAAGATGTTGCAGAGATCATAAGGCTGATATCATACTTTATTGCCCAGCTCATCATGCAGCGTGAGGAGCAAAAGCGCAGCTTTTTCTATAGCTATAACGATACGCTTACAGGTGCCTATAACAATATCGCTTATAAAAAATATGTTGAAAAGGATTTCGACAAAGGGCAGCCCTTCGGATTTCTTCGCTGTGACTTAATAGGCCTTATGGAGATAAATGTATCCCAGGGTTATGAAGTAGGCGACATGATAGTTATCATTCTAGCTAAGGCACTTATGGAGGTATTTGGAGAGAATAACGTATACCGTATGAACGGAACGGAGTTTGTTGCATTTGGATTTGAGACAGATGAGGTGTTCTTTAATACAGACGTTGAGAGAGTAAAGAAGCTGATCTCTGAAAAGGGCATAAATGTTGCGTTTGCACCTGTCTATTGCATGTATGGAACCTCGGATATGAGCATAGTTGTTAAAAGAGCTGAGAACCTCATGCATGAAAACTTTGAGAAAATGATGATGAAATGAAATCATCGTTGTGATATTATTAACAGAACAATTGCATAAAGCGTAAGGTGTCTGCAGGCGTATATGCTATGTATGTCGTGCAGGTGAAAAGGGAAGCAGGTGAGAATCCTGCACGATCTCGTCACCGTGTTTCGAGAGCCGGTTTCAAATACCACTGGAGTAATCCGGGAAGGTGAAGCTGGCGCTGCAAGTGCTGAATCGATCAGCCGGGAGACCTGCCTTTCGCTGTACATGGATTATCCGGGCTACGAGGAATTAGCCGTACGAATACTTTGGGGCAAATATTTTTTGTTTGCCTTAATTGCGTGCGTATTTTTTGACCTCTGCCTTCTGGTGGAGGTTTTCTATTTTTCTTTAATTTCCTGATTATCCATCGATGCAAAAAAAGCAAAAGGAGAGAGGCATATTATGAAAAGAAAAACTATTGCACTGATCATGACCACTGTACTCGCAATTTCTTTGATGAGTGGCTGCGGTCAGAAGGCAGCACCTGCAGAGGAGAATCAGACTGCTACAGAAACAGTAACAGAGGATACTGCTGAAGCACAGACTGAGGAATCTGTAGAGGAGAAGGCCGAGGAGCCTGCAGAGGAAGAAAAGTCTGAAGAAAATACAGATGCCACTGTAGAGGAGAGTACAAAGGCAGCCGAAGAGGGAGCCCTTGAGGATGGTGAGTACAGCGCAAAATTCACAACTGACAGCAGCATGTTCCATATTAATGAAGCTTATGCTGACAGAGGAACACTTACAGTTAAAGATGGTGAGATGACAATTCACATCACACTTCCTTCCAAGAATATCGTTAATCTTTTCCCCGGAACAGCTGAGGATGCGCAGAAGGACGGAGCAGTTCTTCTTGAGCCCACAACTGATCAGGTTAAATATGAGGATGGAACAGAGGAAGAGGTATATGGCTTTGATGTACCTGTTCCAGCAATCGATGAGCCCTTCCAGCTTGCACTTATCGGAACAAAGGGTAAGTGGTATGACCATGAGGTAACAGTATCTGACGTACAGACTGGCGAAGCAGGGGAAGGTGATGACGACATGGCGGCAGCAAAAAAGGTGGCAGATCTGATAGACTCCATTTATGTACAGACATGGACAGAGGAGACAGATTCACTTTGTGAGGAAGCAAAGAAAGCCTGGGATGAGCTTACAGATGCTCAGAAGGAGCTTGTAGAAGGTGAAGATGCAGATCCTGATTACTTTGGTAATGACACAGGAGATGCTTCCAAGGATGATCCGTTAAATGCAGATGATATCGGTGAAAACGAGCTTCTCGTTGTAAGCTTTGGTACATCCTTTAACGACAGCAGGGCAGAGGACATCGGAGGAATCGAGAAGGCACTTGCGGCAGCTTATCCTGACTGGTCTGTAAGAAGAGCATTCACAGCTCAGATCATTATCAACCATGTATATGCAAGAGATGGTGAGAAAATCGATAACGTTGATCAGGCCCTTCAGAGAGCTGTAGATAACGGTGTAAAGAATCTTGTAGTTCAGCCTACACACCTTATGCACGGTGCTGAGTACGACGAGCTTGTAGAAGCTCTTGATAAGTACAGCGATAAGTTTGAGTCAGTAAAAATCGCAGAGCCTCTTCTTGGAGAAGTTGGTAAGGATGCAACTATCATCAACGAGGACAAGGAAAAGGTTGCAAAGGCTATTACAAACGCAGCTGTTAAGGAAGCAGGCTTCGACAGTATAGAAGCTGCTGATGAGGATGGAACAGCCTTCGTATTTATGGGACACGGAACATCACACACAGCTAACGTAACATACTCCCAGATGCAGACACAGATGGAGAAGCTTGGACATAAGAATGTTTTCATCGGAACAGTTGAAGGTCTTCCGGAGGAGACAGCTCTTGATGCAGTGATCGAAACTGTTAAGGCTGCAGGCTATAAGAAGGTCATTCTTCGTCCTCTTATGGTTGTTGCAGGTGACCATGCTAACAACGATATGGCTGGTGATGATGAGGACAGCTGGAAGAGTGGCTTTGAAAAGGACGGTTCATTCGAAAGTGTCGAGTGCCAGATAGCAGGACTTGGCGGAATTTCCGAGGTTCAGGAAGTATACGTTTCACATACAGGTGATGTGATCAAATAAAATTTATGAATAATATAAAAAGAAGAATAGAAATAGTATGGATTGCTTTTCTAACACTTCTTTTCACCTTAAGTCTGACAGGATGCGGTAATATTTCCGATGGGGAGTATACCGCATCTGTGTCACTTATGGGAGGAAGCGGAAAAGCATATATAGAAAGTCCCTGCAAGGTAACGGTTAAGAATAAAAGGGCAGAGGCGGATATCGTATGGAGCAGTCCCAACTACGATTATATGATTGTTGGAGATGAAACCTATTATCCGGTTAATTCTGAGGGCAATTCGGAGTTTATAATTCCGATTGAGCTTGATAAGGATATGGCAGTTCAGGCTGATACTACAGCCATGAGCCAGCCACATTTAATAGATTATCAGCTTAGATTTACTCTTATCACAGCTGATGGTAATGACAAAGAAAACAGCGCAGAGCAGGAAGCAGATGAAACGGCATCTATGTCAGATGATGGTCAGCAGTATGACGTTCGGGAAAAGCTTGAAATAGAAGGCTTAAGCTACGTTTCAACTGATGAAAATGAATATGCGGAATGCTTTGCAATACATAGATATAGCGATGGATATGCAGTTATAGCTGTGGATGATGGAAGAAATTATCTGGTGGTACCTGAAGGTAAGAGTGCTCCTGAAGGAGACGATTTTATAATCCTTCAAAAGCCTCTTGATAAAATCTACTGCGCAGCCTCAGGGGTTATGTGTCAGTTTGACACCCTTGGAGAAACGGGCAAGGTTATACTTTCAGGAATAGAAAAGGATAAGTGGTACGTGGACTCAGCCAGGAAGGCTATGGAGGAAGGTACCATGGAATACGGAGGAAAATACAGTGCTCCGGACTATGAAAAGATAATAATGAAGGAAGTTGATCTTGCTATAGAGAACACCATGATCCTTCACACACCTAAGGTTATTGATAAGCTTGGTGAGTTGTCCATTCCTGTTTTTATTGACAGATGCAGCTATGAAAGGGATCCTCTTGGACGTCTTGAATGGATCAGGATTTACGGACTATTAACAGATAAAGAAGCTGAAGCAAAAAGCTCCTTTGAAAGTCAGACAGAGCTTGTAAAAAAGCTTGATGACATAGATGCATCAGAAAAAACGGTTGTTGTGTTCTCCATAAAATCCAATCATATGGTAAGCACCAAAAAGAGAAGTGACTACTTCTCAAAGATGATTGAAATCGCAGGTGGAAAATATCTTGGCCCGGACATGGAGGATGATGAGAAGGCAACCTCCCAGGTGACTATCAGTATGGAGAGCTTTTACAGATACGCTTCAGAGGCAGACATCATTATTTATAATTCCACAATAGAAGAAGCTCCCGAGTCTCTTGAATCTCTTATGAGTACGGATACTACCTTCAGTGATTTCAAGGCCTTTAAAAGCGGAGAGGTATATTACACTGATAAAGCTCTTTATCAGTTTGCAAACGAGACAGGAACAATTATAGATAACCTCGGGGACATTATCTCCGGTGAAAAAGAGGATACGGAGTTTTTCCATAAACTGAGGTAAGGGGAGAAAATTGGCAAAAAATCTAATGATACAGGGCACCATGTCAGGTGCTGGAAAGAGCATATTGACTGCAGGAATTCTGAGAGTATTAAAGCAGGATGGCTACAGGGTAGCTCCCTTTAAATCCCAGAACATGGCCCTTAATTCCTATGTGACAAGAGATGGGAAGGAGATGGGAAGAGCCCAGGTGGTACAGGCCTATGCTTCAGGAATGGAACCCTCCGCAGACATGAATCCCATCTTATTAAAGCCCATGGGAGATACCACTTCCCAGGTCATAGTAAATGGACTTCCGATTGGAAATATGAGAGCTGCTGATTATTTCAAGATGAAGAAGCAGCTTATCCCTGACATAAAAGCTGCTTACGAAAGACTGTCCGATAAATCAGACATCATTGTTATTGAAGGAGCAGGAAGTCCTGTTGAAATCAACCTGAGGGAAAACGACATTGTGAATATGGGACTTGCAGAAATTCTGGATGCTCCCGTTCTTATTGCAGGTAATATTGATCCCGGCGGCGTCTTTGCGCAGCTTCTTGGCACGGTAAATCTGTTGTCAAATAGTGAGAGGGAAAGAGTAAAAGGACTAATTATCAATAAGTTCAGGGGCGACGTTTCACTGCTTACTCCGGGACTTGATATGTTCGCCAAATACTGTGACATTCCCTTTGCCGGAATTGTGCCCTTCGTTCCACTTGATATAGATGAGGAGGACAGCGTTTCAGAGAGACTTGATAATAAGCTTACAAAAAGTGATAGTGAGGTCTTGATAAAAATAGCTGTTGTTAGGCTTCCGTTTATTAGTAATTATTCGGATTTTTCAGTTTTAGAAAGGGTAGACGGAGTAAGTCTTCATTATGCAAAGACCGCAGTCGAGCTTAAAGATGCTGACCTTATAATGCTTCCGGGAACAAAGAACACCCTAAAGGATCTTGAATGGCTAAAGGAAAGCGGAATTCGTGAAGTGATATTGGACAGAGCAAAGAGTGGAACTCCTGTAGTTGGAATCTGCGGCGGCTTCCAGATGCTGGGAGAAAAAATAGATGACAGCGATAATCTTGAAGGTGGCGGAAGCTGTAATGGGCTTGGACTTCTTCCGGTTTCAACTGTCTTTGGACATGAAAAAATGCTCAGACAGACCACGGGAATAATCGAAGGTGTATCAGGAGATTTTGCGGTAATAAACGGAGCAGAGGTAAGCGGCTACGAGATTCACATGGGAATCAGCAATAAGGGTGAAATGAGTTTTCCTCTTGTGGCAAACGGAAATGTACTTGGCACTTATCTTCATGGCATTTTTGATTCAGCAGATTTTTGCAAAAGGATACTCGATGTCACCTGTAAAAAGAAGGGAATTGCTAATCCTGAATTTGTAATTGAGGACGCAGGAAGTCACCAGGAAAAGGAACTTGATAAGCTTGCTGATGTGCTTAGACAGAGCCTTGAATTTGAACTTATTTACAGAGCTATAGGAATTTAACTTTTATGGAAATAAAACACATACTTCCTTCTGATATAGAGAAGGAGAGCTTTAGGATAATTAAAGAAGAGCTTTCGGAGATGGAAAAGAGCTTTCCCGAAATTCTTGAGCCAACCATTATAAGGGTGATACATACCACAGCTGATTTTGAATATGCGGATACAATGACTTTTTCTAAGGACGCTGTCACAAAGGCCAAGGATGCCATAAGAAGAGGTGCCCATATTGTAACGGACACAAATATGGCGCTGCAGGGGATAAGTAAAAAGACGCTGGGTAAATATGGCGGAGAGGTTCACTGCTTCATGGCTGATGAAGAGGTCGCAAAGGAAGCAAAGGAAAGACAGGTGACAAGAGCCTACGTCAGCATGGAAAAGGCGAGAGAGATAGATGCGCCAATTATCTATGCCATAGGTAATGCACCGACTGCACTTATTAAGCTTAGAGAAATGATAGATGAGGGCTATAGACCGGAGCTTATAATAGGCGTTCCGGTAGGCTTTGTTAATGTGGTTGAAGCTAAGGAACTGATTCTTGAAACAGATATCCCTTACATAATTAACAGGGGCAGGAAAGGCGGAAGCGGAGTTGCGGCTGCGATATGCAATTCGATTCTGTATAACATGGATTAGGTATTATGCCGGATGAGATGACAGTATTAAAAAACAAAAAAGAGCTAAGGTGCGGATATACAACAGGGAGCTGTGCAGCGGTTACCGCAAAGGCAGCTCTTATAATGCTGATATCCGGAGAGGACATTTTTAATGCCAGCATTGTTACGCCAAAGGGACCTGTTTATAACGCAGAGATACTTGATATTACAAGGACGGATGACTCTGTAAGCTGCGCAGTTATTAAGGATGGCGGAGATGATCCTGACATAACAAGTGGCAGTAAAGTGTTTGCTACGGTTCGATTTCTGGATGATCAGGGAATCACCATAAAGGGTGGCGAAGGCGTCGGAGTTATAACAAAGCCCGGACTTGATCAGCCCATAGGAGAAGCTGCAATTAACTCTGTCCCAAGGAAAATGATAAGGGAAAATCTCGAAGATGTCCTTGAAAAATATGGAAGAACGAATCAGGGAGTTGAGGTTACTATAAGCGTTCCTAATGGTAAGGCTCTTGCGGAGAAGACCTTTAATCCAAAGCTTGGCATAGTTGGCGGAATATCAATTCTTGGAACCACAGGAATAGTTGAGCCAATGAGTGATGCGGCTATTCTTGATACCATAAGAACTGAAGTTAGAGTAAAGCGCGCTGAAGATAAGAAAGTGCTTTTGGTAGCACCCGGGAACTACGGCCTTACATTTTTGAAGCAGAGATATGGTATCGATGAAAATGATGCGGTGCTATGCTCTAACTTTGTATATGACACGGTGCAAATTGCCTGCGATGAGGGCTTTTCCAAAATGCTCTTTGTTGGACATATAGGAAAGCTTGTCAAGGTCGCAGGAAAAATAAAGAATACCCACTCCATGTACGGCGACCACAGAATGGAAATCCTTTCCGGAATAGTATCGGAGGTTCAGGAGGATACAGGAAGCAGCGATATAAAGGAAAAGGTTCTTAGCTGCGTAATGACAGATGAAGCCGTGAACATAATAAATGAAGCAGGTCTTGGGGATAAGGTATTTCACAGGATGGTATCGAAAATAAAGGAAGCCATGGAAGAGTTTTCAGGCGGGAAAATAGAAACGGAAACAATAGTTTTTTCAAATGAATATACAGAGCTTGTAAGAACAGAAAATGCACAGCTGTTTTTGGAAATGACTAAATAGGTATTAAACATAGATGAGAGGACACGGAATGGTTCATTTTGTAGGCGCAGGACCGGGAGCTACGGACCTAATAACTATACGTGGGAAGAAGCTGATAGAGGAGGCTGACGTAATTATTTATGCAGGCTCACTTGTTAATCCCGAGCTTCTTCAATATGCAAAAGAGAATGCGGAGATTCATGACAGCGCCAGGCTTACGCTGGAAGAGGTTATAGAGATAATAAAAACAGCACGTAAGGAAAACAAGGATGTTGTGAGACTTCACACCGGTGATCCGTCAATCTACGGAGCAATAAGGGAGCAGATGGATATCCTTGATGAAGAAAAGATAACCTATGATGTAACTCCGGGCGTCAGCTCCTTTTGCGGAGCTGCGGCTGCACTTAATATGGAATACACACTCCCCGGAATCAGCCAGAGCGTAATTATTACCAGAATGGATGGAAGAACACCGGTGCCTGAAAAGGAATCTGTTGAAGCACTTTCATCCCACGGAGCAACCATGGTATTTTTCCTCTCCGCAGGTGACCTTGAGAGACTTTCAAACAGACTCCAAAATGCAGGAATGGCTGCGGATACACCCTGTGCGATCGTATATAAAGCTACATGGGATGATGAGAAAAAATATGTATGCACGCTGGAGAGCCTTGCAAAGACAGCCGCTGATAACGGCATAAACAAGACGGCGCTCATTATCGTTGGTAAGACTGTGGCACAGTCAGGCTATGAAAAATCAAGACTTTACGCGGCAGATTTTTCTACAGGCTATAGAGAGAAAAAGCTTTGATGAAAGCTTATAAAAACAGATTAGGAAACAAAGCTTATGCATGATAACCATAAAAAGAGAACTGTAATAGTTTTCATATTGCTGATCATTCTGGTGATCGCGGGGCTTTTGATTAACATCTGCATCGGCAGTACAAGCATCAGCTTAAGTGATGTGATTAAGTCGGTTTTTAAAGGAAATGCAGATGCCAAGACCGCCAATATCATCATGAATATCAGAATTCCAAGAACGGTCATGACACTTTTCCTTGGTGGAGCGTTGGCTGTATCAGGCTTCCTTCTTCAGACATATTTTGCCAATCCCATAGCGGGACCATATATTCTGGGAATTTCCTCGGGAGCAAAGATGGCAGTTGCGGTGACACTTATTTTTATAGTGGGAAGTACAGGCTATTCCTCCGGACTTATGCTTATCGTATCAGCGTTCGTGGGAGCGCTGATATCAACCGGATTCATTATACTGATATCATCTAAGATTAAAAACATGGCAGCTCTTCTTGCAGCCGGAATAATGGTGGGATATATATGCAGCGCCATCACGGATTTTCTGATAGCCTTTGCGGATGATTCGGATATTGTGAATCTCCATGGCTGGTCTCAGGGAAGCTTTTCCGGAGCCAACATGAACGGAGTAAGGTATTCGGTGGTCGTTGTAGTAATAGCGCTTGTATTATCGATGATGCTAAGTAAGAGTCTTGATGCTCTGAGGCTTGGTGAGACCTACGCGAAAAGTGTAGGAGTAAATGTAAAGGTGTGCAGGATCTGCATAATACTTTTATCAAGTCTGCTTGCAGCCTGTGTTACTGCCTTTGCAGGACCGGTATCCTTTATAGGAATAGCTGTTCCGTTCCTTATGAGGCAGTCATTAAAATCATCAAAGCCTATTATTCTTATTCCGGCATCCTTCCTCGCAGGCTCTGTATTTTGTATGTTCAGTGACCTTTTGGCGAGGGTGATGTTTGCTCCCATGGAGCTTAATATTTCAGCGGTGACATCACTGTTTGGTGCACCGATAGTAATTTTCATGATCATCAGGAGAAATAAAAACCATGGAGCTTCTTAAAGTCATAGCAGGCTATGGGAAAAATATAATAATAAACGGCGCTGAGGCTAAGATCCAAAAGGGTGAGATCATTTCTCTTATAGGTCCAAACGGCGGCGGAAAATCAACGCTTCTTAAGACCATCTCAGGTCAGCTCCGTATTCTTGGAGGAACAGTTCACATCGGAGAGGATGACATTAAAAGCATTTCACTTAAGGATTTGTCTGAGAGACTTTCCATCGTGACAACGGAGAGGGTTAAGCCGGAGCTGATGAGCTGCTTTGATGTCGTAATGTCAGGAAGACTTCCCTATACAGGAAGCTTTGGCTCCTTTTCAGAGGCTGACTATGAAGCAGGAAATAGAGCTTCGACTTTAATGAAAATAGATAAGCTAAAGGAAAAGCCCTTCGAAGCACTTAGCGATGGACAAAAGCAGAGAACTCTCATAGCGAGAGCGATATGCCAGGAGCCTTGGTACCTTATTATGGATGAGCCTACATCCTATCTTGATATCAGGTACAGGATGGAGCTTCTGGAGGTTTTGAAGGAGCTTTCGGATAAGGGCATAACAATAATAATGTCACTTCATGAGCTTGATCTTGCGCTGGAGATATCATCAAGAGTTCTCCTTATAGACGGCGAGGGTAAGGTGATCGTTGAGAGTCCGCAGGACGTTCTCGAAAAGGGAATGATTAAGGACCTGTATCGCCTTACAGATGATATGTACGAGAAGGTAAAGGCTCAGCTGCAGTACAGTCTGAAAGGGGCAGAAAAGGCTTCGGACGAAAATATTGGGAAAGCTTCAGATAAGCCTTCGGAGAATGTACGTCACTCATCATATTTTCTTAATAAGGAGTGTGAGTACTATCCCTGTCATAACCTTCCGGAGGAGTGCTTTAGCTGCATGTTCTGTTATTGTCCGCTTTACGATATGAAGGACTGTGGTGGCGAATATACCTACACGGAAAAGGGAGCCAAGAACTGTAAAAATTGTACCTTCCCTCATGACAGGAACAACTACGGCAAGGTGATAAAAAAGCTAAAGGAAAAGATGTATGGAGACCGCTGAATTTAAAAACTACAAATTCATATGCTATACCGATGCCGGCTGTGAGCTCATGAAAAGGACAGTGGCAGCCCTTTGCGAAAATGAAGATGTTAATGAAAATGTCATAGTAAGTAAGGTAAATGACCTTAAAGATTGGACCGCTTCCAATTTTCAAAAGGGGAATACTCTGGTATTTATTGGTGCCATGGGAATAGCAGTAAGGGCAATAGCGCCTTTCGTTAAGGACAAGACCACTGATCCTGCGGTGATCGTTATTGATGAAAAGGGGCATTATGTTATTCCTGTTTTATCGGGGCACATCGGAGGCGGCGTTGAGTATTCAAAGCGCCTTGCCGAGATTGTCAGCGGAGAGGCTGTAATTACTACCGCCACTGATGTTGAAGGGCTCTTTGCAGTAGATGTTTTTACGAAGGACCATGATATGGTCATATCCGACATGAAGAAGGCAAAGGAGTTTTCAGCAGGACTTTTGAGAAATAAAACCGCCACATATTATGTGGATGAATATTTTGAAGAATATTTAAAGCTTGCGACAATTCCGGCTGAACTTAGAAAGGTACATTGCATTGGTGATAACCCCGATATGATAATTACGCCTGCGAAGACTACAGGAAAAATATTGCAGCTGATTCCAAAATGCCTTGTTGTCGGCATGGGCTGCAAAAAGGGAACAGATGCAGATAAGCTGTGTGAATTTTGCAAAGAATACCTGGAGGAAGCAGGTTTTGATATACGCTCTGTGAAGGCAGTTACTTCCATAGATATCAAGGAAAAGGAGCTGGGACTAATTGAGCTTTCAAAGAGATTAAATGCAGAGTTTGTGACTTTCTCTGCCGAAAAGCTTATGGAACAGGAGGGGGATTTTTCATCCTCTGATTTCGTAAAAAACATCACCGGAGCTGACAATATCTGTGAACGCTCCGTAATGGCTTATGGCAGCGAAAAGCTCCTTATAAAGAAAAGGTCGCAGGATGGAATGACCTTAGCTGTGGGGATAAAAAGATATGTGTAATGGAAAGATTTATATAGTCGGAATTGGGCCCGGGAAAATGGAGGGCATGACAAAAGCTGCTTTTATGGCTCTTGAGGAAAGTCAGTATATAGCAGGCTACACCGTGTACTGCGACCTTGTAAGAGACTATTTAAAGGATAAGGAATACATCGAAACACCCATGACCGGGGAGGAAAAGAGAGTAACTCTTGCCTTCGAAAAGGCTGCGGAAGGAAAAACTGTTTCAATTATCTGCAGCGGAGATGCAGGAGTATATGGCATGGCAGGCCTTGCCTGTGCCAAGGCTCCCTACTATGAAGGCGTTGAGATAAAGGTGATCCCCGGAGTTACAGCGGCTTTAAGCGGAGCAGCGCTTCTCGGAGCACCGCTTATTCATGACTTTTGCGTAATAAGCTTGAGCGATCGCCTTACCCCAATGGAGATAATAGAAAAGAGACTTCGCCTGGCTGCACAGGCTGATATGGCGATAGCAATCTATAACCCTGAGAGTAAATCAAGAAGCGGGTACCTTGCTCATGCCTGCGAAATCTTAGAGGAAGTAATTGAACCTGCGAGAGTATGCGGAATTGCAAGGAATATAGGACGCGAAGGAGAAGAGTGTGAGATCACAACGCTCGAAAAACTAAAGACCATAGATGCAGACATGTTTTCTACGGTTTTTATAGGTAATTCTTCTACAAAAAATATTGGCGGATTTATGGTTACGGCAAGAGGATATAAGAGTGAAAAGTAAGGTCTTGATATTTGGCGGAACAACTGAAGGAAGAGAACTGGCAGAGCTTTTAGACAGAGCTATGATACCTCATGCGGTAAGCGTTGCTACTGAGTATGGCGAGGAGATAGAGGAAAACGCAGGAGAAAAAAATCTCTTTGTCGGAAGACGTAATGCGTCAGAAATGGCAGATATCATGCGTGATGGAGGTTTTGGCATTGTTGTGGATGCAACCCATCCCTTTGCTACAGGGGCATCGGAGGAAATACGAAAAGCTTCCAAAGAGGCAGGCGTTAAATATCTTAGACTTTCAAGAGATACAGCATCAGGCTCTGAATATGGAGAAGATGTATTTGGTGTTTTAGATCTTGATGAAGCAGCAGGAAAGCTTATGGAAATCGGAGGCTCAGTACTTGTTCTTACAGGCAGTAAGGAGCTTAAGAACCTCACGTCAAAGCTTGGCAGTAATATCAATATCTATGCAAGAGTTCTGCCCAATGAGGACAGTCTTCAAAAATGCAAAGAGGCAGGACTTTCTGGGAGACAGATAATTGCTATGCAGGGGCCCTTTTCAAAGCAGATGAATATTGCGCTCATAGAGGAGACAGGCGTGGATGCCATTCTGACTAAGGAGAGCGGACAGAAAGGCGGTTTTGCAGAAAAGCTCCAGGCAGCAAAGGAATGCGGGATAAAGACCATAGTGATAAGAAATCCCGAGAGTGTTTCAGAAAACAGTGACGGAAAAAGCATGTCTGAAATAATCAGGGAGATAGAAAAAGAGACAGGTGCCCTGGTACGAACAATTACTGTTGCGGGAATGGGACCGGGAGATGAAAAACTGTTCACGGTAGACATCAGAAGAGCCATTCAAGGCGCAGATATTATTTTCGGAGCAGCCACTGTTACTGCTGCATTTAGAGAACTGACAGGAACAAAAACACCCACAAAAGATATATACAGAGGGGAAGAGATTCTTGAATTTCTGGATGAGCATACTGAGTATATGAGACCCCTTGTAATCTACTCAGGTGACATCAGCTTATGCAGCGGAGCCATTAAGGCTACCGAGGTTTTTGAGAAGGCGGGCTACAGGGTAGAACGTATACCCGGGATATCATCGGTTACTCTTTTTGCTGAGAGACTCCGCATAGATCTACAGAATTGCAGCATCCTAAGTGCTCATGGAAAGGATGCCAATGTCACAGGGCATGCCATGAAAAACGAAAGGCTTATCGCTCTTACGTCAGGCTATAAGCATGCTTTGGAGATTGCAGATAAGCTTCCTGAAAACATGAAGGTAGTTCTTGGATACGAGCTTGGCAGTAAGGATGAAGAGCTGATAGTTGTTAGAGATTATGACGAGCAGAAAGATACTCAATCAGAGAAAAATGCCGGCGTTGTGAAGGACTACACCGGAAGGTGCCTGTTATACATTGAGAATCCGGAGGCTTATACAAATTCTGTTTATCCTGCCATTGGTGATAATGAATTCATAAGAGGGAAGGTCCCTATGACCAAGGAGGAAATACGATCCTTCTCGATCAGAAAGCTTGGTCTCACCGTAGAATCGATTCTCTACGATATAGGTGCAGGAACGGGCTCAGTCTCAATTGAAGCTGCTCTGGTTCATCCTGATATAAAGGTGTATTCCATCGAGAAAAAGCCTGAGGCCATAGAGCTTCTTAATAAAAACCGAAGGAAATTCCATGCGGATAATATGGAGATAATAGAGGGCACAGCACCTGATGCGATGGATGGACTTCCCGCGCCAACGCATGCTTTTATAGGTGGAAGCAGCGGCAATATGAAGGAGATTATAGAAAAGGTCAGGGCTTTAAATGAGGAGGCAAAGATAGTTATTAACTGCCTTACACCCCAGACCTTGTCGGAGGTTATGGATATAGTAGCTACCTACGAAAATATTACTCCTGAGATAACACAGATTAGTGCCACAAGGTTTAAAAAGGCAGGAAGCTACGATCTTCCTGATGCCCAGAACCCTGTATATATAATTTCTTTTTGAGTATTTGATGATTTAAAACCAATAACATTTTTATCGGAGAAAAACATTGAACAGTAACAAACAAGTGCCGGGAATACTTATAGCGGCTCCCGGAAGTGGAAGCGGCAAGACACTTATTACCTGCGCACTTTTACAAATATTAAAAAGACATGGATACAGGCCGGCATCCTTTAAATGCGGACCTGATTATATAGACCCCATGTTTCATAAGAAAGTGCTGGACCTTCCTTCAAGAAATCTTGATGTCTATCTGGCAGGGGAAAGAGGAATCATATCCTGCCTTGAAAAAGGAATGAAGGATTCTGATATCGCTGTGATAGAAGGCGTGATGGGATTTTTTGATGGGATAAGTGCTGCTTCTACCAACGGTTCCTCTTATGACATCGCAGGGATCACAGGCATTCCTGCCATACTTGTTGTTAACGCAAGAGGCATGAGTAAATCCATTATTCCGCTTATAAAGGGTTTTGTGGATTACGGTGATGGTAAGCGGATTAAGGGCGTTATCCTTAATAACATCTCCGCCATGCTGGCAGAGAAGATCAGGGATGATATCTATGAGGAAACAGGTGTCCCTGTAATTGGACACCTTCCTGTAATGAAGGATGTGGCATTTGAGAGCAGACACCTGGGACTCGTTATGCCAAATGAGATAGCAGATGTCCTTGATAAGATAGAGCGGGTAGCTGATGAGCTTGAAAAAAGCCTTGATATTATGCAGCTCCTTGATATGGCAAAGTGCAACCTGAGCATAGATAAAGACAGTGCTGACAATGATCAGAGTGATGATTTACTAGAAAAAATAGAGTTGTTTAGGCAAACGCATGAGCCTGTCCGGGTTGGTGTTGCAATGGATGAAGCCTTCTGTTTTTACTACGAGGATAACCTTGATCTGTTAAGAGAGCTTGGGGCTGAGATTGTTCCCTTTTCACCAATACATGATGAGAGAATACCTGATGTTTCAAAGCTGATACTTGGAGGCGGATACCCTGAGCTTTATGCTAAGGAATTATCGGAAAATGTCTCTATGCTTGAGAGTATCAGAAACGTAGCAAATAATGGAATGCCGATTTTGGCAGAGTGCGGAGGGTTCCTCTATCTGCAAAAGAAAATGGCAGACGCTGGCGGTGAGAGCTATGATATGGCTGGCATTTTTCAAGGCGAGGCTCACATGACAACATCTCTTAAGCACTTCGGATACGTGGGAGTAACTGCAGAAAAAGATAATCCATATCTAAATTCAGGCGAGACCATAAGGGGACATGAATTCCACTATTACGACACAAGTGACAACGGAGATATATGTGCTATTAAAAAGCCTGTGGGTGACAGGCACTGGCAGGGCTACAGATTAAATGAGAATGTATTTGGCGGCTTCGCGCACCTCTATTATCCGTCATGCCCTGAATTTATATTTAGATTTCTGGAGAGATAAATACCAAATGACCATTACCAAAAAGGAAGACATTTTTCAAATAAAAATAGATAAACCTGTTGAAAAGGCAGCCTTAAGTGCAAAGGCAGCTTTTAACAGTATAGCTAAGCCTCTTGACGGACTTGGTGACTTTGAGGAGCTTATCTGTGACATAGCAAAGGTGCAGGGAACAGAGGACATAAACATAAGTAAACGCGCCGCCATCATCATGTGTGCGGATAACGGAATCGTTGAGGAGGGAGTTTCCCAGAGCGGAAAGGAGATTACACTTTCAGTTGCAAGGGCGCTGTCAAATGGGATCAGCTCAGCCTGCACACTTGCAGGATCTGCCGGAGTGGATGTCATACCTGTTGATATAGGAATAGATACAGATGAAAAGCTAGAGGGCGTAAGGAACTATAAGATTGCTAATGGAACTAAGAATTTTCTTAAAGAGCCTGCCATGTCCGAGGAGGAGCTGTGCAGAGCAATTGAAACCGGCATAACTCTTACAAAGGAATTATCAGAGCAAGGCTATAAGCTTCTTGTTACAGGAGAGATGGGAATTGGTAACACCACAACCTCAACTGCGGTTATTGCAGCCGCATTAGATATAGACAGTGATGAGATAACAGGAAGAGGAGCGGGAATAGATGACAATGGACTATCCCGTAAAAAAGAGGTCATAAAAAAGAGCCTTGAGAAATACCGCTTCGATGAAATAAGTGACGAAAAGGAAAGAGCCTTTAAGATACTGCAGAGTGTTGGCGGCCTTGATATAGCGGGAATGACAGGTATTGTTATAGGCGGAGCCATGTATCATGTGAGCATAGTTCTTGACGGGCTTATAAGCTCCACCGCTGCAGTTATCGCAGACATGCTTGTTCCTGGAGTAAGAGATTACCTTATTGCATCACATGCAGGAAGAGAAAAGGGAAATCTCATGGCACTTGATAAGCTGGGACTTAAGCCATATATGAACGGCAGCATGGCACTTGGTGAAGGAACGGGAGCGATAATGCTTTTTCCTTTGATCGATACAGTCTGCGATTTTTATAAAAAAGCAGCGAGATTTGAAGACTACAACATGGAAGAATATAAGAGGTATTCCTGATGATAGTGCTAATACTTGGAACGCCTGACAGCGGGAAATCCCTAAAGGCGGAGAGCCTTATTACAGAGATGTCTGAGGGCGGCGAAATACTATATGTCGCAACGATGATACCCTACGGGAAAGAGGGTGAGGAGCGCATCGCCCGCCACAGGAAAATGAGAGAAGGCAAGGGCTTTATAACTATAGAATGCCCTACAGAAGTAGACAGACTTATAGATGACATAGACAGTCTTGAAGAGAAAAATATTCTTCTTGAATGTATGTCTAATCTTGTGGGAAATGAGATGCATTCTGAATCAAATAACGATTTGTCACAGGAAGAACTATCGGACAGGATAATTACAGAGACTATGATGCTTGGTGAAAAAAGCAAGAATCTTGTTATCGTATCCAACAGTTTTCCTGAGGATGATCCTCTTTACGATGAGGATACAAGACGATATGTGAAGCTTGTAAATAAGGTGAATGTTTTATTAAAGGAAAAGTCAGATAAGACAATAGAGCTGACTGATGGAGAGTGGATAATAAGTGGGAATCTTTAAAAGTATAATAATTGCATTTTCATTATATTCAAGAATTCCGATGCCGGTTTTTACCTGGCAGGAAAAAGATATGAAGCATGCCATAAGCGCACTTCCGCTTATAGGAGCTGTTATCGGTGGTCTTTCCTATGGAGTGTTCAGGCTTTCTATGGCCTTTGATATTCCGGTGTTTTGCCTTACCTTGTTTCTCTCTGTATTGCCACTTATAGTGACAGGTGGCTTTCACATGGACGGCTTTATGGATGTGCAGGATGCAAAGAACTCATATCAGGATAAAGAGAAAAAGCTTGAGATCATGAAGGATCCTCACATAGGAGCCTTTGCCGTAATAAGTGTTTCTATCTTTGGGATGATCTGGCTCTCGTTTTTTTACCTGCTGTTATCAAAATCACTTGAAAAGGGAGATTATAAATATCTGTTTATTTATATGGCTTCATTTTTCTTTGTAAGAGCAATTTGCGGACTTACAAGTATCATTTTTGATAAGGCAAAAAAGTTTGGAATGTTAAACACAGAGACTAACAGCACGGGCAGCGTTGATAAAGTAATTCTTTTACTAGAAGCGCTTTGCGGAATAGGGAGCTTCTTATATTTTGATATCAAGGCAGGAATAGTATGCGCTACAGCACTTGCGCTTTTTACTGTTTTTTATAAGCACATGTGCAACAAGGAGTTTGGCGGAGTAACCGGAGATACTGCAGGGTACTTTGTGTGTATGGGCGAAGGCATAATAGTGATATGCCTGGCTGTTCTTAGCATAATTTTTTAAAGGCGAAGGAAATATGAAATACCATTTAATGGCTTTTGCAATAGGCTTTCTGATGGATCAGATAATTGGAGATCCTATGAATTTTCCACATCCCATAAGGCTTATCGGGAACCTGATCCATTTTCTCGATGAAAAGCTTCTGGGGGATGTTAAGGATAAAAAGCGAAACGAAAAATCAGAGTTTTTAAAAGGAATACTACTTTGTATAGTAGTTATCACTGCTGTGATCCTGGTGACGGGCACTATCATGTTTGCATCATATAAGCTTCATCCATATCTGGGAGTTGCCATAGAGACGATTCTTACCTGCTACATACTTGCAGCTAAGAGCCTCAGGGATGAGAGCATGAAGGTATATGATGCCCTTGAAAATAAGACCATAGAAGACGCCAGATATGCGGTATCCATGATAGTCGGACGAGATACGGCGGTGTTGGATGAAAAGGGAATAACCAAGGCAGCGGTTGAGACTGTTGCGGAGAACACCTCGGATGGAGTGATTGCACCGCTCATCTATACATTTATAGGCGGACCGGTTCTGGGCTTTGCCTACAAGGCTGTAAATACCATGGATTCCATGGTGGGCTATCACAATGACAGATATGAGCATTTTGGCACAGCTGCAGCAAGACTCGATGACGTCGTCAATTTCCTTCCTGCAAGAATAAGTGGGCTTCTGATGATTCTGGCTGCTTTTATAAGCGGTCCGGAATACAGCGGAAAAGGCGCTTACAGAATTTTCAAAAGAGACAGGTTCAACCATAAGAGCCCCAATTCCGCACAGACTGAGGCTGCCTGCGCAGGAGCGCTATCCATCAGGCTTGCGGGAGATGCCAGGTACTTTGGCAAAATTGTGAAAAAGCCATTTATAGGCGATGATGTCAGACCAGTTGAAACAAAAGATATTAAACGTGCGTGCAGACTTATGTTTAATACTGAGTATCTTTGCATGGCAATATTATTATTACTTGGAGTGATCTATGTTACATGGCGGTGAGATATACGGACAAAAAATAGCATACGACTTCTCAGTGAATCTTAATCCTTTTCCGTGTCCTGAGCAGGTAAAGAGGGCAGTTATTTATGCTGCTGAAAAAATAGACCTGTACCCTGATATTCAGCAGACTGCGTTTAGAAAAGCGGTTGCTGCATCTGAAGGCTGTGACCTTAGCTATGAAAATATCATAGGAGGTAATGGTGCGTCGGAGCTTCTCGTATCGGCTCTTAGATACATAAATCCGAAGAGAGCTTTAATGCCCGTTCCGTCTTTTTACGGATACAGACATGCGCTTAATATGCTTGATAGATGTGTTACGGAGACTTACTTATTATCAGAGCAAAATGATTATGCATTGGATGAAGGCTTTATAAAAAAAATAACTGATGACATCGACGCAGTAATTATCGCAAATCCAAACAACCCAACTGGCAGATGCATAGATGAAAAGCTTCTTGACGCCATTATAAAAAAGTGTGTAAGTACAAATACGTTTCTTGTAATAGATGAGTGCTTCTTAAAGCTCTCATGTGGCAACAGCGCAAAAAAATACATAGGCTGTGTTCCTAAGCTTATTGTAATAGATGCGTATACAAAGCTATTCTCGATTCCGGGTGTCCGTGTTGGTTATGCCATCGCTGATGAGAAGGATATAACAGGTATAAGAAGATATTTACCTGAATGGAATCTGTCTGTCTTTGCAGAGAAGGCCGGTATCATCTGTGCGCAGATTTTAATGGATGATTCATACGTGGAGAAATCCCTTGAGATGATACGAAAAGGAAGAGAACAGTTATGTAATGGATTTAATGCTCTTGATATGAAGGTGTATAAATCCTATACTAATTTCATATTGATTAAATCAAGTAGAAATCTTCAGGATGTTCTTTTGAAACATGGTATTCTTATCCGCGATTGCAGTAATTTTGAAGGATTATCAAAAGGCTACTACCGCGTTGCAGTTAAGGATGAAGAGAATAATCAGCGACTTTTAGATGCATGTAAATAAAAATTAAGGAGGGGGACATGGCTAAAGAAGTTGAGAGTGAATTCAGGTTATTACCTGAGGAGGCAGTAATTTTAAGAAATGACAAGGTTGGAACAGGATCATCAATTCTTCCTGCGGCGCTTCTATTTCCGGTATAGAGGACGAAGTGGTGGTATGTCCGTTCTGCGGAACAAGCAATAAGATGAGAGCTTGCTAAAATCTATAACAATCTATTTTAGCTCGGTATAATGCCGTCTGAAAGGAGGAGAATATCTTTCCTTTAGGCGGCTTTTTATATGAAAAGTCTATAAAAAATGCGGAGAAATCAACACTTTATGTAAATAAGTATTGTAAAATTAAAGTTGATTCTTATGAGGAGGGTCCTGCTATGAAAACAATTAAACCAAATGGGAAATTGATTTTTAATGCAATATTCTTATTCGTATTTTTTATACTTCTTGTATCAACTATGAGGTTATCCGTAAAGGCGGTAAGTAATTATCCTCTTGTAGTTGCAGGTACGGTTGTTACCGATGAGAATAATAATGATATTCCGGGAGAACCGTCTTGGGGAACCAAGGAGGGAAAGGCATCTTTTGTGCCTGCTTCAGATGGTCAGAGTGGAACGCTCACCCTGAATAATTTTAAGTATACTACAGCGAACAATAGCTCAAACAACTACGCAATAAAGTATACAGGAATGGGGACACTGACTATTGTTTTGGTTGGAAATAACAAGATTGAGTTGGCATCGGTGAATGCATATACTTATGGAATATGCCACAAAAATGAATCTGGAAATAATGTCGTTATTACAAGTGATAGCTATAACAACAGTCTTGAGATAACAAAAACAGGATATAATGGTACAGCTATTGGCGATGAAGGGGATAGTAACGATAGTGGTACACTTACAATTACCGGAAAATCAAAGCTTAAGATTACCGGTATTATTGATGTTATAAAGAATAATCAGGATATAGTGATCAATGATGGCGCGCAGATTGAAGTAACTGCTCAAGGCTTCGGAGTAACTGAGGGAAGTGCTATATCCAGTTGCGGCAAAATAACTATCGGTGGGAATGCTAAGATTATCGCAAATGCCTTTGGGAATAGTATTGAAGCATCCGCTATAATTATAGAGGGGAATAGTCATGTTAAAGCAGCCAGCAAGAATGGTACATGTATTGCTGCTTCACACAATATTATTATCAGAGGAAAAGCCAATGTGATTGCTTGTGGCACTGATCCAGATGAATTACAGAGTGGGTTACATGCAGATGGCAATGTTTCTATTTGTGGGGATGCGAATGTTTCATCTTCTGGTGGGCTTTTAGGTATTGCAGCCGGCACAATCACTATAGACGACAATGCAATAGTAAATGCTACAGGAGAGATATTTGCTACGGCAACATCATCCGGAGATTTTACAATTAAAGGAAATTCCAGGCTAATAGCAAAAGGGAATTGGGTAGGTATAATGCTAATTAACGGAGGTAAAATCCTGATTGACGAAAACTGTAAAGTCCTTGTTTCAGGTGGTGAATATTATGCTATTTCAGGAGATGTGAAAAATACTATTTCCGGTGTCGGCTGGACTGACGAAGCAGGTACAACAGGAAAGGCGATTATTCCGGTTGTATCAATTGAAAGAGAAATAGATGAATTTAAGAGGGTACAATTTCCTGCACAAATCGATGAAGATATAAGTGCTAACATAGAAAAAGGGCCGGGCACTCCTGACATTGAAATTGAAGGTATCACACCTGAAATGATCTGGAGCATAGCAAATGCTGAAGAGCGAAAAATGATTACTCTTGGTGTGAAAACGGTACTTACTCTTAGAGTCAATAATGCTGATTCCTCAATTTCTGCTTCAGAAAAACAGAGTATAGAAGCTGCTATGAAAAAGGCTAATCCCAATGCGATTGTGGGAATGTTCCTTGATCTGAGTCTGGTGCTTAGAATAGGGGATACGTATCAAAGAGAGATCACCTCTTTGAATGGAAGAAAAATAATTATTAAAATAAAGGTTCCGGAAAAGTTCAATGCGCCTTCCGGAAAAAAGCGTACCTTCTACATTATTGTCGATCATAATGGACAGGTTGGCATAGTAAAAGCCACAACAGAAATGTCTATACCTTTCGAGGCTGGACAGTTTTCAACGTATGCACTTGCATACTCTGACGAAGCTGTAGAAGCTGTGACAGAAGGCTTCAATACATCTATTAAGGTTGTTCAGAAAGACGGAAAGCTAAAAATCAGCTGGGATAAAGTCGATGGCGTATCCAAAGTTGAGGTTTTCCTTACGTATTGTGGGAATAAGTTCTCATCAAAAGCAACTAAGAAAACCTCAGGAACAAAGGTAACAATTAAGAAGCTCAATGGAAAAGCCCTGGATTTTAAGAAGAATTTTAAGCTTTATCTCGCAGCATACGATAGCAATGGCAGGAGAATCGGTAAGTCCTTACATGGTCATTTTGTTGGAAAGGATAACGAGAAGTACACTAATCCTAAATCAATAAAGCTTGGAGCAAAGAGTATATCTATTGCAAAGGGCCAGAGCTATAAGGTAAAGGCTTCTGTTAAACTTGAGGATAAGGGCAAAAAGCAGCTCTCAAATAACCATGCTCCCAAGCTTAGATATAGATCAACAAACTCCGCTGTGGCGGCAGTCGATAAGAAGGGTAACATAACCGGAATTGCTGCCGGAAGCTGCGATGTCTATGTTTATGCTAAAAATGGAATTGCGAAGAAAATAACCGTTACGGTTACTGAATAAAAAACTAATGGATGGGATTTTGTATGGAACAAAAAAGAATTGAAGGGCTATGGGACTGTGTATTCTGTAGCACTAAGGGTATTCGTGCGCGTTTTGACACCTGCCCTAATTGTGGTAAGCCAAGAGGAATAGATACCTTATTCTATTTACCTGATGATATTGAGTCTGCAGAGCTTACTAAAGAGGAAGCTGCAAAGACAACGAATGAGCCGGATTGGCTTTGTGAATATTGCGATCACTATAACAGATCTGATGTAGCTGTGTGTCAAAAATGTGGTGCTCCAAGAACTGGCGCTAAGAAAAACTACGGAACTCTGCATCATCTTACGGGGAAGTTTTAAATAGTGTTTTTGGGGATTATTTGTTAGTATTAAAGAACTATGTTTTTTAATCTAAGAAAAATAACAAAAGATAACAGAAGATAAAAAACAATAACAGATAATAACAAAAGATAACAGAAGATAAAAAATAATAACAGATAATAACAAAAGATAAAAAATAGTAGATCCTATATCGAATGATAGGAAAGGAGTTTTAAATGGCTAAGCAGCTGGTGGCAGATCTTTATGGCTGCGGAGAGATTATAGATGATCCCAAGCGAATCGTGGAGGCCGCGCATACGGCTATCGAATATGTAGGGGCTAGTATCGTGGAGGAATGTGTTCACGAATTTGAGCCCATAGGAGTTACCTATTTTGCTGTTATAACTACCTCACATTTTTCAGTGCATACATGGCCGGAGTATGGCTATGCTGCCATAGATATCTTTTCATGCTCAGATACTGTGGTGGATGGAATTGCTGAGAAGCTTAAGGAATTGTTTGAGGCAAAGCAGGTTAAAGTAAAGGTTATTGAAAGGGATATAAGTGCAGGCGGTATAGAGCCTGAGGGAATAGAGAAATGAACATAAGAGTTGGATCCAAACTACAGATTAGTAATCTGGAAGCCCATGTCATCGGAGAGGTTACATACAAAAATACTGAGGATGGCAATAAGAGGTGGACAGAATACAGATTAAAAACAAAGCATGGAGAGCGATGGCTTTCAATCGATGATGTGTATAAAGAGTATACACTATCATGGCCGGAGAATGGAGTTCGCGGAAGAGTAGGCCCTGAGTGGCACGAGGTGGATAAGGGCCATCAGGTTGTAGTTCACGCATCAGGAGATGTGGATGTTGAGAGCGGAGATGAAGCTGACTTCGTTGAGTTTGAGGACGCATCCGAAGATAATACACTCTCTGTGGAAATATGGGATGACGGAACAGAGTATTCCAAGGGAGTATACCTTGATAAGAGTGACATCAGGGTTGTTGGCTATGAAAAGCCAAAGGTGAATTTAGTAAGCGGTGACAAATTTGGTCTTTATATGATGGTAGCTTTCATTGTCTTTGGAATTTTTGCCAGTCTTATTGATTATATTCCGGCACCTGTGAAGCAGATCAGTAAGTATATAAAATCCAATACCAATTATGCTTATGTAACCTCGATAACCGGCAATCAGGATCAAAAGGCGGATGTTTACGAATATAAAGTTAGTGGTGTTACGACGGACACCATCGCAAAGGACATCATAGATGGTGTAGAGGGAGAGACCGAATCCGTTACGCAGCAGGATGACATACTTAATCACAGCATTGCTATAGTCACCAAAAAGGAATACTGCCTGCTGTATCATCCCGATGATGATACCAACAGGGTTTACGTTCAGATATCACCCAGAAAGTACAACTATACATCTGACAATTCGCCCTATAGGAGCTCTGATTCGACCACACACTGGTACAGGAGTCATTACTATAACTCCAGCTATGCTAAGGACAGTACAAGCTATAAGAGAACGCCCTCTGCCTACAGCACCTATAGTGGCGATACCATTCACAATATAGGCAATGGCTATTTTGACAGCTATTCATCTTCGGTAAGGCAGCGAAGCATCAATGCCAGACGATCTTCAGGCGGCGGCATGGGCGGCGGTAAATAAGAAAGAAAATAAATCTTGGAGGATTAAAAATATGGTAGCACTTGAAACATTTGTATATCTCGCAATAGGACTTGCAGTAATGATCATAGGTCATTTCATCATAGACCTTTTGATTCCTGTTGATTTTCCTAGGGAAATCCATGAAGGCAACAAGGCAGTAGGCTGGGTATCAGCAGGCATTTATGCAGGCCTTGGATTCATTATTCGTTCAGCGATCATTTCCTTTGATATTTCAGAGTCGCAGGATCTTATGAGCGGTGCCATAAGCACAGGAATGTTTGCAGGCATCGGCGTGGCAGCATTACTTATCGGTTACTTCGTTGTTGATCTTGTAAACAGAAAGTTCAACTTTGGAGTAGAGCTTAAAGAAAAAAATGAAGCAGCCGGCATCATGATCTTTGGTATCTTTATGGGCGTTGCTTTCATCGTGAGCGGCGTAATTCAGTAATCTTAGGAAGGCGTTTTTAATGAGTAGCAAGTATAGACTTCTGATGCTGACAACCCTGATAATATCAGGGTGTTCGATGTGCTACGAGCTTATTATCAGCGCAGTTAGTTCTTACCTTTTGGGAAACAGTACGCTTCAGTACTCGGTGACAATCGGCCTTTACATGGCGTCACTGGGAATCGGCTCGTACATTTCCAAATATTTTTCAAAGAATCTGTTTAACATATTTGTATCCATTGAGCTTGGAATCGGAGTTATCGGCGGAATCAGTTCCCTGGTGCTTTTCCTTGCAAACATTTACATATCAAACTATGCACTTGTCATGTATATGGAGATCATCATAATCGGAGCCTTTGCCGGCGCTGAGATTCCGATCATGACAAGGATCATCGAGCAGGATGAAAACAACCTTAAGGTTACGCTTTCTTCGATTTTCAGTTTTGACTACATCGGCGGACTTATTGGCTCGATCGCATTTCCGCTTATTCTTTTACCGAAGCTTGGATATTTCGCAACATCCTTTCTTTGCGGCTTTTTAAATATTCTTGCGGCCTTCCTCATCATGTGGAAGTTCGGTGAGAGGGTAGACAGGATAAAGGTGTTCAGGACCATGGCAGTTGTGCTTGCGGGACTAATGCTTGTAGGAATGGTGATGGCTGATAATATTTCAGAGTCCATCGAGGGGGGACTTTACAGAGACAGGGTGATTCTCATCGAGCAGACCCAGTACCAGAAGATAGTAATGACTAAGCACAAGGATGATGTCAGACTTTATATTGATGGAAACTGCCAGTTTTCAACCGAGGACGAATACCGTTACCACGAGGGACTGGTTCATATTCCGATGAACGAGACTAAGAGCAGGGAAAACATACTGATACTTGGTGGCGGCGATGGTCTTGCTGTGAGAGAGGTTTTAAAATATCCTGAGGTCAAAAGGATAGACCTTGTCGATCTTGATTCCGAGATGATAAGGATCTGCAGTACCAACGAGAATATCACCTCTATCAACGGCGGTAGTCTTTTATCTGAAAAGCTGAATATTTTCAATATGGATGCCTATAAGTATCTTGAGACCTGCCAGGATAAATATGATGTCATAATCGTGGACCTTCCGGATCCCAATACTGAGGTGTTAAATAAGCTCTATTCAAATGTGTTTTACAGGATGTGTGGCGGCTGCCTTAACGATACGGGAGTTCTTGTGGTTCAGTCCACAAGCCCCTATTATGCGACTAAGGCATTCTGGTGCATAAACAAGACCATTGAGAGCGAGGGTTTTAATGTAAAGGCTTATCATATGCAGGTTCCGGCCTTTGGAGACTGGGGATTTAATATGGCCAGCAGAGGTGTGCTTTCGGAGGAGATATCCTTTGATGTGGATACGAGATACCTTACTGCTGATAATGTATCTGCATTTTTCAAGTTTGGAAAAGACGAAATTGATCAGGACGTGGAGATAAATCATCTTACTAAACCTGTTTTAATGGAATACTATAATAAAGCTGAGGAGCTGTGGAACTAATAGGATATGTTTCACAGCTTTTAGTTTATAAAACTCTAATAATTTGGAGTGTCTTTTTTAATAGTTATTTACATTTTATGGTTTTATAATATAAAGAGGACATTCATGTGAAAGAAAGTTGCAGGCTGTGAAATTTGTTTCTTGAGGGCGGTTGACTATGGTACTATACCTTACCAGCAGTTTCATTCCACATCAGGAACTGGGCTCGTATGAAAAATTAGAGCCCTTAGATAGCTACGGCTTTTTTGAGGATCTTAGAAAAGAATGGCCGGGACCTGCTAACTTTCTTTATGTTCCATGTAATCCCAAAGCGACTGAAGAAAATGAGCATCAGATGAAGCGGGTTCTGGATGCCTTTGAATTTTCAAAGCTTCCGATTAAGGACACAAAGGTTCTGGATGAGAAGTCATCTGCAAAGGCTTGTGTAGATTGGGCAGATGTTATATATCTTGCAGGTGGACATGCGCCTACTCAGCTCAATTTTATGAAGCGTGTTGGCTTAAAGAGTGCTATTTTCGATTTTGGTGGAATTGTTATAGGACTCAGTTCCGGTGCTGCCAACGCTGCCTATTATGTTTATCATATGCCTGAGCGTGAAGGCGAAGCAATGGATCCGAACTTTATCAGATTTACTGATGGTCTCGATCTTACTAATATTCAGATTATTCCCCATAAGGATTATATACAGACTTTGAAGGTTGATGGTCTTAGTCTTGTTGATGACATAATTATTCCCGACAGCTTTGGATGTAAATTCTATTTTATTTCCGATGAGAGCTATTTTAAGGCAAAAGATGGAAGAACCATTTTCAAAGGCAAGGGTGAAATAATAGAGGATGGACTTGTTACACCATTAAAACAAGGCGCAATAGTGCCTTTTATGGGGTATGTGGAGCAGCCTGTCATTAAAACTCTGTTTTCAGAGGGCTATGACATGGTATTCTGCGTTGAAAAGAATGACAAGCGGTGCGAGGTCTATTATCTTAATGATGACCTGAGAAATCTTTTCGTGCAGACACATCTGGAATATAACGAAATATGTGAAAAGCTTGCCCTGACAGTTGTTCCGGAAGAACGGGCATCTTATCTTGATCAGATAAGGCTTCCTGTCATAAAAAGAGAAATGAATAAGAGGGGAGATTACGTTAGAACTATCCATGTTGATACTCCTCTTGGTCGAAGGGCAAAAAACATAAGAGTTAAGGAAGTTCCCGGATATCCTGACTGGTATATGGTCATCTATATAGATATTACTACTATACTGGACCATGACTGGATGACTGATGAGTATGCAAGAACAGGCTTTTTGGATAGGGCTAATGTGTTCCTGGATGAGCTTACAGCTGACGATCATTACTCCCTTGTATACGCCAATGTAAAGGAATTTAAAGCGGTAAATGAGCTGTTTGGCAACCAAAAGGGTGATATGGTTATTTTCCAGACAAGGGATGCTCTTAGGAAGCACCTTAAGCCTATGCTCATGGGAAGACTTGAGAGCGACCATTTTGCCGTAATAACAGATGATGAGAACCTTAATGAAAAGAATTTAAAAATTATGTGCCGACAGGTTTTCAAAGGGGAATCTATGGAGTATACCTTTGAAATTCACTGTGGCATATACCAGATAAATAATCCGACTATTGATATCATGCAGATTATTGCCGGAGCAAAGCTTGCAGAAAAGAGTCTTAGAATCAGCAAAAGAAATATGCTTTTTGCATACTATGATGATTCTATGAAGGAAAACTATGTGAAGCAGCGTTTCCTTCTGTCTGACTTTGAGAGAGCTTTGGCAGACAATGAATTTGAACCCTATTATCAGCCGATAGTAAATGCTAAGACAGGAAAGATAGTAAGTGCCGAGATGCTTATAAGATGGCGTCACAGAGATCTTGGTATGGTATCGCCTGCTGATTTCATTCCGATCATCGAGTCTGAGGGCAAGACATCACTGCTTGATAAATTTATGGTCGAGAGGGGAATCGATTTTATAGAGAAGTGCTTTACACTTGGGAAGAGAGCTGTTCCATGCGCAATAAATCTCTCCAGGGTTGATTTCTATGACACGGCATTTATCGAGAGTCTCTTCGAGTACATAAAGCGTATTGAGCCTGCCATGGTAAGGTTCGAGGTAACAGAGTCTGCTTATGCCGACCTTGAGAGCAAGGCTTTGGAATATCTTGACAAGATGAAGAAGCATGGAATAAATATCCTTCTTGATGACTATGGTAGCGGTATGAGTTCACTGTCCATGCTGGAAACCTTTGACTTTGACATCATCAAGCTTGATATCGGTTTTGTCAGGAAAATAGGAATCAACAAGAAGTCAGAATCAATAATTATCTCCACGATCAAGCTCGCCCACGCAATAGGAGCGAAGGTTACGGCTGAAGGTGTGGAGACTGAAAAGCAGCTGAAGTTCCTGCAGGATGCAGACTGCGATTATATACAGGGATATTATTTCTACAAACCACTGCCGGAGGTATCCTTTGAGAATCTGCTGGACTCCCTGTAAGCTTTAATAATGTAAGTAAGGACATGAGAAAGGCTGTCGCATTAAGCGGCAGCCTTGTTTTTAGTATTCATCTCTTGTTATATTGCGGAGCCATTTTTTGCTCTTGTAGTGACCGATAACCCAAGGCCATTTTACAAATTCGTCGGTGCAGAGAAGGAAGTAAACCCACATGGGCGGCAGCTTTAGAAGTGCAGCGGCTATAAATCCCAGTGGAACAGCGTAGCACCACATATCGATGGTGTCACAGATAAAGCCCCAGCGGCTGTCACCACCTGCTCTGAATACTCCTGCGATAAGAGTTGTATTAACAGCAGCACCCATTACGTAATAGGTGTTTATGAAAAGCATGGTTTTTAAATAGTCTTTTCCGAGCGGTGTAAGATTTGCAAAGCTAAGAAATATCGGCATAAGAAGGAAGATTATAAGACCTCCTATTGCACCGAATAACACTGTCATTTTCATAAGTGTCTTGGACGCTTCGTCCGCATCCTCGAGACGGTTTTCACCGATTATCTGACCAAGAAGGATTCCACCTGCGCTGGCAACGCCAAAGCAAAGGATCGTTCCGAAATTCCTTGCAAGGGAAGTGAAGGAATAAGCAGCAACCACGTCGCTTCCGAGGAACTGTCCGATGATTACGGAGTACATGGAAAATGCCAGGCCCCAGGATACATCGTTTAGCATGGCAGGAAGTGCCATTTTGAAAAAGTCCTTGAGAAGCAGATCATTTTTAATAAACATGTAGGAGAGCTTGAGCTTTGCATTTTTACTTCTGATGGAGACAATGATACATAAGATAAGCTCTATAACTCTTGATATTGAGGTTGCAAGAGCAACACCTGCGGCACCAAGCTGCGGTGCTCCGAAAAGTCCGAAAATGAACACTGCGTTAAGCAGTATATTAAGCGAAAAGGCTATGGTGTTCAGTACTGTTGAGATAGTGACTCTTCCTATACTTCTGAGGGTAGAAAGGTATATCTCGATAACACCCCAGCAGATATAAGCGACGCTGATGTTCCTGAGGTATGAGGCTCCGATGGTGATGAGCTCCGGGTCAGGAGTGAACACGCGCATCATATATCTTGGGAAGAACATGGCACATGTACCAAATGCAAATGCGGCCAGAAGTGAAAATCTAAGAGCGATGCCTTCTATAACATCTATGGCCTTCATGTCGCCTTTTCCATAGTACTGGGAGCAGAGCATGGTAACTCCGGTACCAAGACCATAGAAAATCATAAACAGAACGCTGGCATACTGGGCAGCAAGAGAAACTGCTGATATATGGCTTTGTCCCACATAGTTGAGCATAACCACGTCAGCTGAGTTTACTGCGACGCTTAACAGATTTTGAAGTACGATCGGGATTGTTAATTTTAATATTTGTGAACGATAATTTTTCTTGTTGCGATTCATGATGCCATCCTATCTGAAATTGTTGTGTACGATTAATAATATTAACACAACTAAATAGTATAATGACAGACGGGACATGATATTTTCCTACCATAAATTTATGGGGTTCACCTTGACTTTTTAT
Source organism: Butyrivibrio sp. FC2001 (assembly GCF_000424125.1). NCBI lineage: Bacteria > Bacillati > Bacillota > Clostridia > Lachnospirales > Lachnospiraceae > Butyrivibrio > Butyrivibrio sp. FC2001. The sequence continues at coordinate 222,536 of NZ_KE384132.1, forward strand.
TTGCTCGTAGTTAAACTAATGGGCAGAGCGTTGATGATGTGGGGCGTGTCCCCGGGATGTTCTGTTTTCCATAATAGAGAGACAGGTCACTGGCTGGAAGCCTGTCTGGTAAAGACAGTTCGGAAATTTCGCATCGGAGCTACAATTTAAGATTAAAATGAGTGTCTGTCATGTATTTATGGCAGGAATCAGGGTGGTACCGCGGATTTTATTCGTCCCTTACATCTTTAACGATGTAAGGGATTTTATTTTTTTAGGAGGTAAACATGATCAAAGAGCAGTTAGAAAAAATCAGGGAAAGCGCGCTTAAGCAGATCGAAGAGACAGAAAGTCTTGATAAGCTTAATGATGTTCGCGTAACTATCCTTGGTAAAAAGGGAGAACTTACAAGTATCCTTAAGAGCATGAAGGATGTGGCACCTGAGGACAGACCCAAGGTTGGCCAGATGGTAAATGAAGTAAGAGAGGAAATCGAAAAGAACCTCGAGTTTACAAAGAAGAAGATGGAGGCTGCTGTCCGCGAGGCTAAGCTTGCCAGCGAGACTATCGACGTTACACTTCCCGCAAAGAAGAATAACGTAGGTCACCGTCATCCCAATACCATCACTCTTGAGGACGTTGAGAATGTCTTCATCGGAATGGGTTATGAGGTTGCTGAGGGTCCTGAGGTTGAGAAGGACTATTACAACTTTGAGGCACTTAATATCCCTGCAGATCACCCTGCAAAGGATGAGCAGGATACTTTCTATATTTCAGGAGATCTTCTTCTTCGTACACAGACATCTTCAACTCAGGTTCATGAGATGGAGAAGGGTAAGCTTCCTATTAAGATGATCGCTCCCGGTCGTGTTTTCAGAGCAGATGAAGTTGATGCTACACACAGCCCCAGCTTCCACCAGATCGAGGGTCTTGTTATCGATAAGGACATCACCTTTGCTGATCTTAAGGGAACTCTTGCTGAGTTTGCCAAGGAGATCTTCGGTGAGGACGTTAAGGTTAAATTCAGACCTCATCACTTCCCATTCACAGAGCCTTCTGCTGAGATGGACGTAAGCTGCTTTAAGTGCGGTGGTAAGGGATGCCGTTTCTGTAAGGGCGAAGGATGGATTGAGATCCTTGGCTGCGGTATGGTTCACCCTCACGTTCTTGAGATGAGTGGAATCGATCCTAACGAGTACACCGGCTTTGCATTCGGTCTCGGTCTTGAGAGAATTGCAGTGCTTAAATATGAGATTGATGACATGCGTCTCCTGTACGAGAACGACATACGATTCTTAGAGCAGTTCTAAAAGTAATCACTTAGCGAGGTTATTACATAAAAAGGAGATTAGAAATATGGATGCTAATTTAAATTGGCTTAAAGTATACGTACCGGACTTGAATGCAAGTGATCAGGAAATCCTTGATGCACTTACACTTTCCGGAACAAAGGGCGAAGGATTCCATCGCCTTGATAAAAATTTAGAGAAAATTGTTGTAGGTCAGATCGACAAGATCGAGCCTCATCCGGACGCTGACAAACTGGTTATCTGCCAGGTTAACATCGGCTCTGAAATGATTCAGATCGTTACCGGTGCAAAGAACATGAAGGAAGGCGATAAGGTTCCTGTTGTTCTTGATGGCGGAAGAGTTGCAGGCGGACATGACGGCAGCCCGAATCCTGAGGAAGGAATCAAAATCAAGGCCGGCAAGCTTCGCGGTGTTCCCAGTGCAGGTATGATGTGCTCTATTGAGGAGCTTGGTTCATCAAAGGATTTCTATCCGGATGCTCCCGAGGACGGACTTTATATTCTTCCTGAGGACACAGAGGTTGGAGCTGATGCAGTAGAGGTGCTCGGTCTTCACGATACAGTATTCGAATTTGAAGTAACAAGTAACCGCGTAGACTGCTACAGCATTCTTGGTATTGCAAGAGAAACAGCAGCTACCTTCAAGCTTCCCTTCAAGGCTCCTGAGGTTAAGGTTGAGGAGACTTCTGAGAAGGCTTCAGATTATATTTCAGTTGAGATCAAGGATGCAGATCTTTGCTCACGCTACTGCGCAAGAGTCTGCACAGATATACAGGTTGGTCCTTCACCCGAGTGGATGCAGAGAAGACTTGCAGCTAACGGTGTTAGACCTATCAACAACATCGTTGATATCACTAACTATGTAATGCTAGAGTATGGTCAGCCCATGCATGCATTCGACCTTTCAACAATCGCTGGCAACAAGATTGTTGTTAAGAGAGCACAGGACGGCGAGAAGTTTGTAACTCTTGACGGTCAGGAGAGAAATCTCGACAGCGAAGTTATCATGATCTGTGATGGCGAAAAGGAAGTAGCTATCGGTGGTATCATGGGTGGTGAGAACTCAATGATCACAGAGGGTGCCAAGACAGTTCTCTTCGAGGCTGCTACCTTCAATGGTCCCAACATCCGTAAGAGTGCTAAGAGAATCGGTCTTCGTACTGATGCTTCAGGCTTCTTTGAAAAGGGCCTTGATCCTAACAACGCTGAGGATGCTATCAATCGTGCATGTCAGCTTGTTAACGAGCTTGGCTGTGGTAAGGTAACATCAGGAATCGTTGAGGCAAAATCACCTATCAAGCCTCTTAACAGAATTAAGTTTGAGCCCGAGAGAATCAACAAGCTTCTTGGTACAGATATCGACAGACAGACTATGCTTGATATCTTTGCAAGAGAAGATCTCGTTTATGATGAGGCTTCAAACGAGATCATCATTCCCAGCTTCAGACAGGACCTTGTAGGCTTCTGTGACATCGCTGAGGAGGTTGCAAGATTCTATGGCTATGACAAGATTCCTTCTACACTTCCTAAGAATGCACCTACAACAGGTAAGCTTACATTCAAGATGACTGTTGAGAAGACAGCTCGTGAGGTTGCACAGTTCTGCGGCTTCTCACAGGCTTACGGCTATTCCTTCGAGAGCCCCAAGGTATTTGATAAGCTTCTTTTACCTGAGGATGCTCCTGAGAGAAATGCAATTACAATTTCAAACCCTCTTGGTGAGGACTTCTCAATTATGAGAACAATCCCGCTTAACGTTATCCTTACAAGCCTTGCAACTAACTTCAAGCGCAGAAACAAGGATGTTAAGCTTTACGAGATAGCTAATATCTACATCGCTAAGGAGCTTCCTCTTAAGGAACTTCCCGATGAGAGAGCACAGTTTGTTCTTGGTTTCTACGGTGATGGCGACTTCTTCACAATGAAGGGTGCTGTTGAGGAGTTCCTTGGACAGATCGGTATGGCTGACGAGCTTGAGTATGATGCTAAGGCAGGTAAGCCTTTCCTTCATCCCGGACGTCAGGCACTTATCAGCTTCAAGGGAGAGACAATCGGTTATCTTGGTGAGGTTCATCCTGAAGTACTTGATAACTATGGAATCGGTTCAAGAGCTTATGTTGCAGTTCTTGATCTTCCTGCAATCGTTCCTCACGCAAGCTACAACCGTGTTTACACAGGAATCGCTAAGTTCCCTGCTGTAACAAGAGACATCAGTATGGTAGTTCCTACAGATGTAACAGCTGGCAACATCGAGAAGATGATCAGACAGCGCGGTGGTAAGAAGCTTGAGAAGCTTGAACTTTTCGATATTTATGAGGGATCTCAGATTGAGAAGGGCTTCAAGTCCATGGCTTATTCACTTGCATTCAGAGACAAGGAGAAGACCCTTGCAGATGATGAGATCAATGCAGCTATGAAGAAGATATTGAATGGTCTTGAGAGCCTGAATATTAAGCTTAGAAGCTAAGGAGATATATCATGAAAAGAACTAATGTATGGACAAAATACACTGCAAAGCAGTTAAAAGAATTAGAGTCATTTACTGACAACTATAAGACATTCCTTGATAACGCAAAGACAGAGCGTGAAGCGATTGACACAATCGTAAACGAGATCGAGGAAAAGGGCTACAGAGAGCTCAACACTCTCATCGGCAAGAACACAAAGCTTAAGAAGGGCGACAAGGTTTACAGCGTTTGGATGAACAAGTCTATTGTTATGTTCCATATCGGTTCCGAGCCCTTTGAGAACGGTATGAACATCCTTGGTGCTCATATCGATTCTCCCAGAATGGATGTTAAGCAGAATCCCCTTTATGAGGATACAAACATTGCTTACCTTGATACTCACTACTATGGTGGTATCAAGAAATATCTGTATGTTACTATTCCGCTTTCAATTCACGGCGTAGTTGTGAAGAAGGACGGCACAACAGTACAGCTTAATGTAGGTGAGGATGAGGATGATCCGGTATTCTTCATAAGTGATCTTCTTATTCATCTTTCAGCTGATCTTATGGGCAAGAAGGCCTCCAATGTAGTTGAGGGTGAGGCTCTTGATCTTGTTGTTGGAAGCAGACCCTTCGTTATCGAGAGCGATGATAAGAAGAAGGCTGATAAGAAGAACAGCAAGCTCACAGATGGTCAGCAGTACGCTGTATCCTATGAGAAGGAAGTTAAGGAGGAGAGCGGCAAGGTAAGCGACGCTGTTAAGCGTGGTATCCTTGGAATCCTCTATGATCTTTACGGTATCGAGGAGGAGGACTTCCTTTCAGCAGAGCTCGAGATCGTTCCTGCAGGAAAGGCAAGAGACGCAGGCTTTGACCGTTCAATGATCCTTGCTTATGGTCAGGACGACAGAGTATGTGCATATCCTTCAATGGAGGCACTTCTTGATGTTAAGAACCTTAAGAGAACAGGCTGCTGCATCCTTGTTGACAAAGAAGAGATCGGTAGCGTAGGCGCTACAGGTATGCAGAGTAAGTTCTTTGAGAACGCTGTTGCAGAGATTATGAATCTCTGTGGTGAGTACAGTGAGCTTAAGCTCAGAAGATGCCTTGCAAATTCCTGCATGCTTTCATCTGATGTTAACGCTGCATTCGATCCGCTTTACGCAGGTCAGTTTGAGAAGAAGAATGCATCACTTCTTGGCTATGGCCCTGTATTTAGTAAGTTTACAGGCAGCCGCGGAAAGTCAGGCTCCAATGATGCTAACGCTGAGTACATCGCTCATCTTAGAAGCATCTTCGAAGAGGATGATGTGGAATTCCAGATGGCTGAGCTTGGTAAGGTAGACGTAGGTGGTGGCGGAACAATCGCTTACATCCTTGCACTTTACGGAATGAATGTTATTGATAGCGGCGTAGCAGTTCTTAACATGCACGCACCTTATGAAGCTACTTCCAAGGCTGATGTCTATGAGGCATACAGAGGCTATAAGACATTCCTGAACAAGGCTAGTCTTACGAATATGTAAAGTGAGATAGCAAATCTTTGATTTGCGTGATCGAACTTTGTTCTGGCGAGGGCTTTAGCCCGAGAGCAGAATTTCCTTATGAATTTTTAGGAGAAAAATATTGAGTATTACAAATTCAGGTGCTGCGGACCCTAATCTGGGTCTTCGCACCAGCGATTATTATTTTGATCTTCCCGAGGAACTTATCGCTCAGGACCCGCTTCCTGCCCGCGATGATGCAAAGCTTCTTGTAATGAATAAGAATACGGGTAAGATTACCCATAAGATTTTTCATGATATCATCGACTATCTTAAGCCCGGTGACTGCCTCGTGTTAAATGATACAAAGGTTATCCCTGCACGTCTTCTTGGAACCAAGAAGGATACAGGCGCTGCAGTTGAGATACTTCTTCTCAAGAGAAGAGAGAATGATATTTGGGAGACACTTGTTAAGCCCGGGAAGAAGCTTCGCCCCGGCGCAGAGGTTATCTTCGGAGAAGGACTTCTTAATGCTAAGATCCTTGATATTGTTGAAGAGGGTAACAGACTTGTTCAGTTTTCCTACGAAGGAATCTTTGAGGAGGTGCTTGATAAGCTTGGAGAGATGCCGCTTCCGCCTTATATCACACATAAACTTCAGGACAAGAATATGTACCAGACAGTTTATGCAAAGTATGAGGGATCAGCAGCTGCGCCCACAGCAGGTCTTCACTTTACTCAGGAGCTTTTAAAGAAAATCCAGGACAAGGGAATTGATCTTGCGTATGTAACACTCCATGTGGGACTTGGAACCTTCAGACCTGTTAAGGTTACTAACGTTCTTGAGCATCATATGCACACAGAGTGGTATCAGGTTAATAAAGAAGCTGCGGATAAGATAAATAAGGCAAAGGAGAGCGGACATCGTGTTATCTGTGTTGGAACTACCAGCTGCAGAACAATCGAAAGTGCTGCCGATGAAAACGGACATATTGAGCCCTGTGCAGATAATACATCCATTTTCATTTATCCGGGCTATAAATTTAAGGTCACAGACTGCCTTATTACAAATTTTCATCTTCCGGAATCAACACTTGTTATGCTGGTTTCAGCGCTTGCAGGCAGAGAAAATGTGCTTAACGCATACAATGAAGCTATCGAAAAACGTTACAGATTCTTTAGCTTTGGCGATGCATGTTTCTTTACGGATGATGAGATTTAAGATATAATTATTTTCTAAATCGAACATTATTTATCTGAGGGGGAAATTATGGAAGAGAGAAGAAAATACAAAAGGCTTGACCTTGATGGTGAGCTCATCATGAAACCTATTTGCTCTACTTCAGAGCCGGAGGCAGTTGCTATTTCAGTTATAAACTGTTCCCGTGCAGGAATGGGATTTCAGTCAGACTTACAGCTTACCATGGGGGATAACTATGAATGTAACCTCACCATTTGGACTAAAGAGGTTCTTCATGTATTCATTAAAATCGTTCGAGGAACTGCCCTTGAGGATAGCTATGAATATGGTGCTATTTTCATCGGAATGCCTGAATATGACAGACAGAGAATCTCTGTTTATGAGACTGTTCAGGATACACTCGAGGAAATGTAAAGGATTATATCATGCGCGAATTTAAAGACTTACAGATTGCGGTTGCAGGTGCCGGCTATGTCGGACTTTCAATCGCTACTTTACTGTCACAGAAGCATAAGGTGACAGTTGTAGACATTATTCCTGAGAAGGTTGAGATGCTTAATAAGCGTATTTCACCCATCCAGGATGACTACATTGAGAAATATTTTGCAGAAAAAGAGCTTGATCTTACTGCAACAACAGACGGAGAGTCTGCTTATAAGGATGCTGATTTCGTAGTTATCGCAGCTCCTACTAATTATGACAGTAAGAAGAACTACTTTGATACCAGTGCTGTTGAGGCTGTAATTGACCTTGTTAAGAAGGTTAATCCTAACGCCTACATGGTAATCAAGAGTACTATTCCCGTTGGTTACACCAGAAAAGTAAGAGAGAAGATGGGAACAGATAAGGTGCTCTTTAGCCCTGAGTTCCTTAGAGAGTCTAAGGCTCTCTATGATAACCTCTATCCCAGCCGTATTATCGTGGGAATGGATGAGAATGACGCTGAGCTTAAAAAGGCTGCTGATACCTTCGCAGAGCTTTTGAAGGAAGGAGCACTTAAGGAAAACGTAGATGTTCTTTTCATGGGCTTCACAGAGGCTGAAGCAGTTAAGCTTTTTGCAAATACATATCTGGCACTCAGAGTATCATACTTCAACGAGCTTGATACCTATGCTGAGATGAAGAACCTCAACACTGATCAGATCATCAAGGGCGTATGCCTCGATCCCAGAGTTGGTGATTTCTATAATAACCCTTCCTTTGGTTACGGCGGATACTGCCTGCCTAAGGATACTAAGCAGCTTCTTGCTAACTATTCTGATGTTCCGGAGAACCTTATCGAGGCTATCGTTGAGTCCAACAGAACACGTAAGGATTTCATAGCTGACAGAGTTCTTGATATCGCAGGTGCTTACGGTAACAGTGAGTCCTATGATGCTAAGAAGGAACACGAGGTTATAATCGGTGTTTACAGACTTACAATGAAGAGTAATTCAGATAACTTCCGTCAGAGCAGTATTCAGGGTGTTATGAAGAGAATCAAGGCTAAGGGTGCAACCGTAATTATTTACGAGCCTTCACTTGAAAACGGAACCACATTCTTCGGAAGCCACGTGGTTAATGACCTTGATGAGTTTAAAAAGAAGAGTGCAGCGATCATCGCTAACAGATACGATTCCTGCCTCGATGATGTAGCAGATAAGGTTTATTCAAGAGATATATTCAGAAGAGACTAATCTATACATTTAAGACAAAAAATAAGAGCCATGCGATTTGATCGCATGGCTATGTTTTATTTTGTGAGATTTTTAAGATCCTTAAAGAAGTCCGGATAAGATATTCCAACGCACTTATCATCAAGAATTCTTGTTGAACCTTCGGCAGCAAGAGCAGCAACTGCAAAGCTCATTGCTATTCTGTGATCGTTGTTGCAATCGATATCGGTAGCATGAAGTGGCTTACCGCCATGAATTATCATTCCGTCATCTGTGGGCTCTATATCAGCGCCCATGGCCTTCAGGTTATTGCATACGGTATCGATTCTGTTTGATTCCTTTACCTTAAGCTCCGCTGCATCCTTGATTATAGTGGTGCAATCAGCTGTTGCGGCAACTACAGCAAAGATGGGAAGCTCGTCGATCATGGTCGGGATAAGCTTTCCTGATACCTCGAAGCGTCCGTTTTCATTACCGTGAAGCTCTGAGTATCTTACGTGAAGATCAGCTCTTGGCTCAATTGATTCATCTACGTTTTCAAGCTGGATATCAGCGCCCATCTGAGTGAGGATGCTGAGAATTCCGGATCTTGTCTTGTTGATTCCAACATTGTGAATGATGATGTCAGAGCCGGGAACAAGGAGTGCAGCTGCGATGAAATATGCTGCTGAAGAAATATCCCCGGGCACATTTACCTTGATTCCACGAAGAGGGAGTCCCGGATGCAGGATAGCGGAGGAGCCACCTTTAACATCAACCTCGTCATGGATATCAGCACCGAATGCACGAAGCATTATCTCTGTATGGTTTCTGCTAAGCGCGGGCTCATAAACTACAGTATCTGTTTCTGCATAAAGGCCTGCGAGAATAACACAGGATTTAACCTGAGCAGAAGCAACAGGGCTGTGATAGGATATGCCGCGAAGTCTCTTGCCACCTTTGATCATAAGAGGAGCACAGTCATTGCCAAGAGCAGAGCTGATATCAGCACCCATCTGTGTAAGGGGCTTGATGATTCTGTTCATCGGACGTTTTTCAATTGAGCTGTCACCTGTGATCATGGAATCGAAGGGCTGCGCAGCCAGAATTCCAGATAATAAGCGGGTTGTGGTTCCGCTGTTGCCGGTATAAAGAGTAGAAGACGGAGCATGGAGACCGTGAAGTCCTTTACCGTGTACGGTTATGGTAGGAACACCGTTCATGGGTCTCTGGGAATGCTCAATAAGGATACCGAGCTGTTTAAAACATTCAATTGTGGAGAGACAGTCTCCACTTTTTAAGAAACCTGTTATCTCTGTGGCTCCTTCAGAAATAGCACCGAACATGATGCTTCTGTGAGAAATTGATTTGTCCCCCGGAACAAATACATTGCCGGTTAAAGGCTTTGTGCTTTTTTCAATACTGATCATGGTTGGTTCCCTCTTTTTTCAAGTAAAAGTTAGTGTGTCAAAGGGTATCAGTCAACTGACGGATATCCGTGAGTTTCTAATAATTTTAATGCTTTTTCCATGGCTTTGTCATCATGAAATTCTATACTTAATGTACCGTGTTCGAATTCTCTGTTATGGACAATGCCGATATTCTTGATGTTGATTCCGTTGACGGAAAGAAGAGTGGCAACTGATGCGATGTTACCGGGCTCATCTGCGATATCAACACGGATAACATAGGTCTTCTGGATAGGACCGCGTCTAAGGTCATTGAAGGAATCTCTGTATTCCCTTGCGGATGAGAAGAAATCCATAAGACCGTTGCCGTCAACATCATCTATAACTGCCTTCATCTCATTTAAATAGCTGATGTACTTATCAAGCAGTACGGATATGTTCTTGTGATTTGTAAGACATATCTGCTGAAGCATAACAGGTGAAGATGATGAAATTCTGGTGATATCCTTAAAGCCACCTGCGGCGATCATTTTCATAAGACCGTCCTCTGAGTCGCTGTCATGAACAAGATTAACAAGGCATCCGCTTATAACGTGAGGAACATGGCTTACTGCAGCTGTTATGAAGTCGTGCTGCTCATAGGGGATAATAAGCGGTGTAGCGCCCATCATCTCAACCAGCTCCCTGTAGTTTTCAATTCGTTCGTCGGTTGTCTTTTCTGTTTTTGTAAGAATATAAAAAGCGTTCTCTAAGATAGAAGCTTTAGAGTTTATGTAACCGATTCTCTCGGTACCTGCCATGGGATGGCCGCCGATAAACTGCTCCTCAAGTCCAAGCTCCTTAACATGCTCATGGATGCTTGTCTTAACAGAGCCGATATCAGTAAGTGTTGTCTTAGGATTGAGATAAGGCTTTATAAGAGAAAGATTATCATTATTTCTTTCAATCGGTGCGCACAGAAAAATGTAGTCGCACTCTGAAAATCTCTCATCAACCTTCTCACAGGCTTCGTCAACGATTCCATCCTCTTTAGCCTTGAGTGATGTTTCGGGATGGGGTGTATATGAAATAATGCGGATCTTAGGATTCTTGGCTTTCAGGGCTCTGGCCATAGAACCGCCGATAAGACCAAGACCTATAAAACCACAGGTTAGATTATCTGTATTCATGAAAAACTCCTTGGAAAGTACATATTTAGTAGTATAAAAAAGCCTTGAACAGTTTACACTATAACACGTTAAAGTGCGAAAATCAATCGATTTGATTTTACAACATCTATTAATTGGATGTTTTTTACCCAATTGTGCAAATTTGACCGAATTACTTGTATTGTATGCACAATTTTAGTAAAATATATCCATAGGGTTAGGGGGAATCTAAAAAATACTTCAATATTTTTTCCCAACATAATTTAAGACTTGGAGGAGCAAGATATGAAAGTTTACACAAGTGACAAAATACGCAACGTCGTACTCTTAGGTCATGGTGGAGCCGGCAAGACTTCCCTGGCGGAAGCAATGGCTTACCTCTCCGGAATTACTTCCCGAATGGGTAAAGTATCTGATGGAAATACCGTCAGTGACTTTGATAAAGAGGAACAGAAGCGTCAGTTTTCAATCAGCACTACCAACATTGCAATGGAGTGGGATGGACACAAGATAAACGTTCTTGATTCACCCGGATTCTTTGATTTCGTTGGCGAAGTACAGGAAGCAATGAGCGTTGCTGATGCAGCGATCATCGTAGTTTCCGGTAAGGCCGGTGTTGAAGTCGGAACAGAGAGAGCATGGGATCTTTGCGAAAAGTATGGTATCCCTCGTATGTTCTTCGTTTCAGATATGGATATCGATGATGCATCCTACAGACAGGTAGTTCAGGACCTTACAGATAAATATGGAAAGAAGATAGCACCCTTCAATCTTCCTATTCGTGAGAATGAGAAGTTTGTTGGTTACGTAAATGTTATTCAGGAAAAGGGCTTCCGTTGGGAAGGCAAGGACGCAGTTGAGTGCGAGGTTCCTGATTACAACAAGGAATATCTGAGTCAGTATCGTGATGCTCTCATGGAAGCAGTTGCTGAGACCAGTGAAGAGTTCATGGACAGATACTTCAGCGGAGAGACCTTCTCAGAGCAGGAGATCAGATCTGCACTCAGAAACAACGTATGTGACGGTTCAATCGTTCCTATTGAGATGGGATCAAGTATTCTTGCACAGGGTGTTTACACACTGCTTGATGATATCATTAAGTACATGCCTGCACCTGAAAATCGCAAGATGGCCGGCATCAACATGAAGACCAATGAGATTTTCGAAGCTAACTTCGATTTCTCCAAGCCGAAGACAGCTTTTGTATTTAAGACAATGATGGATCCTTTCATTGGAAAGTATTCAATGATCAAGGTTCGTTCAGGTGTTATCAAGACTGATGACGTTATGTACGATTCCAATAAGGATACAGAAGTTAAGATCGGTAAGATCTATGTAATGCAGGGCAACAAGACTATTGAAGTTCCCGAGCTTCACGCAGGTGATTTTGGTGCCCTTCAGAAGCTTGATATCTCTACAGGTGATACACTTTCAACAAAGGCTAATCCTGTACAGTATGCTAAGATGGATATTTCCGAGCCTTACACATACATGAGATATAAGGCACAGAACAAGGCTGATATCGATAAGATTGCTCAGTCACTTGCCAAGCTTTCAGCTGAGGATGCAACTCTTAAGGTTGTAAACGATGCAGAGAATCATCAGTCACTTATCTATGGTATGGGTGATATGCACCTTGAGATCGCTGTAAGTAAGCTCCTTAACGAGTACAAGGTTGGTATTGATCTCGATAAGCCGAAGGTAGCTTTCAGAGAGACAATCCGCAAGAACTCAGATGTAGAGTACAAGTATAAGAAGCAGACCGGTGGTCACGGACAGTATGGACACGTTAAGATGCGTTTCGAGCCTTCAGGCGACGATACAAAGGCTTATATCTTTGATCAGGTTGTAGTAGGTGGTGCTGTTCCGAAGAACTACTTCCCGGCAGTTGAGAAGGGTATTGCTGAGGCTTCTCAGAGAGGACCTCTTGCAGCTTATCCAGTTGTCGGTGTAAAGGCTACACTTTATGATGGATCCTATCACCCGGTTGACTCTTCAGAAATGGCATTCAAGGTTGCAGCAAGCAACGCCTTCAAGAAGGGCTTCATGGAAGCTACACCTGTTCTTTTAGAGCCCATCGCTACACTTAAGGTTACTGTTCCGGATGCATTCACCGGTGACGTAATGGGTGACCTTAACAAGAGAAGAGGCCGCGTACTTGGAATGAATCCTACCGGCGATGGCAAGCAGGTTATCGAGGCTGATATCCCGATGATGGAACTCTATGGATATTGCACAACCTTAAGATCCATGACAGGTGGCGCAGGAGACTATGAATATAGTTTCGCTCGCTACGAGCAGGCTCCTTCAGATATTCAGCAGAAGGAAGTTGCAGCAAGAGCTGAAAAGGTTAAGGAAAACAGCATAGAAGATTAAGCTGTAATAAAATGACTATAAAAGAGCTGACATTTCAATTTACGAAATGTCAGCTCTTTATTATTTTTTTATAGTTTTTTAAAAGCGTGCTTATATCTATATGATACGATAAATCTGATGATGCATAAGTATGCTTTTTGTGAGGAATTGATATGCCACAATTTGGAATGCATATGGGGTTAAGATATGACATAATCGGAGAATATGCCAGCCTTATTTTTGCTGTGCTTCTTTTGATTTTTATATCTCTGACCAAGCCAAAAAAGTCAAAATCCTTCAAGTTCCTTGTTTTGGGAACTGTTGTGTCTGTATTTGCGACTGCAACTCAGATAATGATAGTAGAAGTCGCAAGTAATGTTGAAACCTATTATGATAGAAATTCATTTACGGCATTACTTGTACTTTTTCTGGTTTTATATCTTTTTATTCTTATCCTCATATTCAATTATGTGAATCTCTTAAGTGAGAAAAGATTGAAGAAAAAATCTGTAATAGTAATGCTCTATGTTCTCGTTGCAACTATATACTTTGCAGGTGTGATTTATCAGGTTGCAATGAAGAATCTGTATTTTGTCAGAACTGATGGTATAGATATATATCATTTTACAAGATTTTACTGTGTTGCAGGTATTGTTTGTGTGCTTATCTGCACTTTTGCATGTTTCTTGAGAAGGCGTTATGTTTCAAGAATTGTTATAAGAGCAGCACTCATATTATTACCTGTAGAACTTGTATTTCTTGTGGCTCAGATAATTGCCAGACACTCAATTTTCACAGGTGCGACTTACGTAATGCCGCTGGTTATTCTCTATCAGCTTTTCCATTCAAATCCCTATGATGAAGAGACCGGATGTCAGAATCTGGGCGCTCTTGAAAGTAAGTTTTTGACAAATACAAGAAGGGGGAGGATTTTCTACCTGGCATATATTGATTTCCCCCAGATCACGGATAGTTCCTTTACACCTGACTATGCTGGTCTTACTGTGGAGATGGCAAGAGTCTGCAGGGAAATTGAGAGAATATCTAATAAGATTTTCCTCTATAGGGTAAACTTTGGAACCTTTGTATCTGTTATTGAGACAAAGGAGCGCTCTGATGCCGAGAATTATGCGGAACATATAAGAGATATTCTGGATAATTTCTATGAAAGAACAGAGGAGCATATTCACTATTTCCTTGGTGTTTGCGGAGATAGCAGAAGGTTTGCTGCAGTTGGTAATAAATGGTCACAGCTCTTCATGTGGTACATGAGAGAACAGAAGCTCAAGGATGGAGAAAATGTGTATTACTTCGCCAATGGCAGAGACTTCAGAGAGTTTGATGAAGTGTTTAAGATCGAGCAGGCGCTTATGGATATCAGGGTTAAGATGGATCCCGAGGATGAACGTATTCTTTGCTATGCCCAGCCTATCTACAGTGTAGAGAAGGATGAGTTCAGGTCAGCAGAGGCACTGATGAGACTTACAATAGATGGAAAGATGATTCCTCCGGATGCATTTATCCAGATCGCAGAGAAGAACAACTGTATCCATGCTCTAACCGTTATAATGATGCACAAGGTCTGCAAGGCTCTGGAAAAGCTCTCAGAGGAGTATGATTTTGATGCAGTGACGATAAACTGTTCAACTGCAGATTTTACTGATAAGACCTTCTATAAGGAAATTATGGACATAATCCACAGCTACAAGGTTGATCAGAAGATGATAAGACTTGAGCTTACAGAGTCCATGATGGCGGACAACTATGAAGCTGTTAAGCACAATATGGATATGCTTAACAATGAAGGTATACAGCTTTATATGGATGATTTCGGAACAGGCTATTCAAATCTCGAGAGAGTTGTTGATGTTCCGGTTCAGACCATTAAGTTCGATAAATCACTTCTCTATAAATCTATTCAGGACGACCGCGTAGACGATATCATTACCTATATGATCGATTTTTTCAAGAAAAATGGCTTTGTTACTCTGGTTGAGGGTGTCGAGGATGAGACCCAGAAGAAATTCAGTATCGACAGAGGATTCGATTATATTCAGGGCTATCATTACGCAAAGCCTGCGCCCATTGAGAGTCTGGGCAAATATTTTACCAAAAAAAGGATGACTTCCATAACATAGAACTGAGGTACCTCGCTTGAATATGGCACTTTAATATGATAAAATTCTTAACTATATTCTAAAAAAACGAGGTATCTCAAATGTCAGAGTTATATAATCACAAAGAAGTTGAAGAAAAATGGCAAAAGATTTGGGATGATGAGAATGCATTTGCAGCAAGCAATGATTACTCTAAGCCCAAGTACTATGCACTTGTTGAGTTCCCTTATCCTTCAGGTCAGGGACTTCATGTAGGTCATCCGCGTCCGTATACAGCGCTGGATATCGTTGCACGTAAGCGCAGAATGCAGGGCTATAACGTTCTTTATCCCATGGGCTGGGATGCTTTCGGACTTCCTACCGAGAACTATGCGATCAAGAATCACATTCATCCTAAGATCGTAACAGCTAACAACGTTAAGAAGTTCAAGAGCCAGCTTCATTCTTTGGGTTATTCCTTTGACTGGAACAGAGAAATTAATACAACTGATCCAGATTACTACAAGTGGACTCAGTGGATATTCTTAAAGCTCTTCAAGGCCGGACTTGCTTATAAGAAGGAAATGCCTATTAACTGGTGTACTTCATGTAAGGTTGGTCTTGCAAACGAGGAGGTTGTTAACGGCGTTTGTGAGCGTTGCGGTTCTGAGGTTGTCCGCAAGGTTAAGAGTGAGTGGATGCTCAAGATCACAGAGTATGCTGATAAGCTTATCGATGGTCTTGACGGTGTTGATTATATTGAGAGAGTCAAGGTTTCTCAGAAGAACTGGATCGGACGTTCAACAGGTGCAGAGGTAGACTTTGCAATCAAGGATACAGAGGATCACCTTACAGTTTATACAACACGTTGCGATACACTTTTCGGTGCAACATATATGGTTGTATCTCCTGAGCATCCTTACCTTGATAAGTATCAGGACAGAATCAATAACTGGGACGCAGTTATCGAATACAGAGAGGCAGCTGCCAAGAAGTCAGACTTCGAGCGTTCAGAGCTTGCCAAGGATAAGACAGGTGTTGAGATTGATGGTCTTAAGGCTATCAACCCTGTTAACGGAAAAGAGATCCCGATCTGGGTTTCAGATTACGTACTTATGAGCTATGGTACAGGTGCTATTATGGCGGTTCCTGCCCATGATGACAGAGACTGGGAGTTTGCTAAGAAGTTTGATCTTCCTATCATCCAGGTTGTTGCCAAGGATGGTGAAGAGGTTGATGTTAATGCTGCTGCATTTACAGATGTTGCTACAGGCGTACTTATTAATTCAGACTTCATCAATGGCCTTTCAGTAGCAGATGCTAAGGAAAAGATGATCTCCTTCCTTGAAGAGAAGAAGATTGGTCATGCACAGGTTAACTACAAGCTTCGTGACTGGGTATTTTCACGTCAGAGATATTGGGGAGAGCCTATCCCAATCGTTGAATGTGAGAAGTGCGGATTTGTTCCGATCGATGAGTCAGAGCTTCCGCTGCTCCTTCCTGAGGTAGACAGCTACGAGCCTACAGATAACGGTGAATCACCTCTTGCAGCTATGACAGACTGGGTTAACACAACATGCCCTTGCTGTGGTGGACCTGCAAAGAGAGAGACAGATACTATGCCTCAGTGGGCAGGATCTTCATGGTACTTCCTCAGATATACAGATCCTACCAACAAGGATGCACTTGCCAGCAAGGAAGCACTTAAATACTGGCTTCCCGTTGACTGGTACAACGGAGGAATGGAGCATACAACACTTCACCTTCTGTACTCAAGATTCTGGCACAAGTTCCTCTATGATCAGGGCGTAGTACCTACAACTGAGCCTTATCAGAAGAGAACAAGCCACGGAATGATCCTTGGTGAGAACGGCGAGAAGATGAGTAAGTCCCGTGGTAACGTTGTTAATCCTGATGATATCGTAGAGGATTACGGTGCTGATACACTTCGTACCTATGAGATGTTCATCGGTGCGTTCGACCTTGCTGCTTCATGGTCTGAGGACGGCGTTAAGGGCTGTCGCAGATTCCTTGAGAGAGTATGGAAGCTACAGGATATTCTTGTTGACGGAGATGAGTACTCAGATGATCTTAAGGGTGAGATGCACAGAACCATTAAGAAGGTTTCAAGCGACTTTGAGAACCTTAAGTACAACACAGCTATTGCAGCTATGATGTCACTTATCAATGATTTCTATAAGAAGAATGCAGTAAACAAGGCTGAGTATAAGACACTTATCACAATGCTTAACCCTGTTGCTCCTCACATCACAGAGGAGATCTGGCAGAGAATCGGTGGTGAGGGAAGACTTTACCAGCAGACATGGCCTGAGTATGATGAGGCACTTACTGTAGAGAACACAATAGAGATCGCTGTTCAGGTTAACGGTAAGGTTCGTGCAACCATCTCAATTGGCAAGGATGATGCTAAGGATGATGTACTTGCTAAGGCTAAGGAAGCTATTGCAGGCAAATTTGATGGCAATATTATCAAAGAGATCTATGTTCCCGGCAAGATCGTGAACATTGTTATGAAGTAATATCAGCTGTCCTATAAAAGATACAATTTCAAAACCGCTACATGCTCGATATGAACATGTAGCGGTTTTTGTTATGAATTGCACATTATTAAAGGAGTTTAAATTTTTTTATGCGTTTATAAATTTACTCTTAAATAGTTGGATATTGTGAGATTATTTGGGCTTTGATTGTTAGAATATATCATAGATACGTTGTTTTGATGCATGTTTTTTCATGCAGTGCGAGCTTATGAGGGGAATATTATGAGGAAACAAAACCGACGGAACATGTTTACCAGCTTAATTATGATCATTTGTCTTTCGCTTACGGTATTTTTTAATACGGCTATAGCTACAAGGGCAGAGGGCGAAACAACGCCAGGGGGTCAGACAGAACCAGGGGCTGGAAACGGATCTGAGGTTGTGACCGTACCGGATACGGAGGCTGTGACTGTTGATGCAAATGAACCCCAGGGAGTTACTCTGGATATAACAACAAGGGATATTTCACCCGGAGAGTCATTTACACTTACACCGACACTTACACCGACCACAGCTACTACAACCTATACCTGGAATAGCAGTCAGAGCTCTTATGCGACTGTTGACAGTAATGGTCTTGTAAAGGGCGTGGCAATTGGAAGCACTGATATAACCGTTACTACAGCCAACGGAAAAACTGCATCCTGTCATGTGAATGTAAGGCAGAAGAATTATACCCAGCTCCTGTTTGAGGATGATGAGATTAAGATAAAGCCTGACGAAATTGAAACGATCACCGGAGAGGTATATCCCACCGATGCAATAAATACAGAGATAATCTGGGAGAGCACCAATACTGAGATCGCTACTGTAGAAAGAGACAGCAAAAAGTATAGAAAAGCTTATGTCCATGGACTTAAGGTCGGAAAATGCCGTGTTATTGCAAAGAATAAGGATGGACAGGAGATCGGCTCCATAAAAGTAAGAGTTGGCAGCCCCACAGGCCTTGAAAAGATGAAGAATGTCAAGGCGTCAAAGGTTACCATCTCAGAGCTTAAGCGAGGCAAGGGACAATTTAAGGTAAAGTATGCGAAGATCACTGATGCCAGTGGATATCAGATAAAGTACAGGAAGAGTGGCAAGTGGATAATCGTAGAGACTACAAAGAGATCCTTTACGGCAAAGAAGCTTCCCAAAGGCACCTACAAGGTTAAGGTAAGAGCATTCAGGAAGTATGAAGGAAAGAAATACTATGGCCATTTTTCAAAATCGCAAAAAATAAAGGTGAAATAGTACCGGTAAGGTTTGAATTATTTACCGGCACTGGTTCTCCATCTGACTCTTGCACCTATATGTGAGGTTTCGTAGTCACCTATACCATCAATAGGATGCAGATGCAGGGATAGATGCAGCCATTGCGGCAGGAATGCACAGCGTGGCAATAGGGGCTGCAGCAAAGAGCAACAGGGCTGAGACAAATATCAATTCTGTGGCGGATATACTGACTGTTTGCTAAAAAATTTTACAAAATTTATAAATATAAAATTTTTGAAAAATCGTTAATATATTACTGCATTATTCACATAATTTGCTAAAATTAAGTGTAGGTAGGTTTTCTTTTATGATAGGGGGCAAATTATGAGTATAAAGAATCTTGTGAGCGTAGATGAGAAGCGAATTCATAATCTCAGCGTTCAGGAAAAATTCAACTCCACCTTCAAGCAGATCATTACGATGTTCTGCATCGCTGTTGCAATTCTGGCAATTACAATTGTTTCAGCGCTGTTTTCTATTCGTACGATATACAAAAAGTATTATACGATGAATACGATTCAGGCTGAGATAAGAATTGATATTCAGGCTTTGGCTAAGTCATTCCTGTGGGCACTTTCGTCACCAGATGAGGGTATCAGGCAGGAACAGCTTGATAAAGCAATGGGTAAGTTTGAGGAGTTCGATGAAAACCTCAGTAAGCTTGCCAAGGTTATGGATGACAGTTCATCCATAAATAAGGTATCTTCGGATCTTAAGGCTGTTGAAGCGAACGGAGTTACCCTCGGTAATATGTTTAATGATGGATCTACCTCCGAGGAGATATTCTTCTACTTCAACGATACGTTATATCCTTCACTTGATGTGGCAGTTCAGGATTTCAAGAGTGTATCAAGCGCTTCTACAGAATCTGCAGAAAAGGCATATAAGAATGCACTTATTCTCGGAATCGTAATGAGCTCGATCACTTTGATCATAGTTATCCTTGTACTTCTTTACATCATCGATGTTAAGAAAAAACTCTCAAAGGCTATCCTTATTCCTGTTGAAGAAATTTCCAAGGCAGCTGACGAGATGTCAAAAGGAAACCTTCATATCGAAATTGATTATGAATCAGAGGATGAGCTTGGAAGACTCGCCAAGGATCTTAGTGAATCCACAGGTGTAACAGAGCAGATTGTTTCAGATATCAGAGAGACTCTTAAGCTCGTTGCGGACGGCGATTTTTCACAGGGAACACTTCATCCCGAATTGTATAAAGCAGATTTTGCTCCTATCAGCGAAGCTTTAGATAATATCACAGATTCGTTGTCAGATACCCTGGCTCATGTAAGAGAATCCTCCAACCATGTATCTGAGGGCGCAAGCGGAATGAGCAGAGGCGCCACAGACCTTGCAGAGGGTGCAACGGATCAGGCTGCTGCGGTTGAGGAGCTTACAGCTTCTGTTAACACAGTTACAGAGCAGACCAAGACCATGGCCGAGACAGCTGAGAGATCACGTCAGATGGCCGGCAAGGTTCGCGATGATGCAGATGCCAGTGCGAGAAAGATGCATCTTGTTACAGATGCTATGGTCAGAATCACAGAGGCTTCAAACGAGATCGAGCAGGTAACAAATACAATCGAATCCATTGCCAAGCAGACACAGCTCCTTGCACTTAATGCTTCAATCGAGGCAGCAAGAGCAGGTGAATCAGGAAAAGGCTTTGCGGTTGTTGCTGATGAGATCAGTACACTTGCAAGCCAGAGTACAGAGGCTGCTAAGAATACTCACCAGCTTATCCAGGATACAATGGAAGAGATTAGAAACGGTAATGATGTTGTGGCTGAGACCACAGAAGCACTTCAGCAGATGCAGGCATCAGTTGAAGAGATTACCGGTATGATCGCTGACACCGGAGAGATGGCACAGCAGCAGGCAGCCAGCATGGAAGAGATCAACGAAGGTATCGATCAGATATCTACTGTTGTGCAGAGTAATTCTGAGACAGCTCAGGAATCCAGCAATGTATCACAGTCGCTGACAGCACAGTCTGAGGATCTTACAAGATTGATTAACCAGTTCAAACTCAGATGACTTAGCGAGGTTTTTTCGAGCTTAGTCAGCTGAAGTTGTTCTGGCGAGCGGAGCGAGAGCAGAACTTCCCGTTTGATTTGAAGAATAAAAAGATGGCAGATGAGCATATTGTTCATCTGCCATCTTTTTATTGATTTTTTATCACTTTATCACATTAAAGCGTTGACATGTTTCGTATCATTGTATACAATAATACAAAGATTTTATATAATAGCAAAACAAACAGTTTTAAGGGAGGAACCAAAATGCAGGACGAGACATTCCAGAACAGACCGGTGACGATGAATGAACATAACAATCTGTTACAAATTGAGGAACATATGTATATTCTTGACGATGTACAAAAACCCAATGTTTTCAGAAATATGTTCCCATATGATGAGGTTCCGAAGATTCCATTTAATGATAGAATTGTTCCTCACAACATGCCTAAGGACATCTGGATCACAGATACAACCTTCAGAGACGGACAGCAGTCCAGAGCACCTTACTCAACAGAGCAGATAGTTCACATTTACGATAAGATGCATGAGCTTGGCGGACCGAACGGAATGATCCGTGCCAGTGAGTTCTTTTTATATAGCAAAAAGGACAGAGATGCTGTTTATAAATGTATGGAGAGAGGCTATGAATTCCCTGAGGTTACAAGCTGGATCCGCGCAAGCAAGGAGGATTTTAAGCTTGTTAAGGAAATCGGCATGAAGGAGACCGGTATCCTTGTAAGCTGCTCAGACTATCATATTTTCTTAAAGCTTAAGATGACAAGAAAACAGGCTCTTGAGCACTATCTTAGTGTTATTCGCGACTGCCTTGAGGAGGGTATTGCTTGCAGATGCCACCTTGAGGACATCACAAGAGCTGATATATATGGCTTTGTAGTTCCCTTCTGTGTTGAGCTCATGAAGCTCAGAGAGGAGTATGGAATACCGATCAAGGTTCGTGCCTGCGATACCATGGGATATGGTGTAAACTTCTCAGGTGCGGTTATTCCCAGAAGTGTTCAGGGTATCATTTATGCGCTTAATACTAACGCAGGTGTTCCCAGTGAGCTTATAGAGTGGCATGGACACAACGACTTCTATAAGGCAGTCAGCAACTCAACAACTGCATGGCTCTATGGCTGCTCAGGTGTTAACGCATCACTGTTTGGTATCGGTGAGAGAACAGGTAATACACCTCTTGAAGCAATGATATTTGAGTATGCTCAGCTTAAGGGTACTCTGAACGGAATGAATACACAGGTTATTACAGAGCTTGCTCAGTACTACGAGAAGGAGCTTGGATATCACATCCCGCCGCAGACACCCTTTGTTGGTAAGAATTTCAATGTGACAAGAGCAGGTATCCACGCAGACGGACTTCTTAAAAATGAGGAGATCTATAACATTTTTGATACGGATAAGTTCCTTGGAAGACCCCCTGTAAGTGCTGTATCAAACACTTCAGGACTTGCAGGTATAGCTCACTGGATCAATGTTCACTATCACTTAAAGGGTGATGAGGCTATCGGAAAAGACTCAAAGCTTGTGCTTGTTCTTAAGGAATGGGTAGATGAGGAATATGCTAACGGACGTGTAACTGTTATGTATGACGAGGAGCTTACCAAAAAAATCGCTGAGGTTTCAAAGCTCATTGGAATTGAAGTGACAGACGGAGCTATAAAAGAACTTTCCAAATGATAATCTTTTTTAGAAGGAATCCATAAGAGGGAAGACAATAGAAGATATGGAAAAGAAAGACTTAAAAACGGAAGTTACAGATAAATACTCACTTCGGGGAAGAGTATTTAACAGAATACGTGAAGACATCCTGAACGGAAAATATGCAGATCACGAGGAACTTAAAGAGGTTGCCATAGGTGCAGAGCTTGGCGTCAGCAGAACACCTGTAAGAGAAGCACTAAGGCAGCTTGAGCTGGAGGGCCTTGTCCAGATTATTCCTAATAAGGGAGCTTATGTCGTTGGCATAAGTGCCAAGGATATCAGGGATATTTATATGATAAGATCCAAGCTCGAGGGACTCTGTGCAAGGTGGGCCTGTGAAAATATAACCCATGAGCAGATGGAGGACCTTGAGGAAATCGTTTATCTGGCAGATTTTCATGAAAAGAAGGGACACTTCGATCAGCTGGCAGAGCTTGATAACAGGTTCCATACAACATTATATGAATCCTGCGATTCCAAGATGTTAGAGCACCTGCTCAAGGACTATCACCAGTATGTATGGCAGATAAGACAGAAGACCCTGGCCGGAAAACGCGGTAAGGACTGCAATGATGAGCACAGGCAGATCATGGAGGCAATCCGTGACAAGGATGCTGACAGGGCTGAGAAAATTGCCAATAGGCATATGCGTAGTGCTTATGATAATATGGTAAATAACGGATTGTTGGAAATGTTTGAAAAAGCTTAATATAAATTTACTTAAAGAGAGGAGACGCTATGTCAAAAGTACAGATGACCACCCCTATTGTTGAGATGGACGGAGATGAGATGACCAGGATTCTCTGGAAGATGATCAAGGAAGAGCTCATTGAGCCCTATATTGATCTTAAGAGTGAGTATTATGACCTTGGACTCAAATACCGTGATGAGACTGATGACAGGGTTACAATAGACAGTGCCGTTGCAACTAAGAAGTACGGCGTAGCTGTTAAGTGTGCAACGATCACACCTAACGCAGCAAGAGTTGAGGAGTACGACCTAAAGAAAATGTGGAAGAGCCCTAACGGCACTATCCGTGCAATGCTCGATGGAACAGTTTTCAGAGCTCCCATCCTTGTTAAGGGAATCGAGCCCAACGTTAAGACCTGGGAGAAGCCTATTACATTAGCACGTCACGCTTATGGTGATGTTTATAAAAATGTTGAGATCGCAGTTCCCGGAGCAGGAAAGGCTGAGCTCGTATTTACAGGCGCTGACGGAAAAGAGATCAGACAGACCATTCAGGAGTTTGACGGACCCGGAATCATCCAGGGTATTCACAATAAGGACGCTTCAATCAAGAGCTTTGCAAAGGCATGCTTTGAATATGCTCTTTCAACAAAGCAGGATCTCTGGTTTGCTACAAAGGACACTATCAGCAAGACCTATGATGCTAGATTCCGTGAGATATTTGATGAGACCTTCGAGAGGGACTACAAGCTTAAGTTTGATGCAGCAGGAATCGAGTATTTCTATACACTTATCGATGATGCTGTTGCCCGCGTAATGAAGTCTAAGGGCGGATTCATCTGGGCCTGCAAGAACTACGATGGAGACGTAATGAGTGATATGGTTTCATCAGCCTGCGGTTCACTTGCAATGATGACATCAGTACTTGTTTCTCCTGAGGGAATCTACGAGTACGAGGCTGCACACGGAACAGTTCAGCGTCATTACTACAAATACCTTAAGGGTGAGGAGACATCCACAAACCCTGTAGCTACAATTTTCGCATGGACAGGTGCTATGAGAAAGCGCGGAGAGCTTGATGGAATCCAGGGTCTTATCGATTGGGCTGACAACATGGAAAAGGCTACACTTTCTACCATCGAGGGCGGTCAGATGACAGGTGACCTTCTTCTTATCACAAGCAATCCTAACGCTAAGAAGCTTAACTCTGAGCAGTTTATCAAGGCTATCAGAGAAACTTATGAGGATATGTGTAAATGAAATGTTTAATGGCTTTGCTTTTGACCATAACTTGTCTTTTCAGTTCTGTT
Source organism: Butyrivibrio sp. FC2001 (assembly GCF_000424125.1). NCBI lineage: Bacteria > Bacillati > Bacillota > Clostridia > Lachnospirales > Lachnospiraceae > Butyrivibrio > Butyrivibrio sp. FC2001. Next base: position 247,156 of record NZ_KE384132.1, read on the forward strand.
CAGGTTCCCTCAGGGGTGATTGCTGACAGACCAAACGGAGGAATCAGGCAGGGGCTTGCTATGTACAGCCAGCCTGAGGATTCCATAGACGTGGTTATGCTTGGGTCAAGTCATGTAAACTACGGTATAAATACCGCAAAGATGTGGGAAGACTACGGAATCTCAGCTTATGATTATTCATCTGCCGAGCAGGCGATATGGATTTCATATTACTACCTTAAGGAGGTATGCAAGTACCAGAGCCCTAAGGTAGTAGTGCTGGATTTCTTTGCTCCTGCTGCATTTTTAGATGGCTATGCCGACAAATATTATTACCTGAAGGAAGCTCTTTATGGATTTAAGTTTTCCATGAACAAGCTCCAAATGATCGAGACAGCCATCGATGGTAATGAAGATCTGAGGAAGGAATTTATTCCTTCCTATTTTTGCTGTGAGGAGGGTAGTGATGAGGCCAGCCTTTCTGCAGACTGGAATAAGGACTACAGTTCATTTAAAGGCTACACGCCGTCATTTAAATCAGCGTCCATAGAGACACCGTCTCCAAACACCACTGATGTGAAAGCTCCATCTGAAAAATCCCAAAAGTATTTAAAGAAAATAATAGACTTTACTAACGAGCGGGGCATACAGCTCTATATCACCATTGTTCCCTACAAGCTTAATGTAGGTCAGCAGGAGGGCGTAACCCAGGAGGAAGACCTTAGATATAACTGGCTTGAAAATTACCTCTCAGAGCTAAAAAACGAGGGTATAGATAATGTCTACTTTGACTATACCTTTAAACACATATCAGACCTTGGAATCGACTATGAAGGCGGAAGTCATTTTGCTGACGGAAGCTCTCATTTAAACTATTACGGAAGCACTCAGTTTGCTAAATACCTCTCTGAGGATTTGAGGCAAAGATATGGTGAGGAGCTTCTGCCTGACCACAGAGGTGATGAGAAATATTCATCATGGGATGTTAACGTAGAGGAACTAAAGGCTGAAGTTGCAGGCGAAGGATGGGAATGGAAATGAGAAGAAAAAGCAATAAAAAACTAAAGCTCTTTCTTTCTGTGATCGCAGGCCTTGTGCTTGTTTTACTGATCTTTATTGTGTGGCTTCTGGTGTTTAGAAAGAATGAAGAGGAAGAAGTGACTCCGGATATCACCGAGGCGATTCCTGTGGAGACTCCTGTTGAAATTAATCCTGATGAGATAATAGCAAGTGCTGGATATAATCAGGGGATTCTGGAGAGAGCTGCCGCATATAAGGATTCCTGTGCAGGTGCTTTTTCTGATATATCGGATGACCTTGCAAGGTTCTCACTTGTTGATGTCAATGAAGACAGAATTCCTGAGCTTATAATGCATGATGTTATCGGAAAATCTGCCTATTACTGCACCTATGTAAATGGCGGGATTTCTGAGCCTGTGCTTATTTACGAGGCGGCTGATGTGGGCGAGGATACCTATAACCCTGGCACCTATGCTGCGCTTTATCCGAACCATAATATTTATGTCAGATATGAGTTTTCTGATGACAGAAACAGGATAGAGAGCCATTTTTTCAGTATAGATGATGCGACAGGTCAGCCTGGTGAGCTTGGAATGCTGGTTGTTAATAAAGGGGATGATAGCTTCTCCTACGAGGATGGAAATGGCAATTCTGTCTCTGAGGAGGACTATCTTAAGGCCTTTAACCAGTATATGGGTGATGACCTTTTTAAGCGCTTTTTTGATAGGGATATGATGATAGCTGATGGGGAATATGATTTCAGATCAGAATATCTGTGGGGAGATTCGGCGGGCACCCAGATGACATACAGTGAGTTGGAGGAAAGATGCACTTTCAAATAACAACCTTTTGCTTTTTGTTTTTGACCTTTCTTTTGTTTCATATAGCACCGGGCAAAATTCGTAGATACATTCTTCTGGCTGCCAGTGTGTTCTTCATTTACTGGCAGGGGAAGGTGCTTGGAATTATTGCCCTGGCGATCATCTCTTTATTCACATTTATTTGCGGACTTCTTGTTTCTTTTTTTCAGAAAAATAAGAATATGGCAGCGGAAAAATCTGCAGCAGCCTGTGGAATCATCATACTTGCTGCTGTTTTGTTTGGGTGGAAATACTTAAGCTTTGGAGCATCTCTCATAGGTGCATCAGTGCCTGAGAGGGTAACCCGGCTTGGAATGCCAATCGGTCTTTCGTTTTATATATTCCAGGCAATAAGCTATATCGCCGATGTGAAGCTGCAGAAAATAGTTCCTGAAAAGAATCCAATTAGCTTTGCTCTTTACATGATGTGGTTTCCCAAATGGATGAGCGGACCTATCGAGAGAGCGGGAGATTTCATAGAGAACCTTGAAAAGAGTGAAAGAACAAAGCTATTTGATTTTGAAAGATTTATAAGAGTCCTGTCATTTCTTATCTGGGGACTTTTCATGAAGCTAGTTATCGCAGACAGGGTTGGAATCGTCGTTGATACGGTATTTGAACAAAAGGAAATGTATGGAAGCCTGGTGCTTATCCTGACGTCACTTTTATATACGATTCAGATTTACTGCGATTTTGCGGGATACACAAATATTGTGATTGGCATTTCACTGATGTTTGGCATAGAGCTTACGCAGAATTTCAGGACACCGTATTTTACTGAAAATATCGTCAAGTTCTGGCGTGGCTGGCATATTTCCCTCAGTAATTTCTTCAGGGATTACATCTATATTCCTCTTGGAGGAAACCGCAAGGGAAGTGCAAGAAAGGCTCTTAATATCCTTATTGTTTTCCTTGTGTGCGGAATGTGGCACGGCGCAGGGGTTACCTTCATTATCTGGGGGCTTATCCATGGCATCATGAACATCATCACAAACAGCTTATCAAAGAGTAAAGCTGCGTTTCTTGTTAAGGGAATGGTCGGAAGAGTAATCAGCTTTTGCATAGTTTCCTTTGCCTGGATTTTCTTTAGGGCAGATACCCTTACTGATGCCTTCGGATTTATAAAGGGTATGCTTCCGTTTATGAATGCGGAGGGCTTAAGGGCAGGTCTTCAGATTGAGGATAAGCTGATGCTTGGACTTAGCCCCATAGAGTGGTGGATTGCAGGTTTGTCGATTGCACTTCTTACCCTTATGGATGGAGTGTCCTACAGGAAAAAGCTTATTCCGCCTGAGCTTATTTCTTCCAAGTGGGGAGATTTTTCAAGAGGCCTGATGTTTGCATTTCTTGCCCTTGTAATTCTTGTCTTTGGAAGATACGGAGCAGGTGAGGAGATCAGAAGCTTTGTATATGCGCAGTTCTGATAGAGCATAAGAATTAGTGATAAATACCCGTTTGAGGATATGAATTTATGAAAAGAATTATCGCTACCGCACTTAGCATTATTGTGTTTGTAAGTGCGCTCTGGGTTTTTAATAACATATTGCAGACTAAGACAGAGGCCGGTGTCATGCAGATGCGAGCTCTGTACGATCAGCCAAAGGACACGATTGATGTTGTAATGCTTGGCTCCAGCCATGTTCACTGCGGCATAAATACAGCAAAGCTCTTTAGTGATTATGGAATTGCAGGGTATGACCTGTCGTCTGCAGAGCAGTCCCTCTGGGTGTCCTACCATTATCTTAAGGAGATATGTAAATATCAAAAGCCAAAGGTTGTGGTTCTTGATTTTTTCAGCGCTGCAGCCTTTCAGGAGGATTACAAATTCCACTATTATTTCCTTGGAGACAGCTTATACGGAATGAAGTTTTCTGCTAATAAGCTTCAGCTTATGAATGCCTGCTTTGATAATAAGGAGGAGCTGTGGAATAAGTATTTTCCCTCATTCTGGGGCTATCACGACAGATATAACGATCTGGAGGAGAAAGACTTTGAGGCGGCCTTTGGAAATGACCTTAGTGCGTACAAGGGATATGTTCCCCATTTTCATAATGAGTCCATGCCTGATCCTGTCATTGAGACTGATGAGTGCAAGCCACCTCTTGAAAAATCCGTTAAGTATCTTGATAAAATCGTTGAATATACGAAGAAGAACAACATTCAGCTTTATATAACAATGGTTCCCTATGCGCTAAATGTGGAACAGCAGCAGGGGCTAAAGCAGGAGGAAACAGCACGTTATAACTGGCTTGAGAATTATGTAAAAGAGCTTAACGAGTCGGGGGATGACCATGTGTGCTTTGATTATGTGTTTAAGCATCTCGAAGAAATTGGCCTTGATTATACCGGTGGTTCTGATATATCCGATGGCAGCTCACATCTTAATTACAACGGCAGTAATAAATACACGGATTACCTTGGAAAAACCTTGAAAAACCTGTATGGGAGCGAGGTGATTCCTGATCACAGAGGGGATACTGCTTATGACTCATACCTTCGCCACGGCGAGATAATTGCTGAGAAAGTTGAAAATGATAGTAATAATCAGCAATAATTGATAAGTTGAAACCTTAGAATTTAACATGATTTACTTGTTGGTTTGTTAAAAATTTGCTAAAATCTAAGGCGTTTGTATGAATTTATTATAGAGGAGAAAATGAAATGAGTGATGTCAAATTTGATCCTGTTACAGGAAAGCCGATTACAAACCAGGATAACGGCGGTTTTAAATTCGATCCTATAACAGGGCAACCCCTTAACCAGCAGGCTCCCTCAGAGGGACCTAAATTCGATCCGCTGACAGGCAAGCCTATCAGCCAGGCTACTCCTGAAGGACCCAAATTCGATCCGTTTACAGGAAAGCCTCTTTCACAGTCAGGTGCACCTAACAATCTTGGACAGCAGAATCCTTATGGCGCATCAAACACCTATGGTAATCAGAATACCTATGGTGCTCAGAACACATACGGAGCACAGAATTCATTTGGGGCTCAGAATGATAATGCTTCTTTGGGCTATGATCCCACTGCAATTGAAAAGGAGCAGAGTGCTCAGAACAAGAAGGTAGCGTTCATCGTACTTATCGTTATTATTGTTGCATTTATCGGACTTGGTATTTTCGGCGTAGTTAAGGCTACTCAGTTTATCAAGGACAGCGCAGCTAATATAGAGAAGCAGGAGGCACCTGAGGAGCTTCCTGAAAAAGAAACTGTTGTAGAAACTCCCGTTGAGGAGCCTGTTCAGGAGGAGCCCGTTCAGGAGCAGCCCACAGAGGAACCTGTTCAGGAGCAGCCTGCAGAACAGCCCGCAGAAGAGCCCGTTCAGGAGCAGCCTGCAGAACAGCCCGCAGAGGAGCCTGTTCAGGAGCAGCCTACAGATGCAGTTAACAGCCAGGCACCTTCAGTAAATACAGATGACCTCTTCGCATTTGCTATCGGCAGCTACAATTACCAGATTCCCATGAAGGTCAGCGTACTTCTTGATGATGGCTGGGAATTTGATACAAATACTGATGCTACTACAATGCTTGGTGCAGGCAACACAGATTATTACTATCTTATTTGCCCCGTTGGTGAAAAGAGCAGCATCTCTGTAGATGTTAAGAACTTCAGCATGGACGCTCAGCAGGCTAAGGACTGCTACGTTACAGGTATCACTTTATATGACAATGATGTTAAGAAGCTTGGTACTGATATCACAATTAAGTCAGGTTCTATCAAGATCGGTTCAAGCACAGAGCAGGATGTTAAGGATATCTGCGGTGAGCCCGATGACATTTACGATTCATCAATAAGCCATGTTTACACATATTACAAGGATCACAATGATGACAATTATGAGAAGAAGGTAAGTGTTTCATTCGAGGATGGCATTTGCGATTACATCAGCTTCCGTAATGAGACAGAGCCCGATGACTTAGAGCAGGCAGAGATCAGTGCAGATGCACCTGATTACCTCAATCTCTATACAGCTCCTACAACACTTGGTTCAGATCCCTTCTCCGGTAACTTCCAGGTTGACGGTCAGATTTATAACCTTCCTGTTCCGCTCAGAGTTATGGAGGAGAACGGCTGGGATTATGATGTTGAGGATGAGTATGCAGTTGGTGCCGGCGAAGGCTATGTAATCACAATACATAAGGGTGACCTTTACATCACAGCAACAGTATTCAACTACAACGAGAAGGCTACATACCTTAAGAATACAATTGTTACAAGCGTAAATTCCTACGCCGATGGTCACTTCGGTAACAACATGGAGTTCCCTGCAGGTCTTAAGGCTGGTATGTCTGAGGCAGATCTTCTTAAGTGGCTCAACAAGAACGGCATTAAGAACTACGAGTACTCAACAACAACTGAGATCTATAAGATTCCTTTCGATCAGAGCAGTGACGCAGCTTATTCAGCTAACCGTTACTACATCTACATCGAGGATGGTGTCGTTGATTCAATCGACATTACTAACTATGGATGGCTCAGAGAGTAATCAATAATAAATATAAAGCGTAAGCTGATAAAACGGCAGAAAATCTTAGGGTTTTCTGCTGTTTTTTATTACTATATTTTGCCTGTATATGCTAAAATTAGTGCATTGGGTTCAATGTATTTTGGAGGTAGAAAGGTATGGCAGATATTAGGGTTGTTGAGAATAAAAACGGTCCATCCCTTGGAGTTTGTACAGCTCCCGTTATTGAAAAGGATGGGCTTTTTTTCAAGGATTTGGAGAGGACAGGTGAGCTTGTCCCCTATGAGGACTGGAGGCTTACTCCGGAGGAGAGAGCTAAGGATCTGGCTTCAAGACTAAGCGTTGAAGAGATGGCAGGTCTTATGATGTACAGTGCTCATCAGGTAGTTCCAGCTGAAAGCGGTGCATGGTTTGGCGCTACCTACAGAGGTGGTAAGAGCTTTGAGGAGAGTGGCGCTGAAGACTATGAACTGACAGATCAGCAAAAGAAATTCCTCACTGAGGATCATGTCAGATATGTTCTTGCAATGATGCTAAAAAATGGAGAGGTAGCAGCAAAGTGGAACAATGAAATGCAGGCTCTCTGCGAGGAAATGCCCCATGGTATTCCTGTTAATACAAGCTCTGATCCGAGGCACGGAGCAGGAAGCGCTGCTGCAGAATTTAAAACAGAGGCGAAGGGAACAAGTAAGTGGCCCCTTGGACTTGGACTTGCAGCTACTTTTTCTCCCGAGCTTGTAAATAAATTTGCAAAGGTTGCAGCAAAGGAGTACAGAGCACTTGGAATAACAACTGAGCTTGGTCCGCAGATTGATCTTGGCACAGAGCCCAGATGGATGAGAGTTGCTGATACCTATGGTCAGAGCAGTAAGCTCGCGACTGATTATGCAAAGGCATATTGTGAAGGCCTGCAGAATGATGAGAAATGCGGCGATAGCTGGGGAAGAGACAGCGTAGCAGCAATGGTCAAGCACTGGCCCGGTGGCGGTCCCTGCGAAGCAGGAAGAGATGCCCATTATGCATTCGGAAAATATGCTGTTTATCCGGGAGACAATTTTGAAGAGCATTTAAAGCCCTTCCTTGAGGGTGCATTTAAGCTCGACGGAACAGAGCAGGCTTCAGCTGTAATGCCGTATTATACTGTGAGCTGGGGAGTTGATCCTTCAGGCAAAAATGTTGGAAACAGCTATAGTAAATACATTATTGGCGATCTTTTAAGAGATAAATATGGCTATAAGGGAATCGTTTGTACTGACTGGGGAATCACACAGGATCCTTCAGATAAGATTGATTCCTTTGGCTCAAGATGCTATGGAACTGAAAAGCTTTCTGAAGCTGAGAGGCACCTTACCATAATAGAAAACGGTGTTGACCAGTTCGGCGGAAATAATGATATTAAGCCTATCTTAGAGGCTTATCGCATTGGCTGTGAGCGCCACGGCGAAGAGGCTATGAGAAAAAGATTTGAGGAGAGCGCTGTAAGGCTTCTTCTTAACAGCTTTAGATGCGGCCTTTTCGAGAATCCTTATCTTGATGCGGAAAACAGTGGCAAGGTTCTTGGCTGTGATGAATTCATGAAGGAAGGCTTTGACGCTCAGCTCCGTAGTATCGTTATGGTAAAAAATAACGGCGTACTTCCTGTATCCGGAAAGAAAAAGGTTTATATTCCCGGACGTCATATAGATGCACATAAGGGCTTTATGAGAAACATGGTTGAGGCCATTGATCTACCGGGAGCTAAGCCTGAAGATGTGGCAGCTTTTTATGAAGTGACGGATGACCCCAAGGATGCTGATATGGCTATATGCTTCATTGAGAGCCCCGTAAGTGACGGCTATATAGAGGAAACAGGCTACAGACCTGTAACACTTCAGTACAGGAATTATGTAGCTGAGGATGCAAGAGAGGTAAGCATTGCAGGCGGAGACTTCAGAGAGGATTCTGATAACAGAAGCTACAAGGGAAAAGCGAACAGAGCTGCCAATGAAAGCGACTTAGATCTTGTTATAAAGGCAAGGGAGCAGATGGGAGATAAGCCTGTTATTGTTTCTATCAGGATGAACAACCCCTGCATCGTGGCAGAGTTTGAAAAATATGCGGATGCAATTCTTGTTAACTTCGGTGTTGAAACAGCAGCTGTTCTTAGCATAGTAAGCGGTAAGGCTGAGCCATCAGGAATGCTTCCCGTGCAGCTTCCTAAGGACATGAGCACTATTGAGAAGCACTCGGAGGATGTGCCTTTTGATTATGAGCCATATACAGATTCAGAAGGAAATAAGTATGACTTCGGATTTGGTCTTAACTGGAAGGGCGCTATAAGAGACGATAGATGGGATAAATACGTGGGGAACAGATAAGGTTTTTTATATAGTGGAGGAATGAAGAAATGTTTTGTACAAATTGTGGGGCAGAGGTTCAGGGAGGACAGGTTTACTGTCCGACCTGTGGTAAACAGGTCACGATGGCCAAGGCAAAGAGCCAGGTAAGTTCTCAGAGTTCATATAATTACCAGAGCACATACAGCTCACAGAATCCATATAACTCTCAGAGATCTAATATGACATCTTATTATACTAAGAAAAAGTCTAATAAGGGCGCAGCACTGGTTGTGACATTTCTGGTTGTTGCCGTTCTTGGAGTTGTGGTATATGGTACAGTTTCTATCATGGGAGCTCTGCACGAGGTTTCTGTAGCGAAAAACAGTCAAAGCACTATCGGCTATTCTGCAGATGTTGATACATATACTGATCCTGTGATTCCGAATGAACCTGCAGCAGAGAATACTGTGAAGGTCGGCAACGAGGATGATCCCTTTGCAGGCTATGAGAATCTCAATTTCACCGAGTATACCTTTGCTAAATATGCAAACGATGGCGAAGCTGATTATGTAGTACCCATCGGAACCGTAAATGCAAATACAGTTATCTACAAGGGAATTACTGCCGGAGAATATGCTGATTTCGTTGATGGCTGGGTGCTTGAAAAGGGAAGAACCTTAAATCGACAGCTTTATTATGACCTGCTTTCGATTTATCTTCTTGATCCTTCACTTTATAAGGATGATCAGTCCTTTGCTACATCGATGATCTATGCGTCAACTGTTTCAAATCAGTTCCATGACATGGCAGTTGAGCTTAAGGCAGTGCGTATCCCCAATGATAATCGCAATTTGTACGCCTACAAGATAAGCGCATACGGAAATGATGATGTCTGGGTTTCCGATGCTGCTAACAAAAAGTTTTATTTTAACAATGGAAAAACAGAGTACAATTCCACAATGTATGACGAGGCGACCTTCGGATTATGGTATATGGCTGTGAAGGAGTACTTTGGAATTACAGTAGACTAATCTATATTACGCTGGAGGAAGATTATGAAAAAAGAAGATTTACTTGCATTACTAAACGACATGACGACTGAAGAGAAAATTATGCAGCTTGTACAGCTACCGGGTTCTGCGTTTGAATCTGATTTTGCTGTAACAGGTATTGCTGATGAGGCTTCCTTCGACAAGCTTAAGAAAATGGCAGGAAGCGTACTTGGCATAAGAGGCGCTGAGAAGGTTAAGGCTATTCAGGATGAGTATATGGCAGGTCAGCCACATCACATTCCGCTTTTGTTTATGCTTGATGTTATCCATGGACATGATACTGTTTTCCCCTGCCCTCTTGGACAGGGTGCGACCTTTGAACCTGAGGTATCAAGGAAGGGCGCTGAGATTCAGGCAAAGGAAGCTGCTGCAGATGGTATTCAGGTTACCTTTTCTCCCATGGTTGATCTTGTAAGAGATGCCAGATGGGGACGAGTAGTGGAGTCCACAGGTGAAGATCCGTATCTTAACGGCGAGATGTCCTCTGCTATGGTTCGTGGCTATCAGGGAGATAATATTGCTGATAAGGAGCATGTTGCTGCATGTGTTAAGCACTTTGCAGGCTATGGTGCTTCTGAGGCAGGAAGAGATTACAACAACGTTGAGCTCTCAGAATACGCTTTAAGAGATCAGTATCTTAAGGGCTATGATAAGGCAGTAGGTGCAGGCGCAAGGCTTGTAATGACCTCCTTCAATACACTGAACGGAATTCCCTCATCAGGTAACAAGTGGCTCATGAGAGACATTCTAAGAAAAGAAATGAATTTTGACGGAGTCCTTATTTCAGACTGGGGCGCAATTGGAGAGATGGTACCCTGGGGCTTTGCAAAGGATTTAAAGGAAGCTGCTAAGCTTGCAATTGAAGCAGGTGTCGACATCGACATGTGTACAGAGAGTTATGCTGCTAATCTTGAGGAGCTTATCGCTTCAGGAAAGGTTGATGGCAAGCTCCTTGATGAAGCGGTTTTACGAGTTCTTAATCTTAAAAATGATCTTGGACTTTTCGAGGATCCCTATCACGGTGCATCTAAGGAGAGATACGAGGAGATCACTTTCTCAGATGATAGCAGAAAGGTTGCGAGGGACGCTGTAAGAAAATCTCTTGTTCTTTTGGAAAACAGAGAAGAGGCACTTCCTCTTAAGGACAAAAAGATCGCACTTATCGGACCCTATGCGTCAGAGAAGAATCTTCACAGCTCCTGGGCACTTTCACTTGACCCTGAAAAGACAGTGACAATCATGGAAGCTGCAGGAGAAAGTAAGGATGTAAGTCTTTTCCTTGGCATGAATCAGGGAGGGGGCCTTGGTGTTCTTAAGGATACAATCGTACGTGTCGCTAAGGGCAGTACAATTCTTGATAACGACACTACTCTTGGAGTGAGTGAATACCACAGCGACAGCTTTTATGATGATAATGAAAGGCTTCTTGATGAAGCAAAAACGGTTGCTGAATGGGCTGATACGGTTGTGCTTTGCCTCGGTGAGGACATCGGACAGTCAGGTGAATCCACAAGCCGCGCGGATATCATGCTTCCCGATGTTCAGATGGAGCTCTTCTATGAGATGAGAAAAATAGCAAAGAAGCTTGTAACTCTTATCTTCACAGGAAGACCTCTTGAGCTTGAGCATATTCCGGAGCTTTCAGATGCGCTTATGATCTGCTGGCGTCCCGGAACAGAGGGCGGACATGGAATATGGGATGTCCTTACAGGTGAGTTTTCACCTTCAGGTAAGCTTCCCATGAGCTTCCCTTATATAGTTGGACAGGAGCCTATTTACTATAACTGCTTCAGGACAGGAAGACCTAAGCCGGAGGTTGGACCTTCAAACTTCACAACAAGATATCTGGACTGCCCCAATGAGGCGAGATATCCCTTTGGATATGGACTTACCTACACAAGCTTTGACATCTCTAAGGTAGAGCTTGATAAGAATAAATTGAGTAAGGGTGCTTCATCAGATAAGATAACAGCTAGTGTAAAGGTGACAAATACAGGCGTTGCAGCTGCAACTCAGACGGTTCAGCTTTATATTAGAGATCTTGCAGGTAGCAGAGTCCGTCCCGTAAAGGAGCTTAAGGGCTTTGAGAAGGTAAGACTTCTTCCCGGTGAATCCAGGGAAGTCAGCTTTGATATCACAGAGGAGATGCTCAGATTCTGGACTATTGAAAATAAGTTTGATAGCGAAGAGGGAGATTTCAGAGTATTTGTCGGATTTGATTCTGTAACCGACAACGCAGCTGATTTTACTCTTGAAGCATAAAACTTAGGGCTTTTATTTGCTCAATGTATTTTTTCATGATAATCTAATGTGTGTTTAGGCGTTGGTGCTTAGGCACACATTTTATTTGGAGAACTTTTTATGATTTTAAATTGTCATGACTTATCAAAATCATTTGATGGTAAGGATATATTAAAAGGCGTATCTTTTCACATAGAGGACAATGAGAAGGCTGCTATCGTAGGAATTAACGGAGCAGGTAAAACGACCCTTATAAGGCTGCTTATTGGCGAGCTTACACCGGATACAGGAACGGTTACCCTTTCAAGAGACACGACAGTTGGATATCTTGCCCAGAACCAGAACATAGACAGCGCTCACAGCATTTACGAAGAGCTTCGTGAGATGAAGAGAGACGTTATAGAGCTTGAAAAAGAGATAAGAAGCGCAGAGGCTCAGATGGATGTTCTCAGGGGCGAGGAGCTGGACAGACTTATGGAGCGCTATGCCCAGATGAACCATGAGTTTCAGCTTAAGAACGGCTACGCCTGGGAGAGTGAAGTAATAGGCGTTGCAAAGGGTCTTGGCTTTTCAGAGGAGGAATTCGATAAGAGGATTTCAACTCTTTCCGGTGGTCAGAAGACCAGAGTTGCTCTTGGTAAGCTCCTTCTGCAGAGCCCTGATCTTATTATCCTTGATGAGCCTACGAACCACCTTGATATGAATTCCATAAAGTGGCTTGAGGGCTACCTTATGAACTACAAGGGAGCTGTGCTTATAGTTTCCCATGATAGATATTTTCTGGACAGAATAGCTCAGAAGGTTATTGAGATAGATCAGACAAGCGCTGATGTTTATATCGGTAATTACACTGCTTATGCAAAAAAACGTGAGCAGATAAGAGCAGCCAAGCTAAAGGCATATCTTAACCAGCAGGCAGAGATAAAGCATCAGGAAGAGGTAATTGAAAAGCTCAGGCAGTTTAATCGCGAAAAGAGCATCAAGCGTGCCGAGAGCAGAGAGAAGATGCTCGATAAGATAGAACGACTTGAAAAGCCCACTGAGACAAGGGATGATATGAGAATTACTCTCACTCCCTCATGTGTCAGCGGAAATGATGTAATGCATGTTGATTCCATCTCCAAGTCCTTTGCCAATGAAAAGCTCTTTGAGAACATTAGCTTTGATATCAAGCGCGGTGAGAAGGTTGCTATTATCGGTGATAACGGAACCGGTAAGACCACCATGCTGAAGATAATAAACGGAATGGAGAGTCTTGATGACGGAGAGATCACTCTTGGCGTTAAGGTTCACATAGGCTACTACGATCAGGAGCATCAGGTGCTTCATGATGAGAAGACTCTGTTTGAGGAGCTATCAGATGCCTATCCATCCATGAATAATACCGAGATCCGTAATACCCTGGCAGCATTTCTTTTTACAGGGGATGATGTATTTAAGAGGATTGGCGATCTTTCAGGTGGTGAGAAGGGAAGAGTTTCTCTTGCTAAGCTTATGCTTTCGGATGCTAATTTCCTTATCCTTGATGAGCCTACAAACCACCTTGATATCACCAGCAAGGAAATCCTTGAGGATGCCCTTTCAGGCTACGAGGGAACAGTACTTTATGTAAGCCATGACCGTTATTTTATAAATAAGACTGCCACAAGAATTCTTGATCTTAAACACGGCAGAATGATTAATTATTTAGGTAATTACGATTACTACATGGAGCACTGTGAGGAGCAGACCGCAAGAGTTCTTGCTGAGAGCGGAAATGCATCATCCTTTGGAAGAGGCATTGGAATGGACAGCACCTCAGCTGCAACCGGCAGCTCTTTTGGTAAGCTTGCAGGAAACAGCAACGCTTCTTCTGACAATTCAGGCTCAGGCGCAGCAGACTGGAAGGCTCAAAAGGAAGAGGCTGCGAAGAAGAGAAAGCAGGAAGCTGCACTTAAAAAATGTGAAGAAGAGATAGCGAAGCTCGAGGAAAGAAATGAGAGGATAAACGAAGAGCTCTCTGATCCTGATGTTGCAACTGATCTTGCAAAGGTGAGAAAGCTATCTGATGAGCTTACGGCAAATGAAGAAAGATTAAGCACTCTCTATGATGAGTGGGCAGAATTATCAGAATAAAAAAATGCTCCGGGAAACCGGAGCATTTCTGTTATTCACGTTAAGCAAAGGCGTCAAATGAGCTTCCACTCTGACCATAGGAGTAGCCTGTCATATCGCGGCCATATCCAACTGTCGTATTTCCGAATTTGGAAGCAATGTTGTTGTACTGCTGACTAACCTTTAAGGCTTCATCCTTGCCATCAGTACTAGCGACTTCACCGATCTTTACCTCCTGGGCATTTGGATATACCACAGGCGGGACGGTTGCCACGTCGCCTACAGCCTTATGTTTGTCATAAACATCTGAAACAGGAGCCTGATTGGATAAGCTCAGGTTCATAGGCTTGGTCTGGTAGATATCGTATCCGTTAATTCCTCCGATTGACATTCCCATAATATAACCCTCACAACTTCAAAAAAGGACACACGAAGTTATTTATTATTATAAATTCCAATTCGAAACAAAGCATAAACTTACTATTAAAGAAAACCTAAATATGCACTTTTTCGAAACAAATTTTCACCGAAAAATGCCGAATATGAAAGGATTTTTCACGTTTATTAAATTTATGGGAAATGATGTTGTATAGGCAATTTCACACATTGACTAAATTTTAACAGATAGTATAATTAAATATAACCGAATTTTCAGTGCTAATTAATGAAAAACATAATATATTCGGTGAAGTTAAGTTTGGAGGAAACATGACAAGAAAAGATATTTCCCAGGCGGTTATCAGCCGCCTGCCACGATATTTCAGATACCTTGGAGAGCTTAAGGACCGGGGCATTACACGTATATCGTCTCAGGAATTAAGCGATATTATGAAGGTTACTGCTTCACAGATAAGGCAGGACTTTAATAACTTTGGCGGATTTGGTCAGCAGGGTTACGGATATAATGTGGAGTATCTGTATGATGAGATTGGTAAGATTTTAGGCCTTGGAAAAGAGCATACTCTTATTATTATAGGAGCAGGGCATCTTGGACAGGCGCTTTCGGGCTACAACAATTTTTTTAACAGGGGATTTATTTTTAAAGGCGCGTTTGATTTAAATCCTGAGCTTCACGGTAAGAAGATCAGGGATATTGAGATCAGACCAGTAGAGGAGATTGAAAAGTTTGTTAGGGACAACAAAATTGAGATAGCAGTTCTTACGATTCCAAAGGATCAGGCTGTCCCTATGGCGGATAAGCTTGTGAAATGCGGAATAAAGGCAATATGGAATTTTGCGCATGTGGATCTTGAACTGCCGGATTATGTGCAGGTAGAAAATGTACATCTTTCAGATTCGCTGATGAAGCTTACCTACAGCGTAGAGAGATACGAAAAATCGCATAATCTGAAGTAGTATAACCATATGAGGGAGCCGATATGGCGAAGGACAGTAGCACTTATTCCGATGCACTCGTTGGAAAGGATGTCCCAGTTCTTTTCAAGGACCAAAAATGGCAGGATCTTTTCGTGCTGAGCCCTAAGACTGCAAGAATTAAGCAGCTTGAGGCGGAGCTTATTAAGCTTGTGGCGACGCAGGAAAAGACCAGAGAAAAGATCAAGGATATCAAGAGGCTTAAGAAAAAGCTTCTTGGTGAAATCGTTGTACTTAGGGATGATGCGGATAAGAATCCCAAGCAGCGTAAGAAGATAGAGGCTGAGATTGATGATCACACCCGTCTTATCAAGGAATGTAATGAGAAGATAGAGGAGTGTGAGGACAATATGCTCGGTCTCCCGAGGGAAATCTATCAGGCTAATTTTAAGCTTATGATTGAAACCATGAATCTTTTCTATAAGAAGATGCATGACAACACCGTAGAAATAGATGCCATTGATGAGTGGGTATCTCAGGTCAGAGTCAAGCTTAAGAAGAATGTCATCAGATTGCAGGAAAAGGAGATAGAGAACTTTAACGTCTATTCTTACATGCATAACATTTTCGGTCCCGAGGTCATAGACCTTTTTGATCTTAAGTATGATCCCGATAAGCGACATCCAGTATTAAAAGCCGGTATGAAAGAACAAGATGGGATAATCGTAGAAGATGAAAAATTTACCGATAGTTGACAAGAATTCAAAATATGTTGTAAGCGCTGCCGAAATGAAAAGGTGCGATCAGACCACGATCGACCACTTTGGAATTCCACAGGATGTACTGATGGAGAGGGCGGCGCTTTCTATATGCAAATATGTAAAGAAGGCTCTTTTGCCATCCGGCAGAGTCCTTATTTTTGCGGGAAGCGGTAATAACGGTGGAGACGGAATTGCGGCCGCAAGAATCCTTCACCAGGAGGGAATTCAGGTTACGCTTATTCTGGTTAATCACAGCCTTCATGAAAAGGCGTCTGCCTCCAAAAGGTCTACAGCCTGCAGCGCTCAGCTAAAGATAGCGCTTACCTATGGCGTCAATGTGATCGACTTTGCTGCCAGCACAATAAATGCTGAGATAAAAAAGAGCGACGTAATTGTAGATGCAATGCTTGGAATAGGCTGCAAGAGGAATCTCGAAGGCGACTATCTGTCAGCGGTTTGCGAGATAAATTATGCAAGAGAGGACTTTGATGATAAGGTGCCTCATGTGATTGCTGCAGATATACCTACCGGAATTAATTCCGATACGGGACAGGTTCAGGGACATGCCATTTGTGCGGATGAGACAGTGACCTTTGGATTTCTTAAAATGGGCTGCGCTTTTTATCCCGGAGCTGCTCACTCAGGTGAAATCCATATCGTCAATGTAGGTATTACGGAAGCAGGATTCCTTGAGGATATGCCACTGTTTAAATACATTGATATTATTGATAATAACAAGGCATCAGGACTTCTTCTTCCGCCCAGGAATCCCGCAGGAAACAAGGGATCCTTTGGTAAGGTGCTAGTAGCTGCAGGAAGCAGAAAGATAAGCGGAGCCTGCATTATGGCTGCCGAGAGCTGCCTTAGAAGCGGCGCCGGAATGGTGAGGGTGTTTACCGAAAAGACTAATCTGTCTGCGATTCAGACGCTTTTACCGGAGGCTATGACCGATATTTATTCTGAAGAAGCCTTTGAAGGCCTTGATGATAATGAGCTTGAAGAGGATAAAGAGACACTTCTGAAAGCCCTTAGCTGGTCTGATGCTGTTGTATGCGGACCTGGCATAGGAAAGGGCAGCTCAGGCAGAGAGATACTTAAGCTTATCCTTAAAAATGCAGGCAATACACTTATCCTTGATGCTGATGCGCTTAATATAATTGCTGAGGATAACGAGATCAGAAGGCTTGTGTGTGATTATGAGGCTGATATTATAATGACACCTCATCTTGCCGAGTTTTCGAGACTTATAGGTAAAAACATACATGACAGCCGGAACTGTTTAATAGATGAAGCCATAAAACTTGCAAAAGAATTTCATGCGAGTATTATATGTAAAGACGCAAGAAGTGTTATTACCGACGGAGAAAGGAATTTTATCAATCTGAGCGGCAATGACGGAATGGCCACCGCAGGAAGCGGTGATGTGCTTGCAGGACTCCTTGGAGCCCTTGTGCTTTCAGGCTTTTCAAGCGCTATTGAGGCAGCTGTAACAGGAGCATTTCTTCACGGCTTAGCCGGTGATATGGCTGCTATTAAGCACGGCAGACAGGGAATGACCGCAAGAGATATATCCGGAAGCTTGCGTGATATTTTTTCCGGAAAAACTATTTAAAAAAGAGGCAATATTGTGATGCTGGACGAGTTTTCAAGAGTTTATGCAAAAATAGATCTGGATGCACTTTCTCAGAATGTTGAGAATATGTACAATTCACTTCCAAGAAACACTAAGATGTTGGCAGTTGTTAAGGCTGACGGCTACGGTTTTGGAGCAGTACCGATTTCCAGAATGCTTCAGAATAATGCTTATATATGGGGATTTGCTACTGCAACTGCAGAGGAGGCCTTCGAGCTTCGTGAGAATGGAATAAGTAAGCCTATAGTAGTTTTGGGCTATACCTTCCCTTATGCCTACGAGAGAATGCTCAGAGAAAACATAAGGCCTACTGTTTTCAGATATGATATGTTAAAGCACCTCTCGGAGCGTGTTAAAAAGAGAAGAGCTCAGGGCGGAAATGAAATATTCCATGTCCATGTAGCTGTTGACTGCGGAATGAGCAGAATCGGTGTAAGAACAGATGCCGATGGAGAGAACTTTATAAAAACAGCACTTGCAACAGAGGGTATTGAGGTTGAAGGTCTTTTTACACACTTCGCAAGGGCAGATGAGGCTGATCTTACAAATGCCCATTCCAGGTTTAAGGAATTTGAGGAATTCGTAAGAAAGGTTGAAGCTGATAATGATTTCAAGATCCCGATCGTTCACTGTGCTAACAGCGCAAGCATAATCGATATGCCTGAAGCACACATGGATATGGTAAGATGCGGCGTTACCATGTATGGCATGTGGCCCTCAGAGGAGGTCAGCAGGAATAAGATCGAGATAAAGCCTGTAATGTCTATGTACAGCCATATATCCTTTATAAAGGATATTCCTGAGAATACATCTGTCAGCTACGGCGGAACCTTCGTTTCCGACAGAAGAATGAGAGTAGCGACAATTCCTGTAGGCTATGGTGATGGCTATCCCAGAAGCCTTTCAGGTGGAAGAGGATATGTCCTCGTTCATGGCGTAAAGGCGAGAATCCTTGGCAGGGTATGCATGGATCAGTTCATGGTGGATGTGTCCGGAATACCTAATGCGAAGGAGGGCGATGAGGTTATTCTTATCGGACAGGCACAGGCGGTCTATGGAGATTCCGAGCCTGAAAAGATTACGATAGAGGAGCTTGGAGATTTGAGCGGTAGATTCAACTATGAGTTTACCTGCGATATAAATCACCGCGTGCCAAGATTGTACTCCATGGATGGTAAGATTCTTAAAGCCTTCGAGGTATAAAAATATGACGGCTATAGCTGAAGGATTATCAGCTTAGCCGTCTTTTTATTTCATTGTATTGCATGTTTATTTCCTGAAGGGCAGCTGTATCGCCGTCCATGTTATCGGGGTGATAGAGCTTAACCAGGGTCTTGTATTTTTTTGTGGCAGACTCTAAGGTGGTACAGCCTGCAAAGAAATTGAAGGCAGATATATCAGAGGATGTGTGACCGGGCTTTTCATGATGATGATCTCTGCGACTGTGCCTGTCCTCTATGCGATCGTCATAGTATTCATCGAAATCATCGTCTTCCTCATCTTCATAATAATCTTCATCGGGATAATACTCGTCTTCGTCGTATTCTTCCTCGGGGTAATACTCCTCCTCGTCGTCATAATCCTCGTCATCATAATCTTCATCTTCGTCATCAGGATCTTCCGCATAGAACTCTTCAAGAGGACTTCTTTTTTCGGTTTTTCCAAAGGTGTCATTTTCAAATTCATCACGATGTCGGCGTAGCCATCTGTTATAGCTTCGTTCGTTCATTCGTCTGCCCATCTCGGGGAAGAGCATCCGGCACCTGGATGAGATGATGTCAAAGGGCGATTTTCCTGATATCACACATCTTATAAAGTACAGGACGAGATCCACCAGTAGTGTAATGACAAAGACCCTGCCTACATATACAAAGGTTCCGACACCTACAAAAACCAAAAATAGCGGGATTGCAAGGATTAGCATTATAATAAAAAGCAGGAAATACATCAGAGTTCCACTGTACCCTGATAAAATCGATAAATAGCCCCGTAAGGTACTTACTATAACATCCTTTACTTCAGTGGAATCTATTTGTATAGGAAGAAGCGATGAAATAATATTCTCGCCTGCGATGACTTCTATGGTGAGGAAGCAGAAAAAGAAGCTGTAAACCACGGCAGTTACAGGAAGCAGCGCCAGGAACAGGCGAAGCAGCCTGAATAACTGACGCAGGAAAAACAGTATCATATCAAATATGCATTTAAATATCCAAATTAGTCCTCTTATGAGGAATTCAAAAAACACCGAAATCATGTATTCATTTTAACTTAACGAAAAAACGATGACAAGTACGGTTTCTTGACGGTATCCATGCAAAATGCTATATTTTATGTTGACGCTTTTTGCGATTTTTACGGTAAAGGAGATGGATATAAATGGACGATGGTGGGCCTACTGCCACTGCATTTTTATTGATATTTGTTATTGTCATTCTCATTGATATGCTATGCTATGGATTTGGAGCTGCAATTGAGAATCTTAAGCCGGATGATCTAAAGCTCGGAACTGACAAGGATGATGATAATCAGTCACCTCTTCAGCAAAGAGAGAGAAAGACAGCTGAGAAGCTTGAGGAGATACTTGAATTTCCCGGGCGCTACATAAATACCATTCAGCTTCTGACACTTCTTATCAATATGTTGCTAGGTGTCATCTATATCAGAGCCTTGAGCGGTTTCACATATAAGCTTATAAGCGGCTTTATAAAGAACACTTTTCTTGTCCAGACTATTTCTTATATTCTGGCAGTATTGATACTTATGTATATAGTACTTACTATAGGAGTTCTTATACCGAGGAAGCTCGGTGCGAGATACCCTGAAAAGTGGGCATACTTCGGAGTCGGTGCCATTACTCTTATCATTAAATTCTTTAGTCCTTTTACGGCACTTATAAGACTCACAGCCATAGGGATTCTGAGGATATTCGGTTTTCACTGGGATGCTGACGAGAATGACGTCACCGAGGAAGAGATAAAATCAATGGTATCTGAAGGCCAGGAGCAGGGTGTGCTTCAGGATTCGGAAGCGGATATGATATCCAACATTTTCGAATTTTCAGATAAGCAGGCGCAGGATATAATGACCAACAGAAAGGCCATGGTTTGTATCGACGGAAATACTACGCTCAAGGAAGCTGTAGATTTCATGCTTGATATGAACAACAGCCGTTTCCCGGTTTATCTTGATAATATCGATCATATAATTGGTATACTTCACATAAGGGATGCAATGAAGAAGCTCTCCGAGCATACGGATGATGATACACCTCTTAGAAAAACAAGAGGACTCTTAAGATCCCCCAGGAATGTACCGGAGACAAGAAATATCGATAGCCTTTTTCATGATATGCAAAAGTCCAAAACTCAGATGGTTATTGTCATAGACGAGTACGGACAGACCGCCGGCCTGGTGTCCATGGAGGACATTATTGAAGAGATTGTTGGCAATATCATGGATGAGTATGATGAGGATCAGGACTACATCGAGGCCACATCAAATAAGGATGAGTTTATTATAGAGGGCAAAACGCCCCTTGAAGATTTGGAAAAAAAGTTTGGAATTGAGTTTGAGGATGCTAATTTTGAGACAGTAAACGGACTGCTTATTTCCAAGCTGGACAGAATACCCGAGGAGGGTGAAGACTTTACAGCTGAGATTGAAGGCTATTCCTTCAAGATACTCTCAGTGAAGAACCACATGATCCAAAGCGTACTGGTAAAGCGACTTGATACAAACAAGCCGGAAACTACCGGAGACGATCAGGAAAATAAAGATAATTAAATGTTTTTTTTAGGAGGATAAAATGTCAGGACATTCAAAATTTGCCAACATCAAGCATAAGAAGGAGAAGAACGATGCTGCAAAGGGTAAGATTTTCACAGTAATCGGACGTGAGATCGCAGTTGCAGTTAAAGAGGGTGGCCCTGATCCGGCTAACAACTTCAAGCTTGCTCAGGTTATCGCAAAGGCTAAGGCTAACAACATGCCTAACGACACTATCGAGCGTGGTATCAAGAAGGCTGCAGGTGCTGACGGTAACGTTGATTACCAGACACTTACTTATGAAGGATATGGCCCCGGCGGTACAGCTATCATTGTTGATACACTTACAGATAACATCAACCGTACAGCTGCTAATGTAAGAGCTGCTTTCTCCAAGGGTAACGGTAACATCGGTACTCAGGGCTGCGTATCTTACATGTTTGACAGAAAGGGTCAGATCCTTATCGATAAGGAAGAGTGCTCTATGGGTGCTGATGACCTTATGATGCTTGTACTTGATGCAGGCGCTGATGATTTCAACGAGGAAGAGGACAGCTTTGAGATCCTTACAGCTCCCGATGCATTCCAGGGCGTTGTTGAGGCTCTTGATAAGGAGAAGATCGCAACAGCATCAGCTGAGATCACAATGATCCCTCAGAACTATGTTGAGGTTACTGATGAGAACAATGTAAAGTGCATTCAGAGAATCCTTGATATCCTTGATGAGGATGATGACGTTCAGGCTGTATATCACAACTGGGATGACAGCGCAGCTGAGTAATTAATTACTAATAAAAATGGGGAGGCCTTGAGATGAAACTTAGGAAGACATGGATTGGTATTTGTGTCTGGGTGATTTATTTAGTGGGAATGATATTTGCCATAGGAGTTACCGGTTTTGTCTCGGGGCTTTTTCTATCTTATGACAGATATATAGTAGCAGGCGGTTCTCTTGCGATTTGCGTGGTAGCCGCTGTTATTATATGTCTTATCGGTAATAAGATCGGTGAAAAACTAAATGAGAACGAGAAAATAAAGGAATGGAAAAAGCCTGTATGGCTGGAAATTTTGGTTCCTGTTATTATCGCTGTGGTGGCATTTTTTGCATTTAGCCATTCATCACTTCTTGTAAGTGAGTTCTCAGGCAATTTGACGATTTATGACAATGCAACTGTTGCGATGTCAGGTGAGACACCACAGTATGCAACAGCTGCAGAAGCGGGATATGCAAGTGTTCTCAGGGTTATTATGAGCTTTCTTGGGAATTCTCTTAATGTTGCCTTTTCCATAAATCTTGCACTCAGAATTATAATGGTTCTGCTTTTGTATATTGCAGTCAGAATCAGTATCGGAATGCTCCCTGCAATGGTTTTTGGCTTTGTGACAGCTTTTGTTCCATCCTTTGGATACTCACTTCGCACAATTGACAGCGCTCAGCTTATTTTTACAGCACTGGCTTTTGAAACGCTTCTTGTTGTGCTGTATGTAAAAGGCTTTGAGCACAGAGTTGGTACCAGATGGTTTTACAAGGTGTTCAGTATTTTACTTGGCGGATTTATGGGACTTATGATCTACCTTGATGCTGCAGCAGCTGTACCTGTAGTATTTTTACTTTCCGCCTGGGCACTTGCTGATATTTACGGCGAGACCTTTGACGTATGCATAAATGAGATATTGCTTCTCCTGTCAGGAGTTGCCGCATTTATCGGCATGCTTATATGGGAGGGCGGCACAGGAAGTGTACCGGATACATATTACCGCTGGACCTGGAGATTCTACGGATATAACAACAGCCCCTGGCTGATTATGGTTAAGAATTCTCTTCCTAATACATATTTTGCATTTGCTATACTTGGACTTGCATTTATTCCTGCAATTTTGTATTTAACAAAGGAAAGATGCGAGAAGATTACACCATGGCTGATTTATTCAGTCCTTATGATCCTGGTTTCTGTATTCCTTGGAGAGACCGTAGCTAACAGCGAAGTAATGATAATTGCTGCATTTGTTATTCTTATCAGCTGCGGCTTTGCATGCTTTGCCTATGTTGAAGGTGCAGATGATATCATCGAGATTGATGAGCCTGAAGAAGAAAAGACAGAAGAGCCTGAACAGGAAGAAAAGAAGGAAGAGAAAGAAGAAAAGCTTCGCTTTGTTCCTGAGGGTATGGTACTTCCCCTTGGAGATGAGGATGAGGAAGACCTTGTTCCTAATTTCAATATGAACAGACCCGAGATGGCTGATATAGGAGTATTATCCGTAGGCAAGAAGACAGCTGACACAGTTGCAGAAGCTGCTGCGGCAGAGCCTTCAGAGCCCGAAACAGAAGAGCCTGAAACAAAAGAGCCTGTAGAGGATAAAGCTCCTGAAAAAACTAATGAAGAAAAAGACGATTTCGATATCACTCTTAAACCGGGTGATGATTTCGATATCTAAAAATATAAAGATAATTTTTGAAAGGGATTACTGTTAATGAGAGTTGAAGAGCTTAGTACCTATGAAGTATTAGAGCACAGAAGAATAGAGGATCTGAACTCAGACAGCTATATAGTTCGTCATAAAAAGACAGGTGCTAAGGTTGCACTTTTATCTAATGATGATGAAAATAAGGTTTTTTACATCGGTTTCAGAACTCCGCCCAAGGATTCTACGGGTGTAGCTCACATTATTGAGCATACCGTACTTTGCGGCTCTAAGGAGTTCCCTATAAAGGATCCCTTTGTTGAGCTTGTAAAGGGTTCCCTCAATACATTCCTTAATGCCATGACATATCCGGATAAGACTGTTTATCCTGTGGCAAGCTGTAATGATGCGGATTTCCAGAACTTAATGCATGTATATCTTGATGCTGTATTTTATCCCAATATTTATCAGACCAAGAAGATATTTATGCAGGAGGGATGGCACTATGAGATGGACGACCTCGATGATGAGTTAAAGATCAACGGTGTTGTTTACAACGAGATGAAGGGTGCATTTTCCTCAGCTGATGAGGTTGTTTCAAGAGAGATAAGAAAATCTCTTTTCCCTGATACCACCTACGGAATTGAGTCAGGCGGAGATCCTGAAGAAATCTATAACCTGACCTATGAGGATTATCTCGATTTTCATAGAAAGTATTATCATCCTTCAAACAGCTATATCTACCTGTACGGAAATATGGATATGGCTGAAAAGCTTCAGTATATCGATGAGAACTATCTCTCAAAATATGACACTCTGGCTATAGATTCAGAGATAAAGCTTCAGAAGGCTTTTGATGTACGAAAGGAAGTTACTGGTCAGTATCCTATCCTTAACGAGGAATCAGAGAGAGATAATACATATCTCTCCCTTAACTATGCAGTAGGAAGCAGCCTTGATCCTAAGTTCTATGTTGCTTTTGACATTCTTGACTATGCACTTTGCTCAGCTCCCGGAGCGCCTGTTAAGAAGGCTCTTATTGATAAGGGAATTGGCAGCGAAGTATTCAGCGACTACGACAACGGCATTATTCAGCCTGTTTTCTCTATTGTTGCCAAGAATGCCAATCCTGAGCAGAGAGAAGAATTTGTAAGTACTATTGAAGAAGTACTTAAGGAGCAGGTAGCTAAGGGAATAGATAAAAAGGCCCTCCTTGCAGGTATTAACGCAGATGAATTCAAATACCGTGAGGCTGATTTTGGAAGATTCCCCAAGGGACTTCTCTATGGACTTCAGGTATTCGACAGCTGGCTCTACGATGAGTCCAAGCCCTGGATCAACATTGAAGCAAATGAGACCTTTGCTGCTCTTAAGAAAGAGGTTGAGACAGGCTATTTTGAAAAGCTTATAGAAAAATACCTGCTTCAGAACACTCACAGCACTCTGCTTGTAATGGAGCCCAAGAAGGGACTTACTGAGGAGAAGGAAGAGGAGCTTAAAAAGAAATTACAGACTCTTCGTGACAGTATGTCTAAGGATGAGCTCGAGACAATTGTAAAGGAAACAGCAGAGCTCAAGGCATATCAGGAGGAGCCTGACAGGCCTGAGGATCTTGCCAAGATTCCGCTTCTTACAATCGATGACATAAAGAAAGAGGCAGAGCAGTTTATAAATGAAGTCAGAACGTGCGGCGACAGAAAGATTCTTTTCCATAATGTATTTACAAACGGAATCGGTTATCTGAACTTTGTATTTGATATGAAAAATGTTCCGGACAGACTTCTTCCGTATGCACCCATGCTGAAGACCCTGCTTGGACTTATGGATACCGAGAACTACACATATACTGATCTGTACAATGAGATCAACCTTCAGACAGGTGGAATAAATGCTGCTATAAGCACATATACAGATTCTAATGATACAAGTAAGTTCGTAACAACCTTTGAGATATCAGCTAAGGTTCTTTATCCTCAGCTTGAAAAGGCCTTCGAGCTTGTAAGCGAGATTATTTTAAGAACAAAGTTTGAGGATAAAAAGAGAATCCTTGAGATTCTCGATGAATCCTGCAGCAGAGCAAGATCTGAGCTGGCCGGAGCAGGCCACCACAGTGCGGCTTTAAGAGCTCTTTCCTATGTATCAAAGTCAGCTAAGATATCCGATATGGTTTCTGGTATCGGTGGCTACAGACTTGTTGAGGAAGTTCGTGAGAAGATCACAGATGACATAAACGCTGCTGATGACATTATTGATAAAATGACAGAGCTCTGCAGAATAATTTTCCGTCCGGAGAATCTTCTTGTAGACTATACAGCTTCTGAGAAGGAGTATCCCGGTCTCGAGGATAAGGTAGTTAAGTTCGCCGATACTCTTCACACAGAGGAAATCTCAGTTAAGGGATTTGAAATCAAGTGTGAGAAGAAGAACGAGGGCTTCCAGACAGCGGGACAGGTTCAGTATGTTTGCCGCGCAGGTAATTTTGCATCAAAGGGACTTAAATACGATGGTTCCTTAAGAGTACTCAGAGTTATGCTTGGCTATGATTATCTCTGGAAAAATATCAGAGTTCTGGGCGGTGCCTATGGCTGCATGAGCGGCTTTGCCAAGAACGGTGACTCATATTTTGTAACCTACAGAGACCCTCACCTTTCAAGAAGTATTGATGTTTTCAAGGAAGCATCTGGTTATCTTAAGAACTTTGAGGCTGATGACCGTACGATCACACAGTTTGTAATAGGAGCTATAAGTGATATCGATACTCCCAAGACACCTTCTGCGAAGGGAGCCTATGGACTTACAGCCTACCTCTGCAAGGCTGATATGAAGAACATTCAGAACGACAGGGATACACTTCTTGCTACAGATCAGAATAAGATAAGAAGCCTTGCCGCATATGTTGATGCCTTCATGGAGGACGAGTGCCTTTGCGTTGTAGGTGACGGCAACAAGCTTATGCAGAATAAGGATTTATTTGGAAAAGTGGAGCAGCTTATTTATGCAGGAAAATCAGAACAATAATTTAAGTATGAAATGCGGCTATGTTACGCTCATCGGAAGACCTAATGTGGGAAAATCCACGCTGATGAATCATCTTATAGGTCAGAAGATAGCTATAACATCCCATAAGCCCCAGACAACCCGCGGAAGGATACAGACTGTTTATACGGATGATCGCGGACAGATTGTATTCCTTGATACTCCCGGTATTCATGAGTCCAAGAATAAGCTTGGTGAATACATGGTAAAGGTTGCTACCAAGACCATGGAAGAAGTTGACCTGATCTTATGGCTTGTTGAGCCCAGCACCTTTATCGGCGCCGGTGAGCACATGATCATAGATCAGCTAAGAGAATGCGGTAAGCAGGTTATTCTTGTAATAAATAAGATTGATACTGTTTCAGGAGAAGGTTTAAAAAGCTTCATTGATGCCTATAAAAAAGAGATGGAGTATGCGGATATCGTGACTGTATCTGCTTTAAAGAGCGATAATCTTGATGAGCTTATGCAGAGAATATTCGACAGACTTCCCTACGGAGATCCTTTTTATGATGATGAAACTCTTACAGACCAGTCCGAGAGGGATATTGTAGGAGAGATCATCCGTGAAAAGGCGCTTAGACTTTTATCCGACGAAGTACCTCATGGTATTGCTGTAACTGTAGAGACCATGAAAACAAGAAGGGCTGTAGCGCCTGCCAAAAAGAAGAAATCCAAGCATGTTCACCCACCAAAGAAAAATGCCAATGTTGCTGCAAAAAACGTTCAGGGCTCGGGTGATGCTCCTGATCTTGAGGCCATGCTTGCAGCTCTTAAGGGCGGAGCAAAGGATGCAGCGGATGTGTCTGATGAGACTGAGATCATGGATATTGAAGCTTCTATCATCTGTGAGCGTGATTCACATAAGGGAATCATTATCGGTAAAGGTGGAGCCATGCTTAAAAAGATTGGTTCACAGGCAAGAGTTGATATAGAAAAGCTTGTGGGCTGCAAGGTTAATCTTCAGCTTTTTGTAAAGGTCAGAAAGGACTGGAGAAATGACACAGTCCAAATGAAGAATTTTGGATATAAGAATACTAAATAAGCCCTCACAGGCTTGGAGGGCTGCCGGAGCTTTCCGGCAGATGAGGTTTGATACATTAAATGGTTGAGTTTACCACTGTTAACGGAATGATCATAAAGAGGGCACCTGTAGGAGACTACGATTTTGTGGTGACTATCCTTACATCCGAACGTGGTAAGATCACAGCCTTTGCTAAGGGGTCACGACGTCCGGGGAATCATCTTGCGGGTGTTGTAGAGCCCTTTTGCTTTGGGGAATTCAGGCTCTATGAAGGAAGAACTTCATATACAATACAGGAAGCCAGGATTTCCAATTATTTTGAGCATTTCAGAAATGATTTTAACGGCTCTATGTATGGGATGCTTTTCCTTGAGATAGCAGATTACTATACCAGGGAAAACAATGATGAGAGACAGGTTTTAAAGCTTCTGTATCAGTCACTTAGGGCATTGGAGTCCGATAGCTTTGATAACAGACTGGTAAGATGCGTATTTGAAATAAAAAGCCTTGTCATAAACGGCGAGTTTCCGGGGATACCTACAGACAGGACTTACGAGAATTCGACCGCCTATACTCTGGAGTTTATAAGAAGCTCTACTATTGAAAAGCTGTATACCTTTGCAGTTACTAAAGAGGTGCTTAATGAGCTCGATCACATCTGTGATATCTACAGGAAAAGGTTCATTGACAGAAGCCTTAACAGCTATGAAATGGTTAAGATGATTGAAGATAATTGAAAAAGCTGAAAAGGCGTTATATAATCATACAAGTGTGCATAGTTTTAGTACACTAAAGTGTATAAATATAAGAGGACTATTCTAGTGAAAAAAGAGTTTATGAAAAGCAGTGTGGCAGTAATATCTGTAATCATGACACTTTCCGTTTTGTCAGGTTGCGGTGCAGGGGGAAACACTTCAAAGCTTACTACTTCGTCTATTGAGATAAACAAGGACGGATCTGTAGTTAGTACAATTATTGATGACTTTGCAGAGAGCTATTACAATCTGGATGAGCTGAAGGAGATGACTGAGAACGAGGTAAATTCCTTCATAGTTTCAAAGGGTGAGGGTGCTGCGGAGCTTAAGAGCGTAGACCTGAATGATGGTAAGGTCAAGCTTGTCATCAAATTTTCCGATGTTGATAATTATGCGGATTTTAACAGCGAATATCTTGCCTACGAGACTGTAACCGATGCAGTGCTCTCAGGTCAGCTTGATGTGAATACTCTTGTCGATAAGGACGGAATAGCAATAGATCCTGATAAGGCAGCGGTTTTAAGCGATCAGCACGTGATCATAACCAAATCTGCCAATATAATCGCAGCACCCTATAAGGTGAAATATTTTGCAGGAAAAGCCAAGGCGTATAATAAATACATGGCTGATATGTCAGATAATGTTGATGGCGAAATAGCCTGCGTGGTTCTTGAAAAGTAAAAAATGAGCATTTAGCTCTGAATTATATATATAAATAGAGCATTTTGCTCGGAAAGAGGTTTTGGAATGAAAGCAAATGAAAAAACAATGGACAAAATAGTTGCACTTGCCAAGGGCAGAGGATTCATCTATCCCGGCAGTGAGATTTATGGCGGTCTTGCCAATACATGGGACTACGGTAACCTTGGTGTTGAGTTTAAAAACAACGTAAAGAAGGCATGGTGGCAGAAGTTCGTACAGGAGAATCCTTACAACGTAGGTGTTGACTGCGCTATCCTTATGAACCCTCAGACATGGGTTGCATCAGGTCACCTTGGCGGATTTTCAGATCCTCTTATGGATTGTAAAGAGTGCCACGAGAGATTCAGAGCTGATAAGATCATTGAGGATTTTGCAGCTGATAATGGCATTAAGCTTGAGACATCTGTTGATGGATGGTCACACGAGGAGATGGAGAACTTCATCAAGGAGCACAGCGTTCCCTGCCCGTCTTGTGGTAAGCACAATTTCACAAGCATCAGAGAGTTCAACCTTATGTTCAAGACCTTCCAGGGTGTAACAGAGGATGCAAAGGACACAGTTTATCTTCGTCCTGAGACAGCACAGGGTATTTTCGTAAACTTCAAGAACGTTCAGCGTACATCACGTAAGAAGGTTCCTTTTGGTATCTGCCAGATTGGTAAGAGCTTCCGTAACGAGATCACACCCGGTAACTTCACATTCCGTACAAGAGAGTTCGAGCAGATGGAGCTTGAGTTCTTCTGCAAGCCCGGAACACAGACAGAGTGGTTTGAGTACTGGAGAAAGACATGCTATGATTGGCTTCTTTCACTTGGTATCAAGGAAGAGAACTTAAGACTTCGTGACCATGATCCGGAAGAGCTTTCATTCTACAGTGATCACACTACAGATATCGAGTATGCATTCCCCTTCACAGATTGGGGTGAGCTTTGGGGTATTGCTTCCAGAACTGATTATGACCTTACAAGACACCAGGAGACATCCGGTGAGCCTATGGATTACTTCGATGATGAAGCTAAGGAGAAGTACATTCCTTACGTTGTTGAGCCTTCACTTGGTGCAGACCGTGTGACACTTGCATTCCTTTGCGAGGCTTATGACGAGGAGAATCTTGGAACAGAAGAGGCGCCTGATATGCGTACAGTTCTTCATTTCCATCCTGCACTTGCTCCTGTTAAGATTGGTATCCTTCCTCTTTCAAAGAAGCTTAACGAGGGTGCAGAGAAGATCTATGCTCAGCTTTCAAAGAAGTACAACTGTGAGTTCGACGACAGAGGTAATATTGGTAAGAGATACAGAAGACAGGATGAGATCGGTACTCCTTTCTGCATCACTTATGACTTTGATTCAGAGACAGACGGAAAGGTAACTGTAAGATTCCGTGACAGCATGGAGCAGGAGAGAGTCGCTATCGATGAACTCGAGGCATTCTTCTCAGATAAATTCGACTTCTAAAACAAAAGAAATATAAATCCCTGCCTTCTTCCCCGGGAAGAAGGTGCCATAGGGCGGATGAGGGTTACAAAGGAGTATAAAGATGAAACAATTTACAGCTAACGAACTGCGCAAGGCTTGGAAGCAGTTTTATATAGAGCGTGGACATGTAGACTGTGGCGCTGTATCACTTGTATCCGACGGATCAACAGGTGTTATGTTCAACGTTGCAGGAATGCAGCCTCTTATGCCTTATCTTCTTGGTAAGAAGCATCCTCTCGGAACAAGACTTTGCAACGTTCAGGGATGTGTTCGTACCAATGATATCGATTCTGTAGGTGATAAGAGCCACGGTACATTCTTCGAGATGATGGGAAGCTGGTCACTTGGGGACTACTTCAAAAAAGAGCGTTGCCAGTGGAGCTTTGAGCTTCTTACACAGCTTTTTGGCTTTGATGCTGATCACCTTGCTGCAACTGTTTTTGCAGGTGATGAGAATGCACCCAGAGATGAAGAGGGCGCTAAATATCGTATTGAGTCAGGTTTTAAGCCTGAGAATATATTCTATCTTCCTGCTGAGGATAACTGGTGGGGACTTGAATATGGTCCCTGTGGTCCTGACAGTGAGATGTTCTACGTAAAGGATGTTCCGGATTGCGGTCCTGACTGTGGCCCCGGATGTCACTGCGGAAAATATACTGAGATTGGTAATGACGTATTCATGCAGTATGAGAAGCACCATGACGGCCACCTCACACCTCTTTCTCAGAAGAACGTTGATACAGGTTGGGGACTTGAGCGCATTCTTGCTTTCCTTAACGGCGTGGATGATGTTTACAAGATCGATCTTCACGCTCCTGTAATCGCTTATATCGAAAAAGAGAGCGGAATTAAGTATGAGGCAGATGAGAAGACTACAAGATCAATGAGAATTCTTGCTGACCATACCCGTACTTCTATCATGCTTATCGGAGATGAGGCTAAGCTTCTTCCTTCAAATACAGGTGCAGGATATATCCTCAGAAGACTTATCCGCCGTGCTGTAAGACATGCAAGAACTCTTGGTCTTAACAAGGAGCAGATCCTTGGCGTAGCTAAGATTTATATTGATGAGTATAAAGAGAGCTATGAGCATCTTAACAAGAATCAGAAGTTCGTTCTTACTGAGCTTGAGAGAGAGATCACCCGTTTCGAGTCAACTCTTGAGAATGGTATGAAGGAGTTCAAGAAGATACTTGATCAGACCTCTGCTAATGGCAAGAAGGAGATCACAGGAAAGGATGCATTCTTCCTTTATGATACATTTGGATTCCCTGTAGAGCTCACAGTTGAGCTTGCTCAGGAGGAAGGCTTTACTGTTGATGAGAAGGGCTTTGCTGCTTCCATGGAAGAGCAGAAGCAGAAGGCTAGAGATAATCAGAACTTCTCTGCAAAGCTTTCAACAGGCGTAGGTGTATTCGACGAGCTTGATGAGTCTGTAACTACTGAATTCCTTGGTTATGAAGCTCTTGAGTGTGAGGGCACAGTTGTTGCTATGGCAGGAGCTGAGGCACTTGCTGATGAGCTTACAGAAGGCCAGGAAGGAACAATCATCACAGATAAGACTACATTTTATGGCACAATGGGTGGTCAGGTAGGCGATATCGGTGAGATCCTTGGAGCAAACGGCGCTAAGTTTGTTGTTTCAGAGGCTATCAAGGTAGCAGGCGGAAGAACAGCTCACGTTGGTAAGGTTGTAAGCGGAAGCTTCAAGACTTCAGATAAGGTATCTCTTAATGTTGATACTGAGAATCGTGCTAAGACCTGTCGTAACCACTCAGCTACTCACCTTCTTCAGAAGGCACTTCAGGAGGTTCTCGGTGATGGCGTAGAGCAGGCCGGTTCTTATCAGGATCCTGACAAGACAAGATTCGACTTCAGCTATCATCAGGCTATGACCGCTGATGAGATTCAGAAGGTTGAAGAGATTGTTAATACAAAGATCTTAGAGGCACTTCCTGTTGATACAAAGGTTATGTCTATTGAAGAAGCAAAGAAGACAGGAGCTATGGCTCTGTTCGGTGAGAAGTATGGCGAGACAGTAAGAGTTGTAAACATGGGCGACTTCTCAATCGAGCTTTGTGGTGGTACTCATGTAGCAAATACAAGCCACATCGGTCTTTTCAAGATCCTTTCCGAGAGCGGTGTTGCTGCAGGTGTTCGTCGTATCGAGGCACTTACAGGAAACAACGCAAGAGCATATTACAAGAATGTAGAGGCTAATCTTGGAGAGGCTGCAAAGACTCTCAAGACAAATCCTGCAGATATTACAGCTCAGATCAGGAAGCTCCAGGAGGAGCTCAAGGCTCTCAAGAGTGAGAACGAGTCACTTAAGAGCAAGGAAGCACAGGCTGCACTTGGTGACGTTATGGACAGCGTTATCGACGTTAAGGGCGTTAAGCTTATCGCTCAGAGCGTAAAGGGCGTTGATATGAACGGGCTTAGAGATCTTGGTGATCAGCTCAAGGCTAAGCTCGGTGAAGGTGTAGTTGTTCTTGTATCTGAGAATGATGGCAAGGTTAATCTTATGGCTATGGCAACTGACGGAGCTATCGCTTCCGGTGCACACGCTGGTAACCTTGTAAAAGCTATTGCCGGAAAAGTTGGCGGTGGCGGTGGCGGACGTCCTAACATGGCTCAGGCCGGTGGTAAGAATCCCGCAGGAATTCCGGATGCTATCGCTGAAGCAAAGGTAGCGCTTGAAACGCAAATTAAATAATTTATTGTCGATATATAAATTATTTTAAAAAATTTATAAAACCCTTTATTTTTGTGCTTGACGGTTTTAAAAATTATGGTATAATCTATAGATGTTATGTGGATAATTTCAAAGCATAGCAAATAACCCAATCAGCCGTAAGGAAGGGTCTGAAGGGAGGGTAAGAGTAGAGAATGTCAACAGTTATTGTAAAAGAAAACGAAACTTTAGACAGCGCACTGCGTCGCTTCAAGAGAAGCTGTGCCAAGGCTGGCATCCAGCAGGAGATTCGTAAAAGAGAACATTACGAGAAGCCAAGCGTAAAGCGTAAGAAAAAGTCTGAAGCAGCTAGAAAACGTAAATATAATTAATAAAAACAAGTCCTTGGTTTTTATAAATCAAGGACTATTTTTATACTTTCATTAGGAAACAATATGCATATTTTTATATTAGTGCTTGTTATTGTGGCAATCATTTTAATAGCGATGGTGATCCGCCATGACATGACGCACTTTGTTATCAGGAATTATGAGATTCATTCTGATAAATTAAAAAAAGATGCTGTATTTTGTCTTTTGTCCGATTTACATGAGAATCTGTTCGGAGAAGGCAATATAGATCTGATGAATGCCATTGATGAGATTTCTCCGGATGCAATTCTTATAGCCGGAGATATGCTTACGGCTTATGATGAGCTTGGTGGCAGCCGCTACGATGAGATAGCTGAATTTGTCAAAAGGCTTTGCGCCAAATATCCAGTTTATGCTGCTAACGGCAACCATGAGACTAAGATGGATGTCCTGGGTGGTTACAGGAAAGAGGCGTATGAAAGTTACGAGAAAAAAATAAGGGAAGCCGGATGTGTTCTTTTGAGAAATCAGGGGACATATCTCGAGGATCTCAATATGGAGATCCATGGGCTTGAGCTTGATCCGCGTTTTTTCAGGAAAGTGGTTAGATTTTCAATGCCGGAAGGCCATATCGAGGAATCCTTCGGTGTGCCCTGCAAGGAACGCTTTCAGCTTTTGATAGCTCATAATCCTATTTATTTTGACAGATATAAGTTATGGGGAGCTGACCTTACGGTATCAGGTCATGTTCATGGGGGGATAATAAGACTTCCTCTTTTGGGCGGAGTTATTTCACCCGCTCTTGTTCCATTTCCTAAATATGATGGTGGCCTTTTTGAGATGGGAGATTCCAAGATGATCCTTAGCAGAGGGTTGTCCACTCATTCAATAAGAGTTCGTTTCAATAATCCGGGTGAACTCTGTGTAATAAGACTTATTGCAGATAAGAAATAAACTCAAGAGGAAAAATAATGGCACTTGAAGTAAAATTGCAGGTTTTTGAGGGACCTCTTGACCTGCTGCTTCATCTTATAGATAAAAATAAAATTGATATTTATGATATTCCTATAGCCATGATAACCGAGCAGTATATGGAATATATCCGGGCCATGAAAAAGGACGATATGGAAGTAACCAGTGAGTTTCTTGTAATGGCGGCTACTCTTGTAGATATTAAGTGTAAGATGCTTCTTCCCAAAGAGGTTAATGAAGAAGGTGAAGAAGAGGATCCCAGAGCTGAGCTTGTTGAAAAGCTCCTGGAATACAAGATGTATAAATTCATGGCAGATGAGCTTCGCGAGCGTCAGATGAATGCGGATACTCACATGTACAGGAAAAAGAATATTCCTGATGAGGTCATGTCCTATGAGGAGCCTATAGATTACGATACACTTTTGGGAGATGCCAATCTTGCAAAGCTCAATGAGATTTTCCAGGCTTTACTTAGAAGGCAGGAGGACAAGGTCGATCCTATCAGAAGTAAGTTTGGTAAGATCGAGAAGGAGTCTGTAGACCTGGATCAGAAGACTCTTTATGTAAAGGCTTACATTCGTGAGCACAAGAGCTTTAGCTTCAAGCAGCTTCTTGAGAAGCAGGGAAGCAAGGTTGAGATCATTGTCACCTTCCTGGTTATTCTGGAGGCGATGAAGGTCGGAGATATACAAATAGAACAGGATGAGACGTTTGGAGATATTACGATTACTTCCAACGTAGCAGCAGAGTGAGGGAGAAATGACTAAAGAAGAAGGAGCAGCAGCTATTGAAGCAATCCTCTTTACAATGGGGGATTCCGTAACAGTTGCGGCATTATGTAATGCGCTTGATCAGGACCTTAAGGATGTTCGTGCGCAGATAAAATATCTTAAGGAAAAATATGAGAAGGCTGACAGCGGAATAGGCCTTATTGAGCTTGAGGATTCCATACAGCTTTGTACCAAGAGTGAGATGTATGAATATCTTATAAAGGTAGCAAAGACACCTAAGAAAATTACTCTTACGGATGCACTTATGGAAACGCTGTCTATCATAGCCTACAAGCAGCCTATCACACGTCTTGACGTTGAGAGGATCAGAGGCGTTAACAGCGACCATGCAGTTAACAGACTTGTTGAGTTTAACCTCGTGCAGGAGCTTGGAAGACTTGATGCCCCCGGAAGACCGCTGCTTTTTGGAACTACAGAGCAGTTCCTCAGAAGCTTTGGCGTTAAGTCCCTTGAGGAGCTTCCTTCCCTTGATGCAGTAAGGGTTGAAGAATTTAAGCAAGAGGCTGAACAAGAGATAAATGTTAAGCTAGATATCTGATTTTTGACTTTGAAGAGCGATATTTTTTCACTCTAATAAAAAATGTATAAAAAGCGCAGAAAATAAGGACATGGACTATTCTCCATGTCTTTTTTTTGTGATATACTATATTCTGACTTAAGTTGTGGTTTTATACACTTAACATAATAAATTACGGAGGTGAAGAAATGAGTAGTTCTTCTCAGGCAAGTCAGAGAATTGTTTCTCTGCTTGATGAAAACAGTTTCGTTGAAATCGGCGCTCAGGTAAAAGCAAGAAGCACAGATTTCAATCTGAAGCAGACAGAGACACCCTCTGATGGTGTAGTAACCGGCTATGGCGTTATTGGCGGCAGACTCGTTTACGTCTATGCACAGGATGCATCCGTTCTCGGTGGCTCTGTAGGTGAGATGCATGCTAAGAAAATAGCAGGTCTCTATGATATGGCTCTTAAGATGGGTGCACCGGTAATCGGTCTTATCGACTCAGCCGGACTTCGTCTTCAGGAGGCAACTGATGCACTTAATGCATTCGGCGAAATCTATCGCAAGCAGGTTAGTGCTTCAGGGGTAGTTCCGCAGATCACTGCAATACTTGGTTCTTGTGGTGGTGGTCTTGCACTTTTCCCGACAATGACAGATTTTACATTTATGGAAGAAAAGAGTGGTAAGCTCTTTGTTAATTCTCCCAACGTACTCGAGGGTAACAGCGTGGAGAAGTGTGACACTTCATCTGCTGCATGGCAGAGTGGTGAGGCTGGCAACGTAGATGTTGTAGCTGATGAGATGACGCTTTACGCTCAGATTAGAGAACTCGTTTCAATGCTTCCTTCTAATAATGAAGACACAGAGAACTTTGATGAGTGTGCAGACGATCTTAATCGTGCATGCGAGAACCTTGATGGTTGTATGGCTGATCCTGCTCTTATGCTCAGACAGATTTCAGATAACGGAATCTTCTTTGAGACAAAGCGTGATTACGCAAAAGAAATGGTAACAGGCTTTATTAAGCTTAACGGAGCTACAGTTGGTGTTATCGCTAACAGAAGCGCTGTTTATGATGAAAAGGGTGAAGTAGCTGAGAAGTTCGATAACGTACTTACTGCTCATGCTTGCAATAAGGCAGCTGATATGGTTGACTTCTGCGATGCATTTGAGATTCCTGTACTTTCACTTACAAACGTTGCAGGCTTTGGTGCTACAAAGTGCGATGAGAGACATGTAGCTAAGAGTGCTGCTAAGCTTGTAGCTGCATTATCAGGAGCAACAGTTCCGAAGGTTAATGTAGTAACAGGTAAGGCTTATGGTAGTGCATATGTAATTATGAACTCCAAGGCTATCGGTGCAGATATGACATTTGCATGGCCTGATGCTGAGATCGGCACAATGAATGCAGATCATGCTGCAAAGATCATCGCTGACGGTAAGGATGCCGCAGCAGTAGCAGAGACAGCAGCTGCTTACGAAAAACTCCAGAACAATGTAGAAAGTGCTGCAGCTAGAGGATATGTTGATACAATCATCAACGCTGCTGACACCAGAAAATATGTAATAGGAGCTTTTGAAATGCTTTACTCTAAGCGCGAGGAGCGCCCTGTGAGGAAGCACACAACAGTATAAGGAGGAGCCTGACAGTGAAGCATAAGATTTTTGCTTTAGGTGTTACGCTGATCTGCATGCTGGGTCTTACAGCTTGTGGCAATAGTACACAGTACAACACTGTTGCCGGAAGTAGATACGATGAGACTTATTTCACAAAGGATTATCTTGTAAGTGTTGCCCAGACACTTGAGGATGAGTACTTTGAGAACATGTACTTACAGGGAATAACACCTGACAATTTTAAAGAAAAACTGGAAGACAGCTTTGATGAGTCTATGCTGGATGTTTTTGCGGCAGGCTATAGAAACTGGTACGATGCAATCGATGAGCTCGGCTTTAGCAGCAAAGAGACAATTGCGAATGATATCAGTGTAACTCATCTTGATGAATTCAAATACTATATCAACAAGGATGGCGAACTCATGGTTGATGCAATCATCGAGGGAACAGGGGATAATTCTCACACAGCTATTCTTGAGTATAGTCTTGACAGAAAAGGAATGCCGACTCTCATCTCAGTCAATGTAAATCATTCACTTGCTGAGAAGCTTAAGAGTGCAGGACTTAATACTCTTCTTGGTATGGGTATGGCGTTTACGGTTCTTATCATCATAGCTTTGGTAATCTCATTATTCCCGCTCATCAATAAGATGACTGAGAAGAAGCCTGAGACTTCACAGGAGATTACGCAGAAGTCAATGGAAACCGTAACATCACAGATAGCTGATAAGGAAGAACTTTCTGAGGATGCTGAGCTTGTAGCCGTTATAGCTGCTGCAATTGCCGCATATGAAGGAAGCGCCGGCACCGACGGATTTGTTGTTAGATCTGTACGTAAAGTCGGTAAAGCAAGTAATTGGAAAAGAGCTTAATAATCAGAGCTTATTTTAGGAGGACATAGATAATGAAAAATTATACAATTACCGTTAACGGAAACGTATATGATGTAACAGTAGAAGAGGGTGCAGGAAGCGGAGCACCTGTAGCAGCAGCTCCCGTAGCAGCTCCCAAGGCTCCTGCAGCACCTGCTAAGAAGACAAGCGCAGGCGCAGGTGGTGTTAAGGTAACTGCCGGTGCAGCAGGTAAGGTTCTTAAGATTGAGGCTAGTGTTGGCCAGTCAGTTAAGAAGGGTGACGCAGTAGTAGTTATGGAATCCATGAAGATGGAGATTCCTATGGTTGCTCCTCAGGATGGAACAATTGCAAGTATCGACGTTGCAGTAGGCGATCAGGTTGAAGCCGGCGGCGTTGTAGCAACAATGAACTAATATTTCGGAGAGACTCACACGGAGGTCGTTAAATGGATTACATTGTAAACACATTATCGAATCTCTGGCAGCAAACTGCATTTACAACAATGACACCTGGAAACTATATCATGGTTGTAGTTGCACTGATATTTATGTATCTTGCAATCGCCAAAGATTTCGAACCACTTCTTTTGGTGCCTATCTCCTTCGGTATGTTGCTGGTAAATATCTATCCGGATATTATGCTTTCTATCGAGAAATCATCGAATGGCGTAGGCGGCCTTTTATACTATTTCTACCTGCTTGATGAGTGGGCAATCATGCCTTCACTTATCTTCATGGGTGTAGGTGCGATGACGGACTTCGGTCCCCTGATCGCTAACCCCAAGAGTTTCCTTATGGGAGCAGCTGCTCAGTTTGGTATCTTTTCAGCTTACTTCATGGCTATTGCTATGGGCTTTAATGATCAGCAGGCTGCAGCTATTTCAATCATCGGAGGAGCAGATGGTCCTACATCTATCTTCCTTGCAACAAAGCTTAATCAGACAACAATTTTAGGACCCATTGCCGTGGCTGCTTATTCGTACATGTCACTTGTGCCGATCATTCAGCCTCCGGTTATGAAGCTCTTAACAACTGATAAGGAGAGAAAAATCCGCATGCAGCAGCTTAGACCTGTTTCAAAGCTGGAGAAGATTCTTTTCCCTATCATTGTTACAATTGTTGTAAGTATGATTCTTCCTACGACAGCACCTCTTATCGGTATGCTGATGCTTGGTAACCTGTTCCGTGAAAGTGGCGTTGTTCGTCAGCTTCAGGAGACAGCTTCCAATGCACTTATGTACATCGTAGTTATCATGCTTGGTACATCTGTAGGTGCAACAACAAGTGCTGAGGCGTTCCTTAATATCACAACTATTAAGATCGTTGCACTCGGACTTATTGCATTCGTTATTGGTACTGCGGCAGGAACACTGTTCGGTAAGCTCATGTGTGTTATCACTGGTGGTAAGGTTAATCCTCTTATCGGATCAGCCGGAGTTTCAGCTGTTCCTATGGCTGCCAGAGTATCACAGAAGGTCGGAGCTGAGTATGATCCCAGTAACTTCCTTTTGATGCATGCTATGGGACCTAACGTTGCCGGTGTTGTTGGAACCGCAGTCGTTGCCGGAACCTTTATGGCGGTATTCGGAGTGTTCTAAAGTGAGATAGAAAATCTATGATTTTCGTGATCGAACTCTGTTCCGGCGAAAGCTGAAAGCTTGAGAGCGGAACTTCCTTATGAAAATATTGAAAAGGAGATATTACTATGGCAAAGCCAGTAAAGATTACAGAGACAGTTCTGCGTGATGCACATCAGTCACTTATTGCCACCAGAATGCCTACAGAAAAAATGCTTCCCATTATCCCTACAATGGATAAGATTGGCTATAACTCAGTTGAGTGCTGGGGAGGCGCTACATTCGATGCTTCCATGAGATTCCTTAAAGAGGATCCGTGGGAGAGACTTCGTAAGCTCAGAGCCGGTTTCAAGAATACAAAGCTTCAGATGCTCCTTCGTGGTCAGAATATCCTTGGTTACAAGCACTATCCTGATGACGTAGTTGAGTACTTTGTTCAGAAATCAATCGCTAATGGTATTGATATCATTCGTATTTTCGACTGTCTGAATGACCTTCGTAACCTTGAGACATCAGTTAAGGCTACAAAGAAAGAGGGCGGACATGCTCAGATCGCTCTTGCTTATACACTTGGTGATGCTTATACAGAAGAGTACTGGATGAACATCGCAAAAGAGATCGAGTCTATGGGTGCAGATTCAATCTGTATCAAGGATATGGCAGGACTTCTTCTTCCCTACGAGGCAGAGAAGCTTGTTAAGGCTCTTAAGAGTGCTACATCACTTCCTATCGATCTTCATACACACTACACCTCAGGTGTTGCAAGTATGACATACATGAAGGCTGCAGAGGCAGGCGTTGACATCATCGACTGCGCTATTTCACCCTTCGCTCTTGGTACATCACAGCCTGCTACAGAGGTTATGGTTGAGGCCTTCAAGGGTCAGGAATTCGACACAGGTCTTGATCAGAAGCTTCTTGCTGAGGTTGCTGACTACTTCAGACCTTACAGAGAAGAGTGCCTTGCAAGTGGACTTATGGATGCTAAGGTTCTTGGTGTTAACATCAAGACTCTTATGTATCAGGTTCCCGGCGGTATGCTTTCCAACATGGTTAGCCAGCTTAAAGAGCAGAATGCAAGCGACAAGTACAACACAGTGCTTGAGGAGATCCCTCAGGTTCGTAAGGACTTCGGTGAGCCTCCGCTTGTTACACCTTCTTCACAGATCGTTGGTACTCAGGCCGTTATGAACGTGCTTATGGGTGAGAGATATAAGGTTGCTACAGACCAGACCAAGGATCTTCTTGCAGGTGAGTATGGTAAGACAATTAAGCCCTTCAATCCTGAAGTTCAGAAGAAGATCATCGGCGACAGAGAAGTTATCACATGCAGACCTGCAGATAAGCTTGCTCCCGGACTTCCTAAGTTCGAAGAGGATGTTAAGCAGTGGAAGCAGCAGGATGAGGACGTTCTGTCCTATGCACTGTTCCCTCAGGTTGCTACAGATTTCTTCAAATATCGTCTTGCTCAGCAGGATAAGGTTGACCTTACAGCTGCTGACACCAAGAACGGAGCGTATCCGGCATAATCCGAGTCGATTACCGGATAAAAATACAAAGAACAGGTTCCATTACGGAATCTGTTCTTTTTTTTGGTGTCAAAATATACTTTAAATTGTTAATTTGTGATACAATTAGAGTAGTATATTTATGGCGTTTTGATATTTTGAATTCTACGAAGGGTGAGAGGAAAGAGGATTCGCCTCTAACGATTGCATATGACAGAGTTTGGAAGAGCAAGACCTAAAGAAAATGATTATTATACATCCGGTAAGGATAACAGAAAGTCTGAAGAGAACAGACAGATACTTGCTGCGGATGTCATCAATGGCTTCAGGGTTCGCCCCGGCTACTATGACATCAACGGTGCGACTGTGCTTCCTGACGGTGTCAATTTTACCGTATATTCTAACGGAGCAACTAAGGTTACACTCCTTCTGTATCATAGAGGTGAGGAGAGACCTTATGTTTCGCTTACTTTTCCTGAAAATTACCGAATCGGAAAAGTTCATTCCATGATCGTATTCGGTCTCTTAATCGAAAATCTTGAATATGCCTACCGTATTGATGGACCTTGGGATGAAGAAAAGGGACTTTTATTTGATTATAACCACATACTTCTCGACCCCTATGCAAAGGCTGTTGCGGGCCAGAGAGTTTGGGGGCAGACCATAAAATTTGAGGAAGCTTACAGAGCAAGAGTTGTAAGAAACGATTTTGACTGGGGAGATGTGACCTGGTTAAAAACTCCCATGAGTGACTCTATCATTTATGAGATGCATGTTCGCGGCTTTACCATGGATGAATCCTCAGGAATTAAATGCAGAGGATCCTTTGCCGGAATAATGGAGAAGGTCGATTACCTTAAAAGACTTGGAGTAACTGCGTTAGAGCTGATGCCAATATTCGAGTTTGATGAGACCAGAGATAAGAGAGTGGTCAACGGAAGAACTCTTCTTGATTATTGGGGATATAACACAGTTAGCTTTTTTGCGCCTAATACCAGCTACGCTTCGACTGAGGAGTATAACAGAGAAGGTATTGAGCTTAAGGAGATGATAAAGCTCCTTAAGGAAAACGGAATAGAGGTTATTCTCGACGTTGTATTTAACCATACAGCTGAGGGTAATAAGAATGGACCGTTCATATCCTTTAAGGGATTTGATAACAATATTTATTACATGCTTACACCGGATGGAGATTACTACAACTTCAGTGGCTGTGGTAATACTCTTAACTGTAATCATCCCATGGTTCAGCAGATGATAGTTGAGTGTCTGCACTACTGGGTAGAGGAATATAAGGTTGACGGTTTCAGATTCGACCTTGCAAGTATCCTTGGAAGAGACCAGAATGGTGCGCCTATGGATTCGCCGCCACTTTTACAGAGACTTGCCTTTGACCCCATCCTTGGTGATGTAAAGCTTATAGCAGAAGCCTGGGATGCAGGCGGAATGTATCAGGTTGGTTCCTTCCCTTCATGGGGAAGATGGGCTGAGTGGAACGGAAGATACAGAGACAGTATAAGGTCCTTCCTTAAGGGCGATTATTGGGCTGCGCCTGAAGCAGTAAGCCGTATCACCGGTTCCATGGATATGTATGGCCACAATTATGCAGGCTATGACTCATCTGTTAACTTTATAACCTGTCACGATGGCTTTACTCTGTATGATATGTTTGCCTACAACGAAAAGCATAATGAAGCCAACGGCTGGAATAATACAGATGGCGCCAATGATAACAGAAGCTGGAACTGCGGTCATGAGGGTGAGACAGATAACGAAGAAGTAAATGATCTTCGTTTTAAAATGATGCGCAATGCCATTACTGTTCTTATGTGCAGCAGAGGAACACCCATGATCCTTGCAGGTGATGAGTTTGGCAATACCCAGTTTGGTAATAACAACGCCTATTGTCAGGACAATGAGGTTTCCTGGCTTAACTGGAATCTTTACAGCAAAAACAGGCAGTACTTTGACTTCTACAGGGATATGATTCAGTTTAGAAGAAAGCATCCCTGCATACGTAAGGACTTAAAGCCTGCTATGTCAGGTCTTCCGCATATTTCCGTATTTACGGATCATCCTTACAATACTCATATTTCGGACAGCACCAAGGTTATAAGCATCATGTTCGCTGGATACATCAGGAAAAAGGGGCATGATGACGTTGTTTTGATGTCCGTGAATGTTTTCTGGGAGGATATACAGATAACTCTCCCGGAGCCTCCGGAGGGCTCATACTGGACGCTGGTCGTAGATACTGCAGCTGAGGATAAGAGGTATTTTAACAACCGTCCTAAGCCGCTGACTGTTCCCAACTGGAGACTTAAATCCAGAAGCGTTAGTGTATTTATAGCAGCGTATGGAGAAGGCTATGGCAGATGACAATGAGAAAAAGAGCACCGAGGAAGAGAATAAAGAAGTAGCTGATGCTGCGCCTCCTAAGGAGGAAGAGAATCTTGTTGTGGAAGGATATGAGTTTTTGTCGAAGGAGGATGTGAAAAAGGCAGAATCCGATAAACAAAAGATCGATATTCTTGGACAGAAAATCCACTCCACAAGGATTGTGGACTTAGAGGCTGTTTATGAAAAGGCTATAACCAATAAGATTTTTTCCACGCCGGTGGGCTGGCATTATCTCGCAAAGCTTCGCGACAAACTCATAGCGGCAGGAGTTAATGAGGAAGATCTGATACCGATTCCTGTAAATACCAAGTTTA
Source organism: Butyrivibrio sp. FC2001 (assembly GCF_000424125.1). Lineage (NCBI taxonomy): Bacteria > Bacillati > Bacillota > Clostridia > Lachnospirales > Lachnospiraceae > Butyrivibrio > Butyrivibrio sp. FC2001. The sequence continues at coordinate 291,631 of NZ_KE384132.1, forward strand.
CCAGGGTTGATTTAAAGGATGAATATCATCCGAGGCAATATATAACGCCCCTTCCTCAAAAAAAGAAAAAGGATGTAAAAGCGACATTCGTAGTACTGATTGCCATGAACCTCATACTTGTGGGACTGGTAATTGCCATGTTCGTGGTGGTCTGGAAAAGCGATAATGACAATATCATAAATTATAAGCAGAATGTCACCAACAGATACGCTGAGTGGGAGGAATCCTTAAAAGAGCGTGAAAAGGCAGTAAGAATCAAGGAAAGAGAGCTTAAGATTCAGGACGATACTGAATACGGCAGTGAAATCGAAGAATAAAAAAGCCTTTTGTATACAAAATGAACACAATTTAAGAATATACTTGTGTTTGGGAGAGTAAAACAATGGAAAAATTGAAAATTTTAGTAGTTGATGATGAATCAAGAATGAGAAAGCTCGTAAGAGACTTCCTTGTAAAAAGCGGCTTTGATGTAATTGAGGCTGAGGATGGACAGAAGGCAGTTGATATCTTTTTTGAGGAAAAGGATATTGCTCTGATAATCCTTGATGTAATGATGCCTAAGATGGATGGCTGGCAGGTCTGCAGAGAGATAAGGGCATATTCAAAGGTGCCGATCATCATGCTTACAGCCAAGACTGAGGAGAGAGACGAGCTTCAGGGCTTTGAGCTTGGAGTTGATGAATATATCGGAAAGCCCTTTAGTCCCAAGATACTTGTAGCAAGAGTTGAAGCTATTTTGAGAAGAACCACACAGGGAGCAAGCGATGATATTGTTGAGGCAGGCGGAATTGTTATTAACAAGGCTGCTCACAATGTCACTATCGATGGCAAGGAGATAGAGCTTTCCTTTAAGGAATTTGAGCTTCTTACCTTCTTTATTGAAAATAAGGGACTTGCTCTTTCAAGAGAGAAGATCCTCAACAACGTCTGGAATTATGACTATTTTGGTGACGCCAGAACAATCGATACCCATGTTAAAAAGCTCCGCGGCAAGATGGGCGAAAAGGGCGACCTTATAAAAACAATATGGGGCATGGGCTACAAGTTTGAACCCTGATAGGAATTTATGTCGAATAACAGTGAAAAAAAGGTAAGGCTATCCTTACGTACAGAGTTAAACATACTGTTTCTGTTTGTCATGGTTGGAATGATATTATTCCTGGTCATAATTAATCAGTTCTTTTTGGAACGTGTTTACTTATCACACCAGCTTGATGTGGTAAAGCAGGCTTACAGAAGCATTGATGAAGTGTCCACAGATGGAAGCTTTTCAACTGATGAATATGATATAGAGCTTCAGAGTATCTGCGATACCTACGGAATTGAGCTTATTGTACTTGATGCCGATTCGCAGATGATAAAGTCGTCCTCCAGTGATGCCGACTACATGGCACATATTCTGTGGGACAATCTTGTGGGCGACAGCCTTTTGGGTGGAACTGAAGGCGTAAAGAGAATAATTGAAAAAAGTAATGACTATACGATTCAGATAGAGACTGATAAGCGCCTTAATACTGAGTATCTGGAGATTTGGGGCGTTATTGAATCCGGTTACATTGTAATGGTTCGAAGTGCACTTGCAGGAATCAGGGAGAGCGTTGGCATTTCAAACAAATTCATGCTTTATGCAGGTCTTGCTGCAATTGTCATTGGTTCAATCAGTATTCTGTACCTTAGCGACAGAATCACGAAGCCTATTCTTCAGCTTTCAAAGATTTCCGAAGAGATGAAAAACCTTAACTTCGAAGCGAAGTATCAGGCTGACAGCAAGCGGAAGAACACTAATGAAATTGATATCCTGGGTGAAAACATAAATGAACTGTCTGAAACCCTGGAGCTTACAATTAAAGAGCTGAAAACAGCCAATAACGAACTGAAGCAGGATATTGCACATAAAGAAGAAATTGATGAGATGCGTCGCGAGTTTTTATCTAATGTATCCCATGAGCTGAAAACTCCTATAGCGCTGATCCAGGGATATGCAGAGGGCCTCGAGGAGGGAATCAGTGATGATCCCGAGAGTATGGCTTTCTATTGTGATGTAATCAGAGATGAAGCATCCAAGATGGATACGCTTGTTAAGAAGCTTCTTACTCTTAATCAGCTCGAATTCGGTAATGATGTTGCGCAGATGGAGCGCTTTGACATCACTGAAACTATAAAGAATTACGTAAAATCTGCCGATATATTAACGAAGCAGAAAAACGCTAAGGTGCAAATGGATGATTATCCTCCGATCTATGTATGGGCGGATGAATTCAAGACAGAAGAAGTTCTTATGAACTATTACAGTAATGCACTTAATCACCTTAGTGGTGACTGCGTTGTGGAGATAAAGCTCAAGACCTATGATGATAAGGTCAGAGTATCAGTATTTAATACCGGAGAGCCGATTCCTGAAGAAAGCATAGGCCATATCTGGGAGAAGTTTTACAAGGTTGATAAGGCAAGGACCAGAGAATATGGCGGAAGTGGCGTTGGACTTTCAATTGTAAAGGCTATTATGGAATCCATGCATCAGGGCTATGGTGTTAATAACTACGATAATGGTGTGGAATTTTGGTTTGAGCTGGAAACAAGATAAAACCTTTTCGGAGGCGTTTATGGTTAAACGTGTTTTAAAGGCTTTAATTACATGCTTTGCTGTGGGGCTTTTACTGACAGGCTGTGGTTCTCAGATTCCTGAAATGACAGAGGATGAGTACAACCAGACTGTTCAGTATATGGTGAGTCTTCTTATGAAGCACTCCAATAACGGAGTTGAGAAGCTGTCATCTTTAAGCTCACTTGAGCTTCAGAGACAGTTGGAGCGAGATGACAGAAATGCTAAAAAGGCTGCCCGTGATAAACAGCTTGAAATTGCTATTGCCAACATGCCTGATAATAACGGAGATGGTGATGGAACAGAAGAGACAGATAACACAGGTGAAGATACTCAGGTTCAGGATACAACGGATACTACAGATGTAGCACAGGCAGAACCTGATAACACTGATGAGAACAATACAGATCAGACTGATTTTACCGAATTCGTAGACGACACTACTGAGAAGACAGAAATAAAGGATGATATTGAGAATCTTTTAGATCAATATGAGGATGACCTGAATGAAGGTATCCAGAATGCAGGATTAGATTTCCCTGAGACTGATGAAAAGCAGGATAATTCTGATACTCCTACAGAATCCATTCCGCCCGCTATGGTAACAGATGAGGGTGGAAGCCCTGCCACTGAGGCAGATAAGGTTGTGGATGGCATGAGACAGGAGCTTTCCAAGGGAATGTTCCTTACATATTCAGGCTACAGTGTTGCTGCAACCTATCCTGACAACGATGATATTTTCGTAATAAACGCAACTGCAGGTAAAAAGCTTCTTATCCTCAATTTCAGGCTTGCAAATACTAGTGGCATGGACGTTACTGTTGATATGGTAAAGGCAAATCCTCATTTTCAGATTATTTTAAACGGCGTTAATGTGGGATATACCAATGTAACAATGCTTGATAATGACCTCAGTTCCTTTGCGGGAACAATAACCTCAGGTCAGAAAAAGAGCATGGTTCTTATAAAGCAGATGGATGCTGCTAAGCTTAAAAACGTCGAAACGCTTGGACTTATCGGGGATCTTGGCGGAGAGACAATAGAATTCAACCTGGAATAAATGCATTTTGAATAGCGTATTATTAGCCCTCTTTACTGAACAAATCGGCAAAGAGGGCTTTGCATATTCGAAATTTACTATGGTTTCTATTAAATATGTATAAATTTTTTCGTTTTTCTGCAAATTTCGTGATATACTAATTTAGTTATAAAGAACATATTTAACTATTTGGAACAGAGTAGTTATAATCATTTTCAATAAACGAGGTAAATGTATGAAACAGTTAGACGATTATGTAAGAACAATACCAGATTTTCCGGAACCCGGCATTATGTTCCGCGATATTTCAACAGTACTTGCAGATCCTGACGGACTTCAGCTTGCTATAAATGAGATGCAGGACCTTGTAAAGGACGTTGATTTCGACGTAATAGTTGGTGCTGAATCAAGAGGCTTTATTTTTGGTACATGTATTGCTTATAACCTTAAGAAGGGGCTTGTTATGACTCGTAAAAAGGGTAAGCTTCCCTGCGAGACCATTTCTGAGGATTATGACCTTGAGTATGGCAAGGCTACACTTGAGATGCACAAGGATTCGATCAAGCCCGGCCAGAAGGTTCTTATCGTAGATGACCTTATTGCTACAGGCGGAACTGTACAGGCTATGATCAAGATGATCGAGAGACTTGGCGGTGAGGTTGCAGGTGTTCTTGTACTTATGGAGCTCAAGGGACTTCACGGCAGAGAAGCGCTTGGAAAATACAAGCTTTTCTCAGCTCTTGCATATGACGGAAAATAAATTACTAAATTAACGGAGTACACGCATGGGTCAGACAGAATTTGATGATGGAAAAATTGAATCAATCGATGAATTTCAGTCTCCCGAAGCTCTTTACGAAGGGCTTATTACCCGTGTCCGCAAATATCACCCTTCAGATGATATTACTTTGATTGAGAAGGCTTATCAGGCTGCAGCCGAGGCTCATAAGGAGCAGAGGCGTAAGTCGGGTGAGCCTTATATTATTCATCCTCTCTGTGTTTCAATCATCCTTGCTGATCTGGAATTGGATAAGGAGACGATTGCAGCGGGACTTCTTCACGATGTCGTTGAGGATACCATCTATACCAAGAAACAGGTAGAGGAACAGTTCGGTGCTGATGTTGCACTTCTTGTTGACGGAGTTACCAAGCTGCAGGGACTGGAGCTTTCCGGGGACTATGCGACCAAGACTCCTGACCAGATGGAGATGCAGGCTCAGAACCTTCGTAAGATGTTCCTTGCTATGGCTAAGGATATTCGAGTTATTCTGATCAAGCTTGCGGACAGACTGCATAATATGCGAACACTTAAGCATATGCCGCCGGAGAAGCAGCAGAGGATTGCTCAGGAGACCCTTGATATTTACAGTCCTATAGCAGGAAGACTTGGTATCAGTAAAATTAAGATTGAGCTTGATGATCTCTCACTTAAATACCTTGAACCTGATATTTACTATGATCTCGTTAAGAGAGTTGCTCAGAGAAAGGTTGAGAGAGAAAAATACGTTGAGGAGATATGCGCAGAGGTAAGAGAGCATATCAGCACAGCCGGAATACACGGCGATGTAAACGGACGAGTTAAGCATTTCTTTAGTATCTATAAGAAGATGCACAATCAGGGTAAGACCCTGGATCAGCTCTATGATTTATTCGCGGTCAGAATAATAGTAGATTCTGTTAAGGACTGCTATGCAGCTCTTGGTGTAATCCATGAGATGTATAAGCCTATTCCCGGCAGATTTAAAGACTATATTGCTATGCCCAAGCCCAATATGTATCAGTCACTTCATACCACACTGATTGGTGCTTCGGGTCAGCCCTTCGAGATACAGATCAGAACCTATGACATGCACCGTGCAGCTGAATACGGTATCGCAGCTCACTGGAAGTATAAAGAGGCTTCCGATGGTAAGCATGTTGAGGGACAGGAAGAAGAGAAGCTTATCTGGCTCAGACAGATCCTTGAATGGCAACAGGATATGTCGGATAACCAGGAGTTCATGAATCTTCTTAAGAGCGACCTTAACCTGTTCTCAGAGGATGTATACTGCTTTACTCCTAACGGAGAAGTTAAGAACCTGCCTGCGGGCTCTACACCTATCGATTTTGCCTACAGTATTCACAGCGCAGTAGGTAACAAGATGATCGGAGCCAAGGTAAACGGCAAGCTTGTTCCCATCGATTACAGAATTCAGAACGGTGACAGAATTGAAATCCTTACCAGCCAGAATTCCAAGGGACCCAGCCGTGACTGGCTCAGTATTGTAGGAAGTACATCCACCAAGAATAAGATCAACCAGTGGTTCAGGAATGAGTTCAAGGAAGAGAATATCAGCAAGGGTAAGGAAGCTCTAGTTGAATATTGTAAGTCCAAGGGCATAGATATCTATAATGTCATGAAGCCTGAGTACCAGAATCTAATAGTCAGAAAATACGGCTTCCACAGCTGGGATGCTGTTCTTGCAGCTGTAGGTCATGGTGGTCTTAAAGAGGGACAGGTTGTAAATAAGATTCTTGAGCTTTACGACAAGGATCACAAGCAGAATATGACTGATGAGGAGGTTCTTGCTGCAGTTGCGGAATCTAATGTAACTCCTCGTATCAGCAGTAGCGGAAGTGCAATTATCGTTAAGGGTATTCACGATGTTGCAGTCAGATTTTCAAAGTGCTGTAACCCTGTACCCGGCGATCCAATAGTTGGATTTGTTACCAGAGGTCGTGGCGTGTCTATTCACAGAAAAGACTGTGTCAATGTACGCGCTATGCAAAACGAAGACAGAACAAGGCTCATAGAAGCCAAGTGGGAAAGCCACGCTCTTGGCGAGAAGTATGTAGCTACTATCAATATTTTTGCTAATAACAGACCGGGACTTCTTGCGGATGTTTCAAGAGCTCTTACTGAGAAAAACGTTGATATTCTTTCAATGAATACCCGTACCAGTAAGCAGGGACTTGCGACTATGGAAACATCCTTCCAGGTTTCAAGCAGAGAAGAGCTGGGGGAGATTGTTGATAAGATTAGAAATATTGACAGTGTCATCGATATCGAGAGAACTACAGGCTGATGCAGAATTCATTTTTATGAATTCTCATCCTGTTCTCGATACCGTGCTTTATGAAAGGTATTGAAAATGGCAAATAGGGAGATAGGAACTGCGGCAGTTGGATCCATGTGCCTGGGAATGGTACAGACTAACTGCTATTTTGTTTTTAAAGAAGATGGAAATGATCATGGCGTTGATACTGTGCCTGAAAGCGAGAGGGAATTTACGCCTGTGATATTTTTTGATCCGGCTGACCACGGTGCCATGATATATGATGAATTAAAAAAGCGTGGCTTTAAGGTTGAAGCCATATATCTGACCCATGGACATTTTGATCATATAAGCGGCGTGAAGGAACTGCAGAAGCTGTCCGGAGCAAAGGTATATGCCTATGAGAAAGAGGCTAAGCTCTGCGAGGATCTGGATTATAATCTTTCAAATATGTTTGGAACAAATGCCAGCGTAAAACCTGATGTACTTCTTACTGATGGGGAGATGTGTGAATGCGCAGGGCTGAAGTTCAAGGTTATTGCAACGCCCGGACATACACCGGGAAGCTGCTGCTATTATTTTGAGGATGACAGGATTCTTATTAGTGGAGACACCTTATTCGAAGGATCGGTTGGCCGAACGGACTTCCCCGGTGGATCAGCGGCAACTCTTGTAAGATCCTGTCATGAAAAGCTCTTTGTTCTTCCTGATGATACCGTTGTTTATCCGGGACATGGCGCTGAGACCACCATCGGCTTTGAGAAAGAAAATAATATGTATTTATAAAAAAGGTACCAATGCATGATCCAAGTAATACTGAATAAAGATAAGTTCAAATATGATATTCATTCGCTGGTTAAGGCGTTTTATCCCAAAGAGGATGTAAGTGTTCTTACTTATGCTGAAGCAAAGGATAAGGAACAGGAATACATTTTTAAAATCGAGATATGCTTAGAAGAGGAAAAGGGACAGATTTCCATGAAGATAATTCATGGAGACGGAAGTGAAGTGAGCGCCGTTACGGAATGCTCTGATGGTGAAACGGAGAGCTCAGGTTCTACCAACGGCTCTGCGGCATCCCTCTCAACTCCTAAGAATGCGTTAAAACAGATGATGTACAGGGAGCTTTCTAAGGAAATCGGGCATGACCTTCCCTGGGGATCACTTACAGGAATACGTCCCACCAGGATTCCTATGCAGATGCTGGAAGCCGGCAAGGAAGAAAAAGAGATAAAGGCCTATATGCAGGATACATTTTTTGTTTCCGATGAGAAGACGGATCTTGCTTATGATATAGCCCTTAGGGAAAAGAAAATTCTTGATGACATTAACTATGAAAACGGTTACAGCATATATCTTGGAATTCCGTTTTGTCCTACAACCTGCCTTTATTGTTCCTTTACATCCTTCCCAATCGTTACCTGGAAAAAGAAGGTAGATTCCTATATAGACTGTCTGTTAAAAGAAATAGACTATGTGGCAGATGCTTTTAAAGGAAAAGTGGTCAATTCTGTTTACATAGGAGGCGGAACGCCGACTACTCTTGAACCTGAGCAGATGACAAGACTTGTTACCTATCTCAGGGAAAAGATTGATATTTCTGAGTGCAGGGAGTTTACAGTTGAATCCGGAAGACCTGATTCCATAACAAGAGAAAAGCTTCATGACATGAAGGAATGCGGTGTTGACAGAATCTCAGTTAATCCGCAGACCATGAGTGATGAGACATTAAAGCGAATCGGAAGACAGCACACTGTAGCCCAGTTTATAGATGCCTATAATATGGCCAGGGAAGAGGGCTTTGATAATATCAATATGGATATTATCCTTGGACTCCCCGGTGAAACAGAGGAAGATGTTAAGCATACAATGCTTGAGATAGAAAAGCTAGGACCTGACGATCTTACTGTTCACAGCCTTTCCGTAAAGAGAGGTTCAAGACTGGCTGAGCATATAAGAAACAATGGTTTCTTTGTGGCAGGTGATACCGGGAGAATGATGGAGATAGCAAAAGAGGGCGCTTCAAAAATGGGGCTTACGCCATACTATCTCTACAGACAAAAGAATATCTCCGGAAACCTTGAGAACACAGGCTATGCCCGTGAAGGAAAGGCCGGAATATACAATATTCTTATGATGGAAGAGGTTCAGTCAATCGTTGCTCTTGGTGCAGGAACCGTAACAAAGCGTGTTTATGGTGATGGCAGGATTGAGCGCTGTGATAATGTTAAGGATGTCACTCTTTACATGAACAGTATCGATGAGATGATTGAACGAAAGAAGAGGTTATTTTCCTGAGGGGGAAAAGCAATTGGGGAAGTGAACTTAAATGGAAAATAATAAAAGATATGAAATGATGACTAAAACGCCGGTTCCGCAGCTCATATTAAAGTTGGCCGTGCCGACGATTATCAGTATGCTTGTAACCGGAATTTACAACACAGCTGATACATTCTTCGTTGGTAAGATTTCAACACAGGCTACTGCAGCGGTTGGCCTTGTGTTTACGATGATGGCTCTCATACAGGCTACAGGATTCTTCTGCGGACACGGCTCCGGTAATTTCCTGTCAAGAATGCTTGGCGCTGGAAAGACAAAGGAAGCGAACGAGATGGCTTCCACTGGCTTTGCCATTGCTATAATACTTGGTGTGATAATAGCGATTGTAGGCAATATATTTGTTGACGACATCGCCATGATGATAGGCTCGACACCTACAACACTTGCGGACACCAGGATATACATGAGAATAATACTGATAGGCGCTCCCTTTATGACCGGGCAGTTTGTTATAAACAATCAGCTGAGGTTCCAGGGAAGCGCAGTCTATGCCATGATCGGTCTTATGTGCGGCGCAGTTATGAATATGGGGCTGGATCCGCTTCTTATTTTCGTATTCCATATGGGCGTAGCAGGTGCTGCTATAGCGACCATAATGGGGCAGCTTACAAGCTTCATCGTTCTTCTTATTGGAAGTAGTAAGGGTGAAAATATCAGGCTTTCATTCTCTAACATCAGGATAAATACCTATTACATAAAAGAGATTATAAACGGCGGAGCACCGTCTCTTTTCAGGCAGGGACTTGCAGCTGTAGCATCACTTCTCATGAACAAGGCTGCAGGAAGCTTTGGAGGAGATGCAGCTATTGCAGGAATGTCTGTTAACACCAGGGTAATGATGATGATGTCCTCAGCACTTATTGGCTTTGGTCAGGGCTATCAGCCTGTATGCTCCTTTAACTATGGTGCGGGACTTAAAAAACGTGTTAAGGAAGGATATTTCTTCTGCCTTAAATACTCCACGATTTTCCTGTGTATCCTGGGAACTCTGTGCTTTTATTTTGCACCACAGATTATTTCTGTTTTCAGAAATGATCCTGAGGTTATTGCGGTTGGTACCGTGGCACTTAAATGGACATCTGCAACAATTCCGCTTAGCGGCTGCATAGTTATGACTAACATGATGCTTCAGTCCATAGGAAAGGGCTTTAAGGCATCTATAATGGCTTCCTGCAGAAACGGTATTTTCTTTATTCCGCTTATTCTGATCCTGCCTCAGATTTTCGGACTTTTCGGAGTTGAGATCACACAGGCAGTGGCAGATATGTTTTCAATAGCTGTGTCAATTCCGCTTGCCTATTCCGAGATAAGATATTTTAAGGAATGATGCAAATTTAGACTTTAGTTTGCTTTGTGCTATGAGAAGATTATATAGGAATCATATAATCTTAAAATTGTATAAAAAATTAACTATTAACTGAATATTCGATTTTTATATGATATTATATTGTATAGAGTTAACCACTGATTTACCCATGCTAAAAAGCAGGAGGAGGAATTATGCAAGGCTATACTAAGATTGAGTATTCAAGAAATACTGATGTAATTCTTCGTAACACAAAGGGACATTTTATTACTCCCAATGCACATGTTAATTATTTCATTGACCTTTGCGATACTAAGGCCAGAATGAAAGAGGCAAGGGCAGCCGGTGAGGCATTGGCTGAGTTTTATATTGCTTCAGAGGTTATTGATACGATTCTTTGCCTTAACGGTATGGAGGTTGTTGGTTCCTATTTGGCAGATGCGCTTACTCAGGCAGGAGTTATCTCCAAGAACGCTCATAAGACCATGTACATTACAGGTCCTGAGTACAATGTAAGCGGACAGATTATGTTCCGTGACAACAATAAGCACATGATAGCTGACAAGAAGGTGCTTATTTTATCTGATTCAGTTACTACAGGTGGAATGCTGAGAAACGCCATCGAGTCCGTCAGATTCTATAAGGGCGAGGTTGTGGGAGTTGCAGCTTTCTTTTCAGTAGCTACCCAGATTGAAGGATATCCTATCAGGTCACTTTTCTCCACAAGAGACCTTCCTGATTATGCTAACTATCCGCATGATAATTGCCCTCTTTGCAAAGAAGGAGTACCTGTGGATGCTATCTGTAACGGATTTGGATATTCTACACTTTAAAAGCAGTTTTATTTAAGTATATTCGTATATTTTGTATGCTTGATGAATCCCCTAAACGTTGATAGAATCAATGTTTAGGGGATTTTTCCCTTTATAAAAGAAAAGCATTGAAAGGGGAGTATCTTTTAGATACAGGTATGAAATGAATTGCAATCCAAACGATCAATTTAATTCCCGGAAAAAATCACCTTTTAAAAAGGTATTGCTGGCAATTGTCATAGCTCTTACATTAATTATCTATGGCACGGCATTTTTTGTATTTTTTAAATTTGTAAAGCCGATAATAATCGGTAATATCATTGCGGGTGAAGAAATTGCAGAGATAAAAGCTGATAATTCTGATGATACGAAAGGAAATCAGAATGATGCCAATACCTTTGTAGAGGTCCCTTCACTTAGTGATATAACTGTAGAATCAGATCCTGTAAACTTTGATGAAATATGGGATGAGGGTGATGCAGATACGGTTTTCTACAATGAGGAGAATACACCCACATATATATGGGCGACCCATGCAACTGCTATCTATGCAAAGCTTGAGTATGGTTATCAGGATAAACTGATAGGACATATTATTTCTGATAGTGATGTTGACGACTGGAAAAGCTTCCTTGATAATTCATGGAGCATTTATGACAGGGATTCCGCAAAAGAGACAATAGAGCGCATGACAAATCATGGGCACAAGGAAAGCTTCAGAGAGTATGTAAAATCAGACTCAGATGTCCAGGAAGCTATAAATGCAATAGCAAGTGATTTTGGAAGTCTTAATACAATAGAGGATGCGGATAATGTAACTGAGGACTATCTGAAATCAAAGGGCATAAGATCGTTTACTATGGGGAAGATAAGAGGAGCAGCTCTAGCCTATAGCAGATTTGGTGAAAAGGGTCTTGATGGCTATGATTACCTCAGACTTATGAGAGTTACCTATATAAGCTTTAAATGTGGATACCTTTCACAGAATGAATATATGAAGCTTGTTGAGATTTTCAATGACAGGCTTAGGGTAACATATAACGATTTCAAAGAAATACATGAGACATATTATTACGGCGAAATGTTCCGTAATGAATACAGCTCGGAAGATGAGAAGAATCAGGCAATCAGGGATGCAATTGCAGGGCTTGATAAGGATGGTTTCTACGAAACTGCAGATAAAGAATATGAAATGGTAGATAACCATGATGATGAATACTATAAAATGGTTGGAAAAGCCGATGGATCAAACAATGTTTATGAATCAGACATTGAGCTTTCGGATAATCTTGAGGACTATACTTTTTCAATAAATGGCAGAGTTTATAAGCTTCCGCTTTCATATGATGAGATAGTAGACGGAGGCTTTACCCCGGATACAGACGGTAACTACCTGGTTCCTGCGGGAGAATCCTATTACTTTAAGGGCAGCTATATGGGCAATGAGTATTCCAAGCTTGACTTTGCAGTTTTGAATAATACAGACCATGACCAAAAGCTTGCAGATATCCCGATTATTCTGGTAAATGGTAATCAGTTCAGATGGAATCAGTACAGAAAGTATCCCTATAAAATCGCTGGAGGCTTGGAAATCGAGTACTCTACAATTGATGATGTAGAGAAGATGTTTGGACCCTTAACTGTTCCGGAAGACAGCACAGAGGATGTTCTCGGAACTACAATGTATTATTATGAATACAATTTTGGCAGCGGCTGGTACAGATTCATCGTTCAACCAAACGGAGAACTTGCCGGAATAAGAATGTGTAAATATTTGGAGGAATAAAAAATGGATACTTTAAGCATTTTACAAGACCTGGCAATTATCATAATTTCTGCCAAGTTAATGGGCATTGTTGCCAGAAAATTCAAGGCGCCTCAGGTTGCCGGAGAGATTATTGCAGGTCTTTTGATCGGCCCTACACTTTTGAATGCTGTTACTACCAATGATTTTCTTTCAGGGATGGCTGAAATCGGTGTGATCTTACTGATGTTCAGTGCAGGTCTTGAAACTAACATCGACAACCTGAAAAAGTCAGGCATAAAGGCTACAATCCTTGCATGTGCCGGAGTTTTAATTCCGCTTGTACTGGGGACAATTCTGTATATGTGTTTCTACGGCTTTTCAGGCGTAGGAACCACCGGATTCATGCAGGCTCTGTTTATAGGTACTATTCTGACTGCCACATCAGTAAGTATCACCGTTCAGGTTCTTAAGGAGCTTGGAAAGGTTTCAACAGATGTCGGAACAACTATTATGAGCGCCGCCATCATTGATGATGTTATCGGTATTGTCGTTCTGACAGCGGTTCTTGGACTACAGGATCCAGGTTCAAATGTGGGAATGGTTTGTGTTAAGACAGTTCTTTTCTTTGCCCTTTCAGTTATTGTCGGAATCATTGTATTTAAGATTATGAAAATAATGGATACAAGATGGCCACATACAAGAAGAATCCCGATCATGGGCATGGCTATAGCATTTGTTTTTTCATATGTAGCCGACAGATATTTTGGTGTTGCGGATATTACAGGAGCATATGTTGCAGGAATTGTCCTTAGTTCACTTGAGGATTCGGAATACATAGACAGAAAAATGGACATCAATTCATATATGATCTTTGGACCTGTGTTTTTTGCCAGTGTAGGTCTTCAGACTAATCTCAAAGAAATAGATATGACTATAATGGCATTTTCACTTGCCTTCGTATTAGTCGGACTGCTTGGTAAGGTTCTTGGCTGCGGAACGGTAGCAAAGATTCTTGGCTACAACTTATCGGATAGTGCAAAGATCGGTGTGGGTATGATGACAAGAGGTGAGGTCGCTCTGATAGTTGCTCAAAGAGGCCTAAAGGCTGAGATCATAGACAGCAGATACTTTACAGCTGTAATTCTTCTGATTATCACCAGTTCAATACTTACACCTATTATACTGAAAGCGCTCTACTCACATGATGAAAAATCTATGGCCTGAATCTTGCAGATACCTTACGAATTCTATGTGGCTTTAACTGAGTTAATATTATTGCTATAAATACCAGAGTACATCCAAGGATTTCTCTTGCGGTTAATGTCTGGCTTAATATCAGCCATCCGAATAATGTGGCGAATACAGATTCCATGCTCATGATAAGAGAAGCGATGGTAGGGCTGAGATTCCTTTGGCCTACGGCTTGCAGAGTGTAACCTATAGCACTTGAGAAGATGCCGGTATAAAGGATGGGAATCCATGCCCTGAAGGTCGAAAGGGATAAAGCCCAGGTTGCAGGATTGGGAAGCAGCTCAAAAACAAAACCAAAGATGCAGGATAAAGCTCCGGCTACAAAGAACTGCGTGCAGGACAGTGCAACAGGACTCATGATCGGAGCATAGTGGTCAACACAGAGTATTTGCACCGAAAACATGAAGGCGCATCCAAGAAGCAGGATATCAGCCTTTGAAAGTAATGCTATACCGGACTGAGTTAGAGCGTCAAAGCTCGGAAAACAGAGATAGTAAAGCCCTACAAGTGCAACGATTACAGCGATATATACAAGCTTGGAGTTTTTCTTACCAAGGAATATCCCGAGTATCGGAACAAGAATGATATAAAAGGCTGTGATAAAGCCGGCTTCACCGCTTCCTGCACCGGCTGCAATTCCAGCCTGCTGGAAGGTGGACGCAAGAAATAAAGCCGCGCCGCAGATGATGCCGCCTATCAGTTTGCTCATTTGAAGCAAAGATCCCCTTTTCCTCTCGTGACCGATCATGGGCAGTAAACAGAAGCCGCCGATAATGAATCTGATTCCGTTAAAGGTATAAGTTCCGATGCTTTGTCCGGCAAGTGACTGCGCAACAAAGGCAGCACCCCATACGATAGATGCAAGGATAAGGAATCCTGCACTTATTAGTTTAGTTGTATTTCGTTCTGATTGTCTCATGACAATTACCTTATTACGTATGAATACATACGTCAATCTGATATTTATGTGTTATTTACAGAATGTAATAAGGGCTCCGGCGGTGCCCATATCGCATAATAATACATTCTCGGAAGGAATAATAACTTCCGAGACATACTCTGTTTTGTATTCTTCAAGAGTCATAGAAGCTTTGATATCAAAATCGGGGCAGGAGGCAGCGTAGCCCGGCTGGATCTTGTCTGCTTTCGGGATATAATCTTTGACGTAATGATTGTAGATATCATCAGGAGAAGAGCATAACCAAAGGCAGTGATTTAAATCCGGAGTAAGCTTTTTTACAACACGTTTTAGCTGCTCGCTTTTTTCAAGATCAATGATGGGAAAGCCTGTAGTTTTTATTTCATATACAAGATTAGTAAGCAGTCTGTAATCACTTCTGGATAAAAGAGCAGAATAGTGATTTATTAAAAAGTCGCATATTTCATATTTTCCACAGTACATTATCTCAGTTGAAACAACGCTTGTTGGATCATACTTACTGGTCGTAAGCGCATTTATTGAAGGGAAGAGAGTGTTATCGCGATAGCCCTTCCCGGTTTCTAATATTTTTCTTGCTTTTTCAGTTAAATACTTATATTCCACATTCTCCATACTTTTATTTTATCCCATATTTTTGTATTGACATAATCATTTTTCGGGTTTATATTTAAATCAACATATGAACAAATGCTCATATGTAATAATGAAAAGGAGAACTGATCAGATGACCAGACTTTCATGCAAACTGGATGAGCTTCCGGATGAGGAAGAGATGTATGACCTTGCAGAGCTTTTTAAGGTCTTCGGTGATTCCACCAGAATCAGAATATTGTTTGCGCTATTTGCATCTGAGTTTTGCGTAAATGATCTTGCTGAGACTCTTGGAATGACACAGTCTGCAGTATCTCACCAGCTTAAGATCCTGAAGGTGAATCAGCTTGTGAAGAGCAGACGTGAAGGGAAGCAGATGTATTATTACCTGGCTGATGATCACGTAAGAACCATAATTTCCATGGGACGTGAGCATATAGAAGAAAAATAAATCATTAAAAGAAAAGAGGAAAGAACTATGAAAAAGACCTACAAATGTGAAGTTGATTGCGCTAACTGTGCAGCAAAGATGGAAGAAGCTATTAACAAGATCGATGGTGTTAAGAATGCAAGAGTTAATTTCATGACTCAGAAGCTTACACTTGAGGCTGATGATGAGAGATATACAGAGATTCTTGATGCTGCAGTTAAGGCCTGCAAGAAGGTTGAACCTGATTGTGAGATTGAGATCTAAATTTATATAAATAGTTAACAGCATTACGAGGCAGACATTATGACTAAGAAAATGAAGAAAACCAGAAACAGAATAATAGCAGTACTGATTGCTTTTGCAGCTCTTTTGGTTGCAGAGCATACGGGCCTTTTAGATAAGCTTCCCTGGCCGGCAGTTTTTGTTATATATCTTATTCCCTATCTTGTGATAGGATACGATGTTTTAAGGAAGGCCTTTATCAATATATCTCATGGACAGGTATTTGATGAGAATTTCCTTATGATGATTGCGACCTTTGGAGCCTTTGCAATTGGTGAGTATTCAGAAGCACTGGCAGTTATGCTGTTCTATCAGATAGGCGAGCTTTTCCAGAGCTACGCTGTTGGTAAATCAAGGGCATCCATAACTGAGCTTATGAGTATTGCTCCTGAATATGCCAATGTGATTCAGGATAATGGCGATATCGAGGAGACAGATCCTGAGGATGTTCAGATTGGAACAATGCTGCTTATCAAGCCCGGTGAAAAGATTCCGATCGACGGTATCGTAACTGAGGGAGATTCCTTCGTTGATACATCAGCGATTACAGGAGAGTCTGTTCCAAGAAGAGCTTCTGAGGGAAGCGAAGTAATTAGTGGCTGCGTTAATAAGGACAGCGTTCTTAAGATCCGCACTACCAAGAACTACGAGGATTCAACAGTTTCCAAGATTCTTGAGCTTGTTGAAAATGCAAGCAACAAGAAATCAAGGATGGAAAATTTTATAACAAGGTTTGCGAAGTACTACACACCTGTTGTTACAATCGGCGCTGTTTTACTTGCGGTTATTCCGCCGCTCCTTGGTATGATGCCTCTTTCTGATTCAGTAAAAAGAGCATGTATTTTCCTTATAGTTTCATGTCCCTGTGCACTGGTTATATCCGTTCCTCTTGGATTCTTTGGAGGAATCGGAGCAAGCTCCAAAATGGGTATTCTTGTTAAGGGAAGTAATTATCTTGAAGCAATTGCCGAAGCAAGCACACTCGTTCTTGATAAGACAGGAACCATAACAAAGGGAGAGTTTAAGGTAACAGAGATTCTTCCTGTAAATGAAAACGTTACAAAGGAAGAGATAATATGCATTGCTGCAGGAGCTGAGAAGTTTTCAACTCATCCTATAGCAAGATCCGTGATGGAATATCACGAGGAGATGCATAAAAAAAACAACGAGAGCCTTGGAGACGATAATACTGTGCTTTCAGACATCAGGGAAGTTCCCGGGCACGGCATTACAGCAAGCCTTCAGAATGAGACCATCTATGTCGGTAATGCAAAGCTTCTTAGAGACAATAACATAGAATTTAGTGAATCCGATAAGCCCGGAACCATTATTTATGTGGCAAAGGGAAAACTTTTTCTTGGAACAATCATAATATCTGATACAATAAAAGAAGGTGCAGCAGAGTCTATTTCACTGGCTAAAAGAGCCGGAGTTTCAAAGGTCGTAATGCTGACCGGAGATAACGAGGATACTGCTAAGGCTGTAGCGGATAAGGTTGGAATAGATCAGGTTTATGCACAGCTGCTGCCCGCTGATAAGGTGGAAAGAGTAGAGAAGCTTCTTGAAGATAATAATAGCGGCAAGGTTGCATTTGTCGGTGACGGTGTTAACGATGCTCCTGTTTTGATGAGAGCCGATGTGGGAATTGCCATGGGAAGTATGGGTTCCGATGCTGCTATTGAAGCTGCGGATATTGTCCTTATGGATGATGACATCAGCAAGATTTCCGCAGTAATTCAGATCGCCAGGAAGACACTGAGAATAGTAAAAGAAAACATAGTCTTTGCTCTTTTCGTGAAAATATTGATACTGTTTCTTGGCGCAATTGGATTTGCTACCATGTGGATGGCAGTTTTCGGAGATGTTGGCGTAGCTGTAATAGCAATTCTCAATTCCATGAGGGCCATGAAATGGACGAAAGAGGACATGAATGGCAAAGTCAGAGCTTGAACTTATCCAGTATTTAATGAGAATTATCAGTCATAAGAGCGGTGATGTCTGCAAGGTTACTTACACTCCTCAGAAGATTGCATTCCCTAAGAGTGCAGAAGGAGAGACAACTCTTCCAAGATCCACACCGGAGGAGCAGGGCGTAGACAGCGCCTTTATTGAAAAGCTATTTAGGACTTTATATAACAACAACAGCTGCCATATGCATAAGATCATGGTAGTGAGGAACGGATATGTAATTGGTGAATGTGCCTTTAAGCCCTTTGATATGGATTACTGGCATGTTACCCATTCCATGTGCAAAAGTGTAACAGGAATGGCCATAGGTCTTCTTGTTTACGAAGGGAAAATTAAATTAGACGACAAAATTGAAGATATATTCGGAAAGAAAGGCCCTCTGCAGATCTTCTTTTCCAAGGGACTTACAGTCAGACATCTCCTTACAATGAGTAGCGGTGTCGAGTTTAATGAATCGGGATCAGTCCTTGTTAATGACTGGAGAAAACAGTTCCTTGAATCACAGACGAAGTTCACGCCGGGAACAGCCTTTGAGTATAATTCAATGAATTCATACATGCTCTCGGCAATAGTGACGGAAGTTACAGGCGAGAGCATGTTTGATTATCTAGAGCCAAGAATTTTCGAGCCTCTTGGAATAAAGAGGGTATATTGGGAGAGCTGCCCCCAGAATATCAATAAGGGCGGCTGGGGAATGTACCTTAGAGCAGAGGATATGGCTAAGCTTGGTCAGCTGTATCTGAATAAGGGCATGTATGATGGAAAGCGGATTCTTCCTGAAGAGTGGGTTGAGGAAGCAACACAGGCGCACATGGCAACCGGTGAAGTGACAGCTCCCGGTTATGGCTTCCAGCTATGGACCAGCAGCTCGAGACTTGGTGCTTACACCTTTAACGGAATGCTCGGACAGAATGTATACATATTCCCTGATGTAAACATGATGGTAGTTACAAATGCGGGAAATGAGGATTTGTTCCAGAAGGGCAATATGTCTCAGACAGTTCACAGGCTGATGTCAGAGCTTGAGGTTCAGGATGCACCTATACCTGTTACACAGGAGGTAAGATGTAAGCAAAGCAGCCTTGGAGAATTTATAAGGATGGCTGAGGACATACCTGAATGCAGAACTGTTATTGCAGGCGGAGGCTGGAATAAAAAGAAGAAAAGAAATACCTGTGGCATGAGCCCTAAATTTAGATATCATCTTATGAAGTGCATTGATGGCGTAACCTATGACATGGATGATAAGGGTGTTGGCTTTATGCCGATACTGCTACAGATTTTACACAATAATCACACCGATGGAATTAAATCAGTCGGCTTTAAACTGGATGAAAGATCCGGTTCGTTTTTCCTTCTTATCACAGAGGGCAAAACTGTTCATGAGATAAAGTGCGGCTTTGACGGCTTCAGGGCAGTTACAGAGATAGATGAGCATGGTGAGATATATGCGATTTCAACTGTGTCAGAGTTTTCTATAGATGAATACGGAAGACCTGTACTTAGAAACGAATTCTATATGCTCGAAGATTCTACCTGCAGAGTTATGAACATATACTTTGGGAAAAGAGAGCCGCTGGAGCATGATACCGGATTCACCCTGGAAAAAACAGATGTTCCGGAAAATATTGGTATTAGATTCGACGAGGTTCCGGGAAGCGGAATGCTCATGAGAATACTTAACCAGTTCGGACATTTAGAGCTGGGAAAGGGAATGAGCGGTTTTGTTTTAAACAGGCTTTCTGATTTTGGAGCGATAGATGCGTTGATGATGGCCATCACTGTTGCTGTAAGACCTAAACTGCATGGCAGAATACATGACAAAGACGGCAGTCTGGGGTATGATAATATAGATGAGCTTCCGGAGGAGGCTTATCTTATCGCAGATGAAGATGATGCAATTATGGAGGATGATTAAATATGGCAAATGAGATTTTTGAAAAAGTTAACAGCTGCGTAGAAGCAATCAGAAAGGTTACTGATTTTCAGCCCAGAGTTGCCATTACTCTTGGCTCAGGACTTGGCAACTATGCAGAGCAGATAGATGTTAAGTGTGAGATTTCCTATTCAGATATTCCGGGCTTTCCTGTTTCAACAGTTCCCGGCCATGCAGGAAAATTCATTTTCGGTTATGTAGGAAAGGTACCTGTAGTCTGCATGAAGGGCAGAGTACATTTTTATGAAGGCTACGATATCAGCGATGTAGTGCTTCCTGCAAGAGTTATGAGAAAGCTCGGCGCAGAAATACTGTTCCTTACAAATGCTGCCGGTGGCATAAACTACACATTTGATTGTGGTGACCTTATGCTCATTAACGATCATATTTCAGTGTTTGTAAGAAACCCTCTTATCGGACCTAATATCGAAGAGTTTGGAACAAGATTCCCGGATATGAGCTGTGTATATGATAAGGAGCTTCGTGAGATCATTCTTGAGACAGCACTTAAAAACAAGATTCCGCTCAAGCAGGGTATCTACGCTCAGCTGACAGGGCCTTCCTTTGAGTCTCCTGCCGAGATACGCATGCTCAGAACTCTCGGAGCTGATGCTGTCGGCATGAGCACGGTTGTAGAAGCCATCGCCGCAAGACATATGGGAATGAGAGTATGTGGTATTTCATGTATAAGTAACCTCGCTGCGGGTATGTTAAATGAACCCCTTTCTCATGAAGATGTGCAGAAGGCTGCAGACAAAACCGGACCTCTTTTTGAGAAGCTTGTAACCGAGTGCGTTAAGAAATTTTAATCAAAACCATGGAGAAGGATAGCGGGATGAGAATCAGATTTTACAATGCAAAAATACTTACAATGAAAGATGGACAGGATATCTTCGAGGGTGAGCTTTGGGTAAGCGGAGATAAGATCATCTACTGTGATACTAATGAACAGATAGAGAACTACTACAAGGAAAATCCCAACACAATGCTGGTGTTTGACAGAGAGATAGACTGTAAAGGTAATCTTCTTATGCCCGGCTTTAAAAATGCGCATACTCATTCCGGTATGACGCTGCTTAGGTCAAAGGCTGATGACCTGCCGCTTGCAGACTGGCTTAATAAGCAGATTTTCCCTGTAGAGGCCAAGCTTACTGCAGAGGATATTTATCACCTTACAAAGCTTGCAATACTTGAGTATTTGGATGGTGGTATTACATCCATTTTTGATATGTATCTTACACCTCAGTCAATAGCTGATGCCTGCAGAGATGCAGGTATGAGATGTGCTCAGGTCAGCGCCGTGAATAATTTCAGCCAGTCACCTGAGCTGGTTGAGGAGATGTATAACACTCTGAATGGAAGGGATGAGTACAACTCATATTTCATTGGCTTTCATGCAGAATATACCTGCTCTAAGGAGCTTCTTGAGAAAATAGCAGCGCTCTCACATAAGTACAAGGCACCTGTATTTACTCACATTTCAGAAACTGCAGGTGAGGTTGCAGGATGCAGGGAAAGATATGGTATGAGCCCTGTGGAGTTCCTTGACAGTCTTCAGATGTTTGATTACGGCGGAGGCGGATATCACCTTGTTCATACTGATGAGAAGGACATGGATATCCTGAAAAAGCGCGGACTTTATGTTGTAACAAATCCCGGTTCAAATACAAAGCTTGCAAGCGGAATTGCTCCTATTAACGATTACTTAAAGAGAGGAATTCCTGTAGCGATTGGTACTGACGGACCTGCAAGTAACAATGCTCTTAGCATGTTCAGAGAGATGTTCCTTGTAACAGGACTTGGTAAGCTTCGTGAAAATGATGCCGCATGTATTGATGCTATGGAAGTTCTTAAGATGGCTACAGTTAACGGCGCAAGAGCAATGGGACATAATAATGCAGATGCTCTTGAGCAGGGCAAGCTTGCTGACATTATCATGATTGATCTGCACAAGCCTAATATGCAGCCTGTTAACAATATCGCCAAGAACATTGTCTATAGCGGTGACACCTCAAATGTAATTCTTACAATGATCGGTGGAATTATCAGATACGAGAACGGTAATTATAATATCGGTGTAAGCCCTGATGAGATTTACGCAAAGGCAGAAGAAATCAAGCAGAGAATAAGTAAAGAACTATAAATATTATCGAGGAGAGTGTATGACAGCTGGGATGATTTTGGGTATTATAGGAGCATTTATCCTTATAATATTTCTTCTGGGGGTAAAAAATTCAAGAGATGAAGGCAGACGCTTTAGAAAGAAGTGCGCAGACGAATATGGTTCTGCGCCTTCGTCTTGTATAAAGAGGGAAAGAGACAGTTTAAGCGGTTTTTATAACGCTAACAAAAAGGATTTTTTCATTGATGATATAACCTGGAATGACCTTATGATGGATGAGGTTTACGACAGGATTAACTATTGTGAGACATCCTCGGGTGAGGAGTACCTTTACTATATGCTGAGGTGCCCGGAAATAGAAAATGAGGATGCCTTTTCAAATATGGAAAAGAGCCTTGGGGTTCTTAAAGGTAATGCTGATGAGCGGATACTCCTTAAGGAAAGCCTCCACAAGGTTGGAAGGATGGGCAGGTATTCAATCTGGGAATATCTAAAGCTTCTTGATAATGCAAAGACAGGCTATACCGGCCTGGAGATGGTTATTCTTTTCCTGTATGTATTTTCAATTGTTGTGATGGCAACGCTTAATTTCACAATGGGCTTTTGCCTGTTTACACTGCTTCTTTGTGTAAACATGATGGCCTACTTTAAGATCAAGGCATCTATCGACCCGTATCTTGCCACCTTTTCATACGTTCTAAGACTTATAAGAGGTGCAGGCGAGCTGAAGGGCATTAAGTCAGAGGCTTTCGGGGATGAGATTAAAAAGATAGCTGAATATGAGAATAACCTAAAGGGCTTTAAAAGAGGCTCCTGGATTCTCATGTCTGCAGGAAGAGCTACCGGCTCCTCAAATCCCTTTGATGTGATTCTTGATTATGTGAGAATGGCGACACATCTTGATCTTGTAAAATATCATTCAATGCTTAGAAAGCTTAAGAATGAAATAGAAAGCGTATATGGATTAACAACGCTTATAGGCTATATTGATGCCTGTGTGTCTATAGATTATTACAGAGCTTCCTTGAAGGATGGATACTGTATCCCGGAGTTCTCAAGGGATTCTGATTATGTTATTGCTGAGGGAAGACATCCTCTTATGGATGAGCCTGTTGCCAATTCATTTACCGCAAAAAGAGGATTTCTTATAACCGGTTCAAATGCATCAGGTAAATCTACATTTCTAAAGATGTGTGCGATAAACAGCGTTTTTGCACAGTCAATCCATACCTGCCTATGTAAGGAATACAGGGCTCCGCTTTACAGAGTTTATACCTCCATGGCACTTAAGGATGACCTTAAGCTTGGAGACAGCTATTACATGGTGGAGATAAAATCTCTTAAGCGTATCCTTGATGCGGCAGGCTTCTTTGATGCGCCGGTGCTCTCATTTATAGATGAGGTTTTACGCGGAACCAATACGGTTGAGCGTATTGCAGCTTCCTCAAAAATTCTGGAGTACTTCGCAGGTAACAAAGGCGGTATGATGTGCTTTGCGGCAACACATGATGGTGAGCTGTCCGAAATTTTGGGAGAGCTTTATGATGTTCATCATTTTGAGGGCGAGATGAAGGAAGGAGATGTCCTTTTCGATTACCTTCTTAAGGATGGTCCTGCCACCAAAAGAAATGCCATCAGTCTTTTAAGGACAATTGGCTACAACGAGAGCATAGTTGATGAGGCCGAGAAAATGGCTGCAAGATTTGAAGATAAAGGAATTTGGAATTTATGAATGTGACAATATATTCAGACGGATCAGCAAGAGGAAACCCGGATGGACCGGGCGGATACGGAACCGTTATACAGTTTGTTGATTCAAAGGGCGAGCTCCATGAAAAGGAATTAAGTGCTGGGTACGATAAGACAACAAATAACAGAATGGAGCTTATGGGAGCGATAATGGGGCTTGAAGCCTTAAACAGACCCTGCGTAGTGGATCTCTATTCAGACTCCAAGTATGTAATTAGTGCTTTTAATGAAAACTGGATAAACGGCTGGCTTAAGAAAAACTGGAAAAAGTCTGACGGAAAGCCTGTTAAAAATGTTGAGCTCTGGAAGAGACTTCTTGAAGCTGCAGGAAGACATCAGGTCACCTGGCACTGGGTTAAGGGACATGACGGACATCCGGAAAACGAGAGGTGCGACAGTCTTGCAACGACTGCTGCCGATGGCCCTTCTGATGAACTTCTCCATGATGATGGCGGAGATCTTAGATAGCGTAAAATGAACTAATTACCGTAAAAGGCAATTTTTGTCAAAAAGTTAGCATGATATGAATTGAAAATACTCCCTAAAATATGATATTATTTTAATAGTGTGAAAAATAGTTTAGAAAAAGCTTAAATAAAATTTTAAGCGGAATGGAGTGTATTATGAAATTCTTCTTGGATACTGCTAACGTTGAAGACATTAAAAAAGCAAATGACATGGGCGTTATCTGCGGTGTTACAACAAACCCTTCTCTTATCGCAAAAGAGGGCAGAGATTTTAATCAGGTTGTTGCAGAGATCGCTTCTATCGTAGATGGTCCTATAAGTGGCGAGGTTAAGGCTACAACAGTTGATGCTGAAGGCATGATCAAAGAGGGCCGCGAGATCGCTAAGATCCACAAGAACATGGTAGTTAAGATTCCTATGACAGAAGAGGGACTTAAGGCTTGCCACACACTTGCAGCTGAGGGTATCAAGGTCAACATGACTCTTATCTTCACAGCTAACCAGGCTCTTCTTGCAGCAAGAGCAGGCGCTGCATTCGTTAGTCCTTTCCTCGGAAGACTTGATGATATCAGCACAAGAGGAACAGACCTTATTTCTGAGGTTGCACAGATCTTTGACCTTCACGGTATCGATACAGAGATCATCGCTGCATCTGTTCGTCATCCTATGCACGTTACAGATTGCGCACTTGCAGGTGCACACATTGCTACAGTACCTTATGGCGTTATCGCTCAGATGGTTAATCATCCTCTTACAACTGCCGGAATTGATAAGTTCCAGAAGGATTATAAGGCAGTTTTTGGCTGAGAAAACCTGGCGAGGTATTGCCTGGCCTAGTTTGAACGTGTTCTGGCGAGCGAAGCGAGAGCTGAACTTCCTTAGAGAAGCACTTTTATGGTGCTTCTTTTTTTTAATAATTTTTTATATATGATTAATAGTTTTACAGCGTCCGTTTTGCTAACATTAATTGAGGTATTAAATCTAAATTAAGGCTGGTTATTTATGGCAGAAAGTGAAGAGAGAGGACCATCCAGGGTTCTTTATTCCAAAGAAGAATTTATTAGCTTGGTTAATGAAAAAGCAGAAAAAGGTGATTTCTCTGCTTCTTTTTGCTGTGTATATTTTGCTGTAAATAATTTCGTGCAGTATTACATGAAGTACGGCTTTGATGAAGGCTATCAGGTTATCATGTTTGTATCAAATAAGATAAGAGATGCCTTCCCGGTTGATATTGCCTGCAAATTGGAGGATTCTACCTTTGCGGTTATCACTGATATTGAGGATGTTGATACCTTCATTACAAGAATATGTAAGGATTTTGATGAAGTCTATATTCATACCGGTATGGAGCTGCATGCCGGTATTTATCCCATTGATCCCTATGATAGGAATGCAGAGGAAATAATACTGGATGCTAATATTGCCTGCTACAACGGTGAGTCCAAGGGAGAGGGAATAACTATATATGATAAGGAGCATGTTGATAACAGTATTCTGATGCAGCATTATGTTGTGCATCACCTGGAAACTGCTCTTGAAAACGGCGAGATCGAGGTATATTATCAGCCTATTTTCCATACATATTCAGGTAAGGTATGTGGTCATGAGGCTCTTGCAAGATGGAACAACCCTGAATATGGAGTTCTGATGCCCAAAGATTTTGTACCTGTCCTTGAAAATTCAAAGAAGATATATCTGCTTGATTCCTTTGTTATTAAAAAGGTCTGCGAGGATCAGAGTAAAATTAAGGAGACAACAGGGCTTGATCCTGTTCCTGTTTCCATTAACCTTACAAGAATGGACTTTGAGCTTTGCGATATGCTAAGTCTCCTTGAGGGTGAGATAAAGAAATATAAGCTGTCCAGAAATCTTATTCAGATAGAGATAAGTGAAGCAGAGATCACCATGGACAGAAAGGGCATAATGCGCGAGCTGAAGCGCTTTAAGGAAGCCGGCTTTACTATTATTTTTGATGATTTTGGAAGTGAATATTCATCACTTCATATATTGAATGATATGGCCTTTGATGCTGTTAAGATAAACAGCAGCTTCCTTGAGGGCTATAACTATGACAAGACACCAAGACTTATGATGAAAAATGTCATCAACCTGGTCAAGGAGCTTGGCATACGTACAATGATGGGTAGTGTTGAGGATGAGGAAATTCTTGAGTTCCTAAAGCAGGCAGGCTGTGAGATGACTCAGGGACATCTCTATAGTGAGGCAGTGCCGCTATGGTATTATCCACCCGGCGGATATCCCTTCGAGTATGAGACTGAAGCGGAGAGACATTTTTATAAGGAAATTGGTAATGTAAATATCCTTTCCCAGACTCCTATTGAAGAAAAGCATATTGATGAGGAGGAGTCGATTTTCCTTAATCAGCTTCCTCTTGCAATACTTGAGCTTGATAACAAGAAAAACTTCAAGGTACTTATGTACAGCAGGGACTTTAATAATATATTTGAGCCGCTGTTTATTGGTGATGTCAGATTTATCAATGATCTGCTTGACTCACCAAGGCATTCTCTTGCTAAAAACATTAAGCTCCTTGCACAACAGTGTGTGGATAATGATGAAATCCATGCGATGGAATTTGTTACCAGCAGAGGCTATAACAGACTAATGCTGAGGCAGATAACCACCAATAAGGAAATTGGTAAGACTGCGATTCTTGCGATTGCAGAGACCATGACGGACGATGATCCGGGAGCAAGAGCAGTTCAGCTCAATTCCCATATCAAGTTCCTGTATATGATCTACAACCGTGTTGATATTGTAAATATCGATATGGATACCTTTGAGACCGTATATGAGAATAATGCCAAGTACACCCACAAGATGGGTAAGGGTACATATTCAAGGGCTATTAAGGCCTTCGCAGATGAGGCTATCTATAACGAGGACAGAGAAGCATTCCTTGATTTCTATGATCTTACAACAATTAATGACCGTATCGAGGAATACAGCTTTGACCATCTGACTGACTACTTCAGAACTATAGATGCAGAGGGCGATTACAACTGGCTCATGTATCTGATCATTCCTATTGTCTCTGAGGGCAATAAGATGTTTATCATGTGCGCAAGAAGTATTGATGCGGAGCGCATGAGAAAGCTTCCTGACATAAGTCAGAGCGGATCAGAGTACTATGACATGCCAAGTGATCCTACATTCCTGCTTCTTGCAAGTGATGCCTTTACGCATACCCTTGGATATGGTTCCTTTGAGCAGTTCATCAGGAACACCTTCTATCTTGAGGCTAATCTCAGTACGAAGAAGACGGTGTATATGCATCTTGGACAGAGCGGTCTGATATCTGATTTTGGTGAGACCGGATATATTGAGCTTCCGTTTAAGGAAGTTATGATAAGCATGCTAAATGCCCAGGTTGTTGCCGAGGACAGAGAGAAAATGGTTGAGTTTTTTGATGATGAAAGACTCCTTAAAGCGTACAATGACGGAACAACCTCTGATCATATTGTCTGCCTTGAGATGACTGGTGCCAATGATATGCCAAGATATCAGAATTTCTGCTATCGCATGAGGAAGACAAGACAGGATAATAATATTCATATTTATATTCTTAAATATGATATCGATCAGTTTACGAGAACCAATGAAAGAATAAGATTCCTTGCTGAAAGAGATACCCTTACAGGTCTCTTTAACAGAATGACTATCGGAAGAATGTTTGATGCCTTTGTTAAGGATGAGGAGACGAAGAGCCTTGCGCTCATACTTCTTGACCTTGACTACTTCAAGCATATAAATGACGACTATGGACATGACTGCGGCGATATGGTACTAAAGGACGCAGCCAGAAGAATGCAGGAAAATCTTGGAGATGACTGCTATCCTTCAAGAATCGGTGGAGATGAGTTCCTGGTAGTAATAAGGAATCACTCGACAGAAGAAGTGGACAGGCTGCTTAAACAGTTTTCCGAAGATAATAAGATAGTTGATTACAATGGGGAAGAAGTAAAATTCACAATGTCTGTGGGATATGCTGTATACCCGGAAGACGGAAAAGCGTATAATGAATTATATAGAAACGCAGATAAAGCATTATACTATGTGAAAGAAAACGGAAAGAACAACTATTCAAAGTACGAAGGCTAGCGGAGGTAAGAAGATGTCTGGAAAGTATAATATCTGTCTTGATATTGGTGGAACAAAGATTCTTGGGGCAATTTTTGACGAAAAAAAGGATATAGTTTACAGACTTAAGAAAAAGACTAAGGAAGCCGGTGATGACACTGCCAATGTTGAAAAGATGATAATCAGCGTTGTGCAGGATATGATCGACGAGTCGGGTATCAAAAAGAAGGAAATCAAGGCGATAGCTGCGGGAGCACCCGGAGTTATAGACCAGGGCTCGGGAATCATTCTTACTTCTCCGAATCTTCCCTGGACTGATTATGATATAAAGTCCTCTATTGAAAAGAAGTTCGACATTCCCTTCTACATCGGAAATGATGTAAATGTAGGTGTTCTCGGTGAGTGGAAATACGGAGTTGCAAAGGGCTATAAGAACGTTGTTGGCTTCTTTGTAGGAACCGGAATGGGCGGCGGCCTCATACTTGATGGCAAGATGTTCACCGGTAATAAGTATAAAGCAGCTGAATACGGACACATGATCCTTGATCCCGAGGGACCGCTTTGCGGATGCGGACAGAGAGGATGTCTTGAAGCCTTCTCAAGTAAGAAGGGCATGAGCGCGTATATCCTTCAGCAGACAGCAAGAGGCCGCAAGAATATGCTGGCTGAATCTATTGAAAACGGCGTATTTAAGAGTAAGAACCTAAAGAAGGCTCTTGCTGCAAAAGATACAGTAACTCTTGAGGCTGTTGACAGAGCCTGCCACTATCTTGCAATTGCTACAGGTAACATGATAAATACCATAAGTCCTGACATTGTTGTTTATGGCGGCGGCGTTATGGAAGCGGTCGGCGATCTTTTCATGGAGAAGATACTTGCAGAGGTAGACAGATACTGCATGCCTTCCATCAGAAAAACCGTTGAACTTAAGAAGGCAGCCCTCGGAGATGATTCCAATATCTACGGAGCCCTTGCCATGATTGAGGATATGTGATACGGAATTTAAAAAATCGTGAATTTACAAGTATTTTTACGATGATATATTAGCTGATTTGTTATATAATAAGACTTGTTGCGGATCTGTGTATGCAGAATGACAACAAGTCTTTTTTATTCAAAGGAGAATCCTGATGAAAGTAAATATTAAAAAGCTGAGCGATACAGCTACATTGCCTACAAGAGGAAGTGCTGCAGCTGCCGGCTATGATCTTTATGCGAATGTCAGTGAGGATACAAAGATAGCACCTCACACAACACAGAAGATAGGAACAGGACTTGCAATGGAAATTCCGGATGGCTACTTTGGGGGAATTTATGCAAGAAGCGGTATTGCAACAAAGGAAGGACTTCGTCCTGCTAACTGCGTTGGTGTAGTGGATTCTGATTATCGCGGAGAGATAATTGTTGCAGTTCATAATGACTCAGATATTGAGAGAGTTATAACTCCTGCAGAGAGAATTGCGCAGATCATTATCCAGCCGTATTTATCAGTGGAATTTGAAGAAGCAGATGAGCTTGCAGAATCAGAAAGAGGAGCAGGCGGATTCGGTTCAACAGGTAAACAATAAGCACATTGTTACTGGCAAAAGTGCTATAATTAATTTTGGATGTTATTCATTATGCCATAGATGAGGAGGAATACTATGAACAACAAGCTTTACAAACTTATGAACTGGCCTGAGATTGAAGAAATAATATATTCTGACGGGGATGATCCTCATCGAATCCTTGGTGCTCATAAGGTGGGCTCCAATCTGTTAATTCAGACATTTTATCCAATGGCGGTTGAAATAGAAGTTGTTCCGGATTCAGGAACAAAGAAGTATAAGATGGAACTTGCTGATGAAGCAGGCTTTTATGCTGCTCTTGTTCCCTATAAGGAGAACTTCAAATATAAATACAGAATAAAACTTGAGAACGGCGACGTTAAGGAGATCATAGATCCTTACAATTTCTCTGCGAGAATGGATCGTGAGGACTTTATCAAGTTTAATAGCGGCATTCATTATTCTATTCATGAAAAGCTTGGCGCTCATATTATTGAGCTTGATGGCGTTAAGGGCTGCGCCTTTGCGGTTTGGGCTCCCGATGCTGCCAGAGTAAGCGTAATCGGCGATTTTAATGACTGGGATGGAAGAGTAAATCAGATGCAGCGTGTTGATCACGACGGCATTTTTGAGATATTCATTCCTGAGGCAAAGGCCGGTGACGGATATCAGTATGAGATCAAGACAAAGGGCGGCGTAATCTTTAAGAGACCCGATCCCTTTGGCTATGCATTTAAGGATAAGGAGAACGAGGTTTCACAGGTTACTCCTATAGACGATATCAAGTGGACTGATGCTGCATGGATAAAGAACCGTGCAAAGTTCAACAGAGATACGGATGCGCTTTCAATCTGCGAGCTTTCACTTGATTCCTTTGCTGCAAGACATCAGAATCATATTCCTGATTACGAGGAGCTCGCTCATGAAATTCTTCAGTATGTTCAGGATCATGGCTTTAATACAATCGAGCTTAAGCCCATTATGGAGCACATTCCGGGACATCCGTTCCATATAAATGGATTCTTCTCAATTCAGAAGAGATACGGTTCTCCTGCAGGCTTTAAGAAGTTCGTTAATATCATGCATGAAGCAGGCATAAGAGTAATCATGGACTTTGTTACAACCTTCTTCCCCAAGCTTCAGTGCGGACTTAATGCCTTTGACGGACAGGCTCTTTATGAGTATCCCGATCCGAGAATGGGCGTACATCCCAGAACCGGCGATCTGATATTTGACTTTGGAAGAAAACAGGTTACCAATTTCCTTATTTCAAGTGCTTTATTCTGGGTTGAGACATTCCACCTGGATGGTCTAAGGGTAGCTGATATTGCCAAGATCCTTTATCTTGATTACGACAGAAAGCCCGGACAGTGGGTTCCTAATATTTATGGCGGCAATGAAAATCTTGAGGCTAAGGATTTCCTTTGCAACTTCAACGCTGTTTTAAAGACAACCTATCCCGGCGTACTTACACTTACAAAGGAGACCTCCTGCTGGCCCAGGGTTACAGGAGAGCTTGATGATGGCGGTCTTGGATTTGACTATAAGTGGAACAATGGATGGACCAAGGACTTCCTTGATTATATCCAGAATGATCCGCTGTTTAGATCAGGTAACCACAACGAGCTTACATTCTCCCTTGTATATTGCTACACAGAGAGATTTGTTCTTGCATTTACCCATGAGGAAATCGGAAAAGGCTTAGAGGGACTTTATGACCTTATGCCCGGTGATTCAGCTCAGAAGATGGCTGGCGTAAGACTTGCAATTTCTTATCTTATGACACATCCCGGCAAGAAGATGATCTATATGGATCCCAATGAGCTCAGCATAGATAATGCTGTTTTCCTTGAGAACATGATCCATTCACTTAATGAGATATATTACAACAGACCTGCTCTTCATAAGATCGATGTAAATGACAGTGGCTTCGAGTGGATTAACAGTATGGCTGCTGAAGAGTGCATGATGTCCTTTATGAGAAAGGGCGAGAAGGATGAAGACCTTCTTGTAGTTGTTGTTAATATGGCCGGTGTGGACAGAACCTTTGAGGTTGGTGTTCCTGCCGATGGTAAATATTATGAGATATTTAACTCAGATGATACCTGCTATGGCGGAAGCGGAATAGTTAATCCCGGAAGGATTGAGGCCAGCTTTAACGAGGCTGACGGTAGACCTTATTCAATTCCGATCAAGGTTGCTTCATCATCCCTTGCAATCTTCTCATACACTCCTTACACAACACAGGAGAAGAAGATCAGAAAGATCCGCGAAGAGGAAGCAAACAACAAGATGCAGGAGCGCGAGAAGACCTTAAGAGAGCTGAAGAACAGACAGGAAAAGGAAGAGGCAGAGCTTTTAAGAGAGCTTCATGAGCGCTATGAGAAGGAGCTTGCAGCTCAGGAGGAGGCTATCGAAAAGAAGTACGAGCAGATTGAGGAAGAGCGTATTTCAAGCATAGTTTCTGAAGCAGCCCTTAAGTCTATTTCAGGTAAAAAGACTGTTGCTAAGAAGACTGCAACAAAGAAGGCTGCTGCTTCAAAGGCTTCCGGCAAAACAGGTACAGCTAAGAAGGCTGCAAAAACTACAACAAAAAAGACTACTGCGAAAAGGACAGTAAATAAGACAGAAAAGAAGGAAGACAATAAATAATGAATATGATGTTACCGCCCATGCTGCTTACTGCTACTGCTGAAACTGCTATCGAGACTTTGGCGGAGGTAACAGGAAACGAAAACTTAAAACCGGGAGTAATCCAGAATTATCTTAAGGACCTCCCGGATAAGGCTTTCGCCCTTTTGGTGAAGGTCGTTTTTGCCATCATTGTCATTGTAATAATGTGGCAGGCCATAAAGGCTATAACTAATCTGGTGGAGAAGTCCTTAAAGAAAACAAAGATTGAGGACGCAACAGCCAAGTTCCTGGCAAGTGTAGTCAAGGTATCGCTTGAGGTATTCCTTGCATTTTCAATAGCTGCCGGCTTTGGAATGGATACGGCAAGTATAGTAGCACTTCTTGGTTCTGCCGGTGTTGCTATCGGTCTTGCCGTACAGGGAACACTTTCAGATTTTGCAGGTGGTATTCTTATCCTTCTTGCAAAACCCTTCAGAGTAGGTGATTACATTGTTGTTAATGGGGCAGGAATTGAAGGCTCTGTCACTGAGATAGCTCTTATCAATACCAGAATGCTCACAGCTGATTACAGAAGAATCGTTGTTCCTAACGGCGCGCTGGCATCAGCTACCATAACCAACAACAACGGCAACACAATGAGAATCCTTGATACCATGGTAGGAATCTCCTACAGCGCTGATATTGATAAGGCAAGAGCTGTTGCAACAAGAGTTCTTGATGCAAATGAGTTCATCTCTGATAAGTATGAGAAGGTAGTTTACGTTGATGAGCTTGCTGACAGCAGCGTGAACCTCAGAATCAGAGGATGGGTTAAGCCTGCTGATTATGTAAAGGCGAAGTGGTCAATGAATGAGGCAATCAAAAAAGCCTTTGATAAGGAAGGTGTTGAGATACCTTTTCCTCAGATGGATGTGCACATGAGATGATAGTTTTTTTGCTTGTCAAAGTCTGATGTAATAAGTATAATGATATCTGTGCCTTTTGAAGGACACAGATATTTGCTGGAATAGCGCAGTCGGTAGCGCAACTGATTCGTAATCAGTAGGTCGAGGGTTCAAGTCCCTTTTCCAGCTTATAAGAAGAACCTCACAGTTTCATCTGTGGGGTTTTTGTTTTAACAAAATGAATTCAAAAATTGCTCGATTTCATTCTTGCCAACACTTTAATACTGTGATATGGTAAAGAATATTGTAAAAAATAAACAATAACGTTATAAGGAGAAAACTATGGCGCAGCTGTGGGGTGGAAGGTTTGAAGGAGAGATAAATGAGCTTGCATGGAAGTTCAATGCATCCATTTATTTCGATAAGAGACTTATTAAACAGGATGTTCAGGGCAGCAAGGCTCACGTTACCATGCTTGCCAAGCAGGGCATTATAACTGATGGCGAGAGAGACCAGATAATCAGCGGACTTGACTCCATTATTAAAGATGTAGAGGACGGAAAGCTTGAGATTACCGATAAATATGAGGATATTCACAGCTTCCTTGAGGCTAATCTGATCGACAGAATCGGTGATGCCGGTAAGAAGATGCACACAGGGAGATCCCGAAATGATCAGGTGGCACTTGATATGCGTCTTTATATCAGAGAGGAAGTAAAGAGTACTGCTGAAGCACTCTATGATATCCTTGATACATTAAATAAGATAATGAAGGATAATCTGGGTACATATATGCCCGGCTTTACACATCTTCAGAAGGCTCAGCCTGTTACTCTGGCTCACCATCTGGGAGCATATTTTGAGATGTTCTACAGAGACTCACAGCGTCTCATGGATGTGTTTACAAGACTGAATTTCTGTCCGCTTGGAAGCGGCGCTCTTGCAGGAACAACCTATCCTCTGGACAGAGACTATACCGCGGAGCTTCTTCATTTTACAGGTCCTACTGCCAACAGTATGGATTCTGTATCTGACAGGGATTATCTTATTGAATTCTTATCAGCCCTTTCAATTATTATGATGCATCTTTCAAGATTTTCAGAGGAAGTAATAATCTGGAATTCCAATGAATATAATTTTGTGACCATAGATGATGCATATTCCACAGGTAGCAGTATTATGCCTCAGAAAAAGAACCCTGATATCGCAGAGCTTGTAAGAGGTAAGACAGGAAGGGTATACGGAGCACTTAATTCTCTTCTTGTTACCATGAAGGGAATACCGCTTGCCTATGATAAGGATATGCAGGAGGATAAGGAGGTCAGCTTTGATGCTATCGATACCGTAAAGAACTGCCTTGTTCTTTTCACAGATATGCTTAGAACAATGAAGTTTAATAAGGATCAGATGGCTAAGAGTGCGATAAGAGGATTTACCGACGCAACTGACGCTGCAGATTATCTTGTTAATAAGGGTGTACCTTTTAGGGATGCTCATGGTATTATAGGTAGAATAGTTTTACATTGCCTTGAAAAGGAATGTGGAATTTCTGATATTACTATCGAAGAGCTTAAGGGATTTGCTCCTGAGTTCGATGAAGATATATATGACGCCATAAGTCTTAAGACCTGTGTTGAAAAGAGACTTACCGTTGGAGCTCCGGGACCTAAGGTTATGGAGAAATCCATCGCAAGAAACGATAAGAGACTAGGGGCTTACTGGACTGGAGTGGAAAGCTTTAAAACGGAGTAATAAAAAATTTATTTATCAAATATTAAAGAGGAGATTGAAAAAATGAGCGAGAAATTGAAAGTAGCAATTCTTGGTGCAACAGGTATGGTAGGTCAGAGATTTATTACAATCCTTGACAATCATCCGTGGTTTGAGGTAGCTGTTGTTGCAGCCAGCCCCAGAAGTGCAGGCCAGACCTATGAGGAATCTGTAGGTGACAGATGGAAGATGGAAGTTCCCATGCCTGAGTCTGTTAAGAAGCTTGTAATCAAGGATGTTACAAATGTAGAAGAAGTTACTAAGGATGTTGATTTTGTCCTTTCAGCAGTAAATATGTCTAAGGATGAGATTAAGGCTATCGAGGAAGAGTATGCTAAGACTGAGACTCCTGTAGTTTCAAACAACAGCGCTCACAGATGGACTCCTGATGTTCCTATGATCATTCCGGAGGTTAACCCTCATCACGCAGATGTAATTGAGTTCCAGAAGAAGAGACTTGGTACAACAAAGGGCTTCATTGCTGTTAAGCCTAACTGCTCAATCCAGAGCTATGCACCTGCTCTTTCAGCATGGAAAGAGTTTGAGCCCTACGAAGTAGTAGCTACAACCTACCAGGCTATATCCGGTGCAGGTAAAAACTTTAAGGAGTGGCCCGAAATGGAGGGCAACATCATTCCTTTCATCTCCGGTGAGGAAGAAAAGAGTGAAAAAGAGCCTCTCAGAATCTGGGGACACATTGAAAATGGCGTGATTGTACCTGCTGAAAGCCCGATTATTACATGTCAGTGCATAAGAGTTCCAGTTTTGTATGGACATACGGCCGCAGCTTTTGTAAAATTTAAGAAGAAAGCTACAAAAGAAGAACTTATTAAGTGTCTTGTGAATTTTAGTGGCAAGCCTCAGGAGCTTGGTTTACCCAGTGCTCCCAAGCAGTTTATTCAGTATCTTGAAGAGGATAACCGTCCGCAGGTTTCACTTGATGTCAACTACGAAGGTGGCATGGGTGTAAGCATCGGTCGTCTCCGCGAGGATACAGTATATGACTGGAAGTTTGTAGGCCTTTCTCACAATACACTTAGAGGAGCTGCAGGCGGTGCAGTAGAATGCGCTGAACTCCTCAAGGCACTTGGATACATTGGCAAGAAATAAGTTTACATGATTAGTAATCTGGGGTGAGGAAAATTTATATGGAAAAGACAAAGGTTCAGGAACTAGAAGTACTTAATGGTTACTATAACAGTGGGGACAATCAGATAGTTATAGTCTATGGCCATATTCGTACTGGCAGCGCAACCGTAATAACCACTTTTGCAGATGATAAAGAGTATCTTTATTATTGCGCATGTTCAGCTTCTGAAAGGCTGCAGCAGTATCTGATTGGCGAAATGATACGTAAGGATGGAAGAGAAATATCAGAGTATCCTTCGTATAAGGAGATAACCGAGGTTATTGAGAACTATGCAAAGGAACTGAACAAGCCGATTGTTGTTTTTATTGAGAATTTTGAGGATATTATAAAAGCTTCTCCAAACTTTATAGAGGAGATAAGCTCTGTGATCTACAGAAGCGGCCATCCTCAGATGATGGTTGTTCTCATGGGCTCTAATGCCGCATGGATTGAGAATAACATGGTTGAGAAGATTGGCGCACAGGCTGCCAATATTTCAGGCTTCCTCAAGATTAAATCCTATTCATTCCAGGAGATGAGAAGAAGATTCTCAAAAATGAGTGACAGGGATGTTGTTACTTCTTATGCTGTATTTGGAGGTAACGGAAGACTCTGGTCCTATTTTGATGAGAATAAGACCTTCAAACAGAATGTGTGTGAGAAATTCCTGGATGTGCTTAACAGCGTACTCCTTCGAGAGACCTTTAAGATTCTCGAAGAAAACCTCAGAGAGACAGCTGTTTACAATACCATCATGTATGGTCTTGCAAATGGCAAGAATAAGTTAAATGATATTCATCATGCAACCGGCTTCTCCAGAGCAAAGATAATGGTTTATCTAAAGAGCCTTATCGAGCTTGGAATGGTAGAAAAGGTTTATTCCTTTGCTACTACCGGACATGAAAATGTGCAGAAGGGTGTATACAGAATATGTGATCCATTGGCTCATTTCTTCTACAGATTCTTCTACGCACATCTTACTGAGATTATAAGAATGGATTCTGAAGAATTTTATGCTACATTTGTTGAGCCCGGATTGTCAGAATATGTTGCATCCGCTTTCAGAGCTGTCTGCAGGGAGTATGTTGTGAAGCTTTCAGAATACGGAAGATTACCCTTTGTAATTGATGAAGAGGGTGAATGGGTCGGCAAGGTTGATTCCCTTGATATTGTGGCTCAGAGTGAATCCGGTGATACACTTGTTGGTGTATGTTATTGGGATTCCAAGATGGATGTTGATGCGATTGAAAAGGTTAGAAGCTGCTGTAAGAGAGCAAGGGTTAATCCCGATTACTATTACCTCTTCTCTGCCGTAGGATTTGAGGACGGATTAAAGGAGCTCGCAAAAGAAGAAGCGTCCATCAAACTTATAGAATTGGAAGAAATGATGAATGCCTAAAAGCGTTTTTATTGCCGAAAAGCCCAGCGTTGCCAGGGCTTTCGGCGCTGCATTAAAATATAATTTTTCTAATAAAGACGGATATATGGAATCAGAAGAAGCTATCGTCACCTGGTGTGTAGGACACCTGGTGACGATGAGTTATCCTGAGGTGTATGATGAGAAAATGGCCAAATGGTCATTGAACACAATTCCATTTATTCCGTCTCAATTTAAGTACGAAATTATTCCACAGAGTGCTAAGCAGTTCAATATAGTTAAGGGGCTTCTTACACGTGATGATGTGGATACTATATATATTTGCACTGACTCGGGACGTGAAGGAGAATACATTTACAGACTTGTTGATCAGGAAGCCAAGGTAACAGGCAAGGTGAAAAAGAGAGTCTGGATCGATTCACAGACTGAGGACGAAATTCTTAGAGGAATACGTGAAGCCAAGGATGACAGTGAATACGATAACATCGGAGCAGCTGCATATCTGAGGGCTAAGGAAGATTATCTGATGGGTATTAACTTTTCAAGAGCACTGACTCTTAGGTATGGTTATTCCATCAGAACTTTTCTTGGTCTGGATAAATGTGTTGTTGCGGTTGGCCGTGTTATGACCTGCGTGCTCGGTATAGTTGTTGACAGAGAGAGGGAGATAAGGAACTTTGTCAAGACTCCCTTCTACAGAGTGCTTGGAGATTTTGCTATCGGTGATAAAAGTATATCTGCCGAATGGCGCGTCCAGGAAAAGAGTAAGTATAACGGTTCCTTCGAGCTATATAGTGAGAAGGGCTTTAAGAAAGAAAAATCAGCCAAGGCTCTTATAGAGTCCTTTGGACAGCTCCCTGTAAAAGGAAAGATACTTCTTCTTGAAAAGAAAAAGGAGACGAAAAATCCTCCGCTTTTATATAACCTTGCGGAGCTGCAAAATGACTGCTCCAAGTTTTTCAAGATAGATCCTAATCAGACACTGGCAATTGCCCAGGAGCTATACGAGAAAAAGCTTACTACTTATCCCAGAACGGACGCCAGAGTACTTAGTACGGCGATCTCTAAGGAGATAGATAAAAATATTAAGGGACTTACAGCCTACGAGCCTGCATCTATATTTGCAAAAGCAATTCTGCAGCATGAATCCTATAAGGATATCGCAAAGACAAGGTATGTAAATGACAAGGCAATTACTGACCACTATGCGATAATTCCTACCGGGCAGGGACTTGGTTCCATAAGCTCGCTTAGTCCAACTGCAGCTAAGGTATATGAGATAATAGTAAGAAGATTTCTTGCTGTATTTTATCCTGCTGCCCAGTATTCAAAGATTAAGATGGAGATGTTAGTGCCCACATTGGATCCTCAGTTTGAGGAGCATTTCTATGCGGGCTTTAAGCTTCTTAGCTCCAAGGGATATCTTCATGTTATGGATTACTCCTTTAGTAAAAAGAAGGAGGAGGAAAACAAGGAAGATACGAAGGACGAAAAGGCTGAAAATGATGCCGAGGATGCAGCAGCAGATGAAGGCCTCTTTGAGGCTCTTTCAAAGCTTAAGAAGGGTGATGAGATCGACCTGACAGCTGCTTCCATTAAGGAGGGTGAGACCACACCTCCTAAGCGATATAACTCAGGAACGCTTATACTTACAATGGAGAATGCAGGTCAGTTTATTGAGGACGAGGAATTAAGATCCCAGATCAAGGGCTCCGGAATAGGCACCAGCGCCACAAGAGCAGGTATCCTTGATAAGCTTGTTAAAAACAGATATTTGGAACTTAATAAAAAGACTCAGATAATCACGCCTACTCAGATGGGTGAGATGATATATGATACGGTTTTTGTGTCCATGAAGCCTATGCTCAATCCTTCTCTTACAGCAAGCTGGGAGAAGGGACTTACCCAGGTTGAGCAGGGTGAGATATCAGAAGATGAGTACATGAAAAAGCTCACGGATTTCATAACGAGAAGAACCAATTATGTTAAGCAGAACGATATGAGATCACATATGCAAAGATTCTTTATGGCATCTGCAGAGTATTACAAAAAGGCACCTGCCAAGAGTAAAGTGACAAAAAGCAAAAGTAAGAAATCATAAATCCTTCCACCGTAAAAGGTGATGCGACACATAGTGTTAAAAGAGGGAACGAAAGGAAATGATTATGGAAGAATACAGAATTGAAAACTTATATGATTTAAACGAGACAATTGCAGCAGATATTTTCAAGGGAGCTACTTACCCCTGGGAGGTTCTGCCCAAGATCAAGGAATTTATCGTAGAGCTTGGTAAGACACTGCCTGCTGATAAGTTTGATAAGATCGGTGATGATATCTGGATTGCCAAGAGCGTAAAGTTTTTATCAAGAGAGAACAACTACATTGCAGGTCCCTGCATCATCGATGAGGATGCTGAGATCCGTCCCGGTGCGTTTATCAGAGGAAGTGTTATTGTAGGTAAGGGAGCTGTTGTCGGTAATTCAACAGAGCTTAAGAATGTAATTCTGTTCAACAAGGTTCAGGTTCCTCACTACAACTATGTGGGCGATTCAATCCTTGGATTTAAGTCCCACATGGGAGCAGGCTCGATCACATCTAACGTTAAGTCAGATAAGAAGCTTGTTGTTGTAAAAAACGGCGCTGATGATAAGGTAGAGACCGGCCTTAAGAAGATGGGAGCAATGCTTGGGGATAACGTAGAGGTTGGCTGCGGAAGTATACTTAATCCGGGAACAGTAATCGGACGTGGGAGCAATATTTATCCGCTTTCTTCTGTAAGAGGCTGCGTTCCTGCAAAGCACATCTACAAGGAAAAGGGCGTTGTTGTTCCGAAGAACGAAGATTAAAAAAATAACTATAGAGGGTATAAAAGGGGAAATGAAAAGAGTAGTAGCATTTATAATGACGGGGGCTCTTGTAACATCTCTTACAGGATGCAGTAATATCGTTGACGATACGATAGGTAAGGTTACTAAGGGCATAGATACTATTGGGAGCTCTGTAAACAAGGGAGCTGATGCAATAGGAGAATTTGAAGAAGGACTCGAGGAAAAGCTGGCCGAGAATTCTAAAGAGGCTGAGCTCAAAAAGGAAGCCGAGGTAGATAAAGAAGATAAAGGAACAGATGGGGCTACTGATAATTCTTCGAAAAAAACTTTTTCAGATGATGAAGCAGATAAAAAGTCTGAGGAAAAGAAAAAGAATGATGGCATAATCTCCAAGGCCTATTCAGATGATTTTCAGCCCTATGTAAGGGCTTATGCCGAGATTATCAAAGCAGAGACTGATAAGAAGATACAGGATGAAGAAGCCGGTAAGGAAAATAAGTATCCCTATGACTCATATTATTTATATGACATAGATAAGGACGACATGCCGGAGCTTATTCTCAGCTACGGAGTTCTTGATGAAGCCTATATGGATAGTGACTACAAAGGCGTTATCTATACAATGGATGGCGACAATGCGGTTGTTCTCGATGATGACTTTGATCTCTCACTGACTGATCTGTACACAGACCCCGGTGAAAACGGAATGCTCTGTTACAGATATACAGCTAAGGAAGCTGTATGCTACAGAATCTCATATCAGAACGGACAGAGGATTGAGGAAGAGCTGCATAGAGAACATGCAGAAGGTACAGAGAGCTACTTTAAAAGAGCACGCTATAAAAGTCCCTGGGATATAGTTACGGGTTCATACGAATTAGCACACTGCAGATATAACATGACACTTCCTCTTGAGAAGTATGATGAGATAATGAGCTACATAAGTGGTAACAGGGGCGAGATTAAAGCTGCAAGTTACCCCTTCGATGATGTAAACTTTTTTGAAAAGGTCATTACTGATAATCAGGAGATATATCTTTATAAGGGCGACAAGTTTACACTGGATCAGGGACAGATTACCTTTAATAATATTTTTACAAGTGATGTATTAAAGAATTCTTCAGGTAGCAACATAAAGCTTGTTGATAAGAAATATGCTGATATAAATCAGGATGGTAAGTACGAATGCATATTATATATTAAAACAGAATTTGCATCTGGTAGCCGCGATATAAGGCTTGTACTTACTGAGCAGAATGGGGAAGTTTATGCATATTCCTTCTTTTATCCCTGTGAAGACAGTATAACGGAATATGGCGAATTTACTTACAGGCGTGATCAGAAGTCTTTATATACAAGAGCTATTTTTGAAGGTGATCAGGCTATGGAGTTTTATGTACCTGTTGTAGAAAACTAAATTTTAAGCATGTTTTGGCGTTCACTATTTGACGAATACTATATAACAGTATTATAATCATAAAAAAGTTTTATGAAATTTTTTGCGAGGAGGAAATTGTTATGGCAGCTATTAAGACAAAAATCGAGCTTCAGTATGCTGATAAGAGTATTTCTTCAGAGGATCTCGTAGAGAGAGCCAAGGCAGCTTATGAGGCAGAATATGGTGTTAAGGGTGCTAAGAATCTTGAGCTTTACGTTAAGCCTGAAGAGAACAAGGCTTATTATGTAGTAAATAACAAGATGACAGGCAGCATCGATCTTTAATTTTTGAATTATTTTAAAGGCCTCAGGTTTATGCCTGAGGTCTTTTCTTTGCAAAGGATTTTTTATATGAATAAGGCTTTATCAGCTCAGACTGATTTGAATAAACTTAAAAATTGCGAGCTTTTCCTTCTTGATATGGATGGAACACTCTATCTCGGAGATGATGTATTTGACGGGGCGATCGAGTTCATACATACCCTTGACAGACTTGGAAAAAAGTACATCTATATGACAAATAATTCCTCCAGGTCAGGAAGTGATTATGTTGCAAGACTTAAGGGCATGGGCTTTCCCTGCGAGGCGGAAAATATCTACACCTCAGGGATGGCAACTGCCGAATACTTAAGACTTAGATGCTCTGACAGATTAATCTTTGTTGTGGGAACAGAAACCTTCTATAACGAGCTTAAAGCTGCGGGGCTAAAGGTATTTAACTCTAAGGACTATGATGATAACGATTTTTATATAAATAATAACTATGGATTAAAGGGCATGGGCAGCGCTGAGGAGTTCAGGGAATACCTTGATGTAACAGATAATCTTCCGGTTGTATGCGTGGGCTTTGATACTGAGCTTGTATACAGAGATCTCGATCTGGCAGTTCATTATCTTAGAAAAAATGCGGCGTTTATTGCAGCTAACCCTGACTGGGTATGTCCTATGCCTAAGGGAGAGGTGCTTCCAGACTGCGGAAGTATATGTGCGCTTCTTACTGCTTCATCAGGAAAAGAGCCCAGATACATAGGTAAACCCAACAGAAAAATGGTGGATATCATTTCTCAGATGAAGAGGATCCCCAATGAAAAGATTTGCTGTGTTGGTGACAGGCTTTATACGGATATAGCTGTTGCCCAGAATGCAGGCGCTGTTTCTGTTTGTGTACTTTCCGGTGAATGTAATGAAGCAGAGATTGCAGAAATGAAAAAGAAACCGGATTATACACTTGATAACGTTGCAGAGCTTGGAAAAATACTATAAATATTCTAAAATATATGTACAAATTATAGGTCACATTAACTTATGGGGGTTAAAGTGGATAGGGAAGCAAAGAACAGAAAGAAGAATATTGGCGTATTTTTCAATTGCTCTGAAGTGAGATTTCAGAAGAGGTTCTGTCATTCTCTTTCGAGTGCGGCCAGAAAAAAGGATTATAACATCATTTTCTTTATGACCTTCGAAGTCATCGATGATGAGAGTGATTTCAACAAGATGAATGAGAAGATGATAAAGTTTGCTCCGATCGAGTACATGGATGCCATAATCGTGGCATTTGATACCTTTGACAGAGAATCAATAAGACAGGTCCTTGAGGACGAGCTAAGGAAAAGAGCCACCTGCCCTGTAATCAGCTTCAGGGAAAAATACAAGGACTTTTATAGTGTTACAAGTAATGCCAATGATGCGATCATTAATATGGTTAATCATCTTGCTGATTACCATCATTGCAAAAATATCGCTTTTATGGCAGGATATCCGCACCATTATGACAGTAATGAGAGACTCGCAATATACAAAAAGATAATGAAGTATAAAGAGCTTCCTATCTACGAGAACTCCATTTTCTATGGTGATATGTGGAGATTTAAGGGTGAAGAAGCCTTCAGATATTTCTTTGCTGACCCTGATCATATTCCGGATGCTATTATCTGCGCTAATGATCACATGGCCAGAGCGCTTTGTAATGCTGCCATAGAACACGGACTTGATATACCCGGCGACCTTATCGTTACAGGAGTTGATGATATAGCTGAGGCTGTTGAATATCATCCGACGCTTACTACGGTTAGCGTTGATATCGAGGCCATGAATATTCGCACCATAGAGCTTGTTGATAAGCTCATTAACAAGCAGTATATAAAGTCGGGCAATGCTGTACCTGCCAAGATCATGTACAGGG
This sequence comes from Butyrivibrio sp. FC2001, assembly GCF_000424125.1. Taxonomy (NCBI): domain Bacteria; kingdom Bacillati; phylum Bacillota; class Clostridia; order Lachnospirales; family Lachnospiraceae; genus Butyrivibrio; species Butyrivibrio sp. FC2001. The sequence continues at coordinate 336,138 of NZ_KE384132.1, forward strand.
AAAGCTGCGGCTGTAATGGTGAAGAGGTTGTGATTCCTTATCAGCATCAGCTTAATCAGTACTATGAGAGGATGAGCCATCTTCTTGGGCAGCCTCACAATCAGACTATGTTCCAGATTGGACTTGATGGCTGTGATACCATGGAGGAGCTCCTCGAAACTATTCAGAAAAATATCAACCTGGTAATCAAGCATAAATCCTTCTTTATTTTCCTTTCCGGCCGTGATAATGAAAACGGAGGAAGAGATTTCAAGGAGGATATCACAGATGAGGTTGAGCAGGTTTTTGGCTACAGAGATGGGAAAAGACTTCCTGAAAATACAAGAAAGATCAGAACTGATACCGCTCAGCTTATAAATGAATTTGAAAATGAAAAGCCAAGGACAGTATATTTTTCACTGCTGCACGACAGCAATAACTGTATTGGATTTGTTGTGTCTGAGTTCCAGAGTCTTAACGATACTGTAGATCAGTATTATTTTGACTATTTATTAAAGATATCACTTGCGATAAATAAGCATTATATGGCATCTGAGCTGAAATATCTTCTTGAGCAGTCAAAGCAGAAGAGCCTAACAGACTTTATGACCAAGCTCAGCAACAGAAGAGGCTTTGATCAGTTTGTATCCCAGAACAGAAAAGAGTGGATAAAGACTGGAGAAGAGATAGCTTTCATGACTCTTGATCTGGACGGGCTAAAGAAGATAAATGATGTGCTTGGACATGAATCCGGTGATCTTGCCATTTCCGCTGCGGCTAAGATAATTAAGAAAAAATGCCCCGACAGCGGTCTTTGCGCAAGAACAGGCGGGGATGAATTTCTGATGGTATTTCCTGCAAAGAAGGCTTCCCCTGTAGATGTGGCCGCAAAGATCGAGAGCGGAATGAAGAAAAGAAATGCTTCAGGAGCATTTCCTTTTAAGCTCAGTATCTCGATCGGATGGCACACGACAGTCCTTGATAAGGCTACAAGAATAGAGGATTGTCTTGCGGAAAGTGACCAGAAAATGTACGAAATGAAAAAGAATCATCATAAAGAGGAAACTTAAATTTTAGTAATTGGCAATTGTGAAAACCGTCCCCAGGAAGTATAATAATATTTGTTGAAAATTATACTAATTGTTTTTGGGGACGGTACTATTATGGATATTGGTGGACTTTTAAAAGAGCTGTTGTTAGAGGATAAAGTGCTCATACACTTTGACTTTATGAACGGCTTTTTTGATATTAATAAGTCAATTGTTGTGACCTGGGGAGTTATAGCGGTGCTCACATTAGTGCTTTTGTGGCTTACCAGTAATATGAAGGTTCACAACATTAGTAACAAACAGCTTGTTGCGGAATTTATAGTTGACGGCTTAAGAGGAATAACGGGAGGAATGCTCGGCGAAGAGGGCTATATGTACAGGGATTTTATGGCAGTTGTCCTTGTATTTATAGGTGCATCTAACCTTGTAGGACTTGTAGGACAGGTACCTGCTACCATGGACCTCAATGTTACGGCAGGACTTGCGTTAATGAGTATAATCCTTGTTGAAGCAGCCGGAATACATCACAAGGGCTTTGGTAAATGGCTTAAATCCTTTTCAAAGCCCATGGCAGTTGTAACTCCCATGAATATTCTGGAGCTTGCTATCAGACCCTTATCATTGTGCATGCGACTTTTTGGTAATGTAATCGGTGCTACGGTAATCATGGAGCTTTTGAAAATGGCAGTTCCGGTAATTGTTCCGGCAGCGTTTTCAGTATATTTTGATATTTTTGATGGCCTGATCCAGGCATACGTTTTCGTATTCCTGACATCACTCTACATAAAAGAGGCCATTGAATAATAAAAAAAGAAATTTTTAAATTCACTTAAGGAGGAAAATATATATGGATTTAACAGCACTCGGTGCAGCAATTGCAGCTTTTACAGGTATTGGTGCAGGTATAGGTATCGGTGTGGCTACAGCGAAGGCGGTTGATGCAGTTGCCCGTCAGCCTGAGGCAGACGGTAAGATCATGAAGCTTTTGCTTCTCGGATGTGCTCTTGCTGAGGCTACCGCTATTTATGGTTTCGTTGTTTCAATCATGATTCTGTTTGCTAAGTAATTTTTATTACCTGATATTTTTTGAGAGGAGTACTTTACTGTGTTAAATATCAGCATTATGAACGTTGTATGGACAGTGATCAACTTACTGATTCTGTACGTGGTGTTCAGATTATTATTATTCAAAAGAGTTGATGCTGTTCTTCAAAAGAGAAGAGAAGAAATCGAGCACGCTACCGATGAGGCTGTAAAGAAGGAAAAAGAGGCAGAGGACTTAAAAGAGAGCTATGCCAAGAAGCTTCAGGAAGCCGGCAAGGAATGTGATGAGATGATCTCTAAGTCCAAGAAGGACGGTTATGACGAATATGATCGCATTATCAATGAGGCTAAGGAAAAGGCTGAACAGATAATTGTTGAGGCAAAGCATAACGCTCAGATTGAAGCTCAGCGCGAGAAGGATGCCTATGTATCCGAGCTCACAGATCTTGTTGTACATGCAGCTAACAAGATTGCAGTTTCCAAGCATGACGAGGAGACTGATAAGGAGCTTTATAACAAGTTTATCTTTGAGGCTATTGAGAAGAGCGAATAATTGATATCAGAGGTTTGATATTTATGATAAACGAAAATACTGCAAGGCTTCGCTATTCTTCTGTTGCGCCATCAGATTCACAGGCTGAGCAGATTAAGCAGGCACTTGCCAAAAAGTTCAATAATCCCGATCTTGAGCTTGAAATAGTTCATGATCCCAAGGTTGGCGGTGGTTTTGTAGTAAACTACGGTAACTTTGAGTATGACTGGAGTGATGAAGGTCGTACCAGGCAGCTTAAGGAGCTTATTGAGCTTACTAAAAAAGACAAAATACCAGTGCTGAAAACCTTGTTTCAATTATCAGAGACAGGGTGAATAGTTTTGACCTTAAGGCTGAAGGAAAAGAAGTCGGAAGAACCATCTGGGTCGGTGACGGAATTGCCAATGTTGTTGGTATCGATCACGCTTTTTATGGTGAGATCGTTCGTTTTGAAGACGGCACCAAGGGTATGGTTCAGGACATCAGAGATGACCATATCGGTGTAATCCTCTTTGGTGGTGACGAAGGAATCCGTCAGGGAAGCAGATGTGTCCGCACCTATAAGCAGGCAGGTATTCCTGTAGGCGAGGCCTTTATTGGAAGAGTAATCGATGCCCTCGGTAACCCTATCGACGGCAAGGAAGAGATTAAGACAGATGTTTACAGACCTGTTGAGGAGCCCGCTCCCGGTATCGTTGAGAGACGCTCTGTAAATGAGCCTATGGAGACAGGTATTCTTTCTATCGATACCATGTTCCCTATCGGAAGAGGACAGCGTGAGCTTATCATCGGTGACAGACAGACCGGTAAGACATCTATCGCAATGGATGCCATTCTTAACCAGAAGGGTAAGGATGTTATCTGTGTTTATGTTGCAATCGGACAGAAGGCCAGCACTATTGCGAAGCTTATAAATACATTAAGAGAAGCAGGTGCCATGGAGTATTCCATAATTGTTGCTTCAACAGCATCTGACAGTGCGCCGCTTCAGTATATCGCGCCTTACGCAGGAACAGCTATGGCAGAGTATTTCATGCTCATGGGTAAGGATGTTCTTATCGTATATGATGATCTTTCAAAGCATGCTGTGGCATACAGAGCGTTATCACTTCTTCTTGAGAGATCTCCCGGACGTGAGGCTTATCCCGGCGACGTATTCTATCTGCACTCAAGACTTCTTGAGAGATCAAGTAAATTATCAAGTGATCTGGGTGGAGGCTCCATAACAGCGCTTCCTATCATAGAGACACAGGCCGGAGACGTTTCCGCATATATTCCTACTAACGTTATCTCTATTACAGACGGTCAGATTTTCCTTGAGTCAGATCTGTTCTTCGAGGGTATGAGACCTGCCGTAAACGTAGGACTTTCTGTATCCCGTGTAGGTAGTGCGGCACAGACCAAGGCTATGAAAAAGGCTGCGGGTAGTATTCGTATTGACCTTGCTCAGTACAGAGAGATGGCAGTATTCACACAGTTTGCTTCTGATCTTGATGAGACTACCAAGAGTCAGCTTCGTCACGGAAGTGTTCTGATGGAGCTCTTAAAGCAGCCCCTCGGAAAGCCCTATGCGATGCATGAACAGGTAATCCTTCTTGTATGCGCAAACGCAGGAAAGCTTGATTTTGTACCTGTTAATCAGGTTAAGGACTATAAGACAAAGCTTCTTAAATATTTTGCTGATAATAAAAAGGACATCATTGAGGATATATCAAAATCTCTCGATCTTTCAGATGGTACAAAGAAGGCTATTCTGGAAGGTGCAGATGAATTTGAGAAGATCAACAATGAGGCGTTGAAGCAGGAACTTAAAAAGAAGAGAAAGAAACTAGTTTTAGATTAAGGTGATTTTCAGTGGCAAATATTAAAGAAATTCGCGACCGAATCGGAAGTATTCGCGACACAATGAAAATTACAAATGCGATGTATATGATCTCGTCGAACAAGCTCCGCAAGGCAAAGAAGCAGCTCACTGAGACAGAGCCGTATTTCTATGCTTTGCAGGCCATGATAGCCAGGGTTTCGAGACATATACCTGATGATGTGGATGATATTTTTCTTAAGACCACTGATGATATTCCCTTTAAGACAAGAGCGAAGGGGTATCTTGTACTTACGTCAGATAAGGGACTTGCCGGTGCCTTCAACCATAATGTTGTAAGACTTGCTGAAGAGCACATAAGAGAGAACAATCTGCTTGTAAACTACAAGCTGTATGTTGTAGGTGAGTTCGGAAGACATTATTTCACATCCCTTGGCTTAAAGATCGAGGAGAACTTCAGGTATACTGCGCAGAATCCCAATCTCGACAGAGCAAGAGACATAGGATCGATTCTTATTGATGATTATAAAAATGGCGTTATTGATGAGGTATATGTTGTCTATACTTCAATGAAGAATTCTCTTTCAAGTGAAGTAAAGATTGAGAAGATTCTTCCTCTTGATATCATTGAAAATGCCAGAAACAAATATAGAATCATCGATGCTTATAACGAGGAATTCATCTTTGATCCGAGCCCCAAGGCTATTTTGGATAACATAGTGCCTAACTTTATAAACGGCTTTATCTACGGTGCTTTGGTTGAGACCTTCTGCTCGGAGCAGAATTCGCGAATGATGGCAATGGATAATGCCAATAAAAATGCAACCTCAATGATAGGCGAGCTTACCAAGCAGTACAACAGGCAGAGGCAGGCCGCCATAACACAGGAGATCACAGAGGTTGCCAGTGGCGCCAAGGCTCTTAAGAGAGCTAAGGCAGCTAAAGCTGCAAAGCAGAAAAAATAATAAGAGGACAGACATGAGTAATGAAGGAAAAATCCTGCAGGTAATGGGACCTGTAGTGGATGTTTTATTTGAAAATGGTAATTTGCCCTACATAAGCGACTCTCTTAAGGTTATGGTCGGAGAGAAAAAAGGCGTCATGGAGGTTGCACAGCATATCGGTGATAACGTCGTAAGATGCATTATGCTGACAGCCAGTGAAGGACTTGCTAAGGACATGCCCGTTTATCAGACAGGTGGTCCTATAAGTGTTCCTGTAGGCAGGAAGAACCTTGGAAGACTTTTTAATGTTCTTGGTGACACCATTGATGGTGGCCCTGACCTTGAGGGTGAAAAGCACTGGTCCATTCACAGAGATCCTCCGAGGCTTGAGGATATGAGTCCTGTTGCTGAGATTCTCGAGACAGGTATAAAGGTTATCGATCTTCTTGCTCCCTATGCAAAGGGTGGTAAGATCGGTCTTTTCGGAGGTGCCGGTGTTGGTAAGACCGTGCTTATTCAGGAGCTTATCCAGAATATCGCAACAGAGCACGGCGGATATTCAATTTTCACAGGTGTCGGAGAGAGATCCCGCGAGGGTAACGATCTCTGGACAGAGATGAAGGAGTCCGGAGTTATTGAAAAGACAGCACTTGTTTTTGGACAGATGAATGAGCCTCCGGGAGCAAGAATGCGAGTTGCCGAGACCGGACTTACCATGGCTGAATACTTCAGAGACAGAGAAAGACAGGACGTTCTTCTTTTCATTGATAATATTTTCAGATTTGTACAGGCGGGTTCAGAGGTTTCATCACTTCTTGGACGTATGCCTTCAGCCGTAGGTTATCAGCCTACACTGGCAACTGATCTTGGTCAGCTTCAGGAGAGAATTGCTTCTACCAAGGCTGGTTCAGTTACATCTGTTCAGGCTGTTTATGTGCCTGCGGATGACCTTACTGACCCCGCCCCTGCAACAACCTTTGCTCACCTTGATGCTACAACGGTTCTTTCACGTAAGATCGTGGAACAGGGTATTTATCCAGCTGTTGATCCTTTGGAATCTTCCAGCAGAATCCTTGAAGCAGACGTTGTAGGTGAAGAGCATTACTATGTTGCAACCAAGGTTCAGGAGATGCTTCAGAAGTACAAGGAGCTTCAGGATATTATTGCTATTCTCGGTATGGATGAGCTTGGTGAAGAGGATAAGCTTACTGTTTACCGTGCTCGTAAGATACAGAGATTCCTGTCTCAGCCTTTCCATGTAGCTGAGAACTTTACAGGTGTTAAGGGTGTTTATGTTCCTCTTAAGGAAACCATAAGGGGCTTTAAGATGATCATCGAGGGTAAGATGGATGATTATCCGGAAGGCGCATTCTTCAACGTTGGAACTATTGAAGAAGTAAAAGAAAAAGCGAAGAAGCTTGAAAGTGCTGCAGGAGAACAGTAAGGCACACAGCTTAACACTTTAGGATTTAAGGAGATACGAAGTGCCACAGGATAGAAAGACCTTTCGCTTACAGGTTATGTCAATAAATGGCGTATTCTTTGATGATAGGGCTGCTGAGATCATTCTTCCCTGCATTGACGGTGAGTTTGCAATCCTTGCCAATCACGAGGAGATGGTGCTTGCCATATACAATGGTAAGATGACGATCAGAGATGCTATCGGAGATAAAATAGAAGCTATTGTGGGAATCGGCTCAGCGCAGATTGCCAACAATAGAGTTATTGTGCTTGTTGATACCTGTGAAAAACCTGAGGATATTGACAGAAGCAGGGCACAAAGAGCTCTTGAGAGAGCTGAGGAAGAGATGAGACAAAACAATTCCATCAAGGAATACTACAGCGCTCAGGCTGCCATGGCCAGAGCTCTAAGCAGACTTAAAAACTCTGCTGATTACGGTATAGACTGATCTGTTTGTTTCATAAAAAATAAAAACGACAGGATAACTTATGAGAAATAAGACATTTGATAAGATTAAAGCAGTTGCATGTATACTTGTAATTCTTATTCACTGTAAATTTCCCTCTGTTATCGGGGATTTATTTGAAGCATTGGCACGCTTTGGTGTGCCGATGTTTTTTGCTATTGCAGGTGTTTATCTTGCAAAGAAAAATGATGACATCACGCTTGTTCGAAAGGGCCTTTCAAAAAAGCTGAAAAAGACGAGCATAATTACACTTAAGATATGGGGAGTATATACGGTATATTCCTTTATATATGCTATGGCTGTGCACTATGGCGCAGCAGCCTGGTTTCATGAAAAATTCAATCTGTTTGAGTTTTCAAGACTTATTCTTTTTAATTCCGGCAAGTTTATCTATGACTTTACCTACGCGTTTGATCATTTGTGGTATCTGTTTGCCCTGATCTATGTATACGGGCTCTGCTACATTTTTGCTCCTGTGATGAAGACGCTGTCAAAGCCACTTACCTTCATTCTGATTTTATTCTTATATTTTGGAGAGTTTTTGCAGCTGTTTTATCCGATAAGACCTTTTGGAATAAGTGTTTCCGTGTGGTATGTGATAAGAAACTGGCTCTTTGTAGGTATTCCCTTTACGATGCTTGGCTATTGGATGAAGCAGGATGAGGTGACGCTTAAGCTGGAGCAGCCCCTTACACTTGGAAGCGCCCTGTCTGTTACGGGAGTATTTCTCACATTTGCTGAATATAAGATATTTGGTTCCGTTGAGGTTTACTTTGGTTCTCTTTTCCTGGTAGTAGGACTTTTGATAGTCGGATTAAATGCTGAGTACAGCACTCATGAAAAGAGACCTGATGTTGAAAAAGGAAGGCTTGCAAAATATCTGACCTTTACAGGTGAAAAACTCTCGTCAAATATATATTACTTTCATGTGATTGCAATTTCCTTCTTTGGCTTTGTGATCGACAGGACAGTGCCTTATGCATACGCAAATACACTTTTTATGTATTTGAGGCCGATTTTTGTGATAATCATTACAATATTAATATCACTCCTACTTTATATGGTGAAATTTATCACTGTTAATTCAAATAAGAATTTGAGAAAATAGGTAGCATATTGTTTTTGCAGGAGATTTAAATGACTAGACAAGAATTTTTGGATTTGATCAAAGAAAAAAAGATTATGTTTCTGGATGGCGCCACAGGAACCAACCTTATGAAGGAGGGACTTCCTGCAGGTGCCTGTACCGAGGAGTGGATCCTGGAGAACCCTGAAGTAATAAAGAAGCTTCAGAAGAGCTATGTGGATGCGGGAAGTGACATTATCTATGCGCCTACATTTACAGGTAACAGGATCAAGCTAAAGAACTTCGGACTGGAAGACAGAATTGAAGAGATAAATACAAAGCTTGTGGAGCTTGGAAAAGAAAGTGCAGGCTCCAAGGCTCTTGTAGCAGGTGATATCACCATGACTGGAAGACAGCTAAAGCCCATGGGAGACCTGGACTTTGAGGAGCTGATCGAGGTATACAAGGAACAGATAAAGATCCTCGATAAAGCAGGCTGCGATATTCTTGTTGTAGAAACCATGATGAGTCTTCAGGAGTGCAGAGCAGCACTCATCGCAGCTAAGGAAGTCTCTGATATAGCTGTTATTGTAACCCTTACCTTTGAAGGTGATGGGAGAACACTGTTTGGAACAGATGCAAAGACTGCTGCCATAGTTATGGAATCTCTCGGAGCTGCTGCCGTTGGCGCAAACTGTGGAACAGGTCCTGATAATATGGTAGATATTATCGCTGATATGGCCTCTGTAACCACGATTCCGATTATAGCTAAGCCCAATGCAGGACTTCCTGTAGTTACTGAGGACGGCTCTACAGAGTACGATATGGACTGTGATACCTTCGTAACTGAGATGGAGAAGCTCTTAAATGCAGGCGCTTCAATTATCGGAGGATGCTGCGGAACAACTCCTTCCTATATCAAAGGTATTCACGATAAGTATGTTGCAGCTTTTGATGCTGATAAGACACTTTCTAAGCCTGATGGCTCTACCTTCACAAGAAGACAGGACGGCGTGCGTTTCCTTACAAGTGAGAGAGAAACCGTAGCCTTTAAGCTTGATGATCCCTTCATGATCGTTGGAGAGAGAATAAACCCTACAGGTAAAAAGAAGCTTCAGGCTGAGCTCCGCGAGGGTAAGCTCGATATGGTCTGCGACTTTGTATCACAGCAGGAGGATGACGGAGCCGCAATTCTTGATGTCAATGTAGGTATGAGCGGAATTGATGAGAAGCAGATGATGAGCGATGTTCTCGATGAGATCATTCCTCTGACTTCACTTCCTCTATGTATAGATACCAGTGATGAGAGCACCATGGAGATGGCTCTTAGAAAGTACCCGGGCCGCGCTCTTATTAACTCCATCTCACTGGAAAAGGATAAGGCTGAGAGATTTTTACCTCTTGCAAAAAAATACGGTGCTATGTTTATAGCACTTCCTGTTGGACCCAAGGGACTTCCCGGAAGCCTTGAGGAAAAGCATGAGTTTATCGATGCTCTTTGTGAGAAGGCTTATGCACACGGTCTCAGAAAAGAAGATATAGTCGTAGACGGACTTGTTGCTACAATCGGAGCTAACCCGAATGCAGCCCTGGAGACCCTTTCTACAATAAGCTACTGTAAGGAAAACGGACTTGCTACAATCTGCGGTCTTTCCAATATATCCTTTGGACTTCCTCAGAGAGCTTTTATTAACACAGCATTTCTGACCATGGCCATTGCCAACGGTCTTACCATGGCTATATGCAATCCCTCCCAGGAGCTTCTTGTTAACAGCGCATTTGCATCTGACTTATTGAGACATAAGGAGGAGGCAGATCTTCGCTATATCGAGAGAATGGACAGATATGATGGCATGAATGTCCAGGTTGTGAGCGTTCCCAAGGGACAAAAGCTTGTGGCTGAAAATTCAGCAGCGGGCAGTGCTCTGGCAAATGCCGAAGGAAATAAAGAAAAAACAAAGGACGCTGCTCAGGGTAACAGTGAGCCTGTTGATGAAAAAACGGAGTTCTATAATAAGGTCAGAACCGATGTAATGAAGGGTTCAAAGCGTACCATTGAAAAGGATACCCTTGACGCCGTAGCTGCAGGCTGCGAGCCTAAGGTAATTTTGAATGAATACCTGATGCCTGCCATAAATGAGGTTGGAAATCTTTTTGATAAAGGAAAATACTTCCTTCCTCAGCTTATAGCAAGTGCTGAAGCCATGAAGCTCAGTATCGCCAGGCTGGAGCCCCTTCTTAACGAAGGAGACGAAGAGGGAGCAAAGGATAAGGACACCATTGTTATTGCCACTGTACACGGCGATATCCACGATATAGGTAAAAACCTTGTGGCTCTTATGCTTAAGAACCATGGCTTTAATGTGATTGACCTTGGTAAGGATGTACCAAGTGAGAAGATTGTAGACACAGCACTTTCTGAAAATGCAAAGATAATCTGTCTCTCTGCACTTATGACTACAACAATGCAGGAGATGAAGAATGTAGTTAAGCTTGCAAAAGAGAAAAGCTGCAATGCAAAAATTCTTATAGGCGGTGCGGTGGTAACCGAGGATTACGCATGGGAAATAGGTGCTGATGGCTATTCCTCCGATGCAGCTAACTGCGTTGTGGTGGTTAGAAAGATTATCGAAAATACATAACATTTTTGATATAATATTATAAAAGTTATTTATGGAGGCATACATTATGAATGGTGCTCAGGCTATTGTGAAATGTTTGCAGACTGAAAATGTTGAAGTTGTTTATGGTTATTCAGGGGTGGCTATAGCTCCCTTTTATGATGCGCTCGGCGAATTGCCTATAAAGCAGATACTTGTAAGAACCGAGCAGAACGCTGCTCATATGGCCAGCGGATATGCGAGAATCAGTGGAAAGGTTGGCGTCTGTGCCGTTACCAGTGGCCCAGGTGCTACTAACCTTATAACAGGTATTGCTACTGCTTATGCAGACAGCATTCCGCTTGTTTGTATTACCGGTCAGGTTAATAGTGAGCTTATAGGAAGTGATGTTTTCCAGGAGGCTGACATTACTGGTGCTGCTGAATCCTTTGTTAAGTACAGCTACCTGATCCGTGATGTTAATGATATTCCAAGGATATTCAAGGAGGCTTTTCATATTGCAAGTACAGGACGTAAAGGCCCTGTACTCATTGATATCCCGATAGATGTTCAACAGCAGATGATCTCTAAATTCTCATATCCTGAAAAGGTAAACATGAGAACCTACAAGCCTACAATCGAGGGTAATGCTGTGCAGATAAAGAAGGTCGTTAAGGAAGTTGCTAAGGCAAAGAGACCTATTATCTGTGTTGGTGGTGGTGTTCATTTATCAGATGCTGTACACGAGATAAGAAAATTTGTTAAGGACAACTGCATCCCTGTTGTATCCACAATGATGGGAATAGGTGTCATGGCCGCTGAAGATCCCTACTACTTTGGAATGGTCGGCAATAACGGACGTCCCTGTGCTAACAGAGCCCTCAATGAATCAGACCTTCTTCTTATGGTAGGCGCAAGAGTTGCTGACAGAGCTGTGAACAGACCTGACCTTATTACAGAGAATAAGGTTCTTATCCATATTGATGTAGATCCTGCTGAAATCGGTAAAAACGTAGGGCCTACGATTCCTCTTGTTGGTGATATTAAGCATATTTTCAAGAAGATAAATGATTTCGAGGATGAGGAAGATCTTATCCACGAGAGAAAAGAATGGATAAATACTCTTAATAAATATAAGAGTGAGATGCTGGAAAAAAGACCTGTTATCGATACTGAAAAGTATGTGGATCCCAAGGACTTTATAGAAAGCTTATCAAGAGCACTTCCTAATGATGCAATCTACATTGCAGATGTAGGTCAGAATCAGATATGGTCCTGCAGATGGCATCTTGTTCGCGAGGGAAGATTCCTTACCTCCGGCGGAATGGGAACCATGGGCTACTCGATACCTGCTGCCTTTGGCGCAAAATACGCAGCTCCGAAGAAAAAGGTAGTTGCTGTAATGGGTGACGGAGCATTCCAGATGTCCATGATGGAACTCTCAACCCTGCGTCAGTACGGCATGAATGTATCACTTATCGTGTTCAACAACGGATATCTTGGCATGGTTCGTGAGTATCAGCACTATGCATTAAATGACAGATATAACATGGTCGTACTTCATAACACTCCTAAGCTTGATAAGATAGCTGAAGCTTATGACATGAAGTATCTTCGCGCATCTTCCAAGGCGGAAGCGGATAAGCTTATTGAAGAACTTATGAATACAGATGAGTGTGTGCTTTGTGAAGTGGTTGTAGACCCTATGGATTTGGCAAAGTAATGCAGGAGGAACTATGAAAAGAATTTACTCAGTTCTTGTTGAAAACCATGCCGGCGTACTCTCTAAGGTGGCCGGACTGTTTTCCAGACGTAATTTTAATATTGATTCCCTGGTTGTTGGTGAGACCAACTCCAAGGACGTATCATGCATGACGATCGTATCAAGCGGCGATGAGCGCACAATCGAGCAGATTGAAAAGCAGCTCAACAAGAAGCTTGATGTCATAAAGGTTAAGACCTTTAAGGAGAGCATGAGTATCTGTCGTGAGCTCACCCTTATAAAGGTAAGGTATAACCGCGAAAACAGAAGAGATATCATGGAAAACTGTGACATCATGAAGGCTCATATCGTTGATATGAGTAAAAATATGATGATCATTCAGATCTGTGATACCCCTGAAAGGGTAGAAGTTTTTATTGAAATGCTCAGAACTGTTTCCATAGTTGAAATGGCAAGAACAGGAACGGTTGCGCTTACGAAATGCAGTGAGGGAGAGAAGTAAGACTTTCACATTAAAAAACATCAAGTAAGTATTTGGTAAAATATATCAATAATTTATCCCTTTAAAGTTTTAAATTTATAAAGTATTTCGTTGACTTTGCGCATAAAAGCGCATATAATCCATATTTAACAGTAACTTTTAAGTTATTTTATGGGAGGAGCATGAAGAGAAAAGTTTTTCAGCTGCTTGTAGATAATACATCCGGTGTTCTCACCAGAATCTCAGGTCTTTTCGCAAGACGAGGCTACAATATCGAGAGTATCACTGCCGGAACTACAGCAGATCCTAATTATACCAGAATTACAATTGTTACATCGGGCGATGATGTGATCCTTGATCAGATTGAGAAGCAGCTCAGTAAGCTGATAGACGTCAGGGACATTCATGAGCTTGAGCCCGAGGAGAGTGTTTACAGAGAGCTTGCTCTTGTAAAGGTTCGCGCAGGTGAGAAGGAGAGAGACAGCCTTATCACTATAGCTAATATTTTCAGAGCAAATATCATCGATGTTACACCGGAGTCTCTCATCATCGAGATCACTGGTAATCAGTCAAAGGTGGATGCACTTTTGAAGATGCTTGAGGGCAAGGAGATTCTCGAGCTTGCAAGAACAGGTATAGCAGGTCTTGGAAGAGGTACCGATAAGGTAATCTCTATCGAGGAGCTTGAGAATATGTAATGCAGCAATGACTGCAGCTAACTACAGTTAACTTCGAAAATTATAAATTTTCGCAGCTATATATTAAAACACATATTTACGGAGGTAAGAAACATGTCACAGGATGCACGTATTTTCTATCAGGAAGATTGTAATCTTTCACTTTTAGAGGGTAAGACAATTGCTATTATCGGTTATGGTTCCCAGGGACACGCTCACGCACTTAACCTTAAGGAGTCCGGATGCAACGTTATCGTAGGACTTTATGAGGGCTCAAAGAGCAAGGCTAAGGCTGAGGCACAGGGACTTAAGGTTTATAATACAGCGGAAGCTGCTAAGCTCGCAGATGTGATTATGATTCTTATTAACGATGAGAAGCAGGCTAAGATGTACAAGGAAGACATCGAGCCCAACCTTGAGGCAGGCAACATGCTTATGTTCGCTCATGGTTTCAATATTCACTTCGGTCTTATCCAGCCCCCGAAGGATGTCGATGTTACAATGATCGCTCCCAAGGCTCCCGGCCACACAGTAAGATCTGAGTATCAGGCTGGTAAAGGAACACCTTGTCTTGTAGCTGTATATCAGGATGCTACAGGTAAGGCACTTGATAAGGCACTTGCTTATGGTGCTGGTATTGGTGGTGCAAGAGCTGGTATTCTTGAGACCACATTCAGAACAGAGACAGAGACAGACCTCTTTGGTGAGCAGGCTGTACTTTGCGGCGGTGTTTGCGCACTTATGCAGGCAGGCTTTGAGACACTTGTTGAGGCTGGCTATGATCCGAGAAATGCATACTTCGAGTGTGTACACGAGATGAAGCTTATCGTTGACCTTATCTATCAGTCAGGCTTTGCAGGAATGAGATATTCAATCTCCAACACTGCTGAGTATGGTGATTACATCACAGGTCCTAAGCTTGTAACAGAGGAAACAAAGAAGACAATGAAGAAGATCCTTTCTGATATTCAGGATGGAACCTTCGCTAAGGAATTCCTCCTTGATATGAGCGAGGCAGGCGGACAGGTACACTTCCAGGCTATGAGAAAGCTTGCAGCTGAGCATCCCGCTGAGCAGGTTGGTGCTGAGATCAGAAAGCTTTACAGCTGGAACAACGAAAGTGATAAGCTTATCAATAACTAATTACGATGAACTTATTATAATTAGGAAAAGGGGAGCTGCCGCTTAGCGGCAGCTCATTTTGGGGATTATGGAATATTACAGTAAGAAGCCTGTGAGAAGAAGAGTGCTTTCTCTTCTGGTTCTTTCCTTTACTATGTATATGGTAGCGGTTTTGCCTTTATTTATAGCCAGAGGCATGCCGTTTTTCTATTATGGGGATTACAATGTTCAACAGATTCCTTTCTATACTGTTGCTCACAGAGCTATAAGAAGTGGGAACCTTTTATATCTATGGAACATGGATTTTGGAGGCTCACTCATAGGAAGCTTTTCATTTTATCTTCTGGGAAGTCCGTTTTTCTGGCTGACTGTTCCATTTCCTGAGGAAGCAATTCCGTATATGATGCCATTTTTGATGGCACTTAAATACGGTGTGTGCTCAATGACTGCATACGTTTATATCCGAAGAAAAGTAGTGCGCGATGATTCTGCAATGATCGGTGCACTTCTGTATGCATTTTCAGGCTTCAACGCCTGCAATATTGTATTTAACCATTTTACGGATGCAGTTGCCTTTTTCCCTTTGTATTTATTGTCCTTTGAGCTGCTGATGGAGGTTGATCATCACAAGGATCACTGGTTCTTTATTCCGGGCGGAAGGAAGTTTGTATTCTTTACGCTGATGACAACCCTTATGGCGGTTATAAATTACTATTTCTTCTTTGGAGAAGTGGTATTTCTGATCATCTACTTTGTTGTATGCTACGTTCCGGGAAACAGGACGAGACAGATACTCAGGATGTTTATGCGCTCCTTAGCGGGAGGAACCCTGGGCGTTCTTATCGGAGGCTTCTACATCCTTCAGGCTATTCTCGGAGTATCGGGTAACAGCAGGATTTCTAAGGTTATCCTTGGCTATGACACCGTGTCCTATAAGAGCATGAATATGCTCTGGGATATCATAAAGAGCATGGTCATGATACCGGATATAATCGGTAAGGGTACGGTATTTTATACGGATACTGTGAAAAACGCATCACTTGCGGTTTTCCTTCCACTGTTTGGTTTATCCGGAGTCATAGCGTATTGCTTAATGCATAAGACAAAGAAGAATGCTTATAAGAGACTGATCATAATATGCCTTATCATGGCATTTGTTCCTTTTCTTAATTCCGCGTTTTCTTTATTTAATGAAAGCTATTATGCGAGATGGTTTTATATGCCGATTCTCATAATGTCCATGATGACAGCAAGCGTAGTGGAACGAGGCGGATCTAAGGAATTAAAAAAGGGAGTCCTTATAACCTGCGGATTGTTCTTGCTGATAATTCTCATATCAGTGCTTCCTTCCTATAACGACCAGGATGAGGTTATTACCATGAAGCTTATCCTTAATGAGCATATCTATTGGAGGGATGTCATTGGAACAGCAATCATGATGGTGATGCTGATTGTTTCTGTGTTTGCAGTTCCGAAGTGTATTAGACAAATAAAGGTGCCCTTTAAAGGTAAGGTATTAGCAACCTTAAAAAAGCCAGTCATGAGAACGGATATCCTGTTTATCATGACTGCTATAGCATCAATAATATCTCTTCACATTGTGCTTCTAAACGGAAGCGGTCTTATCAATGATTTTGGTAAGGAGCAGTGGGAGAAGCAGATGCTGCAGTCAGCGCCTGTTCTTAATGATGATACTGAGTTTTACAGAACAGAGACAGACAGGACTGCTACCAACTACGATATGTACTGGGGATATGGATCTCTCCACAGCTTTATAAGTACCATCCCTTCAGAGTCCTTCGATTTTTTATATGGTGCAGATGATGTTGAGAGGACGGTGGAGACCAATATTCCTGCGGATCGAATCGGTTTAAGAGCGATACTTTCAAATAAATATTATTTTGAAAACTCGCTTATAAACGATGAGGGTTTTTTTGAAAGTGGCGATGGAATAGAAGGGTTCTTTAAGATTGATACGCAAAACGGAATAGATATTTTTCTTAATATGAATTATATTCCCATGGGCTTTACCTATGATTACTTCATAAGAGAGTCTGACTGGGAGAAAATTGATACTGAAATAAAGGACCGCCTGCTCACTGTGGCCCTGGTTTTATCCGATGAGGATGCTGATAAGTACAGCGATATTATAAGTGAGCTTCCGGCTGCATATTATGCGGATGAGCTTCCTATAGATGTTTTTCAAAACAACTGCATGGACCGCGCAGACACAGCCTGCCAGAAATTCGAGACAGATACAAAGGGCTTTTATGCCATGACAAGTAATCTCTTGGAAGATAAGTTGATGTTTTTCTCTGTTCCGAACATGAAGGACTTTAGCCTTACCGTTGATGGTAAAAAGACTGAAATAATAAATGCAGATTACGGAATGATGGCTGTAAAAATTCCCGCAGGAGTTCATGAGATAAGGACTGATTTCAGGCCCGGTGGTTTTTATCAGGGACTTGTCATGAGCATAGCCGGAATTGTGATTTTAAGCGCTTATTTACTGGTTCTTTGTTTTTACAAAAAGCGCTAAATATGGTATGTTTATTCAGTGAATATACAAAAGATGTAATGGTGTGAATGTTTATAAGAAAGGTGAGGAGTGATTGTAAATGGCAGGTATGACAATGAGCCAGAAAATTCTGGCGGCACATGCAGGACTTTCAGAGGTTAAGGCCGGACAGCTTATCGAGGCTGATCTTGATCTCGTACTTGGTAATGATATTACAAGTCCTGTTGCCATAAAAGAAATGGAAAAGTTTAATTCCAAGGGCGTTTTCAACAAGGATAAGATCGCACTTGTTCCGGATCATTTTGTTCCCAATAAGGATATTAAATCAGCTGAAAACTGCAAATGCGTTCGCGAATTTGCAAAGAGAAATTCCATTACCAACTACTTTGAGGTTGGTCAGATGGGAATAGAGCATGCTCTTTTACCTGAAAAAGGTCTTACAGTTCCCGGAGACCTTATAATCGGAGCTGATTCACACACATGTACTTACGGTGCTCTCGGTGCCTTCAGTACCGGTGTTGGTTCTACAGATATGGCTGCAGGTATGGCTACAGGTAAGGCGTGGTTCAAGGTTCCTTCAGCTATAAAGTTTAATCTTACAGGTAAGCTTAACGAATACGTAAGCGGTAAGGATGTAATTCTTCATATTATCGGTATGATTGGCGTTGACGGCGCTCTCTATAAATCCATGGAGTTTACAGGCGAAGGCGTTAAGGAGCTTTCAATGGATGACAGATTTACAATTGCCAACATGGCTATCGAGGCAGGTGGAAAGAACGGTATTTTCCCTGTTGATGAAAAGGCAATCGAGTATCTTAAGGAGCATGCACCGGGTAAGGAATACAAGGTGTTTGAAGCAGATCCCGATGCTGAGTATGATGAGGAGTACACTATTGACCTTTCTACACTTAAGTCAACAGTTGCTTTCCCGCATCTTCCCGAGAACACTCATACCTTTGATGATATCGATGACATTAAGATCGACCAGGTAGTTATCGGTTCCTGCACAAATGGTAGAATCGATGATATAAGAATGGCTGCCAGGATCCTTAAAGGCCGCAAGGTTGCAGAGGGAATGAGATGCATAATTATCCCTGCTACACAGGCAATCTACATGCAGGCTATGGACGAGGGACTTCTTAAGATCTTTATTGAAGCAGGCGCGGTTGTTTCTACTCCTACCTGTGGTCCCTGCCTTGGCGGATATATGGGAATTCTTGCATCAGGAGAGAGATGCGTTTCAACAACTAACAGAAACTTTGTAGGCAGAATGGGAGCTACTGACTCTGAGATTTATCTTGCTTCTCCGGCTGTTGCTGCAGCAAGTGCGATAACAGGTAAGCTTTCACAGCCTTCTGAATTATAAAAGGCTTTATATGAAAGAAAGGATAAGCGTATGAAAGAAGCAAGAGGAAATGTTTTTAAATTCGGTGACAACGTAGATACAGACGTTATCATTCCTGCAAGATATTTGAATACAGCTGACCCTTCAGAGCTGGCTGCTCACTGCATGGAGGATATCGATAAGACCTTCATTCAGAAGGTACAAAAGGGTGATATCATTGTTGCCAATAAGAATTTTGGCTGTGGCTCATCAAGAGAGCATGCACCTATTGCCATTAAGGCTGCAGGTGTTTCCTGCGTAATAGCAGAGACCTTTGCCAGAATTTTCTATAGAAACAGCATAAACATTGGTCTTCCCATTGTTGAGTGTGAGGAAGCCGCAAAGGAAATAAATCCCGGTGATGTGGTCAGCATCAATTTTGATACAGGTGTTATCACTGATGAGACTACAGGTAAATCCTATCAGGGACAGGCATTCCCTCCTTTTATGCAGAAAATAATAGACAGTGAAGGACTGGTAAATTATATAAATGCAAAGTGATATCAGACTTTTTATGGTTATTCCCTGTTATAACGAACAGGAAGTATTGCCTGAGACTTCCAGACGACTTGAGGAAAAGTTTGGAAAGCTCATAAATGACGGTGTAATTTCTGGGGACAGCAGAGCAGTGTTTGTAGATGATGGTTCTGCTGATAAGACCTGGGAAATGATTGATGAATTACATAAGAAAAATCCTCTGTTTCAGGGAGTTAAGCTCTCCCGAAACAGAGGCCATCAGAATGCACTTCTTGCAGGTCTTATGACTGTAAGAAGCGTTTGTGATGTTGCAATATCCATGGATGCTGACCTTCAGGACGACATAGGTGCGATAGACGAGATGCTGCAAAAATACAAGGAAGGTGCTGAGATTGTATTTGGTGTAAGAAGCAGCAGAGAGACAGACACTGCCTTTAAAAGAGGTACAGCACAGAGCTATTACAAGCTCATGAACAACATGGGAGCTGACATCGTGTATAATCACGCTGATTTCAGACTTATGAGTAGCACAGCTCTTGAGATGCTCTCAGAGTTCACTGAGGTCAATCTGTTCCTCAGAGGAATTGTTCCGATGATAGGCTTAAAAACAGATATAGTTTTTTATGAGAGATCAGAGCGCTTTGCGGGTGAGAGTAAGTATCCTCTTATGAAGATGTTATCCTTTGCATTTGAGGGGATCACGTCACTTAGCGTTAAGCCCATTCGGGTAATATCAGGTCTTGGAGTTACGATCTTTTCAGTGAGTATAATCATTTTAATCTATTCTTTGGTTCGTCATTTTACCAATAATACGATTCCCGGATGGACCACAACGGTTCTTTCCATATGGGCTATCGGAGGTCTTACGATGATCTCCCTTGGTGTAATAGGCGAATATATCGGTAAGATTTATCTTGAGACCAAGAACAGACCAAGATACATAATAAGTGAGTATCTTGGAGATAAGGATGATAAAGTAAATCTTGTTGATGTGAAGATATGCAGGACAACAGAATCCGATAAATAAAAATGTTTATGATCGAGCTTGCTCGAATAAAATATATAAATTGAGGTATTAAAATGTCAGAAGAAAAGAAAAAGAAAACACCCGCCGATTTTAAAAAGGAGAGCGAGGCAGCTTTTAAGGTAGACCTTGCAAAGGGCTCTAAGGTAAAGAAGGTTATCGGCGTAGTCAGCGGAAAGGGCGGAGTTGGTAAGAGTCTTGTAACAGGACTTTCAGCCTGCGCTATGAATAGAAAGGGCTACAGCACAGCTGTACTTGATGCAGATATAACGGGTCCTTCAATTCCGAGAATGTTCGGTGCTGAGCAGATTAAATATGCAGACGATAATGGTAATATGATTCCTTCAGAATCTGAAAATGGAATCAAGATGGTTTCCATCAATCTCTTAATGGATAACGATACTGATCCTGTTATCTGGAGAGGACCTGTTATCGCAGGTGTTGTTAAGCAGTTCTGGGGAGAGGCCTGCTGGGGCGATGTGGACTACATGTTTGTAGATATGCCTCCCGGAACAGGTGATGTTCCGCTTACAGTTTTCCAGTCACTTCCTGTTGATGGGATTATCGTTGTATCAACACCACAGGAGCTTGTTTCCATGATCGTTGAAAAGGCTGTTAATATGGCTAAGATGATGAACGTTCCTGTAATCGGTCTTGTTGAGAACATGAGCTATATGAATTGTCCTCACTGCAATAAGCCTATTTATGTATTTGGTGAGAGCAAGATTGATTCCTATGCTTCAGCTAACGGACTTGATGTTCTTGCAAGAATTCCGCTTGATCCTGAGTTTGCTGCAAAATGCGACGCAGGTAAGATAGAAGAATATGAGCCTGACTTCATGGATAGCCTTGTATATGCACTTGAGCAATTATAATATTTTCTAATTCGCTCAGGGTGTATATAATAAATATATACGTATATTATGGCATGAAAATAATATTCTTTCGGGGGATACGGTTATGAAGTGGAGACCGGGTAAAAAACAATTCAGTATAATGGTATCTGTTATCCTATGCAGTCTTGCCATCATGCTGATCTACTATGTTATCTTTAATTGGAATTCACTTGAAAAAGGTATAAACAGATTCTTAGGTATCCTTACTCCAATCATTATTGGATGTGTAATCGGTTATATTCTTACGCCCGTATTGAATTTCATCGAAAAACAATGGATTTATCCCTTATATAAGCTTGGCGGAGTAAATCTTAAAGAAAGCCAGTATTTTCAAAAAAGGAAAAAGGTGAGAAAGCTAAGTGTAGCTCTCACCATGATCCTTTTCTTTGCAGTTCTTTACGCGATGCTGATGATCCTTATTCCTCAGCTGATCAGAAGCATAAGGGACATTATTCGTAATTTCCCTTTTTATGCTACCAATCTTCAGAGGTTCATGGACAAATATCTGGATGATAATCCTTCGATCAGAAGGGTTATGGATACATTGCTTCAACAGTATTCAGACACCATAAACAATATGTTTAAGGATAATGTTGTTCCTAATCTTTCGACTATGATAACGACGATCTCGAAGAGTATGATGAGCATTATCCAGGTATTCCTGTATCTTATAGTCGGCGTAGTAGTTGCTGCTTATGTTCTGAATTCAAAGGAAACTTTTATCGGACAGGGCAAAAAGATTTGCTATGCATACTTAAAAAGAGAGTTTGCCAATGAGGTCATAGGTGCATTCAGGTATGCTCATTACACCTTTACCGGATTTGTAATGGGAAAACTGGTGGATTCCATTATTGTTGGTATCATCTGCTTTATTGTTCTTAAAATATTGAAAATACCATATCCGATAGTTCTGGCCTTTGGTGTTGGTATTACCAACATAATCCCGTTTTTTGGTCCGTACCTGGGCGGAGGCTTTGGACTTATACTTCTGATAATGATCAATCCCTTTAAGGCACTGGTATTCCTGATAGTTATCGTAATCCTTCAGCAGATAGACGGTAACATTATAGGACCGGTTATACTCGGTAATTCCACGGGTCTGTCCAGCTTCTGGGTTATTTTTGCGATCATGTTCTTTGGCGGCATCTGGGGACCTATCGGATGGCTTATAGGTGTGCCGGTATTTGCATGTCTGTATACTCTGGCAAGGCATATTACTATGAACAGACTTCGCGATAAGAGACTGCCGAGGGATACTTCAACCTATATTGATGCTGCATATATGGACGATAGTGGTATAGTTACCCTTGAAAATGCGGATAACAGCAGGTACTACGTCCACAACGATACATCTACATGGCGCAGGATCTTTAAATTTTACAGAAGCAAAAAGAAGATAATCGAGAATGTTCTTCCCAATATGGGTTCTGATAATGAAGAGACTGTGAAAAAGGAAGAGGGCAAAAAGCATTCGGAAGGCGCACAGGAGAAGACTTTGGAGCAGGTCGGAACGCAGGGACTTGATGACTATGATAAATAAGGACATTAATTTTGTAATGTATACCCTGCGGATTTAATGCTTAAATTAGCGCCTTGACACTTGATTTTATGTAATTATAATAATCTTTAAAAAGTTGGCACTTTAACGTGCTAAATCATATCGGCTTGGGCGTTACTTTATATACCTGAACTGATCAGAAAATTAGGAGGAGCATAATTATTATGAGTAAGAAAAATTTAGACTGGTCAAGTATTGGATTTAATTATCACGTAACGGATTATCGTTATGTGTCCAACTACAAGGATGGAAAATGGGATGACGGCGCCATTACAACCGATTCTAAGATTGTATTAAGTGAAGACGCAGGCGTTCTTCATTATGCACAGGAAGTATTCGAAGGCCTTAAGGCTTATGAGACAGAGGATGGACACATTGTGTGCTTCAGACCTGACCTCAACGCAGACAGAATGGAGCAGTCAGCAGGACGTCTTGAGATGCCTGCTTTCCCTGCTGATAGATTTATCAAGGCTGTTGACGAAGTTGTAAAGGCTAATGTGGACTGGGTTCCTCCTTTCGGAAGCGGAGCAACCTTATACATCAGACCTGTAATGTTTGCTACAGGTAACGTTATCGGAGTTAAGCCTGCTGATGAGTATCAGTTCAGAATCTTCGTAACTCCCGTAGGACCTTACTTCAAGGGTGGCGCTAAGCCCATCGTTGTAAAGGTAAGTGATTTTGACAGAGCAGCACCGAACGGAACAGGTAATATCAAGGCCGGCCTTAACTACGCAATGAGCCTTCATGCAATTGTAACAGCTCACGAAGAGGGCTTTGCCGAGAACGTATATCTCGATGCTCAGAGCAGAACATACATCGAGGAGACAGGCGGAGCAAATATTATATTTGTAGATGCTGACGGCAACCTTGTAGTTCCCAAGTCATTTACAGATTCAATCCTTCCTTCAATAACAAGAAGATCTATCGTTCAGGTTGCAAAGGATTACCTTGGACTTAGCGTAGAAGAGAGACCTGTAAGACTTGATGAAGTACAGAACTTTAAGGAGATGGGTCTTTGCGGAACAGCTGCAGTTATCAGCCCTGTTGGTAAGATCAATGATCACGGCAAAGAAATCTGCTTCGAGTCCGGTATGGATGAGATGGGACCTGTACTTAAGAAACTCTATGACACTCTCACAGGAATCCAGATGGGTGAGATTGAAGCTCCTGAAGGATGGGTACACGTTATCAAATAAAATCTTATATTTTGAATTTCTGCCCCGGCTTTATGTCGGGGCTTATTATATAAAAAGGAACTGCCAGCAGAATGGAAGAAAAGGCCAGGAATAAAAGATCAGTCATACTTCTTATTATAATAATCATCTTTTCGCTCACTTTATCGGTAGCAATCAATATGCTTTCGCCTAAGGGGAAGATAGCTGTTATCACTGTGAATGGAGAAACAGTAAAAGAGCTTCCACTCTCAGAGGATGCTGAATTTGTCGCTACCGGCTACGAGGGCGGCGAGAATAAAGTTATTGTTAAGGACGGCACCTGTTATGTCAGCTATGCGGACTGTCCTGATAAGCTTTGCGTAAAACAGGGTAAAATAATAAAGGAAGGCGAATCCGTAATCTGCCTTCCCCACAGGGTTGTTGTCACAATAATGGGAGCTGATAAGAGTAATGAATTGGATTCGATAGCTAAATAGAAGCAAAATAATTGAGAAACATATAAAAAAAATATAAAAATACTACAATTGTTATCGGAATAGTGTAAAATGTTTTTATAAGTGATTTTTTATTTAAAAATTTAAAAATTCTAACATACTAATTATGAGGAGGGTATGCGAATGTTAAACATCACTAAAGACTTGAAGGACAAAAATCTGGTAGTTGGTCTCGAAGGAAGACTTGATACAACAACAGCTCCCACACTTGAGGAAGAGCTTAAGTCTTCACTTGCTGGAGTAGAGACTCTTGAGTTTGATCTCGCTAAACTCGAGTACATTTCCAGTGCAGGTCTTCGCGTGCTTCTGTCATCTCAAAAGACAATGAATAAGCAGGGCAAGATGGTTGTTAAGAATGTTTCCGAGGAGGTTAATGAGATCTTCGAGGTAACAGGCTTTTCAGATATTCTTACAATCGAATAATACCGTTTATATAATAGCAGGATAACTATGTTTATCCTGCTATTTATGCTTTTTTTCTTAATGAGGGTATATGGATAAGTATAATATCAGGAAAATCTCCGCGCTTTTATTAGCAATAGTGATTTTTCTTGGCCTATTTTGTCCGCTTAAGATTACGTCCTTTGCTGAGAGCAGCACAAAGCTTGCTGAGACAGCGAGGCCTTCTGTTAATGGAAGACTCCATGTGGATGGGGGCAAACTAGTAGATGAGAGCGGAAAACCTGTGCAACTCAGAGGTATTAGTACGCACGGTCTTACCTGGTATCCGGACTTTATAGACGAGAAATTATTCAAGCAGCTCTCCGATGAATGGAACAGCAGCTTTATTAGGCTTGCAATGTATTCACATGTATATTGCAGCAAGGATAAAGATATCAGCATGGAATACATGAGAAAAGGTATACAGGCTGCGATAGCTGCTGATATGTATGTTCTTGTGGACTGGCATGTGCTTGAAGAACAAAATCCTAATGTAAACAAAAAAGAGGCTCTGGATTTCTTTGAGAAAATATCTTCAGAATTCTCTGATTCACCCAATCTTATTTACGAAATATGTAATGAACCTAATGGCGATACAAGTTGGGATGATATTGTTACCTATTGTAATGACGTTATACCTGTAATAAGAAAAAACGTTCCTGATTCTGTCATTGTTGTGGGAACACCTGAATATGACAGAAGACTTTTGCCTGCAATAAACAGACCGCTTCAGTTTGACAATGTAATGTATTCATTACATTTTTATGCTGCATCTCATAAGGATGATCTTATGGATGAGCTGAAAACAGCGGTAAATGAGAATGCACCTGTTTTTATAAGCGAATGCGGAATAAGTGAACATACAGGTGATGGAGACATCGATTTTGCCTGGGCAAGAAAATGGTTCAATTATCTGGATGAGCATAAGATAAGCTATACAGTCTGGAGTTTTTCAAACAAGGATGAAACTTCTGCATTTTTCAACATAAAGTATGATCCTGTAAAATATGGGCTGGATGATAAGTATCTTACCGAATATGGTAAATGGGTTAAGGAGCTTATAAAGGGCACTCCTCCAGATGATATTTATGCTCCCGCGGATGTGCTAAAAAAAACAGACATTCAAAAGCTTGAGTCCTATGTGACCAATTCACTTGGAAAACGCGGCTTTACAACTGTATATAAATATCCTGAATTTGCAGCATTGTGTGCGCTTATCATATTGGTATTTTTTACAATTCGCTTTATTTATATACAACTTACGAAAAACAGACATGCGACCTATTATGATCTGTTTACGAAAAAAGAGCTTAGGGATAATTCAAGAAAGAGCGGCGTAGCTTACTTTGTTGCAAAAGCAATAATTATCATAAGCTCATACCTGACATTGGTTTATCTGTGCTGGAGAATTTTTTATTCAGTACCGATCGAATTTGGTTTTATAGCTGTTGTGGGAAATATATTTCTTCTTTTGGTTGAAATACTAGGCTTCCTTGAATCAATTGTATTTTATGAGAGCCTTCTTGGCATGAAGAGACATCCTCTTCCAAAGATAAAGGATGAGGAATTTCCTGATGTTGATATTTTTATTGCTACATATAATGAACCCTGTGAACTTCTTAAGAAAACAATCAATGGATGTGTACATTTAAGCTATCCTGATAAGAATAAAGTTCATGTTTATGTATGCGATGATAACAGGCGCTCAGAAATGCGAAAGCTTGCAGAAGATATGGGCGTTGGTTACTTTGACAGACCTGATAATAAGGGTGCAAAGGCAGGAAACCTCAATAATGCACTTATACAGACCTCGTCTCCCTATGTTGTCACCCTTGATGCGGACATGATAGTAAAGAGCGATTTTCTGTTAAAGACCATACCGTACTTTGTGGAGGCAGAAAAGAAAAGCTTATTGCTGGAGGATGGAAAAAAGGTTCGCCTTGGTGTTCTTCAGACTCCGCAGTGCTTCTATGATCCGGATGTATTCCAGCATGCATTGTATTCTGAAAGAAGAGCTCCCAATGAGCAGGATTTCTTCTATAGAACCATTGAGGTTGCCAAGACCTCCACAAACAGTGTTATATATGGTGGTTCAAATACGATACTCAGCAGAAAGGCTCTTGAAGATATCGGAGGCTTCTATACAGAATCCATTACAGAGGATTTTGCAACCGGACTGCTTATAGAGTCAAAGGGATATGTCAGTCTGGCTATTTCCGAACCTCTTGCAAGTGGACAGACGCCTCATACCTTTAAAGAGCATATACAGCAAAGAACACGCTGGGGAAGAGGTGTTATCGTAACTGCCAGAAAACTGAAGTTCTGGAGAATGAAGGGATTATCACTCAGACAGAAGATCAGCTATTGGAGCTGCGTAGTCTACTGGCTTTCACCCTTAAAGAACTTTATTTATATGCTTTCACCGATCCTGTTTGCAACCTTTGCAGTTCCGGTTCTAAAGTGTAACTGGATGGATCTTATAGTTTACTGGCTTCCGATGTTTGCTTTGCAGGATATAACTCTTAGAGTTTTAAGTCAGAACGCCATGTCTATAAAATGGAGCGGAATATATGAGACAAGTGTCATGCCTCATCTTTTCATTCCGATTTTAAAAGAGACATTTGGAATTACTCTTTCGACCTTTAAGGTTACGGATAAATCGAAAAAGGTTGCAAAGAGAAAAACCGATCTAAGGACCATGGCACCGTTTATCATTCTCTCGATATGCTCGGTAATTGGTATCACGAGAGTATTGATGATGCTTAACTGGATGAATTTCCTTGGACTGTCGGTACTATTGTTCTGGATGATAAGGAATTTTTACTATCTTATTATGTCGATGTTCCTTGTTGATGGAAGAGATTCCGATAACGAGGTTGTACATGTAATTGATGCAGAGCCTGTCGAGGTTGAAATTGCACACGGAGAGGGTAAAGGCTCAAAGTACTACGGCGTTACAACAAGGCTCACTGAGCATAGTGTTTCTATTTTCCTGGATGATGGGGTTAAGCTTGAATCAGGAGCTTCAGTTAAATTAAGCATAGACACTGAGAAATACAGTGCAAAGCTTGATGGTGCGGTAACCAATATTATTGAATCCAAGAACGGTGGTATTTATTCGCATACCATTGAAATTTTAGACTTTGGCGATTCCGAGATGGAATATCTTGAAATACTTTATGACCGCGTACCATCGCTTCCACAGTCACTTTCAAGAGACTTCGGAATAATCACCCACCTGTGGCAGAATATAGCCTACAGAGTTGCAAGGACAACAAGACACTGATGACCTTTTAGTATATGGAGAAGAGGTAATTATGAAAGAGGTAAATATTCAAAAGCAATCAGACGGTTTACTTATTGAACTTATAGGTAGAATTGATTCAAACAATGCGCCTCAGGTAGAGGAAAGCATGAAGGAAGCATTTGATTCTCCCGATGAAGTGGTTATTGATGCTCAGAATCTGGAATATATTTCCAGTGCCGGACTCCGTGTTCTCCTTCATTTAAGAAAAACTAAGAAGAATCTGAGAATAATAAATGTGAGCTCAGAGGTATATGAGATATTTGATATGACAGGCTTTAATCAGATGATGACTGTTGAGAAGGCTTACAAGGTTGTCAGCGTTGAAGGCTGTGAAGTTATAGGTAAGGGTGCCAATGGCATTCTGTACAGAATTGATAGCGATAATGTTGTTAAGGTTTATAAAAATGCGGATGCCCTTAATGATATTCAGCATGAACGCGAGGTTGCAAGGCTTGCACTTGTCCTTGGAATACCTACTGCAATATCCTATGATGTCGTAAAGGTTGGAGACAGCTACGGATCAGTATTTGAGCTCTTAAATGCAACATCCTTTTCAAAGATTCTGGCAACAGAGCCTGATAAGTTTGACTGGTGCGTAAATGAGTTTGCAGGTCTTCTTAAGAAAATTCATGAGACTGAGGTTCCTGAAGGGAAGCTTCCCAGCATTAAGGAAACGGCTCTTAAATGGGCTGAATTCGATAAGGATTATTTACCTGTTGAATCTTATGAAAAGCTTAAGTCACTTATCGAAAAGGTGCCTGAATCCAATCATATGATCCATGGTGATTATCATACCAACAATATTGAGCTTCAGGACGGTGAGGTTCTCCTCATCGATATGGATACTCTGGCAGTTGGACATCCTATTTTCGAGCTTGCATCCATTTACAATGCATTTATTGGTTTCTATGAAGTCAATAAAGAAGGATGTAAGGATTTTCTTAAGATCAGCAGTGATGAAGCTATTAAGTTCTTTAACAAGGCAATGTCTGTTTATCTTGGCACGGAAGATGAGGACAGAATAAAAGAGGTTGTAGATAAAGCCAGAATTGTAGGCTATACAAGAATTATCAGAAGAAATATCAGACGCGGTGCACTTGAAAATGAAACCGGTAAGCAGGAAATAGAGCTTTGGACAAAGGAGCTCATAGAACTCCTTGACAGAATTGATACGTTGGAATTCTAAGCTTTTCAAAATATTCGAAACTATTAGTTTGAAGCACCAAAAAGGATGGGGGTTATGAAAGAACTAAAGATTGATGCAATAGTTGAAAACCTTCCCAAGGTTTTGGAATTTATTGACAGCGAGCTTGAAAATGACGGCTGTGATATGAAAAATCAGATGAAGATTGATATGGCTGTTGAAGAGCTGTTTGTCAATATCGCTCATTATGCATATAGGGACAAGGTTGGAGATGCTGTGATCCGTTATGAAATTGAAGGAAACAGCGCGGCAATTACCCTTATAGATAGCGGAAGACATTATGATCCTCTTGCCAAGGATGATCCTGATGTTACACTTTCAGCTGAAGAGAGGCAGATTGGCGGTCTTGGTATTTATATGGTTAAGAACAGCATGGATGATGTTCGCTATGAATACAAGGACAATAAAAATATTACTACGATAGTAAAATCTATTAACTGACCGGATGGACCTATAGAATGGAGTTTATAACTAAGAAACAGAAGAACAGGGCGTATATAGTCTCTGTAGTTTACTTTTTGATGGTTTTTGTTTGTGCCCAGATGATCTTTATAAGAGGCATAAATAATCTTAAACCAATTTATGTTTTTAATATTAGTGGGGATATTTTTGGAATGTTGATGGGGGCAGTACTTTTTATATGCTGTCTCATTGACGTCCAGAAAACAGGATCAAACCTTAAGTGGTTACTATACTTGCTTAATGCGGCATACATAGCACTTTTTACAGATGCAATAGCATGGCTGGTAGATGGAGTTCCAAAGCTTGCGCTTATAAATTACGTGGACAATTTTTTCTATTATTTATGTGCACCCTTGGAACTATTCTGTTTTTGGAAATATACAGAATCATACTTAGAAACTGACAGAAGAATAGTAAAGCTTATTGATAAATTTCAGGTTGCAGGCCTTTTTATATCTTTATTCATGAGGATTAGCAACATATTTACAGGAATTTACTATTACGTGTCACCAGATGGGTTATACCATAGAAGTCCTTTATATCTGATCTCTATGATATATGTTTTCTCATCAACGGTAGCCACGCTTTTGGTAGTTGTGTGGGAGAGGAAAAATCTTCAAAGATATCAGATTATAACTTTTTTTATGTATGCAATTGCACCCTTAATAGTATCAATATTGACTATAAGAGTGTATGGGCTTTCTATCATAAGCGGTGTACTGATGCTGGTAATACTGCT
Organism: Butyrivibrio sp. FC2001; assembly: GCF_000424125.1. NCBI lineage: Bacteria > Bacillati > Bacillota > Clostridia > Lachnospirales > Lachnospiraceae > Butyrivibrio > Butyrivibrio sp. FC2001. The sequence goes on from NZ_KE384132.1 coordinate 366,784, forward strand.
AATGTATTGCATGCTCAATGTCCTTCAGGGAAGGGATAAGGCTATTGCTGACAGGGATCTTATGCTTGCTTCTTCTATTCAGGAGCATGTGCTTCCAAGAATTTTCCCGCCTTTTCCTGACAGAAATGAATTTGATTTATATGCTTCAATGACTCCTGCCAAGGAGGTCGGCGGAGACTTTTATGATTTCTTTATGATAGATGATAACCATCTGGCTGTTGTAATAGCTGATGTTTCGGGTAAAGGTGTACCGGCAGCGCTGTTTATGATGGTATCAAGAACGATCATTAAGAATCAGGGATTGTATTCAAGAAAAATGAATCCCTGTACTATTTTGCAGAAGGTAAATAACCAGCTATGTGAGGGAAATGAGCTTGAGCTGTTTGTAACTGCATGGCTTGGAATTATTGATATATCTACAGGAATAATGGATTACGCTAATGCGGGACATGAATATCCCTGCATCAGAACCGGTGGAGGGAATTTCACTTTATTAAAGGAAAAGCATTCACCGCCTCTTGCAACAATGGAAGGACTTTCCTTCAGAGGAGGCCAGCTAAAGCTTCAGCCCGGTGATGCTTTGTACATCTATACAGATGGAGTTACCGAGGCTACCAATTCCAAGAATCTGCTCTTTGGTAACGACAGAATGCTAAGCGCACTTAATGAGGATCCGGATGCAGATCCTATTACTCTTGATAAACATGTAAGGAATCGTATCACGGAATTCGTTAAGGATGCACCACAGTTTGATGATATCACAATGCTATGCCTTAAGTACTATGGGGCTGATGCGGGCGCTGAGGTGGTATAACTTATAAAAAAATAATTTTGAGTGAGGTGGAGTTTATGGAAAAAATGTACAAGGAAATTGAGAAGGAGCCTATTTGCAGATCAAAGAGAATTATCATAACCTGCAAGGACAATAATCTTGAGGCTGATTTTGGTAAGGCCAGAGATAATCTTCAGGAATGCCAGCTTCTTCCTAAGGATAACCTTCATATGGAGCTCCTTTTTGAAGAGACTGCCTTAATGCTTGAGCAGATCACAAAGGATTTCTCGGCAATGCTTTGGTTTGAAAAGTTTGAGCATTACTGCTGCCTTAAGCTCACAGCAAAAACCGACATGTCCTTTGAAAAGAAGGAAGAGCTTCTTGGTATGGCTACAGATGGTAAAAATGCCATGGCTAAGGGTTTTATGGCAAAGATTGCTGATATCATTGAGACCGGACTTCTTGACTTTGACTATGTTGGAAGACTTCAGCAGGAATATGGTGGAGTAAGTGTTGGATTTGGAAGTATGGGTATTTATGATGGCATGGGCGGAATTGCAGATCTTGGATCTGCCTGGTCATTATCTGACTATAAGCTTTCACTTTCCGATGCCATTGAGGAAGATGAGCAGGATGACGCTACTCAGGAAGCCTGGGATGAGCTGGAGAAATCAATCGTTGCCAATATTGCAACTGATGTAATCGTAGGAACAAAGAGTAACACAATAGAGATGACAATTATTAAAGAACTAAAAAATGAATAAGACCCTAAATATCAAACAAATTTCTACTCTTGGACTTTTACTTGCTTATGCAATGATATTGTCTTATATTGAATCTCTTTTTCCATTTTTGGGCGGAGTCCCGGGCATGAAGCTCGGTCTCCCCAATATGGTTATAGTGCTTCTTCTCTATAGCTTTGGATGGGAATCAGGGATAGTAATAAATATACTTAGGATTATTCTTACAGGATTATTGTTTGGAACCATGTTTGGAATAATGTTTTCTGCGGCAGGCGCTGTGGTGAGCTTTCTTGTAATGATCCTGGTAAAGAAAACGAATATTTTTGATATCAGAGGAGTAAGTATCTGCGGTGGCATAGCCCATAATGTGGCACAGCTTCTGATTGCCGCATTTGTTGTTAAGACCTCAGGCATAGTTTTTTATCTGCCGCTTCTGATGATATCGGGAGCTTTGACCGGCTTTTTAAATGGAATCATAGCCGGGATAATGCTCAGATATGTTAAATATTTGTAGCTGCTTTAACGCCTTTGCGGAGGTATTTTAGTGAACAAGAAAAAGCAGGCAGCTGGCGTAATTATCATCGTACTTATAGCTCTTATAATCGTTAACAGTCTTAATCTGGTGCTTGTATTTAAGACAACAGCTGATGAAACCATCAATGCAGGAAAATATCAGCTTGAAAGTATCGGCGCTGAGCTTGAAAACGGTATTAATAACGCCAAAAATTTAACAGCAGAATATTCTTATAAAGCACAAGCCATTTCTTCTGATCATGAGGCTCTTGAGTCTTTTATTTACGAGGCTAAAGAAGAGGTTAAGATCAAAACAGATGGCGTGGGCTTTAATGTTTATGCGGCCGGAACTGATTGGGAAATCATTCCGGAGCTTGATGATGAAAATTACTCCGCAACTGACCGCTCATGGTATACAGGTGCGGTTAGAAATAGCGGAAATGTTTATATTACAGCTCCCTACATAGATGCTGTGTCCGGTAATATATGTTATTCCGTATCTAAAGCTATTGATAATAATGGTTCAGTCTTGGCGATTGACTATACTCTTGCAAAAATTCAGGAAGAGATTCAAAAGATTTCTATAACTGATAACAACCTCTCTGTTATTGTGACAGAGGAAGGTGTTATTGCGGGCTGCAGCGATGATCGCTATGTAGGAACTTTTCTTGCAGATTCATATCCGGACTACGTTGGAATATTTAACGTTGCCAAGGGCTCCACTGAAACAGTTTCCATTAAGATAAGAAAGGGACTGGTAAATGATAATCTGTTTGCCACAGGAACCAACTCCGGATGGTATCTTATTGTTTGTATAAATGACTGGGAGCTCTATCGCAATTCTTATGTCTGGCTCGTTGGAGCCATGATTCTTAATGTCATTTTGTTTTCAGTAGTATTTGCGCTTTATTTCATCAGTAAGTCAAATGAGATCAAGGCACAGGAAGCACTTGAGGAAAAAGAAGATTTCCTTAAGACTGTTTCCGGCAATCTGAAAACTCCCCTTAATCAGATCTTAAATAATGCGGATTCAACAGTCTTTGATGAGGACATGAACTACGAGGCAAGGTTTAAGACCATACAGGAGGCCTCGATTCAGCTATCTGAATATATTCATCAGATCATCAGTTACTCAAATTATGTTAAAGGTGAAAACCAGAAGCATGCCAGACTGAATGTAAAAAAGTATGCAAGGGTAAGCTCCAGGTTCAGGAATATTATCATTATTCTCATGTGCATTACTATGCTTATAAGTGTTTTCTCGATCAGCTGGATGACATCCAGATGGTGCAGAGCCAGAATGCAGGAAGCGGTGGGCGAATATGAGAGCCAGGTATCCGAGTGGACTGTATCTCAAAAGAGCATACTTGATATGTTCTGTAATGACATTGCAACGAATCCAGGCATTTTGAATGATTATAATGAGACCATTACGTATCTTGACCGCGTTACAGCCTGCTATGATCAGATTTCAGCTACTTACATTGCAAATAAGGAATTTTCACCTACGGTTTTCATGAATAATGGCTGGAAGCCTGGAACTGATTTTAGAATTGAAGACAGACAGTGGTATATGGATACCATAAATTCTGAGTCCGGCTTTAATATTTCAAGTCCGTATATTGATGCTCAGACAGGTCTTTACTGTATAACTTTTTCGCAGGAGGTATTTGATAAGAATACAGGAGATTTCCTGGGCGTATTTGGTATAGATTTTTATATTGATAAGCTTGTGGAAATCCTTGGAAATTCATATTCTAATGAGAGCTATGCGTTCCTTACCGATGCCAGAGGAGTAATAATCAATCACCCCTATGGCACCTATCAGATGACAAAGGACAGATCCACCAATATAGCATCACTTCCCTATAAGGATGCTTATAAGAATCAGGAAACAGTAGATATTATCAAGGATTACGACAGCGTCTATAAAGTAATTATCGCTGAAAAGAGTAGTGTTTCAGATTTTACTGTTTTTGTTGTGTTTAACTTCCTTGCAATTTATGGTAGGACAATCCTTTATGGATCGATAGCATTCTTTGTATCACTTATCTGCGTGATTATTATTTACAGGCTCCTTGGAGGCCTTATCACATGGCAGGATGAGATGAATACAAAGCTGCAGGAATCTGCTGATGCGGCAATTGCAGCAGGTAAGGCTAAGAGTGATTTCCTTGCTATGATGTCCCATGAGATCAGAACGCCTATAAATGCGATCATCGGTATGAATGAGATGATCATAAGAGAGTGCTCTTCCGATGATATTAAGGGATATGCTGCGAATATTCAGAGTGCCTCAAAGACGCTGCTTACTCTTATTAACAGTATCCTTGACTTCTCTAAGATTGAAGAAGGTAAGCTTGAAATTGTTAATGTTAATTATGAGACGAAATCCCTTCTTGCAGATGTCATTAACATGATAAATGCAAGGATTAAGAAGACTAATCTGGAGTTTAAGCTGGATATTGATCCCAAGCTTCCTATGGGAATGTACGGCGATGATTTCAGAATAAAGCAGGTAATCCTTAATCTTTTGACAAACGCTGTTAAATATACAGAAAAGGGTAGCGTTACTTTATCCATCGTCGGAACGGAAATAGGAAAAGAACATATCATGCTTGATGTAAAGATTTCTGATACGGGTATTGGTATCCGTGACGCAGATATCGATAAGCTCAATATGTCCTTCCAGAGATTCGATCAAAGAAGAAATAAAAATATCGAAGGTACAGGACTTGGAATAGCTATTGTTACAAGTCTTCTTGAGATGATGGGAAGTAACCTCAAGGTAAAGAGTGTTTATGGTGAAGGTTCAGAGTTTTCATTTGAATTAAAGCAGAAGGTAATTGACTGGAGACATATAGGTGAGTTTGATATCAACAATATCATCATGGAAGCTGAGCAGGATGAGGATAAATATCTTGTTGCTGAATACGCTGAAATTCTCGTTGTTGATGATAACGATATGAACCTTGCGGTAATGAAGAGTCTTCTTAAGAGAAACAGGATTAAGCCTGATTTTGCATCGAGTGGTCAGGAGTGTATTGATAAGGTAAGTACCAAGCACTATGACATTATCATGCTCGATCACATGATGCCTGAGATGGATGGTATTGAGACACTTATCAAGATAAGAGAAAAGAAGCTCTTAAGAAAGGATACCACTGTAATTGCTCTTACGGCTAACGCTGTTCTGGGAGCAAAGGAAGAGTATATTGCAGCAGGCTTTGATGACTATCTCTCCAAGCCTGTTGATCCCAAGAGTCTTGAAAAACTCCTTTCCAAGTATCTGCCTTCCTTCAAGGTTTCTTATGTTCAAAATGAAGAAGAGGAAGCTAAGGAAGAGAAGAAGGCTGTTAAGGGGCCTGATCTTGATGAGGATATCATTGAGTTTGTACCTACAGGTGAAGTGGGCGCAATAGTGGCTGAAGATAATGATGCAATTGATGACCTCAGAGACCTTGAATATCTGAAGGTTGACGAAGCAGTGGGCCTTTGCGGAACAGAGGATGCTTATATAACAATTCTGCAGATGTTTATCAGAAGTGCTGATGCCAAGGAAAAGCGCATCAGGGAGCTCTATGAAGCTAAGGATATAAAGAACTATATTATTGAGATGCATGCGCTTAAGAGTTCAGCCAGACTTATTGGTGCTGATGAATTTAGCGAGCTTGCAAGAGAGCTTGAATTTGCAGGAAAAGATAACAAAATTGAGACAATTGACGAAAAAACTGGAGCAATTTTCGAATGGTATGATAGAATTAAAGATGATATAAGTTATATTTTAGAGTAAAACTTATATGGAGGAAGATTGACAATGGCTGGGTGGGTTTTTGTTGTTGACGATGACATGACCAATCTTCTTGCTGCGGGGAATATTTTAAGCAAGAACAATATACGTGTTACCGCTATAAAATCAGGTAAAAAGCTTCTTGAGCATCTGAAAAATAATAAGCCGGATCTTATACTTCTCGATATTCTCATGCCCGAAATGGACGGTTTTGAAGCGTATGAAAAGCTTAGAGCACAGGAGAAGGAAAGCGGGGAGGATGAGATTCCTGTCATTTTTCTTACTGCAGACGAGGATAAGGAGGCAGAGAACAAGGCTCTGAACCTCGGAGCAGTCGATTTTATTCATAAACCCTTAAATGAGGATGTCCTTTTAAAGAGAATTCTCAATGTTCTTGAAAATCGCTCACGAATCCGCGAGCTTATTAATGATGCTACCATTGATGGGCTGACAGGATTTTTGAATAAATCAGCTGTTAATGAGAAGCTTAAGGAAAAGTGCCTGAATGAAAAGGGTGCTTTGGTTATTCTTGATATTGATAACTTCAAAAAGGTAAATGATCTGTACGGTCACGATAAAGGTGATGAGGTACTTAAAGCCTTTGCTGATATTATTACAAAGAGTACCCGTGAAAGGGATGTTATCGGCAGAATCGGCGGTGATGAGTTTATTATCTTCCTTAAGAATTTTAAGGGCGAGACAGGTATAAGCTCTCTGAATGAACGTGTTAATGCTGAGCTTAAGGAACGCATGAAGGAGATGGTGGGCGACCTTATTCCATTTAATGTTGGTGTTTCCATAGGCGTTTCCTTCATTCCTGACGATGGAAGAGATTACGATATCCTTTTCAGAAAGGCTGATACTGCGCTTTATCAGGTTAAGCAGCATGGTAAGCATGGCTATAACATCTTTTCTGATAACATGGATCAGATCATTACTTATGATGTTGCCTCCAAGGATGAGATTGACAGAATAAGTAATGTCCTTAAAGAAAATGAGACCTATAACAGTGCTATGTGGGTTGGCCAGGATGCCTTCAGTCATATTTACAGATATATGATGAGGTATATCAAGAGCTATCACAGTACTGCATATAAAGTTCTTTTTAATGCCACACCTGCATCTGATGATATTAGTGAGGTTGAATTTACTGAGTATATGAAAAAGCTCGGAACCTTCCTTACAAATTCTCTTAGAAAAAGTGATGTCATGATGCAGAACGGTATAAATCAGTTTTTCTTATTCCTCCCGGACATTGATGAAAAGCATATCGACAATGTTATTGGAAGAATTATAACCTCCTGGAAGCAGCTTGATTTTTCATCCAAGATCAATGTGACATACGAGTTTGAGCTTATTACTGTCGAGGATAAGGGCAGTGCTCGTAGACGTTCGGGAGATTTCTCCGGAAATTAAAAAAATGAATTGGAGCTCTTTAAATGATTGCTTTTGTAAACGGAATACTTGAAGAAAAAAGAGATCTGCTGGCAGTTATCGATGTTGGAGGTATTGGCTATAATGTCAATATCTCTGCTTATACTGCGGACAGATTGCCTTCTAAGGGTGAAGCTGTTAAGCTTCATACATATATGAGTGTGCGTGAGGATGCCATGAATCTCTATGGCTTTCTTACAAGGGATGAGCTTGAGTTTTTCAAGCTCCTTATCAGCGTAAGCGGAATAGGGCCTAAGGGCGGCCAGGCGATTTTATCGGTAATGACGCCCGATGATCTGAGATTCGCCATTATTTCAGGCGATTCAAAGGCTATAAGTAAAGCTCCCGGCGTCGGTAAAAAGACTGCTGAGAGGCTTGTTCTTGAGCTTAAGGATAAGATATCCAATGATGATATTCTTGCAGGTAAGGCCGGCGGCTCAGTTGAGGGACTTACTGTACCGGGTGGTGATGAAACTCCTTCTAATGAGGCAGTAGAGGCACTTGTAAGTCTTGGCTATGGTCTCACAGAAGCATCAAAGGCAGTAAGAACTGTAATTGCTTCGGGAAATGCCGATGCTGAGGACACAGAGGCGATACTTAAACTCGCTTTAAAGGAATTAATCTGATATTGAGTTGGTGATTGTATGGAAAAAAGATCGATAAAAACTTCCGCTGACAGAGGGAATGGTGCAGTCAGCGCTGGCTTTTTGGATGAGGATAGAAAAATAGAGGGGTCACTAAGACCCAAGAAATTAAAGGATTATATTGGGCAGTCCAAGATAAAGGACAACCTGAATATATCTATAGAGGCTGCAAAGAAGAGAGGTCAGAGCCTTGACCATATCTTATTGTATGGCCCGCCCGGACTTGGTAAGACTACCCTGGCAGAGATCATTGCAGCTGAGATGGGCGTTCACTGCAAGGTTACAAGCGGACCTGCAATTGAAAAGCCCGGTGATATCGCAGCTATTCTAAATAATCTTAAAGAAGGGGATGTTCTTTTCATCGATGAGATACATCGCCTTAACAGACAGGTCGAAGAGGTTTTGTATCCTGCAATGGAGGATTACAAGATTGACATTATGATCGGCAAGGGACCGACTGCCAGATCAATAAGACTTGACCTTCCGCACTTTACACTTATAGGTGCTACAACAAGAGCAGGTATGCTTTCAGCACCCCTTCGTGACAGATTCGGAATGCTTTACAAAATGGAATTTTATGAGACCGAGGAGCTGATGCAGATCATTATGCAGTCAGCGAAGGTTCTTGGAGTTGAAGCAGAGGACCTTGGCGCAAAGGAGATGGCAAGAAGAAGCCGCGGAACGCCGAGAATCGCCAACAGAATCCTTAAGAGAGTAAGGGATTATGCACAGGTAAGATATGACGGTGTTATAACCGAGGAGGTTGCAAGAACAGCCCTTGACCTTATGGATGTTGACAAGCTTGGACTTGATCATAACGACAGGACGCTTCTTCTTACTCTTATTGAGAAATTCGGAGGAGGACCTGCAGGACTTGATACCCTGGCTGCTTCAATAGGCGAGGATCCAGGTACCATCGAAGATGTTTATGAGCCATATCTTTTGAAAAACGGACTGATCAACAGAACTCCCCGGGGAAGAGTTGTGACAGACCTTGCATATACACATCTTGGGTTACAGCCAATGACAAATACATGATATTGTGGTAATATTATCTCTATAAAATAACATTCAATACTATTGAAATCTCACTCTTTGAAAGTATAAAATATAAAAAATAACTTTCGAGTTTGAGGTGGGGAGGAAAAATTTATGGCATCTAAGACAGATACTGAGGTAATCATTGGAGGTAAAGTCTTTACTTTAAGTGGTTATGAGAGTGAGGAATATCTTCAGAAGGTTGCTTCTTACATAAATAATAAGATAGCTGATTACAACAAAATGGACGGTTTTAAGAGACAGCCTCTTGATACTCAGAACGTACTTCTTCAGCTGAATATTGCAGATGATTACTTTAAGGCTAAAAAACAGGTTGAGATGCTTGAAGGACAGCTTAGTGATAAGGAGAAGGAGCTCTATGATATAAAGCATGAGCTCATTGCTACTCAGATTAAGCTTGAGAATACAGAGAAAAATGTGAAGAACCTTCAGTCAGATATCACTGAGGATTCAAGAAAAATAATCCAGATGGAAACAGAGCTTAAAACTCTTAAAAAGTGATAATGAGGCTGCCGCAGGGCAGCCTTTTTAGCTAGAGGTGTTATATAATGATTAAGAAAGTTGAACTTCTTGCGCCGGCAGGTAATTACGAGACAATGCTCGGTGCCTTTAATGCAGGAGCAGACGCCGTTTATTTGGGCGGACAGGGCTTTGGAGCCAGGGCATTTGCCGACAATTTTACAAATGAAGAAGTTATAAAGGCTATAAGGTATGCTCATCTTCATGGCAAGAAGATTTATCTTACTGTTAATACACTTTTGAAGGAAAATGAGATACCTGCGTTTAAGGAATTCTTTGCACCCTTTGCCTATGCGGGCCTTGACGGAGCTATTATTCAGGATTTCGGAATCTTCAAAATGATAAGAGAAGCCTATCCCTGGGTTGAGCTTCATGTCAGCACGCAGATGACAATTACGGGTGAAAAGGGAGCAAAGCTTTTAATGGATCTTGGGGCATCAAGAGTGGTTCCTGCAAGGGAGCTCTCACTGTCTGAGATCAGAAGTATCCATGAAAACTGCAGGTTCGATGATGGGAAGAGTATTGAGATAGAGGCATTTATTCACGGAGCTATGTGTTACTGCTACTCCGGAGCATGCCTGTTTTCAAGTATGGTCGGTGAGAGAAGCGGAAACAGAGGCCGCTGCGCTCAGCCCTGCAGACTTCCCTATAAGACAGCTAACAAGGGTGAATGCTATCCTTTGAGTTTAAAGGATATGTGCATGGTAGACAGGATACCTGAGCTTATCGAGGCTGGAATCGATTCCTTTAAGATTGAAGGAAGAATGAAAAAGCCTGAGTATGCTGCAGGTGTTACAAGCGTTTACCGCAAATATATTGATAAATATTATGAGCTCTCTGAAAAGGATCCTGATTTTAAAGAGGGCAGCATAAGACTCACAGCTTCAGATAAGGACAGGAAGATTTTGTCCTCATTATATCTTCGTTCCGAGATTGGCGAGGGATATTATTTCAGGCACAACAGTCCTGATATGATAACCCTTGATAATCCTGCATATAATGGATCCGATGATAAGGTTCTTGAGAATGTAAGGAATCGCTTTATCACTGGTGAAAAGAAAATTGATGTGGAACTGTCCTGCAGATTAAGAGTTGATGAGCCTGCTGAGCTATCGATTAAGACAATAGGAAACGCAAAAGGTAACGAAGTGTCTGCCTCTGTTAAGGGAGATGTGGTTCAGGAAGCTCTTAAGAGATCCATGACAAAGGAGGATATTGAAAAGCAGTTATCAAAGTTTGGAAATACTGCGTTTATGCTTACTTCGTTGTCTGTAGATATGGATACAAAGGGGATTTTTATGCCCAATAAGGCACTTAACGAGCTTAGAAGAAGTGCCTGCACAGCTCTTGAAAATGAGATAATAAAGAGTCTTGGCTATAAAATTCCTGAAGAAACTGCAAATAGTGAGTCGTTTGGATTAGATGATGATGCAAAGGCTCCTACAAAGGAAGCGCCGCATAAGTCTGGTAAAGAGTCATGCATTGCCGTATCAGTAATGAACCAGTCCCAGCTACAGGCTACTGCCGATTTCTTTAGTAAGGGCAAAGCTTTTGGAAGAATATATGTTGATAGCAGAATTGTTCTTTTAGAAAATAGACTTCCGGAAATTTCGGGCTGTGATTACTATATTTCACTTCCTTATGTTTTGAGAAATGAAGACTTCTTTAATGGACATAAAGAGGTGGAGGATATTCTTAAAAAGGCTGATGAACTTAAGGTTAAAGGCGTTCTTGTAAGAAGCACAGAGGAGCTAAAGCTTGTAAAGGATGCAGGATACAAGGGAGAAGTAGTTCTTGATTACGGCCTTTATATCTGGAATCATGAGGCATTTTCACTGTACAAGGAGGCTGTGGGAGAACTCGATTTAAAGGGCTTTAATCTGCCCCTTGAGCTTAACTCGTATGAGATGTCTGATTTACTTAAAGCGTCTTATATGAATGATCCTGATAGTGCTCCGGAGCCTGCAGGTATCCAGGTATATGGCAGAGTTCCCATGATGCTCACTGCGAACTGCTTAAAGAATACATTGGATAAGTGTTCGGGAAAACGTGGAACATTGTGCGATTATGAGAATACAGGAATAACTGACAGAACAGGAAGAAGACTCCCTGTTTCTTATGACTGCATGCATTGCAATAATATTATATGGAACAGTGTTCCTGTGTCACTTTTTAAAAAGACCAAAAAGCTTAAGAGCATGGCAGATAAATATAACCTGATTTACAGGATTGATTTTACTATTGAGAAGCCTTCAGAGGTCTCTGATATTCTGGATGCTTATGTGAAGGTTTTATATAGCGATAACAAGGATGGATCAAAGGACGCGGATAAGGTGCTTTCTGCTATGGATTATACAGCTGGGCATTTTGAGAGAAGCGCGGACTAAGCTTACACGATGATTGAATTATACTTAACTGAAATATCTAAATATGTTATTACAGGAAGCATGGCGGCTTTTACTTTATTCAGCTTCCTGGTGTTTATGTACAAGGGTGAAAAAAGACGCGGGTGGATTTATGCGCTTCAGACCGTTGCTCTTTTTGCCACTCAGTTTGCATGCTTTATTCAGATTATTGCCCAAACGGGCAGTAAGCGCTATTTTTTGCTGCTGATGATCCAGACACTGGTAGTTATCAGCACCATTTCCATGTTTAAAATGGTATACCCCGACGGGAACAGGCTTTTAATAAATAATATGTGCATGTTCCTGATGGTCGGAATGATAATGATTACGAGGATTTCCTATGGCAAGGGAATAAGGCAGTTCATTATTGCCAGCGCTTCACTTGTTATTGCATTCCTTGTTCCTGAGATATTATTCAGGTGTGCTTTCCTTGAAAGGATGGGATGGATTTTTGCAGGAATAGGTCTGGCGGTACTTCTTATTCTTTTGATTTACGGCTCTGTTACCAACGGCTCCAAGATAAATTTCAGAATAGCAGGACTTTCCTTCCAACCGCAGGAAATAGTAAAGATTATATTTGCATTTTTTATAGCATCGATCCTTGCACAGAAGAAGGATTTTAAAACGGTTTGCATAGTGACGGCCATTGCTGCCGCCCATGTGCTTGTGCTGGTTCTTCTAAAGGATCTTGGAAGTGCGCTGATTTATTTTGTTGTTTATTTGTGTGTGCTCTTTGTTGCGACCAATCAGCCACTGTACTTTTTGGGAGGACTCCTTTCGGGAGCTGCGGCGAGCTTTGTTGCGTACAAGCTGTTTCCTCACGTTCAGCAAAGAGTCCTTGCCTGGAAGGATCCCTGGACTGAGATCGATTCCACAGGCTACCAGATAACCCAGTCACTTTTTGCCATAAGCGGTGGCGGTCTCTGGGGGCTTGGCTTATATGGCGGAACACCGTCCTCAATTCCCTATGTTGAAGAGGACTTTATGTTTGCGGCGATCGCAGAGGAGCTTGGAATTATCTTTGCCTCCTGTCTTATCGCTGTTTGCATATCAACATTTTTGATGATACTTTTAGAGGCCTATAAGATTAAGAATAATTTCGGAAGACTTCTGTGCGTTGGACTTGGAGTAACCTACATATTCCAGGTGTTCCTCACGGTTGGTGGAGATTCCAAATTTATTCCGCTTACCGGCGTCACACTTCCGCTTGTAAGCTATGGTGGAACATCAGTCATGGTTACTATCGTCATGCTTTCGCTTGTAGAGGGCGAATGTCTTGTAAGGAGCGACGAGAGATATCAGGCTTATTTAGAAAAAAAGAGGGAGAAGATGAATGGAAGAAAAAAATAAATCTTATCCCATTATGATAATTGGCTGTGCCACTGTTTTTCTGTTTTTGACAATGATCATCTACATCTGTTCATATGCCATAAGTAATGAGCGAGTAATGATGGACAACACCTATAATGCCCACCAGCAGCTTTTAAAGACGAAAAACAGCCGCGGTACAATCTATGCAAATGATGGACAGATACTTGCAAAAACCGTAACGGATGCAAACGGAAATGAATCGAGAGAATATCCCTTTGGTAAGGTGTTTTCACATGTGGTTGGCTTTTCGGTAAACGGAAGAAGCGGCATTGAGAACCTTGCGAATTACTACCTCATTAATTCCCACGCTACCTTAAAGAGTAAGGCCAAGGCCAAGGAAAATGAGCTGAAATTCCCCGGTGACAGCGTCTATACCACCCTTGATGTGAATCTTCAACAGACAGCCTATGAGGCTTTATCTGCAAGAGAGGGAGCAATTATTGTAACGGATGTAAAAACCGGTAAGATTCTTGCACTTGTTTCAAAGCCTGATTTTGATCCCGGTACAATCCTTGATGAGTGGGAGGATATTACCTCTGATAAGGAAAATACTCAGCTCTTAAACAGGGCAACCCAGGGGCTTTACCCTCCGGGATCAACCTTTAAGATAGTCACTTCTCTTGAATATTACAGAGAAAAGGGTGATGAATATCTAAATTACAGATATAATTGTAATGGTAAGTTTACTAGCGGTAACGACACGATAAAATGCTTCCATGGAGAGAGTCACGGAGCTCTTGATTTCACGGGGTCCTTTGCGAAATCCTGTAACTCATCCTTTGCGAATATCGCACTGCAGCTTGACAGGGCTTCCTTTGAGAAGACTCTTGCAGGACTGATGTTTAATTCCGAGCTTCCGTGGGATATGAATTATTCTGTGTCTACAGCTACCTGTAATGAGAAGCTTGCGGACGGCGATATGATGCAGCTTGGAATTGGTCAGGGTGCAACTACAGTGACACCTCTTCATATGAATCTCATTACGTCTGCGATTGCCAATGACGGAGTACTGATGAAGCCTTATCTTCTTGAAAAGGTTGAGACAGAGGACGGTAAGGTATTAGAGGAGTTTGAACCATCAAAATATAAGACCCTGATGTCTTCAGATGAAGCATATTATCTTCAGAACATGATGGAGAAGGTTGTTAAGGAAGGAACCGCTTCAAGGCTTAAGGGGCTTGAATACACAGCAGCAGGAAAAACCGGATCAGCTGAGTTTAAGGACAGCACGTCAGACTCACACGCATGGTTTACAGGCTATGCACCTGCAGAGAATCCTGAGATTGCTGTGACAATTATCGTTGAAAATGCAGGCTCCGGCGGTGAATATGCAGTGCCGATTGCCAAGAGAATTTTCGATGCTTACTTTGGGAAATAGAGGAGTCAAAGGTTTTGTCTATAAGGGGATTTTGTACTTTTGCTAAAAATCTTTATATTGGGGAATCTGTGAAAAGGCCTGCGATGGTTAAGTGGAAGCTTAAGCATGGCGCCGGACAGCTTTTTATCTATGTGATCACTTCATCTGAAATACCGGATGGGCAGATAGAGATTAAGCACTGTGCCTTATTGAAGCAGAAGTATTATCAGCGCCACCCCGCATTTATTTACGGCATTGCCGGAAGCTACAAGGAGGCTCTCGATATTGTCCTTAAGATGTTTGCTGAGGCTGATGAGAGTGGTATGACTGGCGATGTGAGAGGGTACTTAAACAGCGCGTTGGGGGATAATTAATGGGGATCTTTTTAACAGTCTTGAAAATAACAGGGCTAGTACTTTTGGGAATACTGGCGCTGTTATTACTGATAGTAATTTGTGTTCTGTTTGTTCCAATAAGATATAAGGCAGATGCAGTCATAGCGGAGACGGATCTCGAAAAGGGACCTTCGCTCATACTTGAAAATCTGACCGCAAATGCTTCATTTAGCTGGCTTTTACACCTTGTTCGGGGCGGTATAAACTACCCTGAGTCAAAAGAGTTTACCGTAAAAGTATTATGTTTTACTGTTTTTCCTCCGAAAAAGAAAAAAGATGATGATTTAGAGAACGAGGATGATAACGATTTTGAGGAGGATTCCTACGAACCCTCTGAAACCGGGTATGCGGAGGCTTTGGAGAAGGAAGAAGGTTTTGAAGCAAAGCCTGACAAGGAAGAAGATGGCGAAGAGGGAGCCGGTAAGGGCGATGCGATTCTTGAGGAGCCTGTAGAGGAAAAAGATAGCACAGAATCTGATATTAAAGAAGAAAATGCATCCTATGATGAAGACTTTGATGATGACGATGATGGCAAAGACTTCTTCGAATTCATTGGCGATATTTTTAATACAATAGGGAAAATAATAAAAATACCACAGGATGTATTCAAAAAAATACAATATACAATATCTAGAATTTATGCTAAGATAAACATGGTTAAAAATACGCTATCTAACGACATTTTTAAGCGTGCTTTCGAGGTTACCAAGAAGCAGATTTTCCGGGTTCTGAAAATGATATTGCCCAGGAAATTCAGTGCGGATTTTCTTGTGGGGACAAGCGATCCTACGATAACCGCAGATATACTGGCTGCTTACGGTGTTATGTATCCTGTACTTGTTAATAAGGTATTTCTTACTCCTGATTTTGAGAGGCAGATACTTGCAGGGAAAGTACAATTAAAGGGCAGGATAACCGTATTTACCATAGTTTGGGCTGCCGGAGTTCTCTATTTTAATAAGGACGTAAGGAAGACCTACAGACGTTTTAAGAAAATATTAGATTCATAAGTTGGGGAGTATTATATGGGAGATTCAAATTTTAATTCCGTTGTAGATTCTCTGATGGGCGGTATGAATAAGATTATGGGAGCCAAGACTGTAGTTGGAGAAGCTACTAAGGTTGGTGACACTATAATCGTTCCGCTGGTTGATGTGTCCTTTGGTGTAGGTGCAGGTGCCAGTGATGCCGACAAGAAGAATTCCGGAGCAGGCGGTTTTGCAGCCAAAATGTCGCCCAGTGCGGTTTTGGTAATCAAAAACGGTCAGACTAAGCTTGTTAATATCAAGAATCAGGATGCTGTTACGAAAGTACTCGATCTTGTTCCTGATATAGCAGATCGCTTCATGAATCGCGGTAATGACATGATGGATGATGACAGCGCGGTAGATATTGCCTTTCCTGAAGATGAGAACCTGAGTTAATTTGTAGTATAGGGGGTTCCGTATGGAAAAGTTTCTAAGTGAGGAAAGAATCGACAAGGCAACAGAGGAGGAGCTTCTCGAGATGAAGCTCTGGATCTACAAGGAGAGCCAGAGACTTGAGCAGGAGCAGCGCATTGTCGACACAAAGGTTGCTGAGATTGAGGACGAGATGAATAAGTTCCGTCAGAAATTTCAGTTTGAGAGAAGCCAGTTCGAGCATGATAAGCAGAAGTTCAAGGACGATCAGGCTCTCTTTGATCAGCAGATAGAGATTCTCAAGGATGGCTTTGATAAGCTCAATGCTGACAGAAAGAAAATCGAGCGTGAATGGAAAAAGCTCGAACAGGAGAGAGGCTTCCTTCGTGAGGATGAGTACAGCAGAGCTGAATTTTTCTTCCAGGGCGTTAATTCTCTTTTAGCGCTCAAAAAGCGTTACAGGGATCTGATGAAGATATATCATCCCGATAATATGTGCGGTGATCACAGAGTCTGCGATATGATAAACGAGGAGTATAACATACTTCTCAGACAGTTTGATTCATATATGAAGGCCTGATTACAACTTAATATCAGCTGTAAATAAATTTTGCTTGCATTTGCTCAACTTTTCTGTTATGATATCTCATGTTGCGAATATTTATTAGTGAAATTTATCTATTCGCGTGATGTATTTGATTAAAATATGGCTTATAAGGAGGTGTCAAAGTGGCTAAGTGTGAAGTATGCGGCAAGAGCGTTCATTTCGGTAACAACGTAAGCCATTCCCATAGAAAGAGCAATAGAATCTGGAATGCTAACGTACATAAGGTTGCTGTTAAGGTTAACGGTGGAACACAGAGAATGAACGTTTGCACAAGCTGTCTCAGATCAAAAAAGGTTGAGCGTGCTTAATTCATTAAGATTTGATTATTAAAGGATTCACTGAGGTGAGTCCTTTTTTACTTCTATTTTTTGCACAATTAGTTTATAATCTCTTATATGCAATTTTAATGGAGGTGTAGTATGAAGTCTACTTCAATGAATACCCATATGGGCAGTATCGCAATAGATAATGAAGTAATTGCTCAGTATGCAGGGGCTGTTGCCAATGAATGCTTTGGTATCGTCGGCATGGCTAATGTAAATGTTGCTGAGGGACTTGTTAGTCTTTTAAAGAAGGACAACATCAAAAGAGGAATTAATGTTACTGTTGGTCCTAATAGAAAGCTCACTCTTGATTTTCATGTAATTATCGCTTACGGCGTGAGCATTTCAGCTGTTACCGACAATCTGATAGATAATGTTAAGTACAAGGTTGAGGAATTCACCGGCCTTGAAATTGAGAAGATAAACATCTTCGTTGAAGGCGTTCGCGTCATCGACTAAGGTTCAAGGAGGGTAAGAATTTTGAGTAACACATTAAAAGCGTCTGATGTAAAGAAGATGTTTCTTGCGGGCGCTAGTAATTTGAATGCGAAAAAAGAATGGATCAACGAGCTTAATGTATTCCCTGTTCCCGATGGAGATACAGGTACGAATATGACAATGACCATCATGTCTGCAGCTAAGGATGTAAAGGCACTTCCTGATGATGTAGATATGGGAACACTTTCTAAGAATATCTATTCTGGTGCCATGAGAGGTGCAAGAGGTAACTCCGGTGTTATCCTTTCACAGCTCCTTAGAGGTTTTACAAAGGGCATTCGTGATTACGAAGAGCTTGATGCAGCAATTATCGCTGATTCCTTTGATAAGGCTGTTGAGACTGCGTATAAGGCAGTTATGAAGCCTAAGGAAGGTACTATTCTTACAGTTGCCAAGGGCGTGGCTGAGAGAGCTATGGAGCTCTCCAAGGAAGGTGCTGAGGAACTTGCTCCTTACTTTGAAGAAGTTATCAAATATGGTGATGAGGTTCTTGCCAAGACTCCTGAGATGCTTCCTGTATTAAAGCAGGCAGGCGTTGTTGATTCAGGCGGACAGGGACTTATGCAGGTCCTTAAGGGCGCTGTTGACGCATTCCTTGGCAAAGAGGTTGATTATACTGTTGATGAAGCTGCAGCAACACCTGTTGCAAGCAGAGCCAAGGCAGAAGCTGAGGTTGATATTAAGTTCGGTTACTGTACTGAGTTTATCGTTCTTCTTAACAAGCCTCTTAATGTTAAGCAGGAAATTGACTTCAAGGCATTCCTTGAATCGATCGGTGACAGTATCGTAATGGTTGCAGACGACGAGATCTGCAAGGTTCACGTTCATTCCAATGATCCCGGACTTGCTATTCAGAGAGCTCTTATGTATGGTCAGCTTTCCAATATGAAGATTGATAATATGCGTATGGAGCACCGTGAGAAGCTCTTCCATGAGCAGCAGAACGGCGTATACGCTGAGATTGAAACTGAGATCAACGGTGCTGCTGAGTCTACACCTACCTATAGTGCAGGTGATGACATTCCGCTTAAGGAGAGCACTACAGGTGCAGCTAAGGAAGAAGAGCATAAGTTTGTAAATTCAGAGCACAAGGAAATCGGCTTTGTTGCTGTATGTGCAGGTGATGGACTTGCTGAGATCTTCAGAGGACTTGGCGTTGACTATGTAATCGAAGGCGGTCAGACCATGAATCCCAGCACAGAGGACATTTTCGAAGCTGCTGAGAAGGTTGACGCTGATACAGTATTTGTACTTCCTAACAATAAGAACATCATTCTTGCTGCTAACCAGGCTAAGATATTGATGGAGGATAAGGGTGAGAATAAGGAAATCGTTGTTATTCCTACCAAGACTGTTCCTCAGGGTATCACAGCTGCAATCAACTTCATGCCCGGCGTTTCCGCTAAGGAAAATGAAGAAGGCATGGTAGAAGCAATAACAACTGTTAAGACAGGTGAAGTTACCTACGCTGTTCGTGACACTATGATCGATAATGTTACAATCAAGCAGGGTGACTACATGGGAATCGGCGATAGCGGAATCCTTGGTGTCGGCGGTGATATTGCTGAAGTAACTGAGATGATCGTTGATAAGATCGCAGATGATACTACTGAGCTTATCAGCTTATACTATGGTTCAGATATTAAACAGGAAGAGGCTGATGCTCTCTGCGAGAGTATTACTTCCAAGTTCCCCAACTGTGATGTTGAGGTTCAGTATGGTGGTCAGCCGATTTACTATTATATTGTGAGTGCGGAGTAAGATGACGGGTAGAAAAAATCCATCATTAATTGAACATGTATCTTCTTTAAAGGGCGTTGGCGATAAAAGCAGCGCCCTTTTTGAAAAGTGCGGAATTAAAACCGTGCAGGATCTGCTTTTGTATTTTCCAAGGGACTATGACATCTGTAAGGAAATAAGGAATGTCTCTGATCTTGTTCCGGGAGAAATAAGTGCTGTAAGAGTTACGCCTTCATCCAATATTGCTGTGAAGAAGGTTAGAAACTTAAGTATTCTCACCTTTAAGGCATCCGATACGACAGGCGAAATACAGATCACTTATTTCAACATGCCTTTCATGAGAAATAATATTAAACCCGGGCATTATTATGTCTTTAGAGGACCTATTCAGAGAAAGGGCCGCGGCTATGTAATAGAGCAGCCAAAGATGTACAAGACTGAGGATTATATGGAAATAATGGGCTCAATGCAGCCCAAGTATCCTCTTGTAAAGGGACTTTCCAATCAGCTTATCATTAAGACTATGAAGCAGGCTATTCCCAGTACTCCATATTTAGAGGAAATGCTTCCTTCCTATATTCGCGACAAGATGAAGCTGATGAATTTTTCGGAAGCAGTAAGGAAGATTCATTTCCCTCTTAATATGGAGGCCTTTACAGAGGCAAGGAAGAGAATCGCCTTTAATGAAATTCTGCAGTTTATATTAAAGCTCAGATTCCTTAAAAGGGAAGAGGATGTTTCCATAAATGATTACGTCTATAATTCATCTGATTTCTCAGATGGACTTATTGAAAAGCTTCCCTATAAGCTGACCGGTAAACAGATGTCTATCTGGTATGAGATTAAAAATGACCTTGAGGGCGAGCATGTGATGAACAGGCTTATTCAGGGTGATGTTGGCTCCGGCAAGACTATTCTTGCGTTTTTATCACTTTTATTTACTGCTGAAAATGGCTATCAGGGTGCAATAATGGCGCCTACCGAGGTCCTTGCAAGGCAGCACTACGAGTCATTTGTGGAGATGGCGAAGGAGTACGGGCTTCCTCTAAAGCCGGTACTGCTTGTGGGCTCTTTAACTGCAAAGGAAAAGAGAATTGCCCAGGAGAGCATAGAGAGCGGCGAAGTTAACTGCATAGTCGGAACAAATGCTCTTATTCAGGAAAAGGTATCCTACAAGAATCTTGCCCTGGTTATAACAGACGAGCAGCACAGATTCGGTGTTAAGCAAAGAGAACAACTCTCTGAAAAAGGAAAAAATACTCATATTTTAGCAATGAGTGCAACACCCATTCCGAGAACCCTGGCTATTATCCTGTACGGAGACCTTCACATCTCTGTTCTTGATGAGATGCCTATAGGAAGAATACCTATTAAGAACTGCGTAGTTGGTACGGAGTACAGACCTACAGCTTATAAATTCATAGCTGATCAGATATCAAAGGGGCATCAGGCTTATGTAATATGTCCAATGGTTGAAGAGGGTGAGATGGACGGTGTCGAGAATGTCACCGACTATACAGATAAGCTAAAAGGCGCAATGCCATCTGATATCAGGATTGGTACGCTCCACGGAAAGATGAGGCCCTCTGAAAAAGAAAAGATAATGGCAGAGTTTGCTGCGGGTAATATAGATGTTCTTGTTTCCACGACGGTTATAGAGGTAGGTATTAACGTTCCTAATGCAACTGTAATGATGATCGAGAATTCCGAAAGATTTGGCCTTGCTCAGTTACATCAGCTTCGCGGAAGAGTCGGAAGAGGAAAAGCTCAGTCATACTGCATTTTCATTAATACCTCAGGACGCGAGGAGGCAAAGGAGCGCCTTGATATCATGAATCATTCAAATGACGGTTTTAAGATTGCAGAGGAGGACTTAAAACAGAGAGGTCCCGGTGACCTTTTTGGTATAAGACAAAGCGGAGAGATGTCCTTCCATGTGGCAGATATTTATCAGGATGCTGCTCTTATAAGAGAGGCGGCAAGCCTTGCAGATACGCTGCTTTCAGAGGATCCGGACCTCATAATGGAAGAAAATGCACCGCTTAAGGAGTGGCTTTCCTCAAATTTATTTGACTTTACGGCTTTATAAAAGTAAAATTTAGTAGAGTATGTGTTCGACTAATACAATATATAGTGTACTTACGTGGAGGAAAACATGTCAAAAGTTGCAATCATAACTGATACAAACAGCGGAATTATGCCTGCTGAGGGAGAGGCTTTAGGTATCAAGGTAATACCTACGCCCTTTATGATTGATGGTGTTGAATATTTAGAAGGCATTAATCTTACTCAGGAGGACTTCTTTAAGAAGCTTGCTGAGGGAGCTGATGTTTCAACAAGTCAGCCCAGCCCGGGATCCACTCTTGAGCTGTGGGATGAGATGCTTAAGGAATATGATGAGATAGTTTATATACCGCTCAGTAGTGGTCTTTCAAGCTCTTGCCAGACTGCTACGATGCTCGCTGCCGATGATTACGAGAATAAGGTTTTCGTAGTTAATAATCAGCGTATCTCCGTAACTATGAGACAGTCTGTTCTTGATGCTGTAGAGATGCGTGACAAGGGCATGTACGGTAAAGAGATAAAGGAAAAGCTCGAAGAGGTTAAGTTTGAATCAAGTATTTACATTATGCTTGATACACTTTATTACCTAAAAAAGGGCGGAAGAATAACACCGGCTGCTGCAGCCCTTGGTACACTGCTTAAGCTTAAGCCTGTTCTTCAGATTCAGGGGGAGAAGCTTGATGCGTTTGCGAAGGCAAGAACTGCAACACAGGGTAAGAATATTATGATAAACGCCATGCTCGCTGATTTTGAAAACAGATTCGGCGGAATTGATGCACATGATGTTCACCTTTGCGGTGCTTATTCATACGATCTTGAAAAAGCAAATGAATTTAAGAGCGAGGTAGAGGCTGCATTCCCCGGCTATCAGATGCATATGGATCCCCTTTCACTGGTGGTTTCATGTCACATCGGACCCGGAGCACTTGCAATAGCTGCCTCCAGAAAAGTTCATGTTTGAGGATAAGAAAAAGTTTTAGTAAGGTTGGGGAGTTTTATGTCAACAAATAATAACTATGATGCGTCGAGCATTACAGTTTTAGAGGGTCTCGAAGCTGTAAGAATGAGACCCGGTATGTATATCGGAAGTGTTTCAACAAGGGGACTTAATCACCTTGTCTACGAGATTGTAGACAATGCAGTTGATGAACATCTTGCCGGTCACTGTTCTCAGATAACGGTTACACTTAATCCTGACGGAAGTGCGACCATTGAGGATAATGGACGAGGCATTCCTGTTGGTATGCACGCTAAGGGAATTACCGCTGAGCGAGTAGTTCTCACTATGCTTCATGCCGGAGGTAAGTTCGATAATAATGCATATAAGACCAGTGGTGGTCTTCACGGTGTTGGTTCATCTGTTGTTAACGCTTTGTCTACCTGGCTTAAGGTTCAGATAAGGACTGACGGTCAGATCTATGAAGATGCCTACGAGAGAGGCGTTCCCACAGTAGAGCTTAAAAACGGGCTGCTTGAGCCTGTAGGTAAGACGAGAGATCATGGTACAACCATTTCTTTCCTTCCTGATCCTACTATATTTGAGAAGACACGCTTCAGAGAGGAGGATATAAAATCCAGACTCCATGAGACTGCCTATCTTAATCCCGAGCTTACTATCATCTATATAGATGACAGACCGGGCACTGAGGAATATATCGAGTTCCACGAGCCTGAGGGAATCACCGGATTTATCAGAGATATGAATAAATCCAAGGAAGCCGTTACAGATGTGATTTTCTACAGCGGTGAGATGGATGGCGTTTCCGTAGATGTGGCTTTTCAGTATGTTAATGAATTCCATGAAAATATACTTGGTTTTTGTAACAACATTTATAATGCCGAGGGTGGTACACACCTCACCGGCTTTAAAACCATGTTTACCAATATTATCAATCAGTACGCAAGAGAGATTGGTGTCCTGAAAGGAAAGGATAGCAACTTTAACGGAACTGATGTAAGAAACGGCATGACAGCTGTTGTCAGCATTAAGCACCCGGATCCCAGATTTGAAGGTCAGACTAAGACCAAGCTGGATAACCAGGATGCTGCCAAGATCGTGTCACAGATTACAGGTGATGAGGTTACACGTTTCTTTGACCGTAACCTTGAGATATTAAAATCAATAATCGGCTGTGCTGAGAAGGCTGCCAAGATCAGAAAAACAGAAGAGAAGGCAAAGACAAATCTTCTTACAAAGCAGAAGTATTCATTCGATTCAAATGGTAAGCTTGCCAACTGTATAAGTAAGGATGCTTCCAAATGCGAGATCTTTATCGTAGAGGGAGATTCTGCGGGTGGTAGTGCCAAGATGGCAAGAAACAGAGAGTTTCAGGCTATTCTTCCTATCAGAGGTAAGATCCTTAACGTTGAGAAGGCCAGCATAGATAAGATTCTTGCAAATGCCGAGATCAAGACAATGATCAACGCCTTTGGCTGTGGCTTCTCAGAGGGCTATGGTAATGACTTCGACATCTCCAAGCTTCGCTATGACAAGATAGTAATCATGGCCGATGCCGATGTCGATGGTGCGCATATTGCGACACTTCTTCTTACTCTGTTCTATAGATTCATGCCCGAACTTATTTTTGAGGGCCATGTTTATATAGCTATGCCGCCTCTTTACAAGGCAATGCCCAGCAGAGGTAAGGAAGAATATCTCTACGATGATGCAGCTCTTGAGAGATATCGTAAGAATCACAAGGGACCCTTCACACTTCAGAGATATAAGGGTCTTGGTGAGATGGATCCTCAGCAGCTTTGGGAGACAACACTTGATCCCGAAAACAGAATGATGAGACTTGTTGAGATCGAGGATGCCAAGATGGCTTCACATATGACGGAGCTCCTCATGGGTAATGAGGTTCCGCCGAGACGAGACTTTATACACCAGCACGCTACAGACGCTGAACTGGATATTTAAATCAAGGAGAAGGCGTCAGCGAGGCTGACGGATGAGGTAATATGGAAGAGAAATTAATTCGCTCCGAGTACTCGGAGATAATGCAAAAATCATATATTGATTATGCCATGAGCGTTATAGTTGCTCGTGCGCTTCCCGATATCAGGGACGGCTTAAAGCCCGTTCAGCGCAGAACCTTATATGATATGTATGAGCTCGGCATAAGATACGACAGACCTTATCGTAAGAGTGCTCGTATTGTCGGTGATACCATGGGTAAATATCACCCCCACGGTGACAGCTCAATTTACGACTCACTCGTTGTTATGACTCAGGAATTCAAGAAGGCAGTGCCTCTTGTTGACGGTCATGGTAACTTTGGCAATATCGAGGGTGACGGCGCCGCTGCTATGCGTTATACAGAGGCCAGACTTGCTCAGATAACACAGGAGAATTTCCTGGCTGATCTCGATAAGGATGTTGTGGATTTCATCCCTAACTTTGATGAGACAGAGCGTGAACCTACTGTTTTACCTGTAAAAATCCCTAACTTTTTAATTAATGGATCTGAGGGTATCGCCGTAGGTATGGCTACCAGTACACCTCCTCACAATCTTGCTGAGGTTATTGACGCTGAGATCGCCTATATGCAAAATCCTGAGCTTAACACAAAGCAGCTCATGAAATATATCAAGGGACCTGATTTCCCTACAGGCGGAATCGTAATCAATAAGGACGAACTTCGCTCCATCTATGAGACAGGACAGGGTAAGGTTCGTGTCAGAGGTAAGGTTGAGGTCGAGAAGGGAAAGGCAGGTCATATTAACCTGGTAATTACTGAGATTCCCTACACCATGATCGGTGCAGGTATCGGTAAGTTCCTTTCTGATGTTGCTGACCTTGCTGAAAAGAAGATCACTAACGATATTATTGATATTTCTAACCAGTCATCAAAGGAAGGAATCCGTATCGTAATCGAGCTTAAGAAGGATACTGATGTAGAGAACTTCACCAATCTTCTCTACAAGAAGACAAAGCTTGAGGATACCTTCGGTGTAAACATGCTTGCTATCTGTGATGGCAGACCTGAGACCATGAGTCTTCAGTCCATCATGAAGGCTGTAGTTGAATTCCAGTTTGAGACTGCAAGAAGAAAATATACAACACTCCTTCATAAGGAGCAGGATAAAAAGGAAATACAGGAAGGTCTCATCAAGGCCTGCAATGTAATTGATATAGTTATTGAGATCCTCAGAGGTTCAAAGGACAGACCTATGGCTAAGGACTGCCTTGTTAACGGTAATACTGAGGGTATCAGATTTAAGAGCGAGGCTTCAAAGGCCATGGCAGCTCAGCTTCTTTTCACAGAGAGACAGGCAGAAGCAATCCTTGAGATGAGACTGTATAAGCTCATCGGACTAGAGCTTGATGCCCTTGTTAAGGAGCATGAGGATACAATTGCCAAGATCTATCGCTATGAGGATATACTTGAGGATCATGAGTCCATGTCCCTTGTTATCCAGAATGAGCTCAGCGAGATCAGAAAGCGCTACGGCTCAAAGAGAAAGACAGTTATCGATAACCTTGAGGATGCTGTTTATGAGGAGAAGCCGGTTGAAGAGATCGACGTAGCGTTTATAATGGACCGCTTTGGCTATGCCAAGACCATTGATGTTACTACCTATGAGAAGAATCTCGAGACCATCAAGGCTGATTTCAGATATTCATTTATCATGAAGAATACCGGTAAGGTATGTATTTTCACTGCCAGCGGTAATCTCCATACAATTAAGGCTATGGATCTTCCTGCTGGAAGAATGCGTGACAAGGGTGTTCCCATTGATAATGTCAGCGATTTC
This sequence comes from Butyrivibrio sp. FC2001, assembly GCF_000424125.1. Classification (NCBI taxonomy): domain Bacteria; kingdom Bacillati; phylum Bacillota; class Clostridia; order Lachnospirales; family Lachnospiraceae; genus Butyrivibrio; species Butyrivibrio sp. FC2001. The sequence goes on from NZ_KE384132.1 coordinate 393,176, forward strand.
GATACCACAAGTGATCGTATTATCTATGTGGCAAGTCAGAGCAGCCTTAACCTTTACAGAATCATGTTTGTAACAAAGCAGGCCAACACCAAGATTGTTGATGGCGGTGAGTTCGATGTTTCCAGAAGAACAGTTGCTGCAACAAAGCTTGCTGAGGGTGATGAGGTTGTAAGTGTTCATGAGGTCCATGAGATAAGCACAGTTGTATTCCAGTCTGAGGCAGGATTCTTCTTAAGATTTAATGTTACAGATATTCCTGAGAAGAAAAAGAGCGCTGTGGGTGTTCGAGGAATGAGACTTGGTGCCAAGGACTTCATCAGAGAGGTTTATTATCTTGGTGAAGCCGAGGAGAAGACAATAGAGCACAACAACAAGAAGCTTCAGCTTGATCACCTGAAAATCACAAGTAGGGATACCAAAGGAACCAAAGTTCGTTTATAATAACTTGTTGCGTTTTTATAGATTAAAATTTGGAGATATTTATGAGAGTTATTGCCGGTGAAGCAAGAAGACTAAGATTAGTAACACCTGAGGGAAATGAAACAAGACCTACTCAGGACAGAATCAAAGAGACTCTTTTTAATATGCTGCAAAATGATGTACCGGGAGCTGTATTTGTCGATGTTTTCGCGGGTAGCGGAGGCATTGGCATAGAGGCTCTGTCAAGAGGCGCAAAGAAGGCATATTTTATTGAGAATAATATTAAAGCAGTTAAGTGTATCAATCAGAACCTGCAAACTACAAAATTTGAAGACAGAGCCACTGTATTAAAGCAGGACGTTCTTGTTGGATTAAAGAATGTTAAGGAGACGGAAGTCGATATTATATTCTGCGATCCGCCGTATGAATCAGGCCTTTATGAGAGAACCTTCGCGCTTCTTTCAAAGATGCCTTATGTGACAGAAAATACGATGCTTATTGCTGAGTGTAGTCTGGATATGGATTTATCAGTTTTTGAAGATAATGGTTTTGAAATCGTCAAGGAGAAAAGATATAAGACTAATCAGCACGTATTCATGAAGAAAAGTGTTTAATTAACTGATTTCGTGCTTGGTTATATATTTATTCTGTGAGAGGGGTATACACAGAAAGGAAGAGAGATTTTGAGAAAAGAAATTTGGGGAAAGCGCAAATTAGCGCTGGTATTAAGTGCGCTCTTATTTGCGGAAAGCGGTGCTTCCATGGAGGTTCTTGCTGCAGGAACAGAGGAAACTCCTGCAATCGTATCAGAGTTTGAGGATTCTATTGATGCAGACCAGGCTGTAAGTGACGGAGATGCTGATCTTACAGAAGAGAACATTGATGATTCCCAAGATAAGGAAGAGGGAACAAAAGAAGAGACAGTTACTGAAGAAGGCAATGACAAAAAGGACGAAGAGGTTACTGAGGATAAGGCAGATTCATCAGATGATGAATTCGAGGAAGCTGTATCAGACGGTAACGCTGAGACAGAGGACACAGAAGATAAGGACGAGGCAGTATCAGATGGTAATGCTGAGGTTCCCTATTCTGAAGAGTTTAACTTCGAAACAGTTGTAGACGGTTATACAATTAAGCTTTATGCTGAAGCAGGCGTTGTTCCTACAGGCACAGAGGTATCAGTAGAAAAGGTAAATAAGGTTTGCGGAGAAAAAACTGATGACCTTGTAAATGAGGTACTTCCCGAGGATTCAGTTGTTTATGAATCAGCATCCTTTAATATCACACTTATTAAGGATGGTCAGGAATTTGAGCCCGATGACAAGGTTTCTGTAGAGATTACTCTTAATGATAAGCTCGCTGACTTAAATAATGAGAATGACTCTGTATCTGTTCAGGTATTCCATATCGATGACAATGCAGTAACTACTGAGGTTCCTGCAGATGTTAATGATGATGCTACAGATGTTTATGACGGTAATGAAGAAACTGTTGTAAGCTATGATGCTGAAAGCTTCTCTGTATATGATGTATCTGCAGTTCTTAACTTCACAACTACAGAGGTTACTGCAGAGGTTAACCCTGTATATGAGAACCTCATTGATGTAAGCGATGAAGAGCTTCAGGCTCTTGGTGCAGGTGTTGATTCTGCATCAAACGTTAAGGCACTTATGGCTTCAAACGGTAATTGCACATCAATGCAGGAGATGGGTGAAGCATGTAAGAGAGGAGTTATGGCAAGACAGGCTCCTATCACAATTAACTTTAAGCTTCCCGGAATCTACAACGAGACAAAAATCCTCAACAGCATGATTCCGATCGCGTTTGAGCATACAGGTGTACCGAATGAGGGTGACTATGTACAGTGGGCTTCAATCATGAGAGCTTATCAGTCATCAGTTGCTTATGTTGATGGTATTACCTATGGTTCAATCCAGGTTAAGTATGTATATACACATAACTATGCACAGGAGGTTGCTACAACCAACGCTATAAATCAGCTTGTAAAGAAACTTGGTCTTACAAGCGCTCCTTCTGATTATGAGAAGGCAAGACGTGCTTATAACTGGATCGTTCAGAATGTTTCTTATGATCACAGCTTCGAGCTTAAAAAGGCAAGAGGTGATTATTTACCCTGGTCATGCTATTCAGCTGTAGTTACAAGAAATACTGTCTGCGAGGGATATGCTCTGTTATTCTATAGAATGATGCTTATCGCCGGAGTTGACTGCCGAATGATCGCAGGTGATGGTGGACAGTTTGGAAACAGTGGCGGCCATGGCTGGAATATAGTAAAGATTGGTAATTATTATTACAACGTTGACAGTACCTGGGGTGCAGAATCACCTGCTACATGGTGGTTCCTTAAGGGTAGTAAGAACTTTGACAGAGTATCCTATACTTACAATTCAAAGTACCTTACATTTGTTCATACAAGATATGATGACTATAACACTGCAGAATTTAATTACGTATATCCCACAAGCACCACAGACTTTACTTCTAAGGAAAGAACAAACACTTCAGGCGTAAGCGTATCTCTTAATATGGGTAGCGCTACAGTAGGTGTTGGAAGCTCAGTTATGCTTAAGGCAACAGTTAAGGGAAGCACTAACCAGTCTGTAATGTGGAGCTCTTCAGATTCTACAGTTGCAAGAGTTAATACTCTTGGTATCGTATACGGTGTTGGAAACGGTGAGTGTGAGATCTTTGCTACATCTGTAGTAGGTGGTAAGAAGGCTCGCTGCCGTGTTCTTGTAACAGACGGACATGTTAAGACTATTGATGCAGATACAAGAAGCATTACTGTATATGCAGGTAGCAAGGCTACTATCAATGCTTATGTATTCCCTACATGGGCAAGCAACAAGGGCATTAAATATAAATCCAGCAATAAGTCAGTTGCCAGCGTAAGTAAGAGCGGTGTTGTAACCGGTAAGAAGCCCGGTAAGTGCACAGTTACATGTACTTCCCGTGATGGCGGATACAAGGTTAAGATTAAGATTAAGGTTAAGAAGTCTAAGAGAGTTAAATCAATCAAGCTTACAAAGAAAAAACTTAAGCTCGCTGTAGGCGAGAGATTTACTCTTGGCGTTAAGTTTAATCCTAAGAAGGCTACAAACAAGGAAGTATCCTGGAAGAGTAATAAGCCCGGTGTTGTTTCTGTTGATGCAAACGGTAATCTTGTAGCTCTCAGCAAAGGTAAGGCTAAGATTACAGCCAAGTCTGCTGACGGTAAGCACAAGGCTACCTGTACCGTAAGGGTTAAATAAAAAAGAGGTTTTAAAAATATGAAAATAGCTGTATATCCCGGAAGCTTTGATCCTATCACTTTAGGTCATCTCGATATTATTAAGAGAGCATCCAAAATGTTTGATAAACTGGTTGTTGTCGTGAGCGTTAACACCGCCAAGAGTCCGTTGTTTTCGCCTGATGAACGTGTTAAGATGATAAGAGAAGCTACTGCAGATCTCAGCAATATTGAGGTTGATTCCTATGAAGGTCTCATCATCGATTATTGTAAAGAGAATAATATTAAAATTCTGCTCAGAGGACTTCGTGCTATTACGGATTTTGAATATGAACTTCAGATTTCGCAGACTAACAGAGCGTTTTCACATAATGAGGTTGATACGGTTTTCCTTACCACAAGTCTTGAGTACGCATATCTTAGCAGTTCAACTGTTAGAGAATTCGCAAGCTTCCACGGGGATATAAGCCGATGCGTAACACCTGAGGTTGCACAAATGGTTTATAAAAAATACGGGTATGAGAATAAAGCGTAAAGGGGGATTTATAGTATGAGCAGTAGAATTGAACAATGTATTGATGAAATAGAAACATTTATTGAAAGCTGTAAGCACCAGCCTCTTTCTCACACAAATATCATTGTCAATAAGGAAGAAATTGACGAGCTTCTTCGAGAGCTTAGAAGTAAGACTCCTGAGGAAATTCGCAGATATCAGACTATTATCAGCAATAAAGAGGCTATACTTGAGGATGCCCGCAAAAAGGCAAAGGACTTGATCGATAAGGCTACAGAGCAGACTCATACCATGATAAATGAGCATGAGATCATGCAGCAGGCTTATGCACAGGCTAATGAGGTTATAGCTCATGCGGCTAAGCAGGCTGAGGAGATTTTAACAAAGTCTACCAATGAAGCTAATCAGATGAAGGCTGCTGCCGTAAGCTATACAGATTCTCTTTTAGCTGATGTAGAGGAGATTGTTAATAAGGCAATTGATACTACAAGCGCTGCTAATAACGCCTTACTTAAGGATTTAACCAATTACAGTGAGACCATTAAGTCGAACAGAGCTGATCTGGTTCCGCCCAGCGTTACTCCCGCTAGTGTTAAGGAATCTGTAAGACCATCAGCTAATATGACAGAGATAAGCCCTTCACTGGATGATTATAAGGAAGATGATGGCCTTAATCTTGATATGCTTTGATATTGTTAAATCAATTTTGGCTTATTCAATGAATGATTACATGGCTGCCGCAGAGATAATCATGCGGCAGCTATTTTAATACAAAATCTAATGAGGTCACTATGAGATTAGATAAGTTTCTTGGCTCCTGCGGACTTGGAACCAGAAAACAGATAAAAGAATTTGTAAAAAACGGAATGGTTTCTGTCGATGGCGAAATCGCCAAGAAGCCGGAAATGGCTATCGACCCTACAGTAAATGAGATACTGTTTTCAGGGGAGAGCCTTACTGCAAACTATAAGGAATTCAGATATTATTTGCTTAATAAGCCCCAGGGCGTGGTCTCAGCAACAAGAGATAACCATGACACCACAGTCCTTGACCTTATTGATACAGGCTATGATAATAATCTTGCTCCTGTAGGAAGGCTTGATAAGGATACCGAAGGGCTCCTTATTATAACCAATGACGGACAGCTTTCTCACAGGCTTCTTTCTCCCAAAAAGCATGTGGAGAAGGAATATGAGGTTCATACCAAGAACCCTGTGTCTGATGCTGATCTTGAAAAGCTTGAAGCAGGTGTTGATATAGGTGATGATGAGCCTACACTTCCGGCAAAGGCATTTATGGAGGGTGATATTCTCCATCTCATCATTCATGAAGGAAGATTCCACCAGGTAAAGCGAATGCTTGAAGCTGTTGGTAATGAGGTTGTTTTCCTAAAGAGAATCAGAATGGGCGGCCTTGTTCTTGATCCTGAACTTGAGCCTGGAGATTACAGAGAGCTTACGGATGATGAGCTTAATTTACTAAAATAAATCACTTTGAGGTTGTTATGAAAAGAGTAGCTAAGGGAAGCTTTGGATATATAGAGTATAATCGCAAATTTGCAGCAATAAGAACGATAATAGCGCTTGCTATATGCTTAATAATATTTTTCACTGGACTTATAATCAATAAATCAAACAAAAGCGTATTTAGTATAATCGCTGCTGTTGGATGCCTTCCGACAGGTCTTAGCGCAGTTAACTTCATCATGTATTTAAAGGCGCATCCCTGTTCTGAAAAGGCTCACGAGATAATTGAGAGTCACAGAAATGGTCTTCTTATAAGATATGACCTTGAGATGACTAGCTATGAAGAGAACTACAGCATCGCTGCAGCAACAGTTCTTGATAAGAACGTAGTTTGCTTTACCGAGAATAAAGAGCTTGATATTCAAAACTGTGAGAAGCATATAAGAAATCAGATAGCACAGAGTGGCTATAGCAGCTACACGGTGAAGGTATTCAAGGACATAAACGCCTTCTGCACTAGACTTGATCAGCTCGAACAGATTCGCGCAGCCAAGAACATCGATCCTGTGGCAATAGAGAATGCATGGGTTCCCGGAACTGTCGAAACCTGCGCACTGGTACTTTTATCTATTTCACTGTAAACAGGCTTGTAGCTGTAATTTGTAATAGGTAAATATATGAGAGAAATAAAGATAGATAATAATTCAGCAGGTAAAAGGCTGGATAAATTCCTTGGAAGTTATTTTTCAGAATGCTCAATGGGCTTTTTGTTTAAGATGCTAAGGAAGAAAAATATAACCCTTAACGGTAAAAAGGCTGACGGAAAGGAAAAGCTTAATGTGGGTGACACCATAGCTGTTTTCTTTTCAGATGAGACCTTTGATAAATTCGTAAATAAGCATGCAAAGTCAGGCTCTAACGGTGACGCAGACCAGACGGGAGAGTTTGTAAAAGCATACAAAAAATATCAAAATATTGATATTATATATGAGGATGAGCATATCATTTTATTAAATAAGCCTGCCGGAATTTTATCCCAGAAGGCAGAATGGAACGACGTTAGCGTTAACGAGTGGCTCATCGGATATCTTCTTGATAAAAAGGTCGTTTCAGCTCAGTCGCTTTCGACCTTCAGGCCTTCTGTCTGTAACAGACTGGACAGGAACACCTCCGGAATGATGATATGCTCCAAGAGCCTTATAGGTGCTCAGAAGATGGCTGAGATACTTAAGGACAGGTCAATTCACAAATACTACAAGACTATTGTTGTAGGTGACGTTAAAGAGGATTCAAGTATTTCAGGGTTCCTGTATAAGGACGAGAAGACCAACAGAGTAAAGCTCTATGACGAGATTCCAAAGGGCGGAAAGCTTAAGGAGAGCGATTTTTCTGAGATAAAGACCTCATATAAGGTATTAAGGAGAGGTACTTTAACTGATAACGATAGTGAGAAGAAGCTTACTGAGCTTCAGGTTCTTCTTCACACAGGTAAGACTCACCAGATAAGGGCGCACCTTTCATCAATCGGGCATCCTATAATCGGTGATTCAAAATATGGCAGCAATAAAATAAATCAGCTTATAAAAAAGGAATATGGACTTAAATATCAGCTCCTTCATTCATACAAGCTGGAATTCCCTGAGATTGAAGGGGAACTTTCATATCTGTCAGGTAAAAACTTTGAGGCAGATATACCGCAATTATATAAAAAAATATCTGATAATCTATTTTAATGATCTAAAAACAGGGGAGTTAGTATGGCCACATGGAATTCAAGGGGGCTTCGTGGACAGGCCTTGGAGGAACTGATAAATCGAACAAACGAAAGATATCAGGAAGAGGAACTGGCTCTGATCCAGAAAATCCCTACTCCCATAACTCCCATCAAAATTGAAAAAGAGACAAGACACATAACCCTTGCTTACTTCGATCAGAAAAGTACGGTCGATTATATCGGTGCAGTACAGGGAATTCCTGTATGCTTTGATGCCAAGGAGTGCAGCAAGGATACATTTGCTCTTGAGAACATCCATCCTCACCAGGTGGCCTTTATGGAGAGCTTTGAGAAGCAGGATGGAGTTGCATTTTTTCTTATACATTTCACAACAAGGGGAGAATTCTATTATTTGCCCTTCAGACATCTTAAAAAATTCTGGGACAGAGCCCTTGCCGGAGGCAGAAAGAGCTTTCGGTATGATGAGCTTGATCCTGATTATGTTATTTCCAATGATTTAGAAGTATTTATTCCATATTTGAACCTATTACAGAAGGATCTTGAGCAAAGAGATTGACAAATAAATTGTATTCCTATAAACTGAAATAAATTTAATGTAGTAACAAGGTAGCACGTTAACACACTAAAGTATATTTTGGAGAGATATTTATGAATCGTAGGCTTTTACACACACCAGAAGGAGTACGTGATTTATACGGATCACAGTGCAGTGACAGAACCTGGGTAAAGAATGCTATCTGCAATCAGATGAAGTTATTCGGTTTTGATGAGATCGATACACCTACATTTGAGTTTTTTGATGTTTTTGAGGAAGAGATTTCTGATAACAGCGCAAAAGAACTTTATAAGTTCTTTGATCAGGATGGAGAGACAATGGTCCTTAGACCTGACTTCACTCCCTCGGTTGCAAGATGCGCCAGCAAGTATTTTCTTGAGGATGATGAACCTGTAAGATTTTGCTACAGCGGTAAGACCTTTGTTAATACCCATAATCTTCAGGGAAAGCTTAAGGAATCTACAGAAATCGGTGCTGAGCTCATGAACGATGGCTCAATCTATGCGGACGCTGAGATGATAGCACTTCTTGTTGAAACTATATCTTCAACAGGACTTAAGGATTTTAAGGTAAGCATAGGCGATGCAGATTATTACTATGGTATCTGTGAAGAAGCCGGAATCGATTTTGATACAGAAGAGATGATCCGTGAGCAGCTTGTTAACCGTAATGCCTTTGCAGCTGACACCATAATGGAGGAGGCTGAGGTTGACCCCAAGTACAGAGAGCTGATAAAAAGCGTCTCCACATGCATTGGCAGCGTTGGCATTTTGAAGGAGGCAGGTGAGCTCGTTAATAACAAGAGATCAATTGCGGCATTAAATCATTTGCAGGAGCTTCACAAGGTTCTGTGTGACTACGGTATTGAACAGTACATTTCCTTTGACCTTGGAATGCTCAGTAAATTCAACTATTACACCGGCGTAATGTTTGGTGCTTATACCTACGGCGTTGGTGATGCCATTGCCAAGGGCGGAAGATACGATAATCTTCTTGAGAGATTTGGAAAAAGCGCTCCTTCTATTGGCTTCATGATCAATCTTGATGATCTTATGAATGCGCTTTACAGACAGGATATCAGCCTGCCTGGACGTAAGGAGCCTATAGTAATCGAATATACAGCTGACAACTTCGGAGAAGCACTTTCAAAGGCCAAGGCTTACAGAGCAGAGGGCAAGCGCGCAATACTTAAGGGGGCAAATTAATATGAATAATACAGACAGATATCTTACATTTGCTCTTGGAAAAGGGCGCCTTGTTGATTCTACAATGGAGCTTCTTGAAAAGTGCGGAATCCACTGTCAGGAGGTTACCGATAAAAAGACAAGAAAGCTTATATTTACAAACGAAGAGCTCAAGCTTAAATTTTTCCTGGCAAAAGGACCTGATGTTCCAACATACGTTGAATATGGCGCTGCTGACATCGGTATAGTCGGTAAGGACACCATCATGGAGGAGAACCGCAGCGTATATGAGGTTCTTGATCTTGGCTTTGGAAAATGCAGAATGTGCGTATGCGGTCCTGAATCCGCAAGAGAGCTTTTGAATCATCACGAAATGATAAAGGTTGCAAGTAAATATCCCAGAATCGCAAGGGATTATTTCTATAACAGAAAGCAGCAGACCGTTGATATTATCAAGCTTAACGGATCTGTAGAGTTGGGACCTATAGTTAAATTATCAGATGTAATTGTTGATATCGTTGAAACAGGAAGTACTCTTAGAGAAAACGGACTTACCGTTCTTGAAGAGATATGTCCATTATCTGCAAGGGTAATTGTCAACCAGGTCAGCATGCAGATGGAATCTGATAGAATACACAAATTGATTAGTGACATGAAGGAGAATCTGTAATGCGCATACTTGAATTAAATGAAAATACAAAGGGAGAGCTTCTTGATAAGCTTCTTAAGAGAAGCCCCTCCAACTACGGTGAATATGAAAAAATCGTAGCAGATATCATAAATAACGTAAGGGAGAATAAGGATAAAGCCTTATTCGAATACACTTCAAAATTCGACCATTTTGACCTTACATCTGATAAAATTAAGGTTACAAGAAAAGAGATAGAGGAAGCTTACAGCGCACTGGATGACAAGTTCATCGAGGTTATCAAAAAGAGTGCTGAGAACATTCGTGTTTTCCATGAAAAACAGCAGAGAAATACATGGATTGATACTAAGGCTGATGGTTCAATTCTCGGACAGCGAATAATTCCTATCGAGATATCCGGTGTATATGTTCCCGGCGGAAAGGCTGCATATCCTTCAAGCGTTCTTATGAATGTAGTACCTGCCAAGGTTGCAGGCGTTGAGAAAATCGTAATGTGCACACCTCCTTCAAAGGACGGAAAGGTAAATCCCGGAACTCTGGTGGCTGCTGACATCGCAGGCGTTACAGAGGTTTACAAGGTAGGTGGAGCTCAGGCTATCGCAGCTATGGCTTTTGGAACGGAGTCAGTACCGAAGGTTGATAAGATCACAGGCCCCGGCAATATTTTCGTAGCGCTTGCAAAGAAGGCATGCTTTGGTTATGTTTCAATCGATTCCATCGCAGGACCTTCAGAGATCCTTGTAATTGCTGATGAGACAGCCAATCCCAAATTTGTAGCGGCTGACCTTTTATCACAGGCTGAGCACGACGAGATGGCAAGTGCGATTCTTATCACAACAAGTAAGAAGCTTGCTGAGGATGTATCCGTAGAAATCGATAAGTTCACAGCAAAGCTTGAGAGAGCTGAGATTATCAATAAGTCTCTTGATAATTACGGATACGTTTTTGTTGCTGATAGCATGGAGGATGCTATTGAAGCAGCTAACGCTATCGCATCAGAGCACCTGGAGATAATCACAGCTAATCCCTTCGAGGTTATGCCTAAGATCAAGCACGCTGGTGCAATTTTCCTTGGTGCATATTCCTCAGAGCCTCTTGGTGATTATTTTGCAGGACCAAATCACATATTACCTACAAACCAGACTGCAAGATTTTTCTCACCTCTTTCAGTTGATGACTTTGTTAAAAAGACAAGCATCATCGCTTACTCCGAAGAGGGACTTAAGAAGGTTCACGAGGATATCGAATTGTTCGCTAAGAATGAGGGCTTAACAGCTCACGCTAACTCTATTGCGGTTCGATTTGAGGAGGACTGATATGGCTAGAAAAGCTGAAGTTACCAGAAAAACAGGGGAAACGGATATTACCATTGAGATTGATCTTGATGGAACCGGAAAATCAGAAATAAATACAGGCATTGGCTTTTTTGACCACATGCTTTCTGCCTTTGCAAGACATGGCTTCTTTGATCTTAAGGTCGATGCAAAGGGTGATATAAACGTTGATGGTCACCACACAGTTGAGGACACAGGAATCGTTCTTGGGCAGGCCATAGCTAAGGCTCTTGGTGATAAGAAGGGCATTAAAAGATATGGAAACTTCCTTCTTCCTATGGATGAGTCGCTGGTACTTTGTGCGATCGATCTTTGCGGAAGACCATATTTTGAGATGGATGCTGAGTTTACAGCACCTATGGTTGGAGAGTTCGATACACAGCTTGTCAGGGAATTTTTCTATTCCGTATCCTATGGTGCCATGATGAACCTTCACCTCAGAGTGCTCACTGGTATAAACGACCACCACAAAATTGAAGCTGCCTTCAAGGCATTTGCCAAGGCTCTTGATGAAGCGACAATGCTTGATGAGAGAGTTAGCGGAGTCTTAAGTACAAAGGGCAGTTTATAAATAGCAAGTAATATTAAATACATTTAAACCGGGAGATAAGGATCTATATGCTTAAAAAATTTGTGCCGTGCATTTTTTTACTTCATGGAAAGGCAGTAAGCTCACTTCAGAATGCAGATGTTATCGATGAGTCACCTGCAGGTCTTGCAGAGAAGTTTGATAATGATGACTGCGATGCGATCATAATATATGATATGTCAAATGGTGACGCTGAGCATGAAGAATCACTTGATATTATAAAGGATATATGCGGAAAGGTTTCATGTGACATCTATGGAGCAGGAAACGTAAAGCGTATGGAGGATATTAAAAAGCTTTTATACGCAGGCTGCAAAAAGGCATGTCTCAATTTTTCCAAGCAGGGCAATATAGATATTCTCCAGGAGGTTTCCGAGAAGTTCGGAAAGGATAAGATCTGCATCTGCTATACGGAAACAGACAGAATTGCAGAGTATGATGAAAGTATCAGGAAATATGCTGATGAGCTTATTTTGCTCAACAGCTCTGAGATCAAGAAGGCATCTGATATTAACCTTCCTACTATCTTAAGCCTTCCGCATCTTTCTCTTGATAAGATGCTTGACCTTATGGCAATACCTAATGTCAGCGGCTTATCCGGAACTGCCATAAACAGGAACTCTTCTGAAATTAGAAACATGAAGAGTATCTGTGCTGAAAATGATCTTGCCGTAAACAGAATGCTTCCACAGTATAAATGGGAGGATTTAAAGAAGAATAACGACGGCATGGTACCTGTTGTAGTTCAGGATTACCGTACAGACGCTGTACTTATGGTTGCTTATTTTAATGAGGAGTCATATTACAAGACAATTGAAACAGGCAGAATGACCTACTTTAGCAGAAGCCGCAACGAGCTTTGGCTTAAGGGCGAGACCAGCGGACATTTCCAGTATGTTAAAAAGCTTACCGCTGACTGCGATATGGATACAATCCTTGCAAAGGTTAAGCAGGTAGGAGCTGCATGCCACACAGGCAGCTATTCATGCTTCTTCAACGACATTACTTCCAAGAAGTACACTGAAAAGAATCCTCAAAAGGTTCTGGACAGCGTTTTTGCAGTAATCAACGACCGTAAGCTCAATCCCAGAGAGGGCTCCTACACCAATTACCTCTTCGACAAGGGCCTTGATAAGATTCTCAAGAAGGTCGGTGAAGAGAGCACAGAGATGGTTATTGCAGCAAAAAATGAAAATTCAAATGAACTCATTTACGAAATGGCAGATTTCCTGTATCATATGATGGTACTTATGTCAGAAAAAGGAATTGGCTGGGAAGAGATTACAGATGAGCTTGCCAGAAGATAAAAAATCACCTTTTTCGAGATTGAAAATATTTGAGGTGTAATTTGAACGACAAATTAGCGTTATCAGATGAGATCCTTCTTAGCATTAGTAAGCCCGAGAGATATATCGGAGGCGAGGTTAATAGTGCTGTGAAGGATTTATCTGACATAAAAATCAGATTTGCTTTTTGTTTCCCTGATGTATACGAGATAGGAATGTCACATCTGGGGATACAGATACTCTATGGTCTTTTTAATGAATATGAGGATGTATGGTGTGAGCGGGTATTTTCTCCATGGGCTGATATGGACAGCGTAATGAGAGAGAAAAATATACCGCTTTTTGCGTTGGAGTCTCAGGATCCCGTAAAGAACTTTGATTTCCTTGGCTTCACATTGCAGTACGAGATGTGCTATACAAACATTCTTCAGGTTCTTGATCTTTCAGGAATCCCTATTTATACAAAGGACAGAACCTGGGATGATCCAATTGTTATAGGTGGCGGCCCCTGTTCTTATAATCCGGAGCCTATCGCGGATTTCTTCGACCTTTTCTATATTGGTGAAGGCGAGACAAAATATCGCGAGATCTTCGATCTCTATGAGGAGTGCAAGGAAAATGGCACAAGCAGGGAAGAGTTTTTATATAAATGCTCACAGATTCACGGAATTTATGTGCCTTCACTTTATGACATCAGCTACAACGAGGACGGAACAATCAAGGCAATAGAGCCCTTGAAGGAAAATGTTCCCAAGGTCGTTGAGAAGGAAATATGCCTTGACCTCACTGAGAGCTATTATCCTATGAAGCCTGTAATGCCCTTTATCAGAGTTACTCAGGACAGAGTTGTTCTTGAGGTTATGAGAGGATGTATCCGAGGCTGCAGATTCTGTCAGGCAGGTCAGCTTTACAGACCTTTAAGAGAGAGGGATGTTAATAAGCTCAAAGAGTACGCTATGACTCTTATTAAAAACACAGGCTATGAGGAAATCTCCTTAAGCTCACTTAGTACCAGTGATTATACAGGCCTTAACGAGCTTCTTGATTTCCTTATCGATTACTGCAATCAGCACAAGGTTAATATTTCACTTCCTTCTCTTAGAATTGACGCCTTCTCATTAGACGTTATGAGTAAGGTTCAGGATGTTAAAAAGTCATCACTTACCTTTGCGCCTGAGGCCGGCTCTCAGAGAATGAGAAACGTAATAAACAAGGGACTTACTGAAGAGGATATTCTTAAAGGTGCACACGAAGCCTTTGAGGGCGGCTGGAACAAGGTTAAGCTCTACTTCATGCTTGGTCTTCCCGGAGAAACCATTGAGGACATTGAAGGAATCGGTGATATCGCCAATAAGATAGCGGTAGAGTATTTTGAGACCGTTCCCAAGGAAAAGAGAAACGGCAGAACTATTGAGATTACTGCCAGCACCTCATTTTTTGTACCGAAGCCCTTCACACCCTTCCAGTGGGCATCCATGAATACAAAGGAAGAGTTCCTTGATAAGGCAAGCATCACCCGTAAGGGCATTATGTCTCAGCTTAACCAGAAGCACATCAAGTACAACTGGCACGAGGCTGACGCCAGCATGCTTGAGGGAATCCTTGCCAGAGGTGACAGAAGACTTTCAGAGGTCATCTATAACGTTTATAAGCGCGGCTGCATCTTCGATGCATGGAGCGAGTATTTCAAAAATGACATCTGGATGGAAGAGATGGAGAAGGCCGGACTTGATCCCATGTTCTACGTAAAGCGTGAAAGAACAAAGGATGAAATACTTCCCTGGGATATGCTCCATTGCGGCGTGTCCAAGGAATTCCTCTGGAGAGAATGGCAGACCTCCAAGGAAGCCAAGGTTTCACCTAATTGCAGACAGTCCTGCATGGGCTGTGGCGGAGCCGGCTACGGCGTAGGAATCTGCTTCCAGCCTAAAACAGGTGTTTAATAATATTATTAAGCCTTCTCCCAGAGGGAGAAGGTGGCACGCAGTGCCGGATGAGGTCATATGAATAAATTACGATTAAAATTTTCAAAGCACGGTCCAATCCGCTTTCTTGGCCATCTCGACGTAATGCGATATGTTCAGAAGGCAATCAGACGCGCTGAAATAGACATAAAATATAGTGAAGGCTACAGTCCGCATCAGATTTTGTCATTTGCACAGCCCCTTAGCGTAGGTTCAACAACTGATGGTGACTATATGGACATGACTGTAATGAGCATGGAAAACGTAGCTTCAGTAATGGATGCTTTAAACGGCGCCATGAACGAAGGCTTCGTAATCACAGCTATTACAGAGCTTCCCGAAAAAAGCGTAAATGCCATGACCAGCGTAGCCGCAGCAGAATACATTATTTCCTTTAGAGAAGGAAAAGAGCCTTCCTTTGATCTTGAAAAGACCTTTAGTGACTTCATGGATCAGAAGGAGATTCCTGCTGTTAAGAAGACTAAAAATGGTGAGAAGACAATAGATATAAAGCCGCTTATTTATAAGTGGGAGATTTTACCTGATAACAGAATCCATGTGCTGTTATCAGCAGGAAGCAGCTCAAACCTTAAGGCTGCGCTTCTGACAGAGAGCCTTTTTAGCTTTGCCGGCGAAGAGATGAAGGAATTTGCAGCTGTTTTCCATAGGCTTGAGACCTACCTTTCAGGTACTGATGATAAGGGAGATTACATTCAGCCCATGATACCTGAGAGCATGTCTGAGTTGTCCTTTACTTCTGATAAGAATCTGACACAGGGAAAGATTTATGTTTGAAGTAGTTATAACAAACTGGCATGAACACCTGACTGCAATCGGTTTTTATGAAAACAAGGTAGAGCTGATTGATGTTCTTGATTCCAGAGACAGAACAGGTAATATTTATGTCGGAAGAGTTGAGAATATAGTTTCCAATCTTAATGCCGCCTTTGTCAGATTTGAAAAGGATGGCGGAAAGCACGGAATAGGATTTCTTCCTATAAAAGCGATTCCTGTGAAGAATATTCTTAACAGAAGCGTAGATTCTTCAAAAGAGATAAGGCCGGGAGATATTGTTCTGGTTCAGATAAACGTCGAGGAGATGAAGCTTAAGCAGGCAAGGCTAACCGGTAAAATTGATCTTGCCAAAGCCGATTATAATGGTGATATGGATCAGCTTCTTGCAATTGCCAGAACAAGAAAAGAGTATCAGCAGATAAGTAATGAGATTTCAGGCATCGCAGATGACATAAAAAATGTATGCGACACTATGGAGAAAATCACAGGCGATACTGAATATAAGCTTGTGACGGATGTAGCTGATATACATCAGGAACTACTCGAAGACAGAGATGTTTTTTCTGAAAATGCAGTTATAGAATTCTATGACGAAGAGGAAAAGAGACTTGCGCTAATAGTTCATTACAGCCTTACAAGTAAAACAGATGACCTTTTTAAAAAGAAGGTCTGGCTTGATTCGGGAGCTTTTCTTATAATAGAGCAGACGGAGACACTTAATCTCATTGATGTAAACTCCGGCAAGGATTTAAAGAAAAGCGAGGAGTTCTTCCTTAATCTTAATAAGGAAGCAGCAAAGGAAGCCTACAGACAGATAAGACTAAGGAATTTGTCAGGAATGATCCTTATAGATTTTGTTTCACTTAAAAACAGCGAAACAAAGGATGAGCTTATCGGATATATAAAAGAGCTTATAAAGGATGATCCAATGAATCTGACCTTTATAGATATGACAAAATTAGGTATCATTGAGTTTACGAGAGAGAAAAGAAAGAAATCTCTAAGAGAAACTATTGACATTAAAAAAATGTGATGTTATTATTCAATGGTATGCCGCTTAACGAGGTATAAGTGGATTAATTTTTATCCCACCACAGTTAGCGAGATTTGGAAGAAGGAGGTGCCTTATGTACGCAATTATTGTTACTGGTGGTAAGCAGTACAAGGTTTCCGAGGGCGACGTTATTCGTGTTGAGAAGCTTGACGTAGAAGCCGGAAAAGAAGTTACATTTGATAATGTTATTGCAGTAAATGATGACAAGACTCTTAAGGTTGCTGGTGATGTAGCAAGCGCAAAGGTTAGCGCAACTGTTATGGAACAGGGCAAGGGCAAGAAGGTTATCGTTTATAAGTACAAGAGTAAGACCGGTTATCACAAGAAGAACGGTCACAGACAGTGCTTCACAGCTGTGAAGATCGATAAGATTTCACTGTAATCTTGTAGATGAGTGTTTGCAGATATGACAAATATCATTATTCGTAAAAACAAAGATGGCGAGTACATGGGCTTTAAGCTCGAAGGACATGCCGGTTCCGGAGAATATGGAAAAGACATTGTTTGTGCTGCGATTTCGATTCTAAGCATAAACACAGTTAATTCTTTGGAAAAATTTACAGATGATAATTTTACCTGTGATGCAGATCCTGGAAAAGGATATATAGAGGTTACTTCTGAAGATGGTTTTTCAGAAGAGGGAGATCTTTTAATGAGGTCATTCGAACTTGGCATTACCGGAGTCTACAAACAATATGGAAATGAGTTTTTGAACATTAAATTCGAGGAGGTATAAGTCATGTTGAATATGGACCTTCAATTTTTTGCTCATAAGAAGGGAGTCGGATCCACAAAGAATGGTCGTGATTCCGAGTCTAAGCGCCTTGGAGCAAAGAGAGCTGACGGACAATTCGTAAAGGCTGGAAATATTTTATACAGACAGCGTGGCACTCATATTCATCCTGGTGTAAATGTTGGTATCGGTAAAGATGATACTCTTTTTGCACTTGTTGATGGTGTGCTTCGTTTCGAACGCAAGGGCCGCGATAAGAAGCAGGCTAGCGTTTATGCTGTAGAGAAGTAATCAGTATCGTTATGTATTGGGCTCCAAACATATTATTGTTTGGAGTCCTTTTTTAGCTAGTGTCTATTTTGAGATTAACAGGAGAATAATATGCCCGCATTTGTTGATAGAGCGAGAATATTTGTTAAAAGTGGAAAAGGTGGAGACGGTCACGTTTCTTTCAGAAGAGAAAAGTTTGTTGCCAATGGAGGACCTGACGGCGGAGACGGCGGAAAAGGCGGAGACGTTGTGATCAAGGTTGATCTTGGTATTAATACTCTTTCTGATTTTCACTACGGCGGAAAGTACAAGGCTGAGAATGGTGAAGATGGCGGAAAGAGACGTTGTCATGGTAAATCAGGCTCTGACATAATTATAAAGGTACCTCAGGGTACTGTCATAAAGGAAGCTTCCAGCGGAAGAGTTATCGTAGATATGTCAGGTGATACTACAGAGTTTGTACTTCTTAAGGGCGGCAAAGGCGGAAACGGAAACATGCATTATGCTACAAGTACAATGCAGGCTCCCAGATATGCACAGCCCGGTCAACCCGCTAAGGAACTGGAGATATTACTCGAGCTTAAGATGATTGCGGATGTAGGACTGGTTGGTTTCCCTAACGTTGGTAAATCAACATTCCTCACAAAGGTTAGTAATGCAAAGCCTAAGGTTGCAAACTATCACTTTACAACCCTTACTCCAATTCTTGGAGTTGTAAGTTTGAATGATGCAAAAGGATTTGTTGTTGCGGATATTCCGGGACTTATTGAGGGCGCTGCAGACGGAGCAGGTCTTGGTCACGAGTTCTTAAGACATATTGAGCGTACCAGAATCATGATCCACGTTGTAGACGCTGCCGGAACCGAAGGAAGAGATCCTTTTGAAGATATAGAAGCTATTAATAATGAGCTTTCCAAGTACAACGCTGATATTACCAAAAAGCCTCAGGTTATTGCTGCAAATAAGATTGATATGCTTCCTGACGGAGAGGATTCCGAGATCATACAGAAGCTTAGAGATAAATTTGAGCCCCAGGGAGTTAAAGTATTTGCTACTTCAACCCTTACTGGCAAAGGAATTAATGAACTGTTATACTATATTAGCAGGGAGCTTGATAATCTCGGCGAAGAGACCTTTGTATTTGAAAGCGAATATGATCCTGAGGTTGAGCTTAAGGTTGAGAATGAATCATTCACTGTAGAGTATGATTCTGATGCTAAGGAATACGTTATCGAAGGACCTAAGATCGAGAAAATGCTTGGTTATACAAACCTTGATTCTGAAAAGGGATTCGCATTTTTCCAGAACTTCCTTGTTGAGAACGGTATTCTTGACCAGCTTGAGGCCCTTGGCATTCAGGAAGGCGACACAGTTCGCATGTATGGTAACAGTTTTGATTATTACAGAAATGCTGATACAGAAGAGGCTTCAGGTTCTGATGAGGCTGATTTTGCAGAGAGCGATGATATAGATTTTGATTCGGAGGACAATGATGAATTTAACCAGTAAACAGCGTTCTTATTTAAAAGGTCTTGCAATGAACCTTGATCCGGTTTTCCAGATCGGTAAGGCTGCAGTTACTCCCGAAGTAACTGAGAGCGTTTTGGAGTGCTTTAATAATAAGGAGCTCATCAAGGGTTCAATTTTGAAAAACTGCACCGATGATGTTAATGAAGTTGCTAACACCATCGCAGAGAGAACAAGATCAACTCTTGTTCAGGTAATAGGAAGAAAATTCGTGCTTTACAAGCCCTTCCATGAAAATCCGGAGATTAAGCTTCCTAAGTAATAAAATATAGCGGTCAATATTTTCACGACAAATACAGCATAAAAGAGGTGACGGAATATTATGGCAAGTAGAAAAATCGGCATTTTAGGCGGTACATTTGATCCAATACATAATGCTCATCTTATTTTAGGTGAGGCAGCAAGAGAGCAGTTCGGACTGGACAGAATAGTTTTCATGCCCACAGGTAAGCCCTACATGAAGGACCAGGGGGGCAGTCTGACTTCCGGAGAGCTGCGCTATCAGATGGTTAAGCTTGCAATAGACAGTAATCCCTATTTTACATGCTCGCGTCTTGAAATTGACCGTGAGGGTAATACCTATACTATTGATACACTTTATGAGCTTGAAAAAATGTATCCCGGAGATGAGATATATCTGATTCTCGGTGGTGATACCTTTAAGCAGATCGAAACCTGGTATAAGAGCGAGGAGATTTTCAAGAACTGCGTTATTCTGGCTGCAATCAGAAATAATATGTCTATTGCCGAAATGGATGAGCAGAGAAGATACCTTCACGATAAATACGGTGCTGATGTAAGGATTCTTCAATATAAGAACATTGATATTTCAAGCAGCGATATCAGATCAAGAATTATGACCGGAAGATCTGTAAGATACATGCTTCCTGAATCTGTTATCGAATTTGCCAGCTTGAAAAATATATATAATGGCATGGCGTCTTCAGATGATGACGACGATATGAAAATCTATCACGGTTGATGTATCGGAGGCTTAGTCTTTATATATTATGAAAATGATTGAATTATCACATAAGCTCAGAAAAGAAATGAAGCTTGTACTTAATGCAGACAGATTTGACCATACACTTGGCGTTGCCTACACGGCTGCCAATATGGCTGCGGTTCATGATGTCTCCATTGAAAAGGCGCTGATAGCAGGATTTCTGCATGACTGTGCCAAAAATCTTGATCATGAAGAGCAGATTAAGATCTGTAATAAGTACGGCGTTGAAATAACTGACATAGAAAAGCGTAATCCGGCGCTTATCCATGCCAAGGCAGGAATGTGTCTGGCTGAGCATAAATACAGTTATGATGATCCTGAAATACTTGGTGCCATCAGATGGCATACCACTGGGCATCCCGGTATGAATGATCTTGAGAAAATCGTATTTATTGCCGATTTTATTGAACCAAACAGGAAGCCTTTAGAGCACATGGATATAATCCGGAAGCTTGCATATGCTGATCTTGATAAGTGTATGCTTAAGATATTAGAGGATACGATTCATTATCTCAATAATATTGATAAGGAATGCGATCCTATGACCTGGAACACTTACGAATACTATTTAAAAAAGGAAAAAGAAAATGGCTGAACACTCAATTGAAAATTCTAAGGAAATGGTAAAACTTGCAGTAAATGCACTTGAAGATACAAAGGGCCTTGATATTGAGATCATCGATATCAGCGAGGTATCAACCCTTGGCGATTTCTTTATCGTTGCAAGCGGATCTAACCGTTCACAGATTCAGGCTATGGCAGACAGAGTTGAGGAGACTCTTGGCAGAGCAGGATATGAGAAGAAGGATATCGAAGGCTATGAGAGCGCATTTTGGATTCTTCAGGACTTTGGTGATATCATTGTCCATATCTTTGATCAGGAGAACAGACTTTTCTATGATCTTGAGAGAATCTGGAGAGATGGTAAGCATATTACAAAGGATGAATTATAATTTATAATCACTTTTGAGCATAAAAAAACGCTGCATGCAATGAACATGCAGCGCTTTTTACATTTAAATACTTATTTCGAAATACTAATATCAGATTAGTATAATCTCAGAACACCAAATACACGTCCAAGAATCTCGCAGTCATCTACGATAATGGGATCCATGGTATCATTCTCAGGCTGGAGTCTGATGTGGCCCTTCTCCTTATAAAAGGTCTTAACAGTAGCAGAGTCATCGATAAGAGCTACGACCTGCTCACCGTTACGGGCTGTGTCACAGGCCTCAACAAAAATGCGGTCACCGTTAAAAATACCAGCATTTATCATTGAATCACCCTTAACATTAAGAATGAACATCTGTCCCTTAGGACACATCTCTGCAGGAATAGGGAAGTAACTGTCTATATTCTGCTCAGCCAGAATAGGTGTACCTGCAGCCACCTGGCCAACAACAGGGATGTTAACCATCTCTGTTCTGATCATATTAAATGAATCATCACATATCTCAATGGTACGGGGCTTGGTAGGATCGCGCTTGATATAGCCGTTCTTCTCCAAGGTCTCGAGATGAGAGTGTACGGATGATGTTGATTTCAAATGTACGGTTTCGCAAATCTCGCGAACAGTAGGCGGATAGCCCTTTTCTAATATCTTTTCTTTAATGAATTCGAGAATTTCACTTTGCTTTTCGCTGATCTTTCCTTTTTCCATTGTTATCCTCCATATATTAAGAACCTATGTTCAGTTTAACATATAAAGAAAGAAAAGGCAAACATATATTCGCTGTACTTTTTATTGGACAGGAGATTGTATAGAGTATATACATAAGATCTTTGAATTAATCACAAAACACTCACATTGCTGTGAGTGTCCTGCGATTTTCTTATGAGGGGGAGATAGTGTGATTTGTTTATCAACTACCTTGATACATATATTAAAGGATAAATATGAACAAAATATGAACTCAAACGAAGGAATTATTTAAGATTTTTTTTATAATTTCAAAAGAACAAACGTACGAAAAATGTGTTGACAAAAGAATGGATGTTCGATATATTGTTCTAAGAACAGTTGTTCGTAACATTTGTTCGACAAACGGAGGAGCGAAGGATGAATAAGAGAACAGCAATGAACAGAAACAATTATGTTAATGAGAACGACAGATATAGGAGAGCAGCTCTTGCTAAGAGAAGACGCGAGCGCGCTGCTAGAAGACGACTTGTTATTCTTGGTGTTATGACTTCTGTTATTATCTTCATGGCTATTATTCTAAGCTTTTCATTTAGTTCAGATGCGAGCAACAAGAATAACGAACAGTATAAATACTATACCTCTGTAAGCGTAAATGTAGGTGACTCCGTATGGACTATAGCTGAGGAATATATGGATGATCTTCATTATAGAAGTACTAAGGAATTCGTTAATGATATCGCCAGAATAAACAAGATATCACCTGACACTATGCTTAAAGCAGGAACGAATCTTATAGTTCCTTACTATTCAGATACACTGAAATAACATAGGAAACTACAATTTAAATAATAGTACCCAAAAATATCACCTTAATTATATTACTTTTTGCCAATAGCAATTCTGTATGCAGAATTGCTATTATTAGTTTATAAAGATTTTATAAAAATATAATAAATATTTTGGAGGTGTCTTATGTTATTTCAACTTTACGGCGCCAATGCAAGTTCTCAGCTTATAGGCTGGATACTTGTTTTCGTGGGACTTATTCTCATGAACGAAGTTGGCCGTAGAACAAAGCTTGGGGGAATGATCGTATTTGTGTTCATTCCGACTGTTTTAACAGTTTACTTTATTGCCGCTCATATGGGTGCATTTGGTGGTTCTTCCAATCCCACAGTTGCATTTATGGACGGATGGTTCCATTACTTTAAGTTATATGCTGCTGACATCGGCTGTGTCGGCTTTATGATGATCAAGTATAAATGGGGTATCGGTAAGGAGAAGTGGTTTGCATGGTTCCCCTGGTTTATCGTAGCTGCTAACATCATGATCGCTAATGTTTCTGATATGGAGTCAGCTCTTGCTGCATTCTCTATCTCAGGTAACCTTAACGGCGCATGGTGGGCGTCAAATGAAGGTGTATTCATCTATGGTGGATGGTGGAACGTAGTTAACGCCATTGCAGGTATGATCAACATTTTCTGCATGACAGGTGTTGTTCACCTTTATTCTTCAAGTGATAAGAATCACGCTGACATGCTTTGGCCTGATATGACTATCTGGTTCATCATTGCTTATGATGTATGGAACTTTGAGTATACATACCTCAACCTTCCTACACATTCATGGTATTGCGGCGTAGCATTGCTTCTTGCTCCTACATTTGCTAATGCATTCTGGAACAAGGGTGCATGGATCCAGAACAGAGCTAATACACTTGCAATCTGGTGTATGTGGGCACAGGTAGTTCCCGGATTCCAGCTCTCAAGCAGATTTGCGGCAGCACTTCCTTCAGTTTACGGTGGAGCTTCAGAGAATGGCATTACTACCATGGCTCTTTATGACAAGGCTATCGAGCTTTATAACAACAATTTAGGTAAGACTGCTCAGGCAGGCGAAGTTATCAGTCAGATGGGAATTACGGCAGATCCCAGAATGCAGGGCTTTGTTGCTGTTCTTGCAATAGCAATAAACGTTATCTGCATGGCAGAGATAATTATGAGAGCCTGCAAGCTTGGTAAGAATCCTTATGCTAACGAAGTATTTGGCGATACAAGAGATTTCAAGCTTGCTATGGAGAGAGCAGAAAAGGCTAGCTAAGAAATAATAAATATGTAGCTTTATCAGACAGGGAGCTATCTGGCTCCCTGTTGTTATCTAAAGCTTCAGGGTAAAGGAGATTTTGAAGAAAATGGGTAGAAAGCCACCTTATAAACCGTCTTATGTAAAAGAAGACACAGCTTTACGTGAGCCTATCGTAAAGCTTGGTAAAATGATCACGGACCGTGTACCTTATCATCTTGGTTTAAAAAAGCTCACAAGTGATGACCCGGAATACTGGGCACTTGCAGCTGTTGCAACTGACGAAGAGGCAGAGCTTGCACTCAAAATGGGAGTAAGAAAGCCTAAGACCTTTGCACAGCTTAAGGCTATTTCAGGACTTGAAGAGGAGAGACTTCAGCAGCTCCTTGATCATATGTCGTGGACAGGACTTGTAGAGTATAACTGGGAAAATGAGAACAGAGAAAAGCAGTACCTCGTTCCCATGTATGTTCCTGGCAGTGCTGAGTTTACAAACATGAACGAAGAGCTTATAAATAAGAATCCTGAGATGGGTAAGTTCTTTGATTATATGTCAACACTTCCTCTTGAGAAGATAACACCTATGGTACCTCCGGGAGGAGCAGGAATCGGAATGCACGTTATTCCTGTTGAGAAGGCCATTGAAATGAATAATGAATCTATTTCACTTGAGCATATTTCTCACTGGCTCGATAAATATGAGGGTAAGTATGCAGCATCTCCCTGCTCATGCCGTCGTTCACGTAAGACCTACAACGAGGGCTGTGCGGATGATGAGACTGATTGGTGCATCGCAGTTGGAGATATGGCCGATTATGTTGTAGAAACAGGAAAAGGTGGAAGATATGTTTCCAAGGAAGAGGTTCTTGAGATCCTTAAGAAGGCCGAGGATAACGGATTTGTACATCAGATAACAAACATTGACGGACAGGACAAGATATTTGCTATCTGTAACTGTAACGTTAATGTATGTTATGCACTTAGAACATCACAGCTTTACAATACACCCAACCTTTCACGTTCAGCCTATGTTGCAAAGGTAACAAAGGAAGACTGTGTTGCCTGCGGACGCTGCGTAGAGGTATGTCCTGCAGGTGCTGTTAAGCTTGGACAAAAGCTTTGCAGAAAGGATGGCTCTGAAGTAAAATATCCTAAGCATGTGCTTCCCAGTCAGAAAAAATGGACTGAGGATGACTGGGATTGGAATTACAGAGACAACAACAGAATCAACTGCTATGATTCAGGAACTGCTCCCTGTAAGACAGCTTGTCCTGCACATGTAGCTGTACAGGGTTACCTTAAGCTTGCTGCTCAGGGTAAATACACAGAAGCTCTTGAGCTTATTAAGAAGAATAATCCGCTTCCTGCAGTATGCGGTCATATCTGTAACAGAAGATGTGAGGAGGCATGTACCAGAGGAACAATCGATCAGGCTGTTGCTATCGATGAAGTAAAGAAATTCTTGGCAGCTAGGGATCTTAATGCAGATACAAGATTCATTCCCAAGAAGGTTATTCCTAAGGTTAACGGCGAGTTTGAAGAGAAGATCGCTATTATCGGTGGCGGTCCTGCAGGCTTATCCTGTGCCTTCTATCTTGCAGAAAAAGGCTACAGACCTACAATTTTTGAAAAGAATAAAAGAGCAGGCGGAATGCTTGTATATGGTATTCCTTCCTACAAGCTTGAAAAGGATGTTGTTCAGGCTGAAATAGATATCATAAAGGAGATGGGCGTTACCATTAAGACCGGTGTTGAAGTAGGTAAGGACATCACTATTGAGGAGCTTCGCGAACAGGGCTACAAGGCATTTTACATTGCTATTGGATGCCAGGGCGGAAGAAAAGCAGGAATTCCCGGAGAGGACGCTGAAGGCGTTGTAACAGCCGTTGATTTCCTTCACGCAGTAACAGATGATGAGTCACTTAAGGTTGAGGGCGATGCAGTTGTTATCGGTGGTGGTAACGTTGCTATCGATGTATCCAGAAGTGCAGTTCGCTGCGGCGCATCAAATGTCAAGCAGTTCTGCCTTGAGAGCAGAGATATCATGCCTGCATCCGATGAAGAGGTTCAGGAAGCTGAAGAGGATGGCGTTGAGATTAACTGTGGCTGGGGTCCCAAGGAGATTCTTACTGAAAACGGTAAGGTAACAGGCATTGTATTTAAGAAGTGCCTCTCTGTATTTGACGCAGATCACAGATTCAATCCTCAGTACGATGAGAGTGACACTGTTACAATTAAGTGCCAGCATGTATTCTTAAGTATTGGACAGAGCATCGTATGGGGCAACTTACTTAACGGCTCTTGCGTTGAGCTTGGAAGAGGTAACGGTGCAGTTGCTGATTCACTTACATATCAGACTACTGAGCCTGACATCTTTGTAGGTGGTGACGTATATACAGGCCCTAAGTTTGCAATCGATGCTATCGCAGCAGGAAAACAGGGTGCTATTTCAATCCACCGCTTTGTACAGCCTCATTCATCCCTGACAATCGGAAGAAACAGAAACGATTTCAAGGAGCTGAATAAGGATGATATCTCTATTAAGGATTATGATACCTGCAAGAGACAGATTCCCGGAAAGAGCAATGCTATAGCTGATCCTAAGCATTCCTTCCGTGACCCTAAGCTTGTATTCACAGAGAAACAGGTTAAGGCTGAGACAGCAAGATGTCTTTCCTGCGGAGCTTCAGTTGTTGATACAAACAAGTGTATCGGCTGCGGACTTTGCACAACAAAGTGTGAATTCGACGCTATCCATCTCTACAGAGATAATCCGGATTGCAGCGTGATGAGAAAGAGTGAAGATAAGCTTAAGTATATTCTTCCATATGCTGCAAAGCAGAGAGTTAACATCAGAAAGCAGACTATAAAAGTTAAGTTAAAGAAGGTTAAAAAGAAGTAATTTATAGACCATCTCCTTTTGCAGTAAATGCAGGAGGAGATGGATGAGGGTATTAAAATGCACGAACTTGGTGTAGTATTCCATATCATCGACGACCTGAAGGTAGTTGCTGATGAGAACCAAATAGATAAAATTGAAAAGGTTACAATAGAGCTTGGGGAGGTTTCAACAGTCATTCCTCATTTCCTGACAGATTGCTGGAAATGGGCAGCTGCAAAGGAAACACTCCTTGAATCTACAGAACTAAAAATAGAAACTATCCCGGCTATTACTGAGTGCTCCGACTGTGGCAAACAGTTTGGAACAATCGCCCATGGTAAAATATGTCCATTCTGCGGTAGCGAAAAGACATACCTTGTACAAGGAAACGAATTTCTTATAAAAGAAATTGAAATCGAGGAGCAGGGCTGAAACTATATGTGAATTTTTGGAGAGCATAATTCCTAAGACCATCAGCATAAGGATGACCTTTTATCTAATTTTTTTATGCTCTCCATAAAATTTATATATAGATTTCAGCCCTGCGATTTATATTAATTTTATATATTTATACATTTTTAATGACAAACGTCCCTTTGAATGATAAAATATATGCATGTTGCATAACAAAACTAGATAAGGGGGTATTCATAACCATGGCAACGAAGGAGAAAAGAAACGTTATTGTTGGACAGTCAGGAGGACCTACAGCTGCAATTAATTCCTCGCTTGCAGGTGTTTATCGTACAGCTAAAGATCGTGGATACAAGAAAGTATACGGAATGATCCACGGCGTACAGGGTCTTATGGAAGGTCGTTATATTGATCTTGCCGACCACATTAAGACAGGTCTTGATGCTGAACTGTTAAAGAGAACACCATCTGCATATCTTGGCTCATGCCGCTATAAGCTGCCTGAGATCTTTGAGAGCAAAGAGACTTATGAGAAGATTTTCCAGATATTAACTGACTTAGAGATTGACTGCTTTATCTACATCGGCGGCAATGATTCTATGGATACCATTAAAAAGCTATCTGATTATGCTATTATTTCAGGTTCAGCAGTAAGATTCGTTGGTTGTCCTAAGACAATTGATAATGACCTTGCACTTACTGATCACACACCCGGATATGGCTCAGCAGCTAAATATATCGGAACCTCTGTAAAAGAGATCATCCGTGATGGATGGAGTCTTGAGACAGAGCACGGACAGGTTGTAATCGTTGAGATCATGGGTAGAAATGCCGGATGGCTTACCGGATCAGCAGCACTCTCCAGAGGTGAGGACTGTGACGGACCTGACGCTATCTATCTTCCTGAGCTTCCTTTCGATGTTAAGAAGTTCGTTGACAAGGTTAAAAAACTCCTTAAGGAAAAGGCAAATGTTGTTATTGCTATTTCTGAGGGTATTCATGATAAAGATGGCAAATACATCAGTGAGTATGACAACGGTGTTGAATACATTGATGCATTTGGTCATAAGCAGCTCACAGGTACTGCAAGATACCTTTGCACACTGCTTTCAACTGAGATCGGATGTAAGACAAGAGCTATCGAGCTTTCAACTCTTCAGAGAGCTGCAAGCCACTGTGCTTCCCGTGTAGATATCCTTGAAGCATACGAGGTTGGTGGTGCTGCTATGAAGGCTGCTGATGAAGGTGACAGCGGTAAGATGGTTGTTATCGAGAGACTTTCAGATGATCCTTATCAGGCTGGTACTGAGGTTAAGGACGTTCACAAGATTGCTAATGATGAGAGACTTGTTCCCAGAGAATGGATCAACAAGGAAGGCACATATGTAACAGATGAGTTCATCACATATGTTCGTCCTCTTATCCAGGGTGACGTAGGACCGATCATGGTTGATGGTATTCCGAGACACCTCTTTGTACCTGGATTCCAGGAACTGCTTTAATTTCATAATAACAACAATAATAAGGGCCATTCTTCGTATGAAGAGTGGCCTTTAAATAATTAATGTTTAGTTTGAATAAGGATCGATAGTAGCGGCTCTGCGTCTGTGTTCATCCTCGATAGCAGCGTAGTGCTTGGCGGTAGTATTTATATCCTTATGACCAAGAACGTCAGCTACAAGCCTTATATCACCGGTTTCTTTGTAGAGAGCAGTACCGTAGGTGCTTCGCATCTTATGAGGCGTAAGCTTTTTTCCGGGAACTGCCATCTGAGTAAATTTCTTTACGAGAAGCTCGACGCTTCTTACTGTGATACGTCTTTTTCTAAGAGATAAAAACAAAGCTTTTTCCTTATCGTCAGCGCAAAGTCCGGGCCTTTCAAATTCCATATATTCCTTCAAGGCCTCGGCCGTGGTGCGGTTAAAATAAAGAATCTGCGTATTTCCACCTTTTCGAACAACAGAAAAGGAATTCTCATCAAAATTAAGATCGTCAATATCGAGCCCTACACACTCTGAAACACGGATACCTGTATTAAGCAGAAGAGTGAAAATAGCAGTATCTCTAAGGTTTGTCTTTTCAAGAAGAGATTTTTGCCTGTCAGAGACATTCATCTCGGTATTTATTACCGTATCCATAAGAGTATTAACCTCTTCGGAATTCATCCTGATAATGTCCTTCTTAGGTGTCTTCTTACGCTTTGCAGCACCGAGAGTAGGGTTGTTTTTAAGATAATGATGCTGACACATAAACTCGTAAAAGCCCCTTACGGCAGACATCCTGCGGGCAATACCTTTTTCCTTATTAACGTGCTTGTTTTCGCCGTTATTAAAGGATAAAAATCTTTGAAACTCATTAATGTCCTCAAAGGAAAGATTATCCAAAAGTGATAGATCAATATCCTTTATTTCAGATACATTTTTTAAAAGCGGGTTCTTTTCCTTGAGAAACTGGAAAAAGTTAATGAGATCATAAGCGTAGGATATGACCGTATTTATCTGAGAAGTAAGCTCCTTATCATCTAAAAAAGGCATACAGTAAACCGGAAGTATGCCCTCTAATTCGTGAAGCTTCTCTAAACGTGCTAAATGAAGTTTTCTGTTATATTCTGAATCTGCTCCCATAGCTCCTCCAATCAAGAATAATTTTACCACAAAACATATATGAAGAGATACGGCTGATAATTCACCAAATTATATTATTAAATTATCTTAAATTTCCATAATATTATATACAATTATATGAATTATTATGTATAATCTAATCATCAAAGTAAATTGTTTTAATTGGAAGGGAGATATATAACATGTGGACAAATTCAATGCTTAAACAAAACGGTATGGCTAACTTTACCAAAAACCGTTGGGCCTGCGTTGTAGTTTGCCTGATTTTAGGTATAGCTACAGGAGGCGGTAGTGGCTCCGTAGGAAGTAATGTCGGAAGAAACGCAGGTGGTTCTTCTTCAAACGGCAGTCTTGATTTTAACAATATTGATTGGGATGTACTTATTCCCATAATCATGGCTGTTATGGCAGTTTTGCTTGTTGTTCTTGTAATTGGTCTTGTACTCAAGATTGCAGTTTTTGCTCCTCTTGAAGTAGGCTGCCAGAGATTCTTTATTGTGAACCGTGTTCAGGAAAAGGCACAGATTAACAACGTTGCCTTTGGCTTTAAGACCAACTGGAAAAATATTGTTAAGGTTATGTTCTTTAAGAATCTTTACCTTTTCTTCTGGGGACTGCTTTGCGGTATTCCTGCAATCATAAAGGGCTATTCTTACAGACTTGTACCTTATCTGCTTGCTGAGAATCCTGATATGACAGCAGATGAAGCTATTACACTTTCAAGACAGATGATGAACGGACAGAAGATGAACGCTTTCGTTTATGATCTTTCATTCCTTGGCTGGATCCTTCTTAGCGCACTTACCTGCGGTATTCTCTACATCTTCTATGTAGGACCTTATAAGAAGTGCTCTGACGCTGAGCTTTACACAGCTATCAAGGAGACCTACAATCCTCAGGCTGTTATGTAATAGGCAGCAATAATAAAATTATTATTAAGTTTTAAGGCCTGTACTTATGTACGGGCCTTTTTAATGCGATAATATTCATATAGTTTTCTAAACTTATGAGGGTGAATGGATTATGAAAAATAATAAAAGTTTTAACGTTTGGGCGGTACTTCTTTGGATGTGCTTTGTTTTAGCATTTCCTCTTTTCCTGCAGGGCAATTTTGCCATCCATGCAAAGGCAGCCAATGATGAAAAGGTCTATATCGCAACTAATAAGAGACTATTCCAGAAGTCTGTTCTAAAAAATGAGACCTTTCAGATTAAAATCATAGACTATGGAAAAAGGCTTAAACCCAGCACTCTGAAATTTTCATCAAGTGACGAATCCATAGCTTCCGTTGATTCATCGGGGCAGATAACAACGCACGAGCTTGGTAAAGCAAAGATAAAGGTCTATACAAAGAAATGGCATCATTATCTTTGTACCTTTACCGTGAAGGTTCAGGAGGAGATACCGAGAATCCTGTTTATTGGCGACTCCAGAAGTGTTTATATGTTTAACAGGCAAAACGTAGAGCTGTGCGGCGATATCCGAGACGGCATGTATGTCTACGCAAGAGGCGGAGCCCAGGCGAGCTATGTTAAGGAAGTCATCAATGCGGTAGATCCCAATACCTACGATACGGTAGTGACCTGGATGGGAGCTAACGACAGAGGACAGTTCAAGGAATATAAGAAGTATTATAAGAAAATCCTCAGGATGAATAAAAAGATGGTGGTCTGCACTGTAGGACCTGTTAAGGATGCACTTCTTGATGATATAGGAAAGATATGCTTTAACAGTAAGCTTATGGAAAAATATAACCACGCCCTTGATAAATGGGCTGATGAAAACGACGTCTATCTGGTAGACCTGTACGACTGGATTTTCAAGAAGAGACTTAAAATCGACTCAAATGACGGCGTTCATTATCTGCCGAGACCTACAAAAAGAATATGGAGGCATATTATAAAACATGTAGAAAAGGCAGGAGTCGTAATTAAAAAGGATTAAAAAATAACCCATATCCTCAAATCAAAGGGGATATGGGTTTTATAATGATCAAAATTATTTATATAATTCTTCCATCTCAACGAGTGCTTCTTCAAATACCTTAAGAGCATCCTCGATAGGAGCTGCAGTAGTAAGGTCAACGCCTGCAATCTTAAGAAGACTTACAGGATCCTGTGTGCAGCCGCTCTTTAAGAACTTTTTGTACTGCTCAACAGCAGGTGCGCCTTCCTCGAGAATCTTCTTTGCGATAGAAACAGAAGCTGCAAAGCTTGTAGCATACTGATACACATAGAAGTTGTAGTAGAAGTGAGGTATTCTGCACCACTCATAAGCGATCTGAGGATCAGAAACCATATTCTCGCCGAAGTATTCCTTGTTGAGGTTGTAGTAAACATCAGAGAGGCTCTCAGCTGTAAGAGGTTCGCCCTTTTCAGCCATCTCGTTGGTCTTTCTCTCGAATTCCTCAAACATGGTCTGTCTGTACATGGTTGATTTGAAGCTCTCAAGGAAGTGATTGATGATATAAGCCTTTTCTTCCTTGCTCTTAGCATGATCCTTCAGATAGTGGTAGAGAAGTACTTCGTTAGTAGTAGAAGCAACCTCCGCTACGAAAATCTTGTACTCGGAATTCCAGATGCTCTGCTCGTGCTCAGAGTACCAGGTGTGCATTGAGTGGCCCATCTCATGAACAAGAGTGAACACATCCTCAAGAGTATTGTTGTAGTTAAGAAGCATGTAAGGATGAACGCCGTAAGCACCGCTACTGTAAGCGCCGCTTCTTTTTCCTTCGTTCTCAACAACATCGATCCAGCGATCATCATAAGCCTTCTTAACGATTCCGAGGTACTCATCACCCAGAGGAGCAAGAGCCTTTAAGGAAATATCCTTTGCCTCTTCATAGCCTACTTCCATATCAAAATCGCTTATCATTGACACATAGACATCGTACATGTGAAGCTCGTCAACGCCGAGGAGCTTCTTTCTGAGTGCAACGTATCGGTGCATCTTATCAAAGCCCTTATGGATTGAATTGATAAGTCTGTCGCAAACAGCGGGATCAACATCATTCTCGTTAACGGCTGCTTCGAAATTGGAGTTATATTTTCTGGCCTTAGCATTGAAAATACGAGCCTTAACCTCGCCGTCGTAAAGAGCAGCCCATGTGTTCTTGAACTCCTCGTATCTGCCATAGAATGCCTCAAAAGCCTTCTTTCTGAGCTCTCTGTCCTTGGACATCTGAACAGGAACGAAGCGTCCGTTTGAAAGAACAACCTCTTTTCCCTCAGAATCGGTTACACTGGGGAATTTAAGGTCAGCATCTGAGAGCATATTAAAGCCATTGTAGGGAGTCTGGCTCATTTCGCCTGCAGAAGCGAGAAGCTGCTCAAGCTCCTTGCTTAAAATGTGATCCTTAAGTCTTCTGATTTCCTTTATCTTAAGCTCATAGTTTTTAAGCTCAGGCTCATCAGCATAGAAGGATGCGAGAGTATCGTCAGAAATAGAAAGAACCTCAGGCTCAAGGAAGGATGCCTTCTCACCGATCTGAAGATAAGCAGAGGTAGCTCTCTGATTCATTCCTGTATATTTTGAATCAGCTGAATCCTGATCATGTCTCATGTGAGCATAGGCATGGAATCTGCTGATTAAAAGTGAAGCCTTTTCGAAAAGCTTTAAAACTTCAAGAAGGTTCTTAGCGCTGTCTGCAACCTTTCCGTTGAACTCAGCGATCTTATCAGCTAAGGAAAGAGCTTCCTTTACTTCTGATTCCCACAATTCTTCATTTTCATAAATATCTTCAAGTCGCCAGGTCAGTGCCTCTTCGACTTCGTTTCTTTTAGGTAATTTTCCTTGCATTTACTTATTCTCCTTATTATTATGATAGATAGTGCGCCAAAGTTACTTGTGCACACTCGATAAGTATAGCAAAAATAAATGACTGATACTAATAAATAATTATATAAAATGAGGAGATGAAATCTATGAACTATGCTGAAGAGTCCTTGAGATTACACGGTGAGTGGCAGGGAAAAATTGAAGTTGTTTCAAGAGTTAAGGTTGAAAACAAGGAAGACCTCTCACTTGCTTATACACCCGGAGTTGCGCAGCCCTGTCTGGAGATTCAGAAGGATTACGACAAATCCTACACACTTACAAGAAGACACAACCTTGTAGCTGTTATTACCGACGGAACCGCTGTACTTGGACTTGGAGACATAGGTCCCGAGGCAGGCATGCCTGTTATGGAAGGAAAATGCGCACTGTTTAAGGAATTCGCTGATGTAGACGCATTCCCCATCTGTGTTCGCAGTAAGGATGTTGATGAGATTGTCCGCACAGTTTACCTGATTTCAGGATCCTTTGGAGGAATAAACTTAGAGGATATAGCAGCTCCCAGATGCTTCGAGATAGAGAGAAAGCTTAAGGAAGTCTGCGACATTCCTGTTTTCCATGATGATCAGCACGGTACAGCCGTTGTTGTTGGAGCTGCACTTATCAATGCGCTTCGCGTGGTAGGAAAAGAGATTTCAGAAGCTAAGGTCGTTATAAACGGCGCAGGTTCAGCAGGTATTGCAATCGGAAAACACCTCATGAACCTTGGTGTTAAGAACCTTAAGATGGTTGACCGCTTCGGTGTTCTCTGCGAAGGAGTTGAGATGAACTCAGCTCAGGAGGAGATGGCTAAGAAGACCAATCCTGAAAAGTTCTCCGGCACACTTGCAGATGCCATGAAGGGCGCAGATGTATTTATCGGAGTAAGTGCTCCTCACATCGTAAGTAAGGATATGATTAAATCCATGGCTCCCGGTGCGGTTGTATTCCCTATGGCTAACCCCGTTCCCGAGATTGAGCCCGATGAAGCACTTGAAGCAGGTGCTGCAGTAGTTGGTACCGGCAGAAGTGATCATCCCAACCAGATAAATAACGTACTTTGCTTCCCCGGACTTTTCCGTGGAGCATTAGATGTTCGAGCTAAGGACATCACAGAGGAGATGAAGCAGGCAGCTTCCTATGCACTTGCTAACCTGGTTTCTCCTGAGGAGCTTAATGACAAGTACATTCTTCCTCTGGCTTTCGATAAAAGAGTCGGACCTACAGTAGCTGAGGCAGTTGCAAAAGCAGCGAGAGAGTGCGGAGTCGCAAGAATTTAACTCTCTAAGCAAAATATGAAAATTGCAACCTCGGAACATGTATGGTAGCATACATGTTAAAGAACTTGAGGTGGGCAATGAGAAAAATAGAAAAATATTCATACGAAACAGCCAGAGAATATGCGCTCAGAGCTATAACTGAGAACATCATATCTCTTGATTTGGAACCGGGTACCGCTATAAGTGAAAATGAGATCGCTACTTTTATTGGTGTCAGCAGAACACCTGTAAGAGAAGCCATTCAGGAGCTTCATAAGGCTGCTGTAATTGAGATATATCCTCAGAGAGGAAGCTTTGTCTCAATGATAGACAGTAACTACATTGATGAAGCAGTATTCCTTAGACGTGTACTTGATATTGCAGTTATCGAGGAAGCCTGTGATATAGCTACTGAGGATGATATCAAGGGGCTTGAAGAGAACGTAGCTCTTCAGGATTTCTATCTTCAGAACAATGCCACGGATAAGATATATGAGCTTGATAACGAGTTCCATGAGAAAATCTATGTAGCAGCGAAAAAAGAGACCATTTACGCAATGAAGAGGTCTATTATGATCCATTTCGACCGTGTGCGTAACATGTCCATGCAGACTGTTAAGGACACCAAGATCGTAAATGACCATAAGCTTATGGTTGCTGCGATAAAAGAGCGTGATAAGAGTCAGGCCAGAGAACTGGTAGAGAAGCACCTGAACAGATACCGCGTAGATCACGAGGCACTTATAAAGGCATATCCTCATTATTTTAAAGAGAATAACTAAATACTTAATATTTTTCGTAAATATGCTTGTATAAAACAACCAAAAACACATTTTTGTTTTTGGTTGTTTTTTTAGTTGATTTTCGTACTGAAAAACACTAATATACTTGTATACTAGTAGAGAAGATTATTTGTTGGGAGGATATGTATGAAGACAAACTGGAAAGCATACATTAAAAGGTACTGGCAATTATATGTATTGCTTTTCTTACCTATGGTGTATTTGCTTGTATTTAAGTATGTACCTATGAAATATGTACTTATCGCTTTTAAGAAGTACAGTATAGTTCAGAAGGTAGGAGAGATGCCGTGGGCTGATAACCATGGTATGCAGTATTTCATTCAGGCATTTAAGAACAGAGACTTTTTGAATGCATTGAAAAACACAGTAGTTCTTAATCTCTTGGATCTTATAGTCGGATTTCCTGTTCCGATCATCTTTGCTCTTATTTTGAACGAGCTTACATTTAAGAGATTCAAAAAGACAGTTCAGACCATAGCATATATGCCTCACTTTTTATCATGGGTCATCATCTATGGACTGGCAATTCAGCTTTTTACCCCCAGTACAGGTCTGGTAAATATGCTTATCACCAAGCTCGGTGGAGAAGCAGTTCCATTCCTTAATGATCCGAAGAAATGGGTTGGCACTTATATCTTCCTGGGAATCTGGCAGAGCTTTGGATGGAACTCAATCATCTATCTTGCAGCTATCGCCGGAATTTCACCTGAGTTATATGAGGCAGCAAGCGTAGACGGTGCCGGAAGATTCCGTAAGATGTGGCACATCACACTTCCCGGAATCAAGAGTACGATCATCGTTCTTTTGATCATGGCTCTCGGTAACATCATGGGATCCAGCTTCGACCGTCCTTTCGCACTTCAAAACAACCTTGTTATGAGCAGTGCTGAAGTTATTTCGACCTTCGTTTATAAGAACGGTATTAAGGGTCTGCAGTTCTCATTGACGACGGCAGTAGGACTTTTCCAATCAGTAGTTGGCGTGGCATTCCTGCTATTTGCTAACTGGCTCTCCAGAAAATTGGGCGAGCGCGGAATATGGTAGGAGGATAGCACAGTGGCAACTAGAGTAAAGAAAATTAACGACGAAAATGAAATAACCAGAATGGTGCGATCCGGACATACAAGATTTGGCGATATCATATTCGTGATCATCTGTGTGATCATAAGCCTTGTTTGTCTGATACCGATGATAAACCTTTTATCAAGATCACTTTCAGGAGCTGATTTCCTTGTAAAACATCAGGTTTACCTCCTTCCTAAGGGACTTAACTTCAAGGCTTACCAGACAGTTCTTGGTGATCCCAAGTACATCAAGTCATTTGTATGGACAGTAATACTTACATTCGTATGTACAGTTTTATCACTTACAATGACAACACTGTGTGCTTATCCGCTTATATTCAGTAAGTTGAAGGGACGCGGAATATTCAACGTTATCATCACGATCACAATGTTCTTTAATGCAGGAACAATCCCTAACTACCTGCTTATGAAGGATTTGAAGCTCCTTGATAATCCTCTTGTACTTATAGTTCCGGGATGCCTTAGCGTTTACAACATGATCATTATGAGAAGCTTTTTCTATGGAATCCCTGATTCACTTCAGGAATCCGCTGAAATCGATGGTGCTTCCTTCTTCAGAATACTCTGGAGCATTTACATTCCGCTTTCAAAGCCGGTTCTTGCAACCCTTGCACTTTTCTATGCAGTAGGAAGATGGAACGGTTACTCAGATGCTCTTATGTATATGAAGAACAAGGATTATTATCCGCTGCAGCTTCTTTTGTATAACATCCTTAATAACATGAACTCAGTAGAAGTGGCGACCCAGGAAGGTTTCTCAACTCCTGGATTATCTGAGTCATTAAAGGCTGCAATAGTAATGTTCTCAACCATACCGATTCTCTGCATCTATCCTTTCCTGCAGAAGTACTTTATTCACGGAGTTACACTCGGTGCGGTAAAAGAGTAATGAAAATGACGACAGTATGTCGTTGTTAATAAAACACTTTTCACTACAAAAGGGAGGCAAAAAATGAAGAAAAAAATCGTTTCATTAATGCTTGCGCTCACAATGGCTGCTGGTTTAACAGCTTGTGGCGGTTCAGGTTCAAATACTGCACCCGCTTCAACAGGTGACGGACAGTCAACAACTGAGAGCGGCACAGACACAGCTGACTCTGCACAGAGCACAGACGCTGCTGAAGCTGGGGATGCAGCAGAAGCTACAGGTGAGCTTGTTGACGGTAAGTTCCCGGAGACAAAGCACATCACAGTAGAGGTTTATGATCGTGGTAATGACGGCGGTACAGATCCTACAAACAACATGTACACAGAGTATATTAAAAAGGGAATGCTCGAAGATCACAACGTAGAGGTAGAGTTTGTTTCAGTTCCTCGTTGGACAGAGACAGATGAGATCAACAATCTCCTTGCAGCTGGTACAGCTCCTGACATCTGCCTTACATATTCATATCCTACAATTCAGACCTATGCAAACATGGGTGGTGTAACAGACCTTAAGCCCCTTCTTGATCAGTACGGCAGCCAGCTTACAAACCTTCAGAACTGGCTTGGCGATACCAATATCTATTGGGACCTCAACGATGAAGACGGCACATTATGGGCAATCGAAGGTAAGAGAGCAGTTTCAAGAAGAATACTTACATTCATGAGAAAAGACTGGCTTGATAAGCTTGGTCTTGAAGAGCCCAAGACACAGGAAGAGTTCTACAACGCAATCTGTGCATTCAGAGATAACGCTTCAGAGCTTCTTGGCGCTGACGCTGACAAGATGGTACCTTTCTCAGTATCCTACGATGTAGGTTGGAGAGCAGCTCTTCTTATCGAGTCACAGATGGATCCCGATATCACAGATAAGGAATTCTACATCAACGGCTTCGATGACAGAAAGCTTACACAGAACGGAACAAAGGACGCTATGCGTATCCTTAACAAGTGGTACAACGAAGACCTTCTTTGGAAAGATTTCGCTCTTTACACAGCAGGTGACAGCACAGAGGATGACATGATGAAGGCTGGTTACGTAGGCGCATTCCAACACAACTGGGATTACCCTTACAGAAACGGTGAAGATTCAATCCAGGCTAACTTACAGAGAATCGTTGGTCCCGACGCTAAGTATGTAGCAGTTGACTGCTTCGAGAACAGCAAGGGTGAGACACTTAAGTATGTTGATTCAACAGCTGGTGACAGAAAGATTTTCTTCCCTGCAACAAACCAGGAGCCTCTTGCATCACTCCTTTACCTTGACTGGATTTCAGATCCTGAGCACATTCAGTATCTCCAGATCGGCGATGAGGGCGTTACACACAACAAGCTTGATGATGGCGCTATCGAAGTTGTTCCTGCACAGGGCGATGCTATCATGAACTCCGGTAACAACATCGACTACACAATCACATGTAACGGCTTACACCTTGTTGATGACAACCAGACACTTCTTTCAGCTGCACACGCTTACAGCCCTGCAGATCCTGCAGACGTACAGCAGGCTATCGACTATGCTGATACAGCAAACAAGGTAGCTAAGAACGTTAAGGTTCCTGAGATCAAGGCTGAAGATGGTATGGGTGAAGCTTTAGGTTCAAAGAGAGACGTTGTATTTGATACAGCTCTTGTTGCTAAGCCTGAGGAGTTTGATCAGGTTTGGGATGATGCTATTGCAGATTACCTTTCATCCGGCGGACAGGCTATCATAGATGAGCGTACTACAGCATTTGAAGGCGTATATGGCGATTCAACATCTGTAGATTGATAAAGATTTCAAAGCGCCCCATAATTAAATGTGGGGCGCTTATTAAAAAAAGTATATAAGCTAATTACAGGAGATATCATTGTTATGGAAATGACATTTAGATGGTTTGGAAGTGGATTCGACACAGTTACTTTAAAACAGATTCGCCAGATTCCCGGAGTAACAGGTGTAATTACAACTTTATATGATACCAAGCCCGGAGAAGTTTGGACAAGAGAAAAGATACATGCTTTAAAGGAAGAAGTTGAAGCTTCAGGCCTTCATATCTCCGGAATTGAATCAGTTAATATCCACGATGCAATTAAAACTGGAAGCAGCGAACGCGACCAGTACATTGATAACTACATTGAAACCTTAAGAAACTTAGGCGAAGAGGGAATTCACCTTGTATGCTATAACTTCATGCCGGTATTTGACTGGACAAGAACAGAGCTTGCAAGAGTAAGACCTGATGGTTCTACAGTTCTTGCATACACACAGAAAGCAATTGATGAGCTTAATCCCGAGGAAATGTTCAAGAGTATCGAGGGCAGTGCAAACGGTGCAATCTTACCCGGTTGGGAGCCTGAGAGAATGGCTATTATCAAGGATCTTTTTGAGCAGTACAAGGATATAGACGAAGAGAAGCTCTTTGAAAATCTTAAGTACTTCCTTGAAAGAATCATGCCCGTATGTGATGAATATGATATCAACATGGCAATTCATCCCGATGATCCTGCGTGGTCAGTATTTGGACTTCCCCGTATCATAATCAATCTTGAGAACATACAGAGAATGATGAAAATGGTAGATAATCCGCACAACGG
This sequence comes from Butyrivibrio sp. FC2001, assembly GCF_000424125.1. NCBI lineage: Bacteria > Bacillati > Bacillota > Clostridia > Lachnospirales > Lachnospiraceae > Butyrivibrio > Butyrivibrio sp. FC2001. The sequence goes on from NZ_KE384132.1 coordinate 433,615, forward strand.
TGTTACTTTCTGTGCCGGATCCTACGGTACAAACCGTGCAAATGACCTGCCTCACATGATTAGATCACTTAAGGGTAGAATACACTTTGCACATGTAAGGAATCTGAAATTCCATTCAGATGATAACTTTGAAGAGGCAGCGCACTTATCAAGTGATGGCGATTTCGACATGTACGAGATAATGAAGGCGCTTTACGATATAGGCTTTGAAGGTCCCATCAGACCTGATCACGGTCGTATGATCTGGGACGAGGTTGCAATGCCCGGTTATGGTCTCTATGACAGAGCACTTGGTGCAACATATTTGAACGGCTTATGGGAAGCAATCGATAAGTCAAACAAAGCTAAATAATAATATGCGAATACCTTACAGCTTCAGCATTAATTTGCTGAGGCTGTTTTTTTATTTCACGAAAACTAGTCCTTCTATGAAAGATAATTAATAGCAATTTAATAATTTTGTATGTGATTATTGTTTATAATCTAAATGGGTAATTGTCAAATGTAAGAGGGGGACACAATATGTATAAAAAGATTCTGGTCTATTTTATGGTTCTTACAATGGCACTGTCTATGTCTGCGTGCGGTTCAAAAAAGAATTCCGATGATACCAATTCAGAAAGCTCTTCAGCTATGTCTGCAGGAAAGCTGAAAGCAGGCACTACAGCCAGTGATGTTAAAGTAGAAGACACTGCTGAAGAAAAGAAACAATCCACAAATCCCATGGTCGGTTATTACAAAATCATAAAATTTATATCCGAAGGTGAAGACATTACCGAAGAGCTTCATGAGATGGAATCCATGGGCTCAAGTATTTATCTTATTGTAAGGGAAGACGGAACCGGCTATGTCAGCATGCTCGGAGAAAATACTGATTTTGACTGGAATGATAAGATATTTACTATGCATGATGCAGACATGGGAGATACTGATACGCCATACACCTTTAAGGATGGTCAGATAACCCTGGCTGCAGATAATACAGAAATGGTATTTGTAGCCATGACAGAAGATGAAGTAAAGGCATTTGATAATGGCGAATCAAATAAAACTGTAGATCAGATCACTGATGAGCTTCTTGATAATGCCCTGGGTGAAGCGATGGATGATGCAACAAAGCAGCTTGATGAAGCCGCTTCGGAAGCAGGGGAAGAAATTGATAAGGCTGCTGAGGATGCGTCAAAAGCTATAGAAGAAGCCAAAGACGATGCAGCAGAGGAAATTGAAAGTGCTCTGACTGACGGAAAGGATGCCATAACCGGTTCATTATCAGGAGGATTATCCGGATCTCATTCAAATAAAAAGGGGGATTCAGGTAATACTTCTTCAAAGTTTGATTCATCATATCTTCCTGATTTGTCAGGCGGAAAGCATATCAATGCCGGATATTACGAAATAATGGCATTCCAGGAAAATGGTACAACCTATTCAAAGGGACAGCTTAAAAATGCTGGTGTTGATTTTGACATGATGCTTTGCCCTGACGGAAAAGGCTATGCTCACTTTATCGGAACCTACTACGATCTGTCATGGGATGATGGAAGCATCTATGTCGCAACAGATGAAGGTCAGGAAAAGATGATCTACTTTGTATCCGATTATGATGGAAAGAACGTAATCACCATAAGCGATTCTTCAATGGCAATGGTCTTTGAATATGTAAAAGAAGCCGATCCAACCTACGAGTGGGCCGGCAATTCAGGGCTTATGCCTAACTGATTAATTTAATAATGAAATAGAAGACGCTTGGAGTAGGTGTTGCGGTATTCACTGGGAGTAAGACCGGTCAACCGCTTAAAGGTACGTGAGAAGTTATGCATATCCGAAAAACCTACTTCAGAAGCTATCTCTGTAATTGTACGGTCACTGTCAGTTAGATAATAACTGGCAGTTTCCATTTTTGTAGATAAAATAAACTGCTTAAGAGAGGTTCCGTTGACTTTACTAAACAGATGGGAGAGATATTTGGGACTATAACCAAAGGCATCTGCAATATCAGATAGTTTTATGTTTTCAGAGATGTTGCGCCTTATGTAGTCTGCAATATCAGAGTAAATCTGTTTGTTTCCCATGGGATCATCTTCAGAAGGAACCTCAACGCGAAGCTGACCAAAAAGCTCGGTAATTATGGCTGTGACTTCTGCATTAAGAGACAGCTCAGGGTAATTATTTCTCTCAAGATCCTGAAGCTGTTTCATTTTTACTATCATTTTCTGAGGTCTTGGAACTACAGACTTCTGAGGCATAATGAAACAATTGGATCTCTCATAGGAAGCATATTCGCCCTGTGAAATGCGAGCAGGGAAATTACACATATCAACAGTAAAGTGAAGCCAATAAAAGGAACAGTAGGCTTTTTTACTGCCTGATCTTAAGGAATTACTGGGCGGAAGAATCAGATATTCTCCGGCTTCCACAGTAAAGTCTTCATCCATATATCTAAGGAATAAAGTGCCTTCTGTAACTACGATCAGCTCGTAGTCAAATATAAGTGGCATTGTTTCATGCTGCCATTCATCTGAAAGGGCTTTAAATTTCCCTGACCGAAGATAACCGAATATCTGGTTCTTTGGAAATAGCATCAGCTTATCTTCCTGTTTTTTCTTCCTTCCTGCCATAGAAACCTCATAAAAAACGGATTATTTAAATAAAAAATGTTAATTATGTCCATTAAGTCAAGACTAATCAATATGTCAATTATACACTAAATAGGTCAAAATGACACAACGACATCATATATCTACACTAATATATATTAAATATTAAGAAAATGCTGATAAATACATGATTTATACATAAGATACATATTGACACCTTTTATATAGTTTTACTATTTTCCTAGCCATTCGAAAATGATATTTTTTTATCGTAAAAAATATATGAGAGAGGCCATATATCATGAAAAATAGAATTATATCTGCAAAACTTTCTGATGTAAAAATAAAAGACAAATATATAGATGAAGCATTCAATCTTCAGCTGACGAATATGCTTAAGCTTGATGATGACAGATTGCTAGCGGGCTTCAGGGAGACTGCCGGACTAATTGCAGGAATGAGTGAACCTCAGATAACTGAGTTTATGAAAAACAAACAGCGGTACGGAGGTATGTGGGAGGATGGACTTATTGGAGGTCATACTCTCGGACACTACCTTACAGCTTTGGCTCAGGCTAAGGTAAATCCTGCACTGACTGCGACTGAAAAGAAGGATGTTGAAAACAGACTTATAAATATACTTGAAGCCTTGAAGGAATGTCAGGAATATACTAAGGAAACTGATGGCGAAGGATTTATATTCGGAGGAGCTTTTCCGAGTAAGGAATTCAGAGAGAATCCTTTTTTACAGTTTGATAATGTAGAACACGGGCTTCAGGAATTATTTACTCAGGCGTGGGTTCCGTGGTATACGATGCACAAAATTTTGTCAGGATTAAATGCAGCTTTCCTTATTGCAGGAGAAAGCCTTGCTCTTGAGATAGCAAATAACCTTGGAATCTGGATTGCAAAGAGAACAGAGGGCTGGTCTGAGGAAGTAAATAAAACTGTTCTTAGCATAGAATATGGCGGTATGAATGACTGCCTTTACGAGCTTTACAGGATAAATCGTGAATTGCATGAGTCGGGAAAAGGCGGCGATCATCCTGAATACGAAAGGTTTAAGGCTGCTGCTCATCGCTTTGATGAGGATAGTCTTTTTGAGAAAGTTTTGACAGGTGAAAAGAACCTCTTTAACAATGTTCATGCCAATACTACAATTCCTAAATTTATCGGTGCGCTGGCAAGATATGAAGCAGATCATAATGAAACAAGATACCTTGAATATGCAGAGAGATTCTTTGATATCGTTGTTTCAAGGCATACCTATGTAACCGGTGGAAACAGTGAGAATGAGCATTTTGGAGAAGACAATATCCTTGATGCTGAGAGAACAAATGTAAATAACGAGACCTGTAACACCTATAATATGCTTAAGTTTGCAAGGCGACTTTATCAGGAGACAGGTAAAAAGAAGTATCTGGACTATGCGGAGAGAACCTTTATTAATGCTATTATGGCTTCGCAGAATCACGAAACAGGCTTTACAACATATTTCCAGGCTATGGCTACCGGCTATCAAAAGGTATTCAATAATCTTGATGGGAATTTCTGGTGCTGCACAGGAACAGGATATGAGAACTTCACCAAGCTTCAGGACGGAATATTCTTTGAGGATGAAAATAAACTTGTTGTAGCAATGTATATTGGTTCTGAGTATAAATCAGAGAACTATACAGTTTCACTTGATTGTGATCTTAGCGTTTCTGATGAAGTGAAACTGACTATAAGACCTAAGGCAGGCATATCATTTGATAAGGATTTATGGCTTATAGTTCCGACATGGGTTAAAGGTGATATTACAGTTGTAAAGGACGCAAAAAAAATAAAGGCTACTGTAAAGGATGGCTTCATGATTATTACTAATGAAAAGCTTAAGTCAGGTTGTGAGCTTAAGTTAACATTGCCTATGGGAATAACATGCCATAATTTACAAGATGGTAAGGACACCTATTCATTTATGTATGGCCCTTATGTATTATCAGCAAGACTTGGCACAGCTAAGATTAAGACTAAATCCCATGGCGTAGCAGTTAGCGTCGCAGCAAAGAAGGCTATAGATAATGACGAGATCGTTGTATCAGGTGAAAGCAGCGTTGATGATTTTATAAATAACATTGATAAGCATCTGATAAAAAGAGATGGCGAAATGGAATTTGATTTATCAGATACAGATAAGAAGCTGATTTTCACAACACATTATAACCAGTATAAAGAGAGCTATGGTATCTACTGGAAGCTTAGAGTATAAGCTTAAATAAAAAGTCAAATTACTTCCCGGAGGCATACTTTCGTATGTTTCCGGGATTTTGTATGTGGTATGAAAAAAATACTCTATCTAGCGGTAGTGAAAATGAAATAATTTTTCTATAATATGTATTGAAGAAAAGGTCCTTATTTTAGAAGGGGGATGAAATGATGAATATAAGAAGAAAGTTTCTATTGTCGACGCTATCATTCTGTTTAGCGTTTTGTTTGCTTGGGACAAATTCCTATGCTGCTCCAACTACTTTTGACAAAAATGATGATGATTATGGCTTTGGTGAGTTTGATCTTGGTACTCTGGTCATTGATTTGTCAAAAGGTGATGCAGTTGTAGACATAGGCAAAGAACCTCAAGGTGAAGCCTATTATTATTCGTTTAAGGGATTGTTATTTCCAGAAACAACCCCGGATGAAAAGCCGGCTACTGTTGAAGCAAACGCTCACACCGTAGGTGAACAGATCACTATTGATGGTGCGATTTATCAGATTACAGACCTCACAGCCGGTAATGAAAGCATAATGTACGTTAAGCCTGAGGATACGGGTATTAAGAGCGCAATTATTCCTGATACTGTGAATATTGATGGCGTAGATTATAAGGTTACTGATATTGAAGATAATGCCTTCAAGGGCTGCAAGAAGCTTAAGAAGGTTACAATAGGCGAGAACGTCCTCAGAATCGGAACAAAAGCATTCTATAAGTGCAAGAAGCTTAAGAAGATCACAATTAAGACATCCGCACTTACAAAGGATTCAGTTGATAAGGGTGTATTTAAGGGCATCAACGAAAACGCAAAGGTGAAGGTTCCTAAGAAGAAGGTAAAGGCCTATAGAAAGATATTTAAGAAGAAGGGATTAAACGGTAAAAACCAGAAGGTAACTAAATAATGAACTGACACAAGAGCAAGCGGAAACAAGCAGGAGGTTCTCATGAGGGAAAGCTGATGAGCTTCCGGATAAGGAATTATTACATCTATATAAATAAATATGAATTAAAAAGGCGGCTAAAATGCCGCTTTTTTAATTATTTTGACACAATTAAGCATGTAGTGGCAAAGCTTAATAAAACATTAAGAAATTCCTTTAATTTAGCACTAGAATATGCGCAATTTTCTGATAATATAGAAACCCGAGGGGAAAATTAAAGGATGTGAAAGAGGAAAAGTATGCCAATACTAGATTACGTGCTGAGAGAAAAATGGGGATACAATGAGGAAATAGAGTCACATCTAAATCATTTGGAAGAAATAAAGCTAGAGCTCCCCAGCAGGGAGACATGTGATGCGGATTATTATGATGCACCACTTATAAAGGTATGTGTCAACTGTCTGAAAAGTGGCATATACTTAAAACCGGATCAGGATATAAAACAACCTATCTATGCGCCAAAGCTTAGGGTTGGTCTTGATTATCTATTAAAATCCATAGAAGAATTACCATCAAATATCAAACTGAATATGGAAGAGATTGTAGAGGAGCTTGAGGCATTTTTCAGATTAAAGCTTCTTGCTGATGATGCAGAGACCTGCGAGCGCATTTTAAACTTCTTTGAAATGCTAAGAGCCTCAAACAGGGAAAATACCACACCTTTAAAGAGTGCACTTTTTCATAGAATGCTGGTGCTTATCTATGAGACAGGAGATTATTATCTTCTAAAATACAACAGATTCCGTCATGCGCTGCAGTTCTACAAAACCGTTGCAGATGTTTCAAAGGATGAGATTGTATTTGAACATGGCAACGATATCAGCCATGAGGATCTTGTTCAGTTAACCAATATCAGACTCTTCGCGGAGCAGTACGCAGAGCTTGATGAAAAATTAAAAGCAAGACAGTACTACGAAGCCATTGCTAACTTCCGCAGAAGAATTCAGTTCGATCACTTAGAGCTTTTGTCATCATACATAGAGACCAACATGATAAGAACAACAGGTAAGGATACTGATGCTCAGCAAAAGCTCATGCTCTGGAATCTTACAAATAAATATTTTGAGACCGGCAAGGATGAGATAAAAAGCTATACCAAAAAGAACCTGTCTGCTCTTAGAAATGAGGTTATAATACTGAACCTTCTTCTTGATCATGCCCTTGATAACGGCTTTTATCTGCACTATATGACTAAGCCTGATGAAGCATTTAAATTCGGTAAGCTCCTTGCAAATTACCCTGAGCTTTCATTTTATATGGATCTTAAGAAGGTGTTCTATACCGGTGGCAGGAAGTTCAGAATGCTGAATAAGTGTCTTGCCACAATGAATTATTACATAAGACTGCTTGATATGAGTCTCGGTGAATTTGAGTGGCCAAAGGAGCTTTCATTTTACACATCAAATGAGAATCTGGAAGACATCCTTCCTATTTCAGGCGATGGTGGGGACACCGGGCATTTTACAGTTATGCATGTAGGTCATATGAATGATCCAATGGAAGGCAGAACCATTTTTGAGGCGATCTCTGAAGACCAGGTATATCCTGAGTACACGGAATCCATAGAATACCCTTATGTTTTCATGAAGAACTTCACTACCAAGATTGATGATCTCACCATGTGGGAGATGTATGGCGACAGAGCAAAGGGCTTCTGCGCAGTAATAGACAGTGCCAGAGCTTCGAAGCATTATGTTCTGAAAAAGGTATGCTATTTACGTAATGAGACAGGCCGCCCCAAAGCATGGATGGAGGATAACGAATCCATGTCAGCAGCGACTGTATCCATGATAAATGACCTTATCTGGAAACTCTCTGACGAATATGCCTGCTTCATAAAAAGAGGCGGCGAAAAGGCAAAGATCATACCTCTTATGCAGCCTATCGCATATTTATTTAAAAAGGCCTCCAATGCTCATGAGGATGAGTACAGAATTATCAGACTTGAAGATGCGGACAGCCCGGCGATAAGACATACATCAGATAAGGGCGGAAAGCTCTTTGTCAAAAGCAATGAGAACACATATATAAAAGAGCTTATCCTAGGACCAAAGGCTGAAAATATTGAAGATAAGATTCCTTATTTACAGTATAGATGCCATTTCTTAAGTAAAACACTGAACATGAGTAGGGTAAACATAAAGGTATCCTCAAAAGAATATATTTAAAAACATGTGTAGAAGTACTTTATATAGTATTTAGAAAAACATAATATCCATCTAATAAAACCAAGGGATGAGAAACAGTATAATAAATTCAGAGCTATGCTTTTTTTCGTATGGAGGAAACCGAGAAAAAGCTATATTTGAAGCGAAATTTTGTTGACATAGATTCATCTACAGGCTGGAGAATGGCGGACAGATGGAAAAAACATTATCCACTTTTTTTAAAGAATATACGGCAAACAGACAGAAGATCTGGAAGACAAACCAGCATCTTCTTGAAGAGATGACCTTTAATAAGTGGAGAGATGTCCTCGTAGAGAGAGCAAAGATTACAAGAGACATCTATTCGGATAATAACAGGTTCATTATAGAAATACGACATTTTCTGCAGAATGGCATAGATGAAAGCATTGCCAAAAAGCTCTTCGAGGTTGTAAAAGGCTTTTATGATGGGGGATACGATGATCTTTTTGTAATGAGAAATCTCGCTAAGCCAGCGATCAGATTCTATGAAGAGCGAAGCGATTATGAAAAGCTCTGCCATCTATATAAGATACTGGGATACGAGTTTTTTGAGTTCTATGGAAGAATCGATAAGGAAAATGGTCCCGATGAGGCAGCGCAATATTACGAGAAATGTATAGCTCTACAAAAGCATTACAGGGATTTAAAGGACGCATCTGCAAGACTATGTATTTTTACTTCTTATAACAACCTGATAGCTCCCATAGGACAGACGACTACTGAATACAGGAGCAGGATGTTCAGGTATTACCACGAGGCCATGGATCTCTGGAATCAGAATTATGTTCAGGAGCTTGACGGAAAGAATGAAGATTTCTTGGCCTGTATAGGCCAGATTGAGGCGAATATCCTGTTTGCTGAGGAATTTGTCGAGAAAATGCCTCTGGATTTTACAATCGAATTTGCTGCAGCTGTTCCATATATAAAAGAAAAATGGAATAAGGAAGGAATGACTGATGATGAAGGCTCGCTGTTCAGAGCTGAAATAAAATGCCGCCTTATTAAAGGTGAAAAATATGAGCCGCTAATCGAGGATACAATAGAATACCTTGATAACATGGGTGATGTCGATTTTGAAAAGGATGAAGAAGAATCAATTATAAAAGTTATGAATTATCATAACTGCAGCTGTACCATTTTTTCGATATTTAAATGGAAGAATGTGGAGCATGACGTGCGCAGAATTTATATGGACAGATTCTGCAAAAAGGTCACTGATTTTCAGAAAAGAATCCCCTTCGGTGTGTGGCCTCAGCTTGTTGATGAGATGTGTGCAGAATGGTTTACAGAATATGCACCCTTCATTGACGATCCCGTTGAAAAGAAAGAACTGCTTCTTAAGCTGGTAATAATCAGGCAGCCTCTGACGTATATTCACAGCCTTATGGTAAGTGAGATTGCAATGCGAATAGCGCATGCTCTGATAACCCAGAAACCTTCATATTTTGTTGGCATTCCTGGATATCCTGATGAAAAAGCTGTGAAAGATAATCAGAAGGAGTTACTGGATTATATCGCAGACTGCGGATTAATACACGACTGCGGAAAATGCAGAATAGTAGGTGTTGTTAGCCGTCAGGATCGCCATCTTTATGATGAGGAATTCGAGATTATAAAACGTCATCCTATGGATGGATTTTTCATGCTAAACCATGATCCCAAATATTCAAAGTACTTTGACATTATTCGCGGGCATCACAAATTTTTTGATGGAAATGGCGGATATCCTGAAAGCTTTGACAATTTAAAGTCTCCATATAAACCGGTCATAGATCTGATATCCATTTCTGACAGCATCGATGCTGCGACTGACATATTGGGCAGAAATTATACAAAAGGTAAGGATTTTTCTACTGTATTTGAAGAGCTATCACATGAAGCAGGAACAAGGTACAGCCCTTCAGTAATAGAGCTGATAAAAAATAAGCACGGTCTGTATGAGGATCTAGATTACCTGACAAAGGATGGCAGGTTCGAGATTTATTTCAGGGCTTACAAGGAAATTCTCTATATTTAAACGTAGCTACAATATTCATTGTGGATAGCAGAATGTATTATTTCGTTAAATCCCTCTTTAACGAAATGGTAGCCAAATAAGCGCAAAGCCCATGGATACTGGGCTTAGTCCACCAATACGCCTAAAACTACGAATCTGAGCTGATCCTTTGAAGTACATGTTGAAAGTGTAACTACCTTCTTGGATTCATTCACAGGTATCTCCGAATCCATATAGGACTTCAATCTTACAGGCTCAGCATCTGCTACGAATTCCTTGGATTTTTCTCCTACATAATCATAGATGACGTAATCGTTAGGTACATCCATGTAAGCAAATATCTCGTATTTGTAGAGATTATCCTCGGTTATTATGTAGAAATACTGATGATCATTGTAGTAGTTCTTATTGTATCTGAAATTCCTCAGGGTACCGAACATAGTACGATTCTTCATATTATGGCCGTATACGATGGAATTAGAATCTGAGAAATCAGCTGCAGATCTGTAATCCAGGAAAATTGCACCTGTATCTGCAGGATTGCCATCATATCCATAGGTCAAATATTTCTCATTATCTTCGCTCTGCATTATGGGATAACTTATGGAGCCATCCTCAAAGTAAAGCCATCCCACTGCATCGTGATATTCGTTCTTTAATTTTTCAAGATACTCATCCATTGCATACAATTTATTATCGCCGGAAGAGTTGTCGGATGAATTATCTTCTTCTGAGTTTTCCGTAGCTTCTTCTGAAGCTTCTTCATCTTTATTTTCAGGCTCAGCCTCTGCTACTTCATTTTCCTGTTCACTGTCTGTATTCTCTACAGCTTCTACAGTTTCTTCAGTTTCTTCAGCTTCATCTGCTTCAGCATTATTATCAGAAACAGCTGCAGTAGTTTCTTCTTCAGTATTACCGGAATTAGCTTTATCATCGGTATTTCCTTCTACATCACCTGCAAAAGCTTCCTTTGTCTGCTCCTCTTCTGCTTTAGGCTCTTCCTCAGGTATCTCTTCTTCAGGTTCATCAACCTCAGTGGTTTCAGGCTCGGTAGCCTCCGGAGCCTCATTTTCATCGGCAGATACTTCTACATCGTTACTTGCAACTGTCTCAGGTTCAACATTTTCTGTAACAGCGACAGGCTGATTATCAGGAGCGATGACCTTGAACTTCCATATAAAGACTCCGACGATCGCTATAATAAGTGCTGCAACAAGAGCGATTTTATTCTTCATAAAGAACCTGAAGATATTAGCAAGAAGGCCAATTATCTTTTCGGGAATATACAAAATAATACTCAGAAATACAATCAGTCCGAGTGTTATATATGTGATATTCCTGGCATGTTTTTTATGCTTTGAATTATAATCTTTTGCGCTAAGCACTATTTTTGTAAAAAGCTTGTTCTTAAAATTATTCACGTAAATCTTCTTTCAGTTATATTAATATAAAAGTCGGACAACTATCGACACTAATAGATTGTATCACAGTTGCCCGACTTTATAATATCAAATTATAAAATTACTAAATAATTTTTTATTCTGCTCTGTACTTGTAAACAGAATTCTTTCCGCCTGCCTTCTTGATCTTCTTGACGATCTTCTTATACTTACTGTAGCTGGGAGCCTTAATAAGGAAGAATGTATCATCATTAGCTGACTTGAATGCGTCCTTACCGAACTTATCAAGTGCAAAGCCCTGGTTCTCAACACGGATGAGCTTTGTCTTTCCTGAGAAAGCGTTGCTTCCGATCTCAGTTACATAAGCACCGATCATTACAGTCTCAACCTTCTTGCACTTCTTGAATGCGTTCTTCTCGATCTTGGTTACCTTGTAAACCTTGCCATCGATAGTAACAGTTGAAGGAATCTTTACGTTCTTGATCTTTGTCTTTGTGCACTTTACAAGAGCTGCTGTGTCTTCGCCTGTTGTCTTGTATACATAGCTGCCTGTTGTGTCATTCTCGTCATTTAAAGAAGTGTTTACAGTAACCTGTGTTCCGTTACCATTGTTTGAACCATCATCAAGTACAAATGTTAATGTAAGGTTTCTGTTGCCACCCTTGCCACCTTTTCTAAGTGTGATGTAAGGATGATTAACTGTCCACTTATCAGCTGTAGCTATAGGAGCAAAAGCACTGTCAGCGGGAAGTGTTATTGTGCAAGCCTTAAGTGCGGAGCTGATGTTCTTAAGAGAACTTCCTAATACAAATACAGGAACTACGTTAGATACCTGATCATTTACAGTAAGGTTTGTACGTGTAGTTGTATTATCAGAATTAAGAACTGCTAACTTATAGTTGCTTGCTGAATATAACTGGTCTTCCTCGTACTTAGCAACCTTTTTATTGGAATCGCTGTGCTTACCATTGGATGTACGAAGCTTTGTGCAGTAATTAACTCTTGTATAGCCATTGTTCTTCATTGTCTTCTGAGAAACGTTGAAGCTATCGTAATTAACCTTGCCCTTCTTTGCCTTGTCGCAAGCAGGGATGTTTGTCTCATACCACTTACCGATCTTAACCTGGTTCCAGCACTTACTCTCATTGAAAAGAATATCGTTCTGAACATCACACTCATCTAAAAGAAGTGAAAATGCAAGAGCATAACCCTGCGAGGAAGCTCTGTGTGTTACAAGTGCGCCATAAGCTGTGTTCTTAAGATCCTTGTTATCGATACCAACCTTAACATTAGTTACGTTATCGATGATCATATTGAAGCACTCAAGCTCCTTTGTGAAAACTGAAGCATCATCATCAATGTTCTTCATGATTCTTTTTACAGCTGACTTAAGATTCTTCTTCTCTGTTGAATAATCGCTGTCACCTGTTTTTCTAAGATATGCGAAGCAGCTATACTTACCGCTTGAATTCTTTACTGTGACAAACTTAAGCTCTGCCATTGCAGGTGCGATCTCATAAGGATTGCTGTAAATGTAAGCACGTCTTGCATACTTGAGATCATCGTTTGAATACTTTTTCTTTTCATCAGAATTTGTATACATGGTATAGAAATTAGATGATTCAAACTGACCCTTGTTAGCAGATGTTACTTCAACACCCTTATCCATAATTCTGGTATCAAGGTACTCATAAGCATCGAAGATCTTCTTCTGACTTTCATTCAGAGCATCCTTAACAGCTGATGATGCAGCTTCTACAGTTACAGGCTCTGAAGCTACGAATGAAACCGGTACTACTGTTACAGCGACTGCTGCAGCAAGAAAAATTGACTGTAAACTTTTGCGAAGCTTACCCTTTGAATTGAACATATAGAACCTCCCTCTAAATTGTTAACTTTTTTCAAAACTAAATTTCATACATTAAGTATAAAATAATATGTCCAACAAATGTCCAACAATATTGCTATCTTTTTCGTAATTATTGTCAAGTTCAGTTTTTATCCGTATTTTGAAGCTTTAAAATTTGAGAAACGATTGGTGAGTCACTATCAAAATATCGTACATAGCCATGTAATGAAGTAGCTTTTTGTTTTAAAGTCTGAGAATGACTCCATATAAAAATAACAGATTTCCCCTTGCCGTTTTTGGCTTCCTGAATAAGATTAGCCGCGGCACTGTTACCATCAAAGGCTACTACCATCGAAGGCCTTCTCTCAAAAATCTCATAGTTAAAGCTCTTATATATGCCCATTCCCTCAGCTTCCGGAGACACTCTTATAAATACGCCGGCTTCCTTAAGCTTATCCCTTTCGTGCCTGGAGATAAGTGAGGGCACAACAGCATATATTTTAAAATTCTTATCATTATGCTCTATCAGATACTTTTCATAGCCTGAGAGCTTATGTCCTATAACAAAGCAGACTTCATCCGGATTAAGGAGCTGTAGAAGCTCATCAAGCTCCTTCTTTCCATCAGGTGTGATCCTTGTTGCTCTTTTTTCAGTATTAAAACTGCCCCCAAGAAGTACTATGGGGAATCTGTCCCAGGTTATATCTTCAATTTCATCCTTCAGTTCTTTATTAGCATCAAGTCTCTTAAGCTTACGCTGACCTGTCTTAGAAATTTTGACGGTCTTCATCTTCTCAAGGAGGACCTCCTCCATATCCCTGTTTTTAATAAGTGAGATGAAGGCAGCCTTTTTATCGGAGTAGGCAATCTGCCCCTCTTCTATTATTCCGCGCTCAGCTTCTCTCATGAGAGCAAGGTCTTCATCAGAGAGCTCAAGCATCTTCTTTAATGAAAGCTCCTCATCGATTGAATTTGTTCCATAAAGGGCTGCTCCGTCAGTTCCCTGAACACAGCGTATTCCCTGTTTAAGGTAGTACTTAAGCGGATGATCCTTTAGGGAATTAAGGTTATTCAGGCGCACGTTACTTGTGAGCTGGAACTCCAGAACAACGTTATTTTCCTTAAGCTGCTTTATAACCTCTTTTCCCTTTTGAGACCTTGGGCTGTAGGTATATAAGCCGTGTCCAAGTCTCATTCTGGGCATGGTCTGTCCCGGAAGAAGGCAGTCCTTAACGCAGGATATACTGTGAGCGATATTATCCTTAAGACTGTCATTTTCACCGGCATGAACCCTTATTACGAAGGATGGATCAATCGCTGCGAATTTTACAAGCTCCTTAAATACAGGCTTTAATGTGATGATGTCATTTATTTCCTCACCTACAAAGTCGCAGCCTGCAACGTAAGGATCAAGGAAGGTCGCCCTTAATACCTCAAGGTTCTGTTCAAGGTAATCAGAAGGTGTTACAGCGTCCTTAACGATTGTCAGGGGTATACGCCTCATGGCCGCAAGGAATCTTATCATTACGCCCGTTTCCTGATAGATTTTGGGCATGACCTCATGAACCTGCTTGAGCATTTCAACAGATTCGTATTTTTTAACCAGGGTTGTATCACTTATTTCTGCGTAGCAAACGCCTTGCTTTTTATAATTTCTTGCTATCCACAGTAGCTTATCCTGGAAAATTGTATTGCCTGCATAATCAGGATTTTCCTTATCCTTAAGCATCTGCCTTAAGGTGTTTTTTACATCAATATCAGGAATCTGACTAATGTTCTCAAGGTCTATCTTTTCCTCATGCTCCTTTGCCTTACAGAATACATATCTGTAGAGATAAACCTTCTCAAGGTTTGTAAATACGGCCTGTCCGTCCTTAATAACAGCAAGGGAACCTCTTATCTTAACTATGTTCATTTCAGCGTTATCGAGATTATTAAGGATAAGGTCTGCAAAATTTATAAAGGTATTATCATTAATTCTTCTATCCAGATATTTTCCCTGAAGACCTGAGGAAATAAACTGCCTTGCAACCTTTTCGCGCTGCTTACTCAGTTTCTCTTCCTGAGCCTCAGTCAGCTTTAAGCCAAGCTTTCTTATGTAATATAGGGGATACCTTATCTGATGATAGATTCCAAGCGCAATAAGAACGTCTCCCGGTAGGTTGCCGTTCATGTGAGTATGGAGATCCGCCTGGAATTTTATATTCTTTTTTATCTGTGTTTTGAAAATTGTTTTGGATAGATCAAGCTGATAATTCTTGGTCTGGCTCATAAGCGTTTTGGCGATTGCAGGAATCGTCGCCTTTAGATCAACGCTGCCATCAGGATAAATACTTGCAACCTCAGTTTTACCGAGCCTGAAAACATAGAATTCCGTATTTGAGGAATCTACGAAGCACGGAACCTCACCCTTAATAACAAGCATTCCTTCGTCGTCCTCTGACAAAGGAAGCTCGCATATAGCAGACAAATTTCTTATCAGATTGCCTGTGTGGTGATTAGGAGTGGACAGCACATAGTACATCCTGTCCAGATCCTTATAGAGACTTACGATTATATCTTTTTCAGTATCAAGGAAAAAACATGTAAAATATGTCATATCAGATCCTTTCGTGATAAAAAAGATTCTTATTAAAAATCAAATCATGAAAGCTCATCAAGAGTTTTGCCATAGGGCTCAAGGAAGTCACTCATGAAATCCTCGACCTCAGGAAGCTCCTTCTTCATCTTTTCAAGTGATTTTAATGTACTCTGCTCCGCTGTCCTGAACTCACTGTTTCCGGCGTTCTTTTCTTCGATACATTTGATAAGTGCTGAGAGCTTATCAGCTGCCTTAACAAGTCTTCGCATGTATTTTTCATCAGCGCCGTCCTGGGGCTTAAATATCACCTCAAAGGCAGGGCGGAGGTCATCCGGAAGCTTATGGAGAAGCTGCGTATCAGCAATTGCTTCTACCTGCTTATAGGCGTTTTTCAGCTCGTCATTGTAATACTTAACAGGTGTAGGCATATCTCCTGTGATTATCTCTGATGCATCATGATAAAGGCCGATGAGTGCAACCTTTTCAGCATTAAGATTTTTGCCATATCTGACATTGCCAATTACACAGAGTGCATGTGCAATCATTGATACTTCAAGGGAGTGCTCGCTCAAATTCTCAGGTCTTGAGTTGCGCATGAGCGCCCATCTCTCGATATACTTCATTCTTGATATTGTTGCGAAAAAATTATAAGCCATGATGTTACAAAAAAAGGAGCAAACACATTTTGTCTGCTCCTTATTCCTTTCTTTTATTATCCAGATTATTTGTTTTCGAAATCTTCAACAAACTGTGCTATAAGATTAACTGTTCCGTCAATGCCGAGAACGCTGCTGTTTATTGTAAGATCGTAGGTATCGGATCTGCCCCATTTCTTGGATGAATAATAGTTGTAATAGCTCTGTCTCTGCTTATCTTTCTTTAGAATCATCTCAAGAGCCTTGTCCTTAGTCGTCACGTCGTCATAACGGCTCATAACTCTCTTGATTTTATCCTCCTCATCACCGTGAATGAAAATGTTGATAACATTGGGATAATCAGCAAGAGCATAATCAGCGCATCTTCCAACGATTACGCAGGGGCCTTCATCAGCAATTTTCTTGATGGTATCAAACTGAGCCAGGAAAATCTTATGGCTGATGGGCATATCCACGAAGCTGGATGAATTATATCCAAATGAATACGTATCCATAACAAGATTATAAAGGAATGATGTTGTAGGTCTTTCATCATGATCCTGTATCATTTCCTGTGCAAAGCCACTCTCCGATGCTGCTCTTGTAAGGAGCTCCTTGTCATAAAACTTAATGCCAAAGCGCTCAGCAACCTTCATACCAATCTCACGACCGCCTGAACCAAATTGTCTGCCTATTGTTATGATTGTATTCATAATAAAACCTCCGTGATAAAAGATTTCATAAATTTGATACAATTATACCACAAAATCGCTCAATCAGTTTAATATATTTAGCAGATGGCTAAAGTATTCCGGCAGCGGTGCATCGGTCTCGATATATTCCCCGGTTACAGGATGCTTAAAGCCAAGGGTCTTTGCATGAAGACATTGTCCCTCAAGCTTAAACTTACTTTTCATTGAAGGTCCGTATACGGTATCACCAAGTAAGGGATGTCCTATATGAGCCATGTGAACCCTTATCTGATGGGTTCTGCCCGTTTCAAGCTTACATTCCACATAAGTCATCTTGTCCTTCTCAAATCTCTTAATAACGCGATAATGGGTAATTGCATTTTTACCCTGCGAATCCGGAACAACGCTCATCTTCTTTCTGTCATTCTGGCTTCTTCCTATATGAGAGATAATTGTTCCTTCGTCGTCCTTAAGGATTCCATGACAAATAGCATGATAAACACGGTTTATGCTGTGCTCCTTTAACTGGTCAGCGATTCCTCTGTGAGCTATATCGTTTTTACAGATGATTACTGAACCTGTGGTATCACGGTCAATTCTATGAACGATACCAGGCCTCATAACACCGTTTATTCCAGAGAGATCATCCCCAAGATAATACATAAGGGCGTTTACAAGGGTTCCGTCGTAATGTCCGGCTGCAGGATGAACAACCATCCCCTTGGGCTTGTTGACTATCAGTACGTCCTTATCCTCATAGATGATATCAAGCGGGATATTCTCAGGCTCGATGTCAGGAATTATGGACTTCGGTATCTCCATGAAAATTGTATCGCCCTCAGAAACTACAGTACTTGGCTTTACATTTTTCCCATTAACAAGAACCTTGTTATCCTTGATGAGCTTCTGAATATAACTTCTGGACATAGAATCAGAGAGAGAGCTCATAACCTTATCAACTCTCTCTCCATCCATATCTTCGTTAACTACATAACTTACACTGTTTTCTTTTTCGATAGAATCTGTCATTTAAACTCCCTGTACTTTTTCTGCTGTTTAAAGCTAAGGAAATCGAAGTCCTTTTCCTTATAATAAAACAGGAACAGAATAATGAACAAAAACGTTGAAACAGTCACATAAATATCCGCCACATTAAAAATGGGGAAATTGATAATTACGAAGGAAATAAAATCAACTACGTAATCATTAACAAGTCTGTCTATCATATTACCTGCAGCGCCGCTGGCTATCATTACAAGTATGATCTGCAGGAATGTGTACTTCTTCTCAAGAGGAAGCTGGAATAATACGTAAGCGATTACAAGAAGTATCATTATAGCTATCATTACGAAGAATACCTTCTGATCCTGAAGTATTCCAAATGCAGCTCCTCTGTTCTTTAAAAATGTAAGCTCAAGGACCCCAGGGATAAGCACGATTGAATCCTTATCCATAAGATGTGTCACAGCAAGGTGCTTGGTAAACTGATCAAGAACAACAAGTAAAACAATAGCTATAAGATCAATTACAAGAAATAATTTCTTTTTGGTTGTTAATTTATTCATAAAAACTCCGGATTATATTTATTATTCAAAGTCCTCAGACCATGTGATTTCTTTGATTGCAGCCCTGGCCTCATCATCTGTAACTGTACTGTCAAGAACAGCCTTACCGACCTTCTTAAGAAGAACGAACTTTATTGTATTACCGTCAGCCTTCTTATCGGAATGCATCAGCTTAATTACTTCGTCAGCATCGATGTCTGTCTCAGAGATTGGAAGTCCAAAAGGAACAAACATATCCCTTATCTCATAATACTCTTCCATTGAAAGGAGCTGTCTCTTCCAGGAAATGAAGGCAGCTGCTACAGCGCCAAGAGCAACACACTCGCCATGGGATAATGTAAAGTTTTTATACTTTTCAATTGCATGTCCGATGGTGTGACCATAATTAAGAAGTGCTCTGTCACCCTTCTCAGTGGGATCCTTTTCAACAACTGCTCTCTTAATGTCGCAGCTCTTCTTAACCATCTTGATAAGAATTTCGGGATCTCTTTCCTGAATCTCATACATATTTTCAATGAGCCAGATATAGAAGTCAGAGTCTTTAATAAGACCGTGCTTCATTACCTCAGCAAAGCCTGAAGCAAACTGCTCTCCTGATAACGTATCAAGTACCTTTATATTCATATAAACAAGTGAAGGCATGTAGAAAGCGCCAACCATGTTTTTATAGCCGTCGAAATCAACGCCTGTCTTACCACCTATACTGCTGTCAGTCTGGGCAAGAAGTGTTGTAGGAATCTGAACAAAAGCGATTCCTCTAAGGTATGTAGCTGCAGTATAGCCAGCCATATCACCGACAACTCCGCCGCCAAGAGCAATGATAAGATCATGCCGATCGAATTTATTCTCAATAAGCACCTTATATATCTTCTGAATCTCAGAGAGGTTCTTGTTCTCTTCACCTGCAGGAATTGCATAAACAATAACCTTGGATGAAATAGCTTCAACTGTCTTAACTACTGTATCTGCATACAGAGGCTCTACATTGGAATCAGTAATTATTGCGAATTTTCTGTTTTTGAATCCAAGCTCTTCAATACGCTTTGAAAGCTCATCGAAGGATGTATCAAAGACGATATCGTAGCAGGGATTACCGTTATACTTTACGTTTAATACTTCAGACATAGTAATCTATCAGCCAGGCTGAAATTCCTTTCAAAGTTTGCTTTATACTCAAAGAAAAGGCAGAAACAAAAGTTTCTGCCTGATAGTTAACTTCTGTAATTTACATAGACTGGAGACCTGATGTTCCCATGGAACTATCAAATGCACCGCCTAAAATGTCCTGAAAATCTCCTGAAATATCAACACTTGCAGGTGTTACGATAAAGATATATCTGGAAATCTTCTGAAGATTGCCGTTGATTGCGAAGCAGGAACCTGATGTGAAATCGATGATTCTCTGTGCAAGCTCAACATCAATGCCCTCAAGATTAAGTACAACTGTACGGTTGTTGAGAAGAGTCTCAGTAATCTCTCTGGCATCCTCGATTGAAGTGGGCTTTACAACGCAAACCTCCATTCCGCTAGCGCTTCTGCTTCTGGGAGCTGCAGTACTTCTGGGAGCAGCCGCAGGTCTCTTAAGCTTCTCTTCATTTATTTCAATTGAGGGATCGTCCTTACCGATTGCGCTAGCCTTATGAATAGGCTCGATGGTGCTATCATAGTAATCATCGTCCTGATCATAGTATCCGCTTTCGTCATCCCCGTTCAGCTTCATAGCTGATAAAAACTTATCCATTACACTCATGTGATTAAACTCCTAACCCCAACAAAATATACAACGATTATATTATGCTAGTTTTCATTCGAAGTGTCAAGGTTCTTAGCATCTCCTTCTACAGTTGACGCATCCAGCACTATGTAATCATATACGCTTAAACCGTAATTTGTATTTGATTTAACGATAGAATACTCATCGTTCTGGTACAAAATGCTTATCTGTCTGAAGTCTGCATAACCCTTATTGATATTGTATACACCGATAAGGGTGTCCTTGGTGTTAACAGTAAACTTCTCCTGAGAATCAGGCATTATCAATAGATCACCATTTCTCAGAGTATCATCATCCACGTAATAGGAATCTTCGTTCTCATTATAAAGCTCAACTTCAATGAACTCAGAAGTCTCATTACCATTTTCATCATATTTATCTCGAAGAACACCGTAGTTGTTATTATTCCCCTTAGTCACGTATGACTTTGGAACAACAAAGAAGCTCTTCTCGGCGATTGAGGAATTGGGGATCTTAAGTCCACTCTCATCCTCTGTGATAAGTTCCACGTTAAGGAATCTGTCCTTTGCAAAGGTGATCATTGAATTTGTAAAGGAAAGTCCAACGAAGGTATCACCTGCATCATTGGTGACATAAGATACCTTGCCCCAGGCCTCATCCTGATTCTTAAGGAATCTGACCTTAACATATTCTCTCTCAGCAAGGCTCTTTACCTTATCAAGGTCATTCTCCTGAATTACTATCATCCAGTCTTCACTGGTTGAAAGCTTAAATGCCGGATCGCCGACACCAACAAGAGAATTATTTATAAGCTGCTTACGCTCATACTTGGAACTGTCCATTAGGTCTGCGGTCATGCTCCCCAAGGTGATGCCTTCATAACCGTCAGTATAATATTGAACAATTCCTGTTCCTGCAGAATAACAATAATTTATACTCTGCATAGCTCCTGAGTTATCTCCAAGAGAATTGATACTTTGAAGTACGCTGGCGCTTGCAAGCTTTTGAACAGTACCATCAAGACTCAGCTTAAAATCATATACAGAGCCAAAGCTCTTGGGGTCAAAATCTGCGCTGTAGCTTACTATCTGGGTTCGAAGCTCGCTAAGATCCTCGTCCGTAAGAGCAGCCTGTTCAGACCCTTGTGTTTTAAGGTAATCAAGCAGATCTCCTGATTCATCAACCGTATATACAAGGTTACCGACAGCTACTCGCTGTCCTTCAGGAGCAAAATAGTTGACATAGCCTGCATTGGCAGCCTCTACTATCTGTTCATCCCTTAGTGCAACCGCTTCATATATGTTGTTTGATGAAAGAGATCCCTCTTTAACCTCATAACCGACTATATGCTTTTTACTGAAGTAAGTAAAAACACAGATAACGACATAAATAAGCATGAATGCAAAAAATACCATTCCCACATTAACATGCAGAAAAACAGGATATCTCGCTATCTTGTTTTTTTGTTTCTTTGCCATATTTTAAAACTAAAGATAAGCCGCGAGATAAAACCGCGGCTTATCCATCCTATCCATAATATATAATTAGAGCGCTGTCATAACCTTAGACTTAACAGCCTCAGGAAGTTCAGATTCATCCATAGATACGCTAAGTACGAAATCTACGTTAAATTTCTCTCCAAGACGCTCAAGCTTTTCAATTGTAGAAGTGATATCTTTTCCCTCAAGACATGCGATACTGAGGAAACCATCGAAATACATTTGCTGAAGATCGTGATCCTGTGAAATCACGCCACTGACGAAACCAAGAAACTCGTCGGAATTCTCAATCATGAACTCCGGAACTACAATAAGGCGAACTTTATTGTTAAGTTCAAACATGTGCTTTGTATTTCTATCAAGAAATACAACGTTCCCCAAAATGTTTTTTACCTCGGTATTGACCTTGTTCAACAGGCATTTTGTTTTACCTTTACCTTTATTCCCAACGATTAATTGAACCATATCCATACCCTCCAGTTTTATATTATTTTTGTGTTTGAGATACTTAGAAATATTTCTAAAAACTTAATGAAAAGTTTTTATCTCGTTAATAATATTATAAATTACTGATTAGTTATCTGCAATAACAAATCGGACATTTCACTATAAAGGGTTCCGGTATCCTCAGCCCTCATAACTACAGCAATATAATTATTACCTGATGTATCGGAAGCAAGCTGAACAAGGCAGTGTCCTGCAGCTGCTGTCGTTCCGGTTTTACCTCCAAGAACTGTAATTCCGGCAGGCATTTCATAATTTCCGTTTATAAATCCATTTGTATTCTTAACATTTACGTCTCTTAGCTCTCCGGAGGCTGTATAGAACTGAGTTGAATAATTGGACATGTGTATGATCTCGGTAAACTTGTCATACTTAAGAGCCTCGTTGAACATCAGATACATATCATAAACACTTGTGTAATGATCATCAGCAGTAAGACCATTTGGATTCATGAAATGTGTATGTGTAGCACCAAGCGCCTTTGCTTCGTTATTCATCTCTTCAACGAAGGCTTCCATGCTTCCGGATATATTATTGGCAATAAGAACAGCTACGTCATTAGCTGAATACAATAAAAGAATATGCAGAGCCTGATCAAGGGTCATGGTATCGCCCTCTTTCAGATTTATCACCTGTGCACCGTCTTCACTGATATAAACGCTGGAATCAGCCCTCAGAACCTGATCAAGAGATCCCTTTTTCAGCGCTACTATAGCTGTCATAACCTTAGTAAGGGATGCGGGATCGAGCTGAAGCTGTGCATTCTTAGCATAAAGAGTCTTTTTCTTACTTAAATCAAATAATCCAAGGCAGGTATTTTCACTCAAAGTAAGGGAATCTCCTATATCCGAATTGGTAACACACAAATCAGAGGCAAATGTCTTCATAACAACTGCCCCGTTCTCACCATAATCAGCAGATGGAATTGTATAAGGAAATGCGTATTCTGTATCAGAACATCCAGTAATAAAGGTCGAAAAAACCAGTACCATGCATAAAGCGGTGACACGGTTTTTCAGATTACTTATACATCTCACGCCACTCAAGGTCTCCTCTATCCAATGATTTAATCAAAAGCTCAGCAGTAGCCAGATTTGTTGCAATCGGGATATTGTGCATATCACAAAGTCTCATTACATTGTTAACATCAGGCTCATGAACCTTCTGAGTGAGAGGGTCACGAAGAAAGATAACAAGATCGATCTCGTTGGCTTCGATTGCAGCACCGATCTGCTGAGATCCGCCAAGGTGACCTGCGAGATATTTATGTATATTAAGATTGGTAACTTCTTCAATAAGTCTTCCGGTTGTTCCGGTAGCATAAAGATCATGCTTTGCAAGAATTCCTCTGTATGCAATACAGAAGTTCTGCATCAATTTCTTTTTCGCATCATGTGCTATAAAAGCAATATTCATTGGTTTATAATCCCCTTCCCCAACTAAAAGTATTTTTTACCCTGTAATCTGACATTGAGCACAAAGCCCATACCAGCAAAACAACTGACTAAGGATGTAAGTCCCGCACTAACAAACGGCAGTGGAATTCCGGTATTAGGAAGTGCACCTGTGGCAACTCCGATATTAAGGAATCCCTGGAATCCTATCCAGGCTCCCATTCCGGTAGCTATGAGCTGTCCGGTGAGATCCTTTGCTCTTCCTGCGATTACCATACATTCAATGGCAATGAGCAGAATCAGGACTATTACTGAACATCCACCTATAAATCCAAATTCTTCACCTACAACGGTGAAAATGAAGTCTGTCTGTGACTCTGAAACGAAACCACCATTCAAAACGGAACTGATCTCATTTGTATTATAGCCTTTTCCCAAAAGCTGTCCCGAACCTATGGCCATAATGGAATTAAGCGTCTGATAGGCATCAGATGAAGCAAAATCCTCGGGATGAAGCCATGCCAAAACACGCCTTTGCTGATAATCACGCAAAATTATACTCCTGTCTGAAAGAGCATCAAATATAACAAGTAAGGCTGTTGGTATTGAGATGGCCAGAACCGTAATAACAAATTTAAGATTTATTCCGGCAGAAAATAGTATGCAGGCAATGATAACCGTTAACATAATGGTCGTAGACAAGTCAGGCTGCAATACAATCATAATAAGCGGTGGTGCCAAAAGCCCAAGGCATATGAAAATAAAGTAAATCTTCTTTACTTTATCCTTATATTTCATTATGAACGCTGAAAAAAATAAAATCAATAATATTTTAGATGCTTCCGAAGGCTGGAACTGTACGCCAAAAAGATTGATCCATCTAGTAGCACCCTTAACCGAGTGACTAAGCGGCGTAAATACAAGTGCAAGTACGCCAAGGTTAAGTACATAGCACAAAATGTAAAACTTGCAGATAAATACATAATCGAGAAGGGATATAAAAATCATCATGAATACTCCCAAAACGATACCCACTATCTGCTTTTTCTTGTATGACGGGTCAGCACTTCCTACGGCCATTACGCCGATGCAGGATAATGCAATTAGCATAATGACCAGTTTGAAGTCATAGTCAAATATATGATAGCTTTTCAGTTTTTCTAAAAAATTCTCAGTCCGCATTAGCGTCTCCACCTTCAAGCTGCTGAGCGGTTCCTGTCTGAACCTCCTCAGGATCCTTAAGACCAAAGTAATATGCTACTGCCTCTTTTGTTATCTGTGCAGCATAGCTGGATGTATAACCATAAGCTATTCTCGTTGCAATCGCAATCTGAGGGCTCTCATAAGGAGCATAGCAAACGAAAAGCGCATGGTTCGCTCTCTTCTTTGACTCCTCGGCAGTACCTGTCTTACCGGCAACATTAACGGCAAGATCATTAAAGTAAGGCTTGTCCTCAACCACCTGGCGCATACCTGTGTGAATTGCGTTCCAGTAGGCTGAATCCATATCAATGTGATTTCTTACGGTAGCACCATATTCATTAAGAAGGTTACCGTCAGAATCACAGGTTTTCTTAACAAGTGTAAGATTATAGCAGGTTCCACTGTTGGCAACCGCAGTTACATATCGGGCAAGTCCAACTGTTGTAAAGGAGTTGGTACCCTGACCGATAGCAGAACGGGTTGAGTCGAGATCTGAAACGATAGGCTCATACTCAGTAACCTCTACTCCGGTAGTCTCGCTAAGTCCGTACATATCAGCGTACTTGGCAAGCTTCTCAAGACCTACGTCAGAGTGGAAATTCTCACCCACAAGACTCAGTCTGTAACCAACTTCAAAGAAGAAGGCGTTACAGGAGTTCTTAATACCGCCCGTAACATCGAGCTGTCCATGGGACCTGGGATAAATCCAGCAGTGTGCGGGGTTGGTATTATCAAGCTTATCGAACACACCTGTACAGGTAATCTGTGATGAAGTATCGATTACTCCCTCCATAAGACCTGCCGTAGCTGAAACCATCTTAAAGGTAGATCCGGGCGCTGTTCTCTGCATCGTCGCATAGTTGATAAGAGGCGATGCCTGATCGCTTCGAAGCTTTGCGTAATAATCAGCATCTACACCGTTAGCCATCTTGTTGTTGTCATATCCTGGATATGATACAAGTGCAAGGACGTCACCGTTATTAACATCAGTAACAACCATTGATCCTGAACAGGGGTCCAGAGCAAGCTGAGCCGGTGTGATATCAAGGTTAGAAATTCTGTTTATGAAAAATGTGTAGGGTGACTCAGCACCTGAAAGCCAGAGTGAAAGCTCCTCCTCAGGAAGCTCAACAACTCCCTGCTCGAGAAGGATATGTCCAACCTCATCACCACTTACAATGTCATCCTGAAGAAGGTATTTATAGAGCTTTTTATTAAACTCATCATCCTCTTCTATATCTTTGAATATATATTCTACGATGGTATTGAAAATCTCCTGGGAATCAACATATTGACTCTCAAGGTCAAGGATGCTGACATCTATCCAGTTGGCAGAAATACAATATCTTATATAATCTGCCAAAGATATGGTCTCATCTGTAGTCCATGCAATATATGTCTTATCTTCCTTATCGACCTTATCAGTAGAGATGACTCCGTTACTATAGAGCTTCTGAGCGATATAACTCATGTAAACCTGATATTCTTTTGATAAAAGGTTGTAAGGCGTATTAGTCTCAGTAAATTCAGCACGAAGTCCTGCATTTACCTGTTCTCTCTTTGTGAGATACTTTGCATATACATTCTTCTCGTTGGTTCCTGCTTCCTCTGACTGCATATGCCTAAGATCGATAATATGGTTATCAAAGCAGGCAAAGTAAACATCATAGATAGGAATCATAATCTCTGAGGATTTCTGATTCTCGCCCTGCAAGAAGAACTTGATGTTCTGAATCTTGGAAACAAGAATACCTGCAAGAGACTGCTCAATTATGTTGTAGCAGGCCTCCTGTAAGTCCTTATCTATTGTAAGGTAAACGTCATTGCCGGCCTTTGAATCAATATAGCTGCTGGTCTCAATAACCTTACCTGTGTTATCAACGTATACTGTCTCACTTCCCTTAGTTCCCTGAAGAACGGACTCCATTGACTGCTCAATTCCGGACTTACCTACAGTATCATTCGAACGATATGCAGGATTCTCCTTCTGGAGTTCTTCAAGTTCGCTGTCAGAAATCTTACCTGTGTAGCCAAGAATCTGTGAAAAATAGACAGAATCTACATAAACTCTCGCTGTATCCTCTTCTATTGAGACACCTTCGAGAACATTGGCATTTTCCATTACATCGGCAACGGTTTTATCGCTTACATTTGTAGCAATAGTGGTATTGATGTACTTCTGGTAACTGTTTGAGAACATCTTATATCTGATAGTTACCAGCTGAAGAATACGATCCTTCTCATAACCAAGGCCCGGAACAAATGACTTTTTGTCGTCGGGATCGGTGTAATCACCTATTCCGAATTTATTACAAAGGTCATCCATAACCTCCTGGGCAGTCTTGGATCTCTCCTCATATTTCAGGTCGCCAACCGAGGTTCTGCCATAAATATCAGCCAAAAATCTAAGAAGGGAATTACCCTCTATCGTAAACTCAAAATTGTTGGAGCTGCTGAGCTGAATATTGAAATCAGTGTCAACAACATCTCCGTCCTTTTCAATGATATCGATTACCTTATTGAGAGTTTCGTTGATTGCCGCATTTTTTCCTGATCCGGACTCATAAACGTCCTCGATCATAACAGAATTAGACAGCTCATTGTAAGCAAGGAGCTTACCATTCCTGTCATAAATATTACCTCTGGCGGCTGCAATGGATTTTTCCTTCATGATCTTGAGCTGGAAGGAATCGAGATAGGTTTCTCCCTTGACTATCTGCAGAAAGAAAAGTCTGTATACAAGCCCTGCTGATGCCAGTATGAGAATTGCTGAAATCATAACAAGGCGTGAAGTTATAAAATTAATAAAGACTTCTTTTATCTTACTAAACAAATTTCTTAGCACTCCTTTGTTCTACTCCCTCAAGATACGTATTGATTTTGATCAGAACAGGGTAAATAAAAACAGCTACAAGTGCTGTGTAAACAGCTTCAGGGAAAATGACATTTACAATGTAATAGCCAATGTCAAATTTATTCCTGAACATAAATAAAAGAACATAACAAATAAATCCAAATAAAAGATCTGATGAAACTATCAGTGCTAGCGGAAGGAGGATATTTTCAGGGAAGAATATCTTATTGAACTTGCCGACGATAAATCCAATATATATATAGATAAGGGCATAGAACCCAAGATACGTTCCGAAAAATATATCACATAAGAGTCCGCAAAACATACCGATAAAGATACCACTCTTATCACCTCTCATAAATGAGTAGGAGGAAGTAAGTATTATCATCAGATTAGGAACAATTCCACTAAAGTCCAATGCTCTGAACACAGTGGTCTGCAGTATGAAACAAATTATTATAGATAATAATGTGAATATAATTCTGCGCATAAAAACTATTCTCCGGTGTTTTTGAGCTTCATGATGACAAGTACCTCATTCATGTACTCAAATTGAACAACAGGAGTAATCTTACCTGACTTTGTAAGATTATTGGAATCCTCTTCTATAGTTGAAATATAACCAATCAAAATTCCGGGAAGATATTTATCACTGATGTTTGAAGTAACAACCTTATCTCCCACATTAACCTTATCAGCTTCATCAACAAGCTTTGAAAACGCGATCTGCCCCTCATTGTAGAGCTCAAGATCTCCGGTAGCTATAAGATTCTCTGAAGCAGAAAGAACTGTCGCACTGACAGAAGAATTATCAGCGATAATGGTCTGGACCTTAGCCCAGTCAGGACCGACATCAGTAATTCTTCCTACAAGGCCGCCTCCGGCGATAACATTCATGTCCACCTCAACACCTTCATCAGAGCCCTTGTCTATAACAAAAGAATGATACCAGTTACCAGCATCCTTAGCGATAATTCTGGCACCAATCTTCTTGTAATCAGAATACTGTGCATCCAGCTCATATAACTCTCGAAGCTTGGTAAGCTCATACTTATCCTGCTCAAGATTAGTGTTTTCAATTGTAAGCTCTTCCACCTGTGTACGCAGCTCATCGTTTTCTTTCTGGAGAGCTCTTATGCTTGCAAGATTATCTGCTGTGCCCTTCATCCAGACACCCACAGTGGTGATGCCCTTCTGAAAAGGAACAACCACAGTTCCTGCAAATGAGTTAACAGAGCTGTTAAACACGCTGGTGTTAAACGTTATTGCGATAAGCCCAATACATAAAATTGTTAAAATAAAGAGGAGATATTTACTTGGAAGTGTAAATTTATCTCCCCCTCTTTTAATGATAGGACTCATTTATACATCCTCTTCAACTGAGTAAGCAAGTGCCTTGTACTGATCATCCTTGATAATCTTGCCAAGACCAAGTGCAACTGAACTGAGCGGATTCTCTGCTAAATTAACATTGAGACCTACACCATTGGAGAGTCTCTGTGCGAGGTGGCAAACCTGTGAAGCACCACCTGTCAGATATAGACCGTGTTTGAAAATATCTGCTGCAAGTTCCGGAGGTGTACGCTCAAGAGTCGCTTTGATGTTATCAAGAATCTGGTCAAAGCTCTCAATAAGAGACTGATCGATGAGGTCTGTAGGAATTGAACGCTCAACAGGAAGACCTGTAACAATATCTCTTCCGTAAACAACAGCGTCCTGACCTGACTTTTCAAGTTCCTTAAGAGAAATCTTTATGTTTTCAGAAGTCTTTTCACCGATGATAAGTGAAAACTCCTTACGGATTACGTTTCTGATAGCGTCATCGAACTTCTTACCACCAACCTTGATGAGCTTACTGATTACGATACCCTTAAGTGAAAGGATGGAAATCTCAGTTGTATCATATCCGACATTAACTACGAGAACACCCTGTGAGTTCATAACGTCAACGCCCATTCCAAGTCCGTCAGCAACAGGCTTCTTAACCATCATGATCTTCTTTGCCTTCACGCCTGACTCCTTGATAAGGTCGTGGAAAGCACGTCTCTCAACTTCGGTTACATCCTTAGGTACAGCAATATAAACGTCAACAGGCTTACTTGCACCCTTCATCTGGTCTGTGATAAAGAGCTTAACAAGAGACTTCATATGCTCGATATCAGCGATAACGCCATTACTTAAGGGATATGAAATCTTAATGTTGCTGGGTGCCTTCTCATACATATCGTATGCTGTATCACCATAAGCAAGAAGTGTTGTCTTATTCTCAACTGCGATAAGGTTCTTCTCTACGGTAACAGTATCTGTTGCCTTGTTGTAGATTTTGATATTGCTTGTTCCAAGATCGATACCAAATGTATTGTTGCCCAAAGTTAAGCCTCCTAAATTACAAATTATTATTCTCTTTAAAACTATAATATCTGTGATCACCGATAATAATATGATCCATTAGCCTTATATCCAATATGAGTCCCGCATCACGTATCTGCTCGGTAATATCCATATCAGCAAAGGATGGTGTCGGATCTCCGCTTGGATGATTATGCAATATAATGATCTTTACTGCACGATTCCTAACTGCGTGGATAAATATCTCTCTCGGTGATAAAGAAGCTGATTTCACAGTTCCAACAGATATCTCATATTCGCAGATAAGCTGGTCCTGAGTATTCAGGCAGGCAAGCACCACGTGTTCCCTCTGGAAATTACACATCTTTTCCATGTAATAATCTGCAACTGTCTCAGGATTCCTGAAATCGAGGGTGCTTCTCGCCCTACTCCGCGCAATTCTGTTTGAAAGCTCTGCGATACACATGAGCTTTACTGCCTTTACCTCGCCTATGCCCTTTATGGATAGAAGATCCTCCATAGACAGATGTCTAATTCCGGAAATACCCTTTCCGTACCTGTCGCACATGCTCATTATTGAATTGCCGATTTCCATCGGAGTTTTTTCTGAAGTTCCGGTTCTGATGATAATGGCGAGAAGCTCTGCATCCGTAAGTGAATCGGCTCCAAGCCTCATGAACCTTTCATGTGGCAGCATATTTCTATAGCTGTCATCTTCTTTTAGCATTTTGTTGATTGATCTGTAATTACTCATTTACCCTTTCTTTATGCTTCTTCGGGCTATAAATAAGGAAAAATAATCAGACCTCAAATGATTATACCACAATTTAGCGTCTCGGCAACATCGCAGTACAATCTAATTATGAAGAAATTTATAATTTTACAAGACCCTTATCATACATTACAGATAAAGTCTTCATTATGCCGTATTTAACGTGCTGCCAGGTAAGTCCACCCTGGAAGAACACTGAATAGGGCTCGCGAAGCGGTCCGTCAGCAGAAAGCTCAATTGAACTTCCGGATACGAATGCTCCTGCAGCCATGATAACCTGTGAGTCGTAACCGGGCATATCCCAGGGCTCCGGAGTAACGTATGAATCTACAGGTGCAGCTGCCTGAATACCCTCACAGAAGGATGTAAGAAGAAGCGGATCATTAAAGGTAATGGCCTGAATAATGTCGTAGCGCTCCTCTGTTCTATTGGGAAGAACCGAAAATCCAAGCTTTTCATATATATTAGCTGCAAAAATAGCACCCATAAGTGCATTAGCTGTAACATTAGGTGCAAGGAAAAGTCCCTGGTAGAACTGAGGAAGTATTCCAAGTGAAGCACCAACCTCCTTGCCGAGTCCGGGTGAAGTCAGTCTGTATGCAGCATTCTCAACGCATTCCTTCTTACCTGCAATATAGCCGCCGATGGGCGCTAGTCCGCCGCCGGGATTCTTTATAAGTGATCCCACAACCATATCTGCGCCTACATCAGTGGGCTCGATGGTCTCGACAAATTCTCCGTAGCAGTTATCAACCATGCAGATTACATCAGGCTTGATATCCTTTATGAATTTAATAACCTCACCGATTCTCTCAACAGAAAGTGTAGGTCTTGTCTGATATCCCTTACTTCTCTGGATTGTAACGAGCTTT
Source organism: Butyrivibrio sp. FC2001 (assembly GCF_000424125.1). Taxonomy (NCBI): domain Bacteria; kingdom Bacillati; phylum Bacillota; class Clostridia; order Lachnospirales; family Lachnospiraceae; genus Butyrivibrio; species Butyrivibrio sp. FC2001. Next base: position 465,493 of record NZ_KE384132.1, read on the forward strand.
GTCTTTTCATTAATAGCATTTTTGATGCCGTCAAAATCAAAGGAGCCATCAGCAAGAAGGTCAACCTGACTGTAGGTAACGCCGTACTCAGCAAGTGAACCCTTTGAAGGCCTTATTCCTATTACCTCTTCAAGAGTGTCATAGGGCTTACCTACGGGTGATAAAAGCTCATCGCCGGGGCGAAGGTTACTCATAAGTGCAAGAGCAAGTGCGTGTGTTCCGCAGGTAATCTGAGGTCTTACAAGCGCATCCTCTGTATGGAAAATTGAAGCATATACAGCTTCAAGCTTATCTCTTCCTATATCATTGTAGCCATAGCCGGTTGTTCCAAGAAGGCATGCCTCGGAAACCTTATTATCCTGCATAGCCTTTAAAACCTTGGCCTGGTTATAATCTGAAATCTCTTTTATCTTCTCAAATCTGGTTTTTAAGCTCTCCCATATTCCATCACAGTAATCATAGACAGCTTCCGGGATTCCCATGCTCTTATACATGGACTTTAATTCATTATTTGCCATTTATCATTTATCCTTCTAATCAAATCATTTGCAATTTTAACATCATCACGCTGAAACTCGGATTTGTCAACCCATATCACATCTTTTTCACGTTTAAACCAAGTGAGCTGTCTCTTTGCAAAATGTCTTGTATTCCTTTTTATCAGCTCTACAGCCCTTTCAAGAGATATGTCCCCATCAAGATAGGAAATGATCTCTCTGTAGCCAAGAGCCTGCATAGAGGTCGCGGATCTGTCGATGTCTCTGGTCAAAAGCTCCTTAACCTCATCGAGAAGTCCCTCCTCCATCATTTTATCAATGCGCTTTTCTATTCTGTCATACAAAACAGCTCTCTCATCAGTAAGCACAAAGTAAAATGAATCATAGGGCGAGCTCTTCTTCCTCTGGTCCTTATTATGTTCAGAGAGTTTCTGGCCTGTTTCCTTATAAAAACATAGAGCACGAATCACTCTTTTTACATTATTCTCATGGACTTCTAAAGCATACTCAGGATCAACCTCTGATAGCATCTCATGAAGCTTATGGATTCCGCCGGGTTCTTCAGAGAGCTTTGTAAGACTGTTTTTGTATTCTGAGAGAACTCCATCATCATAATCATCCGAAAAATCGATATCATACAGAACAGACTGTATATAAAAGCCTGTTCCTCCAACTATTATGGGGAGCTTTCCCCTGGAGGTGATATCCTCTATCGCTTCCTTTGCAAGTCTTTTAAACTCAAAGACATTGAAGTCCTCTTTGGGGTCAAGGAAATCGATCAGATGGTGACGCACTCCCTGCATGGCTTCGGGCTTTATCTTATCGGTACCGATATTCATATCCTTGTATACCTGCATGGAATCAGCAGATATGATCTCACCGTTTAAGGCCTTCGCAAGCTCTATTGAGATTTTTGTTTTGCCGACCGCTGTCGGTCCTGTAAGAATAACTAATTTATCCATAAGCATCCATATCTCTTCCTATAGAGGAAATATGCCTGCAGAGCAGGCATTTGTAAGTGGTTTAGTCCACAACTCTTTTGAATTTTTTCTCTATCTCATACTTACTCATAGAAATTATCGTAGGTCTTCCATGAGGACAGTTGTATGGATTATCAAGTGTCAAAAGCTCATCAATAAGCTTTTCCATTTCCAGTCTGGACATCTTCATGTTGCCCTTTACTGAAGCCTTACAAGCCATGCTTGCAATTTTATAATTTATAACATCAGGTGTTCTGTCAAGATTAGTATCACTTGCAAGCTCATCAAGAATCTCGGTAAACATTGCCTTTTCGTTTTCACAGCCATAAAGGTCTATCGGAACCTCTCTTATAGCATAATCATTCTGTCCGAAGGGTTCGATATTAAAGCCTAGCTTTTCAAAGTCAGCGTGATACTTCTCAAATACATCGATCTCCTGCGCTGTAAGAGAAACGATTATCGGAGGCTGAACGAGCTGGGAAGCTGTTTCCTTCTCGTTATAGCGCTTTATCATCCTCTCATAGTTAACCTTTTCATGGGCTGCATGCTGATCAACTATGTACATCTTATCCTTAAAGGCGATGATCCAGTATGTATCAAAGAGCTGACCAAGAATCTGATATTCATCACGATTGTTCTTGGTGAGCATCTTGTCATCAAAAAGATCCAGCTGAAGCCCCTTCTCAACAATTACTGCATCGGAGCTCTTTATTATAGGTCCTGCAGCCTTGCTGTCCTCTTCAGACTTGGGAGGTGTGTGGTCTCCAAATACTCTTGTCCATACCGCAGACTTCATATTGTCCTCGATAACCACAGGCTCAGGTGACAATCCTTCAGCAAATACAGGCTCAGATTCCTTAAGCTTATTCTCTGAAGTCAGCCTGCTCTTCTCAAAGGGTTCGGGTATCTTTTCTTCCTGAGTCTTAACAGGTTCGATGACAGGCTTTGGTATATTTTCAGAAACTGCAGGAAGAATCTCCTTTTTAACAAAGGCTGATGTCATTGCAGGTTCTTCCTTAACCTGAGAAGGCTTAACAAACTCAGTTGCAGGCTTATTGTAGATCACAGTAGGCGCAGCCTGAGTAATCTGCTTATTCTGCTTATTCAGATAAGCTCTGTCTTCCTTCTCGTTCCTTAAAACCTCAGGAATCATCTCGTGCTTATGCAGAGCCTCTGCAACACTTTTTCTTATGAACTCATATACAGCGGGCTGATTACTGAATCTGACTTCCATCTTGGAGGGATGAACGTTAACATCAACCAGCTCGGAATTCATTCTGATGTGCACTACGCAAAACGGGAACTTGTGCTGCATCAGGTATTCCTTATAGCCCTCCTCGAGAGCCTTTGAAATAACCTTATCCTTGATATATCTTCCATTTACGAAGAAATTCTCAAAGTTCCTGTTTGATCTGTTAAGTGCGGGCTCGCCAAGATAACCCTCTATGGTGTAATTGCCCTCTGTCACAGAAATTGGCACAAGACAGGTTGCAACATCACGTCCGTATATTCTGTAAATAAGCTCCTTAAGGTCGCCATTACCGGAGGTTATAAACTTATCATCTCTGTTATTGATAAAATGGAAGGACACACTGGGGTTATCCATTGCCATGTGCTCCATGATATCACCAACATAAGAGCCTTCAGTCTGAGGTGTCTTTAAGAATTTCTTTCTCGCAGGTGTGTTGTAAAAAAGATCTCTTACGATAATGGTTGTTCCTGTAGGAGAACCAATTTCTTCTATAGACTCTTCGTTACCACCGTTTATACAGTATCTGATACCTGTGAGTTCGTCAGCTGTCTTTGTTATAAGCTCTGTCTGAGAAACTGCGGATATACTTGATAAAGCCTCACCTCTAAAGCCAAGAGACTTAAGTCTGTATATGTCGTCAATACTCATGAGCTTACTTGTAGCGTGGCGTTTAAAAGCATTTCGAATTTCTGACTTATCTATACCACTTCCGTTGTCAGTAACTCTTATAAGTGAGATTCCGCCGTTCTGTACCTCAACTGTAATTGAAGTAGCACCGGAATCTATTGCATTCTCCACAAGCTCTTTTACAACGCTTGATGGTCTCTCAACAACTTCCCCCGCTGCAATCTGGTCTATGGTATTTTGATCAAGCTCGAAAATTTTTGCCATTTCTTACCCCTTCCATCTGTTTTTTAGCTGATTCTGCAGCTTATACAAAGTATTTAAGGCATCCATAGGCGTAAGATTTGAAATATCGATCTCCTCTAAGTCTCTCAAAACATCCTCATCCTTCACTGTGTCAAAGAGAGACATCTGTGAAAGGTCAACGGTGTCATAATGTTTAACCGTTGATTTTTTACTGCTATTTTGATTAACTGTTATCCCCTGAACTTTTTCTGTTATATCATTATCGGATAATTCCTCGGCAATAGCCTTTGCCCTGTCTATTACCATATCCGGTATTCCCGCAAGACGTGCAACCTGAATACCATAGCTCTTATCAGCGCCGCCTTTTATGATCTTGTGAAGGAATACTATGTCATCACCCTTTTCCTTAACGGCGATGCAATAATTGTTTACATTATCGATTTTGCCCTCAAGCTCTGTAAGCTCGTGATAGTGAGTAGCAAAAAGTGTTCTTGCTCCAAGAAGCTTTCTGTTACTGATGTGCTCAATAACAGCCCATGCAATAGAAAGTCCGTCATAGGTTGATGTTCCTCTTCCGATCTCATCGAGAATAAGAAGAGATTTTGAGGTAGCATTTCTTAAAATGTTGGCAACCTCATTCATCTCAACCATGAAGGTACTCTGTCCGCTTCCAAGGTCATCGGAAGCACCGACTCTTGTAAATATTCTGTCCACAACGCCGATCTGTGCTGACTCTGCAGGAACAAAGCTTCCTATCTGCGCCATAAGAACAATAAGCGCTGTCTGTCTCATGAAGGTAGACTTACCTGCCATGTTGGGACCTGTAATGATTGCAACAGCATGCTTCTTATCATCAAGGAACGTATCGTTTGAGATGAACATATCTGTTCTATCCAGCATCTGCTCGATTACAGGGTGGCGTCCTCCTGTGATCTTAAGTGTTCCCTTATCGGAAAGAACAGGTTTTGTATAGTGATTCCTCTCAGCAACATAGGCAAGTGAGCAATATACATCAAGAAGAGCCACGCCCTTGGCGGTCTCCTGTATACGCTCAATCTCCATTGAGATGGAATCCCTGATCTTGCAGAACATCTCATATTCGAGGTTGTTCAGCTTATCCTGTGCATTAAGGATTGTATCTTCAAGCTCCTTAAGCTCAGGAGTTGTGTATCTCTCACAATTTGTAAGAGTCTGTTTTCTTATAAAGTAATCCGGAACCTTATCCTTAAAGGAATTGGTAACCTCGAAGGAATAACCGAATACATTGCTGTACTTGATTCTGAGGTTCTTTATCTCAAGCTTATCCCTTTCCCTGGTCTCAAGGTCAGAGAGCCACTGCTTGCCATTGCTGCTGGCTTGTCTGAAGTGATCTATATTGCTGTCAAAGCCATCCTTAATGATTCCGCCTTCCTTTATTGTAAGCGGAGGCTCTTCGATAATGGCTTTATCTATAAGCTCATAAATATCCTGAAGGCTGTCGATCTGGTTATAAACCATGTCAAGAGAAACGATATCTCTTAAATCCTCAAGGACAATCTTAATTGCAGGAAGCATCTTAAGTGAATTGCGGAAAGCAAGAAGATCACGAGGATTAGCTGTGTGATAGTTGATCTTGGCCATAAGTCTTTCCATATCATAGATAGGTCCAAGATACTCTCTAAGCTCATCCCTTGCGATCGCATTTTTCATAAGGGCCTCTACTGCAGTCTGTCTCTGAAGGATATCGTCAACCTCGATAAGTGGCTGCTCGATAAAGCTTCGAAGCATTCTTGCGCCCATAGCAGTTTTGGTCTTATCAAGAACCCAGAGCAGGGTACCTCGCTTTTGCTTATCGCGCATAGTCTCAATAAGCTCAAGGTTTCTTCTTGTTGAAGAATCAAGGAGCATGTACTTGCTGTTTATATAGGGATAAATGTGTATGATATTTGAGAGTTCATCCTTTTGAAGCTCTGTAAGGTACTTAAGTGTAGCTCCCGCTGCAAGTACTCCGCTGGGGAAATCAGTAATTCCAAGACCTGAAAGTGATCCCACCTTAAAGTGCTTCATAAGGACATTCTTATTTGAATCCTCATCAAAATATCTGGGTTCAAGAGTATTTATTACAATACCGCTTCTGTCCTTTAAGAGCTCAATATCAACGCCGCTGAGCATAAATGCATCGTTACATATAAGCTCTGAAGGCTGGAATTTCTGTATTTCATCAAGGATATCCTTTAGCTGATCAACCTCTGTAAGATAGAAATCACCTGTTGTAACGTCAGCAAAAGAAATTCCGCTCTTATCCTCTGAATAGAAAACGCACATGAGATAGTTGTTCTTAGTCTCATCAAGCGCCTGCATGTTAAGATTTGTTCCGGGAGTAACAACGCGGGTAACATCTCTTTTAACGATGCCCTTAGCTTCCCTGGGGTCTTCCAGCTGCTCGCAGACTGCAACCTTATAGCCTCTGTTAACAAGCTTACTTAAATAGCTCTCAACGGCATGGTGAGGAACGCCGCACATAGGGGCTCTCTCCTCAAGTCCGCAGGCCTTACCTGTGAGGGTAAGCTCAAGCTCCTTGGAAGCCACCTTGGCGTCGTCAAAGAACATCTCATAGAAGTCCCCAAGTCTGTAAAATAATATGCAGTCCTTATACTCCTCCTTAGTCTTCATGTAGTTTTGCATCATGGGACTAAGCTTATCTACCTGTATTTCCAAAAAAACTTTCTCCTGTTTATCCAAATAGTTAAATCATAGCTCCTGTGTAATAGAAGCCATGGCAATCATCAAGACGTACGTCAACGAATTCCCCAATAAGTGATTCATCACCAGGGAAATGAACCAGCGTATTGTTGGACATACGACCTGTAACGAGGCTTGAATCCTGCTCGTTAATCTCCTCCACAAGAACGCGGTGTGTCTGGCCTGTAAAGCGTGATGCACGCTCCTTGGCTGTCTCCTGAACCACCTTAAGAAGTCTGTCGAAGTTAGGCTTACTTACAGACTCCGGTACCTGCTCCCAGCCTGCAGCAGGTGTACCTGTTCTCTTTGAGTAAATAAATGTAAAGGCATTATCAAAAGCGGCTTTTCTAACAACATCAATGGTATCGTCAACGTCGCTGTCAGTCTCTCCGGGGAATCCAACAATAATATCCGTTGTGATGGATACGTCCGGGATTGCAGCCTTTATCTTATCAACAAGCGCAAGGAAGCTCTCCTTTGTATAATGTCTGTTCATCTTCTTTAAGATTTCATCTGAGCCGGACTGCAAAGGAAGATGGATATGTCTTGCAACCTTCTCATTTTCAGCAATAACCTTAATAAGATCATCTGAAAGATCCTTGGGATGAGAAGTCATAAAGCGGACTCTCTCGATTCCATCAACCTTACATACTTCAGCAAGGAGCTCTGCAAAGGTAAGCTGGTCTCCCTCAGGAAGTCCCTTACCATAGGAGTTTACGTTCTGACCAAGAAGCATGATCTCCTTAACTCCGTCAGCTGCAAGGTATTCAATCTCACGAATGATGTCCCTGGGGCTCCTTGAGCGCTCACGTCCACGAACATAGGGCACGATACAGTATGTGCAGAAATTGTTGCAGCCAAACATGATATTGATTCCGGACTTGAATTTATATTTTCTAAGAACGGGAAGATCCTCAACGATCTGGTCTGTATCCTTCCAGATATCGATTATCATCCTGTCTGATTCAAACATTGTGTTAAGAAGCTCTGCAAACTTGAAGATATTATGTGTTCCGAAGATCAGATCAACATGTCTGTAGCTCTTCTGAATCTTCTCGATAACACCCTGCTCCTGCATCATGCAGCCGCAAAGAGCAATCTTCATCCAGGGCTTTTTCTTCTTTATTCCGCCCACATAGCCAAGTCTTCCGAAAACACGCTGATCAGCGTTATCTCTTACAGTACAGGTGTTGTAGATAACAAAATCCGCATCCTCGTTTTCAACCTCTTCAAAGCCAACCTTCTTAAGAACACCAAGAAGCTTCTCTGAGTCGCGGGCATTCATCTGACATCCAAAGGTTACAACGCAGGCTGTGGGCTTTCTTCCAAGCTCCTTCTCAAGGTCAGCTACGTGCTGCTTTACCTTCTCCATATATTCAAACTGGCGTAGTGTCTCCTTGCTGGCATTTTCTACGGGCTTATCATGTAAAAGTGTATTGTTGTTTTTTACTTCATTACTCAAATCTCAAAATCTCCATATGTGCCGCAGATTCCAAGAATAATATCTACGGTCTTTCTCATTTCACTAACTACTGCAAATTCATATCTACCGTGGTAATTGTAACCGCCGGTGCAAAGGTTCGGACATGGAAGTCCCTTGTAGGAAAGCATAGCTCCGTCAGTGCCACCTCTTATCGGAACATCAACCGCTGTGATTCCAAGCTCCTCCATAACCTTCTTGGCATTATCTACAAGATGCATGTGAGGACGGATTTTCTCGATCATGTTGTAGTAGGAATCCTCCATTGTGAGCTCTACAGTGCCTTCACCATATTTCTTGTTAAGGAAATCTACGATGCTTTTAACCATTTCCTTCTTAACGGTGAACTTTTCCATGTCATGATCACGTACAATGTAGTAAACTACTGCCTTTTCACAGGTTCCCTTCATCATTGTAAGATGGAAGAAGCCCTCTCTGCCCTCTGTATACATGGGATTCTGAGACACAGGAAGCATTGACTGGAACTCATAGGCAATAAGAGTCGCATTCAGCATTCTGTTCTTGGCATCACCGGGGTGAACGCTTCTTCCGTTAATAATGAGTTCAACCTCAGCAGCGTTAAAGTTCTCATACTCAAGAGTACCAAGATCACCGCCATCAACTGTATAAGCAAACTGCGCACCGAAGCGCTCAATATCAAAGTGATCTGTACCCTCACCAATCTCCTCATCGGGAGTAAATGCTATTTTGATCTCGCCATGCTTGATATCAGGATTCTTAAGGAAAATCTCTGTCATAGTCATGATCTCAGCAATTCCGGCCTTATCATCAGCGCCAAGAAGTGTCTGGCCATCAGTTACGATTAGGTCCTCTCCGACCTTCTCATTAAGAACAGGGAAATCCTTAGGAGAAAGGACATATTTTCCATCACCTGAAAGCTTAATGTCTTCTCCGTCATATTTTTCTACGATTCTTGCTTTAACGTCCTTACCGCTAACAGCATCAGATGTATCCATGTGGGATATAAAGCCGATAACAGGTGTATTCTTTGATCCATCATTAGTTGCAGGAATTGTTGCGTATACATAGCAATGCTCCTGATCATAATACACATCAGAAGCACCCATTTCAGTAAGCTCCTTATATAAGAGCTTAGCCAGATCATGTTGTCCCGGAGTAGATGGACTTGTATTTGTCTGCTCATTGGACTGAGTATCTATTTTGGTATATCTGATAAATCTCTCTATGAGATCCTCAGGCTTATTCTTTACCTCTTCGCTTAATATTTTCAACGTGTTCTATCCTCCAGTTCTCTCTTCCAGCGGCCTTTATCCTTGCCTTTAAGGAAGATTTCTTTTATGTATTTAAATGTGGCTGCTTCGCCCTGTTCGCCAAGCATATTGAGAAAGAATTCAAGCTTATTTAAGGTGTCCGGATGGACAAGATTTTTGAGTATATGCTTTTCTCTCTCGTAATATCTTTGTGAATCCCAGGAGTTGTATTTATCGCCCCTGTAGGTCATGCAGGCAGCAACTCTGTCCGCTATCATCTCAGCCACATATCTGTCCGGCATGGGACATGGCACAACGCCGTTGTTCTCAGTGCCGTTGATCTTATAAAAATCTATCCAATATTCAAAATGATGCTTATTTCTTCCTTTGTGATGAAGCCATGTTCTTGAATATCCAAAGAGCTCTCTTTCTCGTGTATTCGGTGAGCGTGTGCCCTGATAATATCTGGCACCGTTCCAGAATTCAGAGGGTGAATACTTCGAAAGATCATGGGTAAGTCCCTGATAAAAAAGCCCCATTTTAAAACAGTGCTTCCTCACAAGGCGCCTGTGCTTCGTAATGGTCTTAAAATGAAGCAAGGTGCTCTTAAGAGTTATCTTGTCGTTATTTTCCATGTCTGTTTCACTTTGTCATCTTTTTTGTAGTCTTCTTAACCGGTTTGCCGATTCCGATAAGGATCTTTACGGATCTCTCACTACATTCAATCTTGGTCTGGTCCTTGATCGAACTCATTTTGAAATTATCGGAAGGCTCCTCTGTGTCATTAAGCACCTGCCAGGTCATTCCCTCAGGGAGCTTGGGAAGTGCGAAGGTCACAGGATTCCAATGCATGTTATAGGCAATATAGAAGAAGTCCTGCTCCTTATCTGCCTTCTCATAGAGACCGCAGTACAGCATACCTATACTGTGACTGTAGTTTGAAAGGTCAGGTCTCCAGGCCTCGATTCCGTGATAAGAAAGGTCAGGATATCCGCAGGCCTTATAGTCCATAAGCTTAAATGCCTTGGATTCATGCAGTATCTTATACTTAAATCTGAGTGCCACAAGGAATTTAAGATAAGCGGTTATTCCGGGATTACAGCCCTTTTCAGCCTGACTCCAGTCCACCCAACCGGTGGCGTTATCCTGACAGTAGGGATTGTTATTACCATCCTGGGAATTACCGAATTCATCTCCTCCGAATATCATGGGTGTTCCCTGTGAAAACATGAGCATTGTAAGCGCATTTCTTATTTGCTTTGCTCTGAGATTAAGGATAGCCGCTCTTCTGGTTCTACCCTCCATACCGCAGTTCCAGCTCAGGTTGTTATCAGTACCGTCACTGTTATTTTCGCCGTTTGTCTCATTTCTCTTATGCTCATAGGACACAAGATCCGCAAGGCGGAAGCCCTCATAATCGCATAGATAGTTAACTGTGCCGGCATTCTCTGAATTCTCAAGCATTGCTCTTATGAAGTCTCCAAGTGAATTGTCATCACCCTTTAAGAATCTTCTGGAAGCATACATGAAATCAGGCTTAAACTCGGCAAGTGTGCGTACATCGGCCTTTTTACCACCATAAATGCGTCCGTAATCAAAGCCGTAATACCATATTTTGATATCTGATAATGCAGGGTCCTGGGCAACCATGGCGGGAGCAAGGTAGCTTCCCTTCATGTGCACGCCATCTATGTGATAATTGAAAACCCAATGCCTTATTGCAGCGCATACCAGATCTTCCTTGGCGTTCTCTTCAAAGAAAAACTGCATAATAACTTCTATTCCGTTCTTATGCATCTCCTTGACCATATCCTTGAACTCAAGGTCAGCATTCTGGGAATCCATGGCATAAGCAGTTCTGGGAGCAAAGTAAAAGCCCTCTTTATAGCCCCAGAAATTAATCTTCTGTCTTACGGAGCCGCTGTTTTTGATAGCACCGTTTTCGCTATACATAACCTTGCCACTGGTACCGCCGGAATGCTTAAAGGAACCTTCAGGCATATTACCGCCGTTGTTGGCATTACCCTTTTTAGGAACCTCGAGAACATTCATCTCATAAGCGGGCATAAGCTCAACTGCAGTTACGCCAAGGCTTTTAAGATAAGAAATTTTCTCGATTAATCCCTTGTAGGTTCCTCTCTTTTTAAGTTCGATTCCACTTGAAGGGCTTTTGGTATATCCCCTTACGTGGAGTGTGTATACAAATGAATCCTCATACTTTGTTCTGGGGAATTTGTCCTGTCCCCAGTCATAGTCACTTTCATCAAGTCTGCAGCGGCAATCCTCTGGCTTTACGAGCTTACCCCATTTATCATAGCCTTCTACATAAATGGCATAAGGATCAGCAAATAATGTGCCGTTCTCATAAAGCATATAGCCAGTATATTCATCGGTATCTCCGGTAATAAGTGCGCAGAATACCTTGCCATAACGGAATTCCTCTGAGAAGGTAACAAGGGTTCCTTCCCTGTCATTCTTCTTATAGAGCTTTATTCCGCAGTTTTTCCTTGACTGGAAGGTTGCACAGACGCGGATTCCTTTTGATGTTCTTTTTACTCCCATTGGATAAGGCCGGGAGGCTGCCAATTTCAGTATATTTTTCATGAGTCTTCCTTTTTTTAGATATACGACACAATATTATAACACATTCGATTTTTTATTTCATACGAAATAAAAGAAGCAGTATGGAATTTTTCCATACTGCCTCGTATAGTTAAAAACAATCTCTGCCTGGTCTTTTCAGTCTTCCGGATCAGCGTCAATCAGTTCATCAAACTCTATATCGTCAAGATACTCATCAAAAGCATCTGCAACTGCCTCGTACTCATCATCATCTTCGATATAGCCAAGCTGAGGCTCTTCATCCTTAGACTTCTGAATGAACTCATAGAACCAGACATTACCATCATTATTCTGGCCATGCTCATCAAGAGGTAATAATACGATATAATCCTTCTCCTGAACTGTAAGTACTATCAGAACGGCACAGGTTACGTTTCTTCCGTCATCGAGCTCGATGTCGACTGTAATCTGCTCGTCATTCTGAATCTTGGTATTCATCTCTGTAGCGATCTCTGAAAAGATCATAAGCACCTCCGTTTAGACTGTGAAGTCAATCTTATGACCAAATCCCTTAACAGGAGTAGCCTCGATCTGGCTCCAGTCTACATTTTGAATTTTTTCTAATAGTTCTTCTGCCGAATCAGCGTAAACTGTAGTGGTTTTCTCATAAGGAGGCTCTTTCTTTCCGTAAGGATTAGTCCCGTGTCCGTCACGGAGTCTCTCTAAAGCTTCCTCCCGCTCTTTATGCTTCTTGGCCTTTTCTTCCTCAGCCTTAGCAGCTTCCTTATCTTCAGCAACCTGCTTCTGATATTTTTCGTTCTGCTCCTTTATCTTTGCAAAGAACTTAACTGCACCCTCTGCATCGATATTGATCCCGATGGATTCAACCTCCTGACCGGATTCTTCAAGCTGTTCCTTGATCTCGTCAAGCTTACCGGTGGATTCCTCGATTATACCCATGTATTTGTTCTTGGTCTCCTCGTCGGCAGCCATCTTTTCAAGGGTCTCAGGATCGATCAGAACACTGTATTCCTTAGTGCCTCTGGACATAATATCCTGAGCTTCCTCATCTGAAGAATAGTTTGACACAAAAAAGTCCATATTTCCATACTTTTCTTTGAGTTCGTCCAAAAGTTTTTTTGCACCCTCAGATAACTCAAGGCCTTCCTGGATATGACTCTCGGAAACCTGCTTGTTTTTCTGCATACCAATGGAAGCTTCCGACTTTTTCATGTTGTCAACTTTTTCGGGATCGCGTTTTTTAGGTTGATAAGCACTTAACTGGCTCGCAATATTGGAACCAATGCCATTTACCATATTCATATGAAACCCTCCTTTGTTTTTAGAACCCGTGACCTCCGTGTCACTTAGATGGATATACTACTCCAATATTTTTATCGGACGGTTTACGTTAGTACTTTATAGTTATATAAAAATATTTTTTGTACAAAAATCATTTCATTCTAAAGTAGTTGTCTATCTTTAGATGAAGTGAGTTTCTGTCAACTGTTTTAAGAATGTAATCCGCAGGCTTAAGCGCAAGCACTCTTACGATGCTGGCCTTATCGCCCTTGGCTGTAAGGAACATTACAGGAATATCCTTAATACTCATATCGCTCTTGAACATCTCAAGAACCTTGGGCCCCGGTGTTACAGGCATCTCATAATCAAGAAGGATAAGATCAGCCTTGTTCTTTGCAAGCCAGGTGATCGCCTGTATTCCGGAATTAGCCATTGAAACCTTGTAGTCGTCCTTTAGCCAGTCTCTGATGGTTCTCATATAGGTGACATCATCATCAACTATGAGAATGCTCTTTTTATTAGTCTCCATCATCACGTCCATGAAGAATTTATCCATGGTCTCGATGAAGGCATCCATCTGGAGAGGTCTCTCAAAGAAGCTGTGGACATGGGACTCAGGAAGATACGTAAGCGCCTCCTCGTACTCAAGAGGATTACTTATGAAAATTACCTGCCTGTGGGTCTCAAGGCACAGATCCTTAAGATAGATCAGGGATTTTGGTACGATTTCATCAAGATAATAGATGAAAACATTAGCAGATTCCTGATTCTTCTGCAGATCCTCAACCTTATCTGAAGAGAAGGTTGCCTCAATTCCGACGCCCTGCAACTTCATGATAAGTCCCTTTACCATAAAGGTTTCATTTGAACTTATGATAGTAACTTTCTTAGCCATAGTTTTCTCCGAATCCTATCTCTCATCTATAAGCTTCTTCATGTCTTCCCAGTTAAGCCCGGTTAAGAGTCTTTCCATTTCCTTGAAAATCTTGTCATCCTTTTCCGGCAGCTTATAATCCTTCATGGATTTTATGACCATATCGGCAAGATCAAAATCCATGGCATCTATAAATTCATTAAGAGATGCGTATGCGTCATTTAAAGCTGATTCATCAACAGGAGGCTTTTCTTCCTCTTCTTTTTCATTGGACATAAATGATAGCTTTTCTTTAAATGACCTGTAGGCTGTCAAAAGAGCATCCGTTTCGTTCTTTATCTTTTCAATATTGTTATTGTTTCCTGCTTCCTCAAGGTCCTTCGCATCCTGCCATAGCTGCAGGGCACCTATCAGGTTGGCTGAACTCTTTAGTGCGTGAACCTTTATTGTATAGTTCTTATAGTCCTCGTTGTTATAATAGTTCTCTATTTCATCAGCCTTTACATCAATTGATGTATAGAAAATTTCAAGGGCTGTCAGGTATCCATCCTCCGAGCCGCAAAGTGAAATACCCTTTTGTACATCAATTTCAGCGACACCCTCCAAAGCCTTTAGCGTATCGTTTCCTGCAGGCTCAGGTTCTGGTTCTGGAGCTCTCGCAGCCATAGGCGCTGCGGTTATAGGTCCCTGAATGCTGTTTTTATCTTCGGTTGGTAGCTTCAGGTCACCTCGCACGCTGTCAGGTAAGTACATGATAAGAACTGCTGTAAGCTGTTTAAAATCAACAGGTTTATCAAGGTAATTGGCAAATCCCGCTTCCAAACAAAGCTTTCCTTCGTCGGGATCATCCGGTGATACAAGGGCTATAACCGGAGTTGATTCATTTTTGTTTCCGTTACTTCCTCTTATCTTGTTCAGAGTCTCTATTCCGGTCATGGTCGGCATCAGATAATCCATAAGTATCAGCGCATACTCATTTGAGCGGACTGATTTCAAGCACTCTTTTCCGCCCTCAGCCTCCTCTGACTCAATGCCCAGATAACTAAGGAGTTTTTTTATAAAAAATCTATCCAGTTCGGAATCGTCAACTATCAAAACTTTTTCGTTCACTTTAACCTCCGAAACAATTTAGTCCATGTTCGCCCTGTGCATCAGTAGTCCAATTGCATCGTAAAGCTCTTTATCGTCGCTGTAGTTCTCTCGTAGCTCCTTTATATCAGCTACATTGTCAACAGCGTTAGTCGTGATCACCTGTTTTATTATTTTAACAGGCCTCTTTTTCACCTTCTCTTTTCCGCCGTCGGTATTGACCTTTTCTTCAGGCAGATACTTAATGAGCATCCTCTCTAAGTTATCACCGATAATGGGCTTTGAAAGATAATCCTGGAAGCCTGACTTTTGGTATACATCTCTTGCCCCCGCAAAGGCATTGGCCGTAAGTGCTATGCTCGGTGTATCCTTATTAGGATTATTCTCATCGCTCTTAAGTCTCCACAGGAGTTCCATTCCATCCATCTCAGGCATTCTGTGGTCAATTAGCATGATGTCGTATTTCTTTTCCATGGACATCTCAAGCGCTTCTTTACCGGATGCGGCTGTATCAATGTTTACCAGCGTATCCTTCAAAAGATTCCTTGCAACCACCAGGTTTACATCATTATCATCAACAATGAGAACATCAACATCCGGAGCTGTAAAGAGCTCCTTGTACTTCTTATCGCCCTGAATGATCTTTTCATAGGTGACCTTAAAGTCCCCTATAGGCTCCCAGCTTCTGGCCTTTTGTTTTACAACAAAGGAAAAGGTTGAGCCCTTTCCATATTCGCTCTTAACGTGTAGCTCAGAATTCATGAGCTGTAAGAATTTCTGTACGATGCTCATTCCAAGTCCTGAACCCTCTACATTTCTGTTTCTGGATCCTTCAAGTCTCTCAAAGGGAGCAAAGAGCTTTTGCATATCCTCCTCGCGGATACCAATACCAGTATCAGATACTGATACCTTAAGCCCGATTATTCCCTGAACATCAAGGTGTCCGCCGGAAATATAGTCCACGGCAAATCTTACTTCGCCATGCTCCGTATACTTTATTGCATTAGTAAGAATATTAAGTATTATCTGCTTAAGTCTTACATTATCTCCATATAGCAGATGCGGGGTCTGGCTGTTTACAACGACATTTAATTTAAGTCCTTTGTTTTTGGCTCTTTCATCGACCATATTGATGAGCTCCGAGATCATATCTGCAAGATCATAGTCGACGTTATAAAGCTCCATCTTTCCTGCTTCGATCTTTGAAAAATCAAGTACATCATTTACAAGAGCCAAAAGAGTGTTGCCCGCAGTTTTAATGCCATGAGTGTACTTTTTAAGATCCGGATCATCATATTCTCTGATGATCAGCTCGTTCATACCTAAAATGGCATTTATGGGAGTTCTTATCTCATGGGACATCTGGGATAAAAACTGTGTCTTTGCACCATTTGCCGCTATGGCATTAGCCTCTGCTTCTGCAGCTTTAGTTCCAAGATCCACGAGACTTGCTGCATTAAGTGCCTCTCTGATACGCAGGTTTACAAGAATGGTCGTACTGATTGCGGATACAAAAAGGCAGGAAATAACTGAAAAAACATCTCTGGAGGAATAAAAATTTTCCTTCCAGATAAAGCAAAGCACACAAAATACCGCAGCCAGCGAAAGATCGAAAATTATATATAGCTTCAGCCTGTCTATATAAATGATTGAAAACATTATGAGGAAAAACGGAAACAAGCCGGCATGCTGATTTTTGTAAGGAAGAATATCGATACTGATAAGTGCCAGATATAAAAGGCCATAAAAGAAAACGGACTCTGCCCGGCACATTTTCATCGATACAACTCTGTCCTTTAAATACTGGTTTGTAATAAAAAATACAACAATAAGTGTAAAAAGCGCATAGTATGTCTTATGAACGCGAAAGCCCTGAAGTAAAGCCCTTGCGATGATGAGCATTATGAGGAAGATGCCCACAAGAATAACAGACATCTTTCTCTGAACAGACATATTCATTTGAATTATGCTTTGTTCACAGATTTCGAAGTACTTATCTTCTTCTTTCTTGAACCGTTCAAGAGCCTCTCTAAGCATCGGCAAACATCTCCGTAAAATGCTTAATAATCAACATACTCCCACTTATAAAATTACTTTTTTTCATCATAACATTAGCGGTTTTCAATAACAATAATCTCAGTTATTAAAAAAATATAAGAAAAAAATGCCCTTGGAATTTATAATTTTCCAAGGGCATTCAAAGCATCATTTAGTTCTTAGGTGGCTCATCTTTTGTCACAGGTTTATCCTCTATAGACGACTTTCCATAGGTGGTAGGTCCCTGAGGAATCGGAGGTACGCTCTTACCCTGTGCAGTTCCCTGATTAGGCTTGTCGTTTGGACGAACAGGCGGCATACCACCGGGTACAGGTCCTGGCATAACAGGAGGTCTGTTGGCAAGTCTCTCCTTACTCTTTTTATTTGCAAATCTTACGATAGCAATGATGATGATAACAATGATTATCAGGATCGTAAGCACAGGCAAATGAGTGATTATAAGCAGTGCAAATTCCTTGAAGAAGGTTGCTACACCTTCACAGTTATCAAGGAAGCCATCCCTTGCTCTCTCCCAGAAGGAAGGATTCTTAACAGGCTCGGGTGTATATTCAATAACCTCTCGGACAGTTACTCTTAAGGTACTGTAGGTTATCTGATTATCATAGGTTCTTAGCTGTGACTCCATGGACTCAAGCTGATAGCGTACATCCGTGAGCTTATCCTGGATAGTCATGATATCTTCAATGGTTTCAGCTTTCTCCATAAGAGTAAGGAGCTGCTCTTCCTCAGCACGAAGTGCATTCCTGTGACTTTCAAGATCTGCGTAGGTTAAAGTTACATCAGTAACATTCATCTCCTGGGAAGTGATATTACTTACATCTGCAACCTCTGTCACAAAGCCTGAAAGCTTTTCCTCGGGAATCCTAAGAGTAAGATTAGCTGTGCGCTCTTCTGAATAGGAGCTCTTATCAGTACTAAAGCTTTCTACATAACCATCGAGTTCCTCAGTTCTCTTCTGAAGGAAATCAACAGTCTTGTCAAACTCCTTTGTTTCCGTGTTCATGCTCATATTTGTAATGAGCTTGCGCTTTTGCTTGGCTGATGACTTTTCTTCTGTTATCTCCTCAGCCTGGGTGCTGCTGTTAGTAGAGCCCTCATCATAGGCTTCTTCGTATTCAGCATCGTATACTCCGCCCTCCATGGCTGATTCTGTAGCGTAGCTTTCATCCATGCTTTTTGTAGCATAAGCCCCGTCGCTACTGCCGCAACCGGTAACTACCATCATATAGACCATAGCCCCGGTCAAAAGCCTTAAAACTTTTACGTATTTCCTTTTCATAGTTACCCTCCAACAAATATTTAAAGCTAGGATTATTCTATCAAAATACCGCACTATTTTCTATTATTTTATAGTTATTTAACATCTATACCGGCATCAAAAATATCCCGAACAGGCCTAAGGAACCCTGACATTCTCATGGGATTTTCCTTGGTGCCTTTGACGAAGCTAAGATAAAGTTCCTCCTTAGCCCTTGTCATAGCAACATAAAGCATGCGCCGCTCTTCTTCAATTTCCTCACTGGTTATGCTCTTCCTCGATGGTACGATGCCCTCGTTTAAGTCCGGAAGGAAAACAACCTTAAATTCAAGTCCCTTAGATGCGTGCATAGTCATTATCCTAACACCGCTTTTATTTACAATCTTAGTATTTCGCATCTTATCAAGAACTCTGGAGGTATCTTCCAGATACTCAATCAAATCCTCATAGGTTTTAAAGCCGGCGCAGAGCTTCTCGAATTCATCAAGCTCCTCCTTATGAATGGTCCACACCTTTTCATTTCCAATGAACTTTTCCTTAAGGTATTTATCGTAGCCAAGGTACCCTCTTATAAAGTGAACCGAGCCCTTTGGACTAAGCTTTGATAATAGCTTCATATCCCTGAAGAACTTCTGCACTGTAGTGGTCATTCTTAGCTTACCCTTTTTCTGGTAATACATTGTAAGGTCGCTTTCTTTTATTATCTCCCTGGAACAGCATTCTCTGCAGATATATCTTACAGGTTTATTCATGATTCGTATAAAGTCGCTTCGCTTCTGGCCTGCCTTGGCAAAGGCCATATAAGATAAAATATCCATTACAACAGGCTTCTCATGAAGTGCAACGATTTTCTCCTTGTAAAGACAAGGTACATTTGCATCGTTTAGTATTCTGGCAATACCAGTAGCTTCAGTGTTTGTCCTTACGATTATTGCTATGTCGGAGAGCTGCATATTCGTCTTCATGGAATTCAGCTTACGGATTATGCCTGTATATTGTTCACTTCTGTCTGTGAATGATGCACCTCTGAAAATCCCTGCATTTTGGCATTTGCCGGATTTAATGTCTTTTCTATACCTTATCTTGTTTTCGTCGATCACAAGCTTTGAAGCGTCCAATATGGCAGGGGCGCATCTGTAATTCGTATCAAGAATTATCCTTCTTGCGTCCTTAAAATACTCATCAAAGGTCAGCATTAATTTAGGATCAGATCCTCTAAAGCCATATATAGCCTGGTCATCATCGCCTACCACAAAAAGATTATTCTTTTCATTAAGAAGGAGCCTTACAACCTCAAACTGCATCTTATTTATATCCTGATATTCATCAATCTGAATGAACTTTAATCTATCCTGCCACTTCTTTCTTACGTCAGGTCTGTCTATCAGATAATCTCTGCACAGGAGCACCATATCATCAAAATCCATTAATGACTGCTCCTTTAAAATCTCGCAGTATTCAGAATAAATTTCAGGGAAGTCCTCGTAAAAGGGTACACCCTTATCACGGTTTTCTATTGGCTCACCCGTATTTTTAAGCCTTGATATCTCAGAGAGAATAAGCCTAATAGATTCATTGTCATAATCCTTCCCCTGCAGGATATGCGAAAGAATCCTGTACTTATCAGGCTCCTTTAAAATTGAATAATTTCTGTTGTCTAAAATATGATAAAAAATGGAATGGAATGTTCCGAAGAGAACCTCCGGATACATGGAATCAGTTTCTTTAATAAATCTCTGCTGCATTTCGATGGCAGCTGCCTTTGTAAAGGTTATCGTAAGGATCGATCCGGGACTAACTCCCTTCCGGATCAGATTAAGTATCCGCTGAATAATAACAAAGGTTTTACCGCTGCCTGGACCTGCTATAACACAAGCAGGTCCTTCAAAGTGCTCTATTGCACTTTTCTGAGCGGAATTACATTTTACATTCAGGTCAGGCCTCAAGCTTGGCAATAGACTCTTTTAATCTCCTAAGAGTCTCTTCCTTTCCAATAACTTCCATTGCTTCGGTTGCACCGCAGGGAGTCATGGCTTTACCTGAAACTGCTATACGAATCGGCCAGAGTACATAGCCGTTCTTGTATTCTTTCTCCTTGATGTATTCCTGGAGTCTTGCATAGAGGGCGTCATTGCTGTAGTCCTCCTGAGCTTCAAGAATAGGAAGAAGATCCTTCAATACTGCAAGGGATGAAGCCTCATCAGTCTTCATCTTCTTATGCTTGTAAATAGATACGTCGTAATCGGGCATCTCCTCGAAGAAGTCGATCATGTCCGGAATATCAGGCCATATCTCAATTCTTGTCTTGATCATAGCTGAGATCTTATGAAGATCAAGATCCTTCTTGATAACTTTCTTCATGTAGGGCTCTGCAAGCTTGTAGAACTCATCCTCATCCATCTTCTTGAGATATTCGCCGTTCATCCAGCGAAGCTTTGTATAATCAAAGACTGCAGGAGACTTACTGATTCTGTGATAATCAAACTTCTCAATAAGCTCGTTCAGGCTCATGATCTCAGTATTGTCATCAGGTGACCATCCAAGAAGCGCCACAAAATTAACAATTGTCTCGGTAAGGAAGCCCTGCTCAACGAGATCCTCGAATGAAGAATGTCCGCTTCTCTTACTGAGCTTATGATGATCCTCATCTGTGATAAGAGGACAATGGATGTACTTCGGTACTTCCCATCCAAATGCATCATAAAGTCTGTTGTACTTAGGTGATGAAGAGATATACTCGTTACCTCTTACAACATGTGTGATTCCCATAAGGTGGTCATCAACAACGTTTGCAAAGTTGTATGTAGGATAGCCGTCAGACTTGATAAGAACCATGTCGTCAAGCTCTGCATTTTCAACTGTGATATCTCCGTAAAGCTCATCGTGGAAGGTTGTCTGACCCTCTGTAGGATTGTTCTGTCTTATTACATAAGGCATTCCCTCAGCGAGGTTCTTCTCAATCTCTTCCTTTGAGAGGTGGAGACAATGCTTGTCGTACTTGCTTACTTCCTTGCCATCGATAACCTGTACAAGTGTAGAAAGTCTCTCAGGTGTGCAGAAGCAATAATAAGCTTCACCCTTCTCAACAAGCTCCTTGGCATATTTAAGATAAAGTCCTTCCTTCTGTCTCTCACTCTGAACATAAGGGCCTACGCCTTTATCCTTATCAGGACCTTCGTCATGGATAAGTCCTGTTTTCTCAAGTGTTCTGTAAATGATCTCTGTAGCGCCTTCAACATAACGCTCCTGATCTGTATCCTCGATTCTGAGGATGAAATCACCGCCCTCATGCTTGGCAATAAGGAACTCATAAAGAGCTGTTCTGAGATTGCCAACATGCATTCTTCCCGTAGGGCTCGGTGCGTAACGGGTTCTGATCTTCTGTGCCATAACTCTCCTTCTACATAACCTCCGGGAATTCCTTTTTCTCGAATTCCACGATTATTCCGGAAGCTACGTTGCGGCATAATGCTATCTGTTTTTTCTCAACCTGAACGATGAGACCGCCGCGTTCTTTTTTATTAATAACTTTAATGTGAGATCCGTATTTGATCCCAATGGACTTAAGTCTTTTGGAATAGACGTCCTGTTCAACGTTCATCTCCTTTACAAGATAAACGCCGTTTTTCTCCCCATCAGTTAGTGTCATACAACTACCTCATAGAACATTTTTACATGTCAAAACACATGCTTTGAAATTATATAACACTATATAACAAATGAAAAGAGCACCGCTTTAATTCGGTAAAGTATATAATCAATCGGTAATTTCTTTGTAGCATTCAGGCCTTCTGTCCCTGAAAAGTCCCCATGACAATCTGTTCTGACGAATCTCGTTAAAGTCATAAACTGCCATTATGATTTCTTCAGTGTTATTTCCTGCCTGTCTTAATATATCTCCGGTCTCATCAGTCATGAAGCTGTGTCCGTAGAAATTAAGTGATGAAAGCTGACCACCATTTTCCTCTGAAGGAATAACCTTCTCTGTACCAATTCTGTTTGCTGCAACAACAGGAATAATGTTCGCTGCAGAGTGTCCCTGCATGGTCCTCTGCCAGTGTCCCGAGCTGTCCACGTTAAGAATAGGCTCTGAGCCGATGGCTGTAGGATAAAGGATAATGTCAGCACCCTGAAGTGCAAGACATCTTGCAGTCTCCGGGAACCACTGATCCCAGCAGATACCTATACCGACTCTTCCGTAAGCGGTTTCAAATACATGAAAGCCTGTATCTCCGGGAGTAAAATAGAATTTTTCCTGATAATAATGGTCATCCGGAATATGAGTTTTTCTGTAAACTCCAAGAATATCGCCGTCAGCGTCTATCATTGCAACTGAGTTATAAAGGACATTACCTTCACGTTCATAGAAGCTAATGGGCATAACGACTGAAAGCTCTCTGCAGACATCCCTGAAATGCTGAACTGCAGTATTTTTTGCTGTAGTAGTTGCAAAATCGTAATAGTCATATCTTCTTTCCTGGCAGAAATACTGTCTTTCAAAGAGCTCTGAAAGAAGAATTATCTGAGCGCCCTGAGAAGCAGCTCTTCTTACAAGCTTATCAGCTTTTTTTATATTGGCTCTGACGAGCTCATAATCCGATATCTCCGGATTATTATAGGCTTCCTTACCACAGGCAAACTGTATTGCCGCAACTGTTGTAGATGAATAGTCCTTATACATGTTGTTAGCCTCTCTTATTCGAAATTTACGGTCTTGCGTTTCATATTACTTACCTTTGCAGGAATCTGCTGAGTAATGCAGTGAATATTGCCGCCTCCTAGAAGAATATCTCTTGCAGGAATAGAGACAACCTCTCTGTTCTTGCATATCTTCTTTAGTATATTTACGGCCATGAGGTCGCTTTGCTTGTTTTCTCCACCAAAGGCAGGAACAAGCACTGATGAGTTTGTAAAATAGAAATTCACATAGCTTGCGGCAAGTCTCTCGCCTTCCTCGCGTTCATCCTCGCCGTCCTCAAAATCATAATTATCAACATCATCTTCAGTGATGCAAACAGGATTTTCAGGTATGGGCATCTTATGAATCTTTATCTGACGTCCTCTGGCATCAGTCTCGCCCTTAAGATATTCATAGCATGAAAGCGATAAGTCAAACTGCGGATCAAGCATATTGTCTGTCCATGCAAGAACCACCTCACCGGGAGCCACAAAGGCACAGACATTGTCTACGTGCTCGTTGGTTTCATCGTTATAAATTCCGGAAGGGAGCCATAAAACCTTTTCTGCCCCAAGGTATTCCTTCAGCTTATTTTCGATCTCATACTGACTAAGGAAAGGGTTTCTTCCTTCGCTCAAAAGGCAGCTCTCGGTAACCATGATAGTGCCTTCACCGTCAGAATGTATGGATCCGCCTTCAAGTACAAAGGGATGAGCGTCATAGCATTCTTTTCCAATAAGCTTACAAAAGCTGCTTGCTACAAGGTCGTCTTTGTCCCAATTTGCATAAAGGCCATCCACGTGTCCGCCCCATGCATTGAAAGCCCAGTCTATTCCTCTGATGTCACCCTCTTCATTTCGAACAAAGGTAGGGCCTACATCTCTTGCCCACGCATCATCGGTCTCCATTTCAACAAGGTAGATTGTACCTGTGTCCCTGGGATTTATCTGGATGATTTTATTATCATCGCTCCTTACGTTAAATATTTTCTTTAAATTCATGGTATTTCTTTTAATAAAGTCCTTCGCCTCATAAGCGTCCTTCTCGTTTACAAGGACAAAGAGAACCTCAGACTTTATTATTTTAGAAAATATCCTGCAAAAGGCCTTCTTTGCAGCAGTTGAGTCTATTCCCCAGCTTCCCGGTCTTACCGGCCATATCATTATTGTTGCATCATGCAGATCATATTCTGCAGGCATGCTATATCCATCTTTACCAGGTGTAATCATATCAGCCATATTGTCACTAACCTCTAAAAAAGCTGGAACTTACTAAAAAGAAATACTTTAAAGGGTTCCAGCTTTATATTTAATAACAACTAATTATTTTGTTCCAAAAATACGATCTCCGGCATCGCCAAGTCCGGGAACGATGTACTTGTTCTCGTTAAGGCAATCATCAATATGAGCAACAGTGATCGGTACATCAGGATGCTCTGAAACAACCTTGTCAATTCCCTCAGGAGCAGCGATAAGGCAGATAAATCTCATCTTCTTAACGCCCTTCTGCTTGAAAAGCTCGATTGCATCGCAGGCAGAACCGCCTGTAGCAAGCATGGGATCAAGGATAATAACCTCTCTCTCACCGATATCCTCGGGAGCCTTAAAGAAATAATTAACAGGCTCGAATGTCTCTTCATCACGGTACATTCCTACGTGAGCGATCTTCGCATTGGGAATAACCTTAAGTACTCCGTCAAGAAGTCCCATTCCAGCTCTCATGATAGGAGCAAATGCATAATTATCTTCGTTAAGTCTTCCCATTTTTATTGTCTTAATAGGAGTCTCAACTACTGTCTCCTCAAGCGGAACATCACGCATAGCTTCATATACAAGATAAGCTCCGATCTCACCTACAAGCTCTCTGAAAAGCTTTGTACCTGTGTGCTTGTCTCTTAAGATGGACAATTTATGTTCAATCAAAGGATGATCCAAAACTGTAACATTTTTCATATTTCCTCTACCTCCGTCAATTAACTGTTAGCATAATATCATAAATTCGAGTGTTTATAAAGTCTGTTACAGCCTACATTTGAAATCATCATAGCCAAATTTTTTCACAACCTCCGTAGAGGAATCTTCGTGAAGCACAGCTATATCAGGTAATGGCATTCCGTTAAAGGTGTTGTTCTTTACCATGCTGTATATAGCCATGTCCTCAAAGCAGAGCCTGTCACCTATTTTTATTTCGTTATCAAAGCTGTAATCGCCTATGACATCTCCGGCAAGGCAGGTCCTTGATGAAAGTCTGTAAGTATACTTCTTCTCTTCTGGCTCGCCGCCATCCCTAAGCGGAGGTCTGTAGGGCATCTCCAGCACATCAGGCATATGGCATGCAGCAGATGTATCAAGGATAAGTACAGGATATTTCTCTGTATTAACAATGTCCATGACAGTAGTTATAACATATCCTGCATCCAGAGCTATTGCCTCTCCGGGCTCAAGGTATACCTGGAGCCCATAGGTGTTTCTTATATATTTAACAAGCTCTATGAGACCTTCTCTGTCGTAATCGGGCTTTGTGATATGATGTCCGCCGCCAAGATTTATCCATTTAAGATGACTGACATTATTTTTACCAGGCAAATACTTCCCGAAGGCTTTTTCAAAGGCTTCAAAGGTCTCCTTTAAGGGCTCAAAGCCCTGCTCACATAAAGTATGGAAGTGCAGTCCTTCTACGCCATCAGGTAATTTGTCCCCGAGATCGCAGACTCTTATTCCAAGTCTTGATCCGGGAGCGCAGGGATCGTATATCTCATGGTCATCCTGAGTTGAGAATTCGGGATTTACCCTTATACCTACTGAAAAGCCGTTTCTTACTTTAGGTTCATCGTTTGAGCCCTTCTCGTTAACAGCCTTTTCCCATACAGCTCTGTGATGCTCAAGCTGATTTATGGAATTAAAAACCAGATGGTCAGCTATATCGCATATTTCCTTCATCTCCTCATCGCCAAAGGCTGGCTCAAAAACATGTATCTCAGGAAGCTTTGTACTTGAGGTTATGTTTGAAGCTTCAAGGTGCTTTCTTTGCTCCTTAGTGTAAAACTCCTCACAGGCAAGCTTTGCCTCAAAAAGACCGGATGACGTGGTTCCTGCAAGGTGCTCAGCAATTACCGGATAAGTGCTATAGGCTGAAAATGCCTTTTGAGCAAGAAGTATTTTCGCGTCGGATCTTTCCTGTACATCCTTTAAAATTCTGCAGTTTTCTATTAGTTTCTTTTCATCTATAACATAGACCGGAGTCTTTAGATTGTTCATTTATCAGAGCATCCTTCCTTAAGTAAATCCTTCACCACCTCGCTTGCGATAACAAGTCCGCAGGCAGCAGGTGTAAATGCGGTGCTTCCGGGTGTACTTCTTCTTGAAGAGCCTGATGCCTTAAGCTCTGCGGCATCCTCCGCTCTTACAGCAGGCTTAATTGGTTCTTCATCAGAAAATACAACCTTAAGCTTTCTAATATTTCTCTTTTTAAGCTCGCGTCTCATAACCTTACATAAAGGGCAGACACTGGTCTTATAAATGTCAGTCACCCTGAATCTTGAGGGATCAAGCTTATTGCCGGCGCCCATGGCACTTATTACAGGTGTGCCACATTCCTTTGCTCTCATTATGATTTCAAGCTTTGCGGTAACTGTATCCACCGCATCAACTACATAATCATATTTATTAAAATCAAAATCATCGGCATTTTCGGGAAGATAAAAACAGTTATGGATATTTATCTTCACATCAGGATTGATTGCAAGCATCCTCTCCTTCATAACCTCTGTTTTATATTTCCCAACAGTTGTTTTTAGAGCGATTATCTGTCTGTTTAAGTTACTTTCAGCTACAGTGTCGCTATCTATAAGATCAAATGAACCGATTCCGCTTCGTACAAGGGCTTCACACACATAGCCGCCAACACCGCCGATGCCGAATATAGCAACGTGGCTGTTATGGAGTTTTTCTATAGCATCTTCTCCCAAAAGAAGGCCGGTTCTTGAAAACATCTCTTCCATTAGCTACTCTCCTATAAAATTTGCACAATCATTTTACTTCATTTTTATGTAGCTGTAACTAAAATCAGACCAAAATCAGAATTTATTTTTCTTTAATGAAATTGTAACTCTTTTTTATTGGATATTAGGTAATTTTGTTGTAATAATATTTTATAGGAGATTTTTATTAATATAAAACTATTGTCTGATTCATAGGGATTGGAGTAAAAATGCGCAAACGAATTCTAATAGCTGACGATACAACATTTATGCGTGAAATGCTTAAATCATCACTGGACAAGGAAAAATATGAGATCATCGGAGAAGCAAAAACAGGTAAGCAGGCTGTAGATCTGTTCAAGGATAAAAAGCCTGATCTTCTCATTCTCGATATTAATATGCCCGAAATGAACGGTATTGATGCACTTACGGAAGTAATGGAATTTGACCCTAAGGCAAACGTTATCATGTGCTCTGACCAGAAGCAGGAGCCAATGATCGTGCTTGCTCTTAAGAAGGGTGCAAAGGATTTCGTCGTAAAGCCCTTCATGGCCAGCGATGTACTTCGCGCTTTGAGTAAGGTTTTTAAGGACGACTGATTATTTGTATTTTCAATATGCCTTTCATGCACGCGTCTGTGCATATAAATAAAATCAGGACAAGCCATCATAGCCTGCCCTGATTTTTCTTTATGTTCATTATTTTTATCAATCGATAAGTGTAGGGTTCTCCTCAACAACCCAGGGAAGTCCATACTCATTAAGCATCTCCATGTACGGATCAGGATCGAACTCGTCTGTAGTAAATACGCCGGGCTTCTTCCACTGACCTGTTACAACAAGAGCTGTACCGATCATTGCAGGTACACCTGTTGTGTAGCTGATAGCCTGTGAGCCAAGCTCCTTGTAGCATTCCTGGTGATCACATACGTTGTAGATGTAGATTGTTCTCTCTTTACCATCCTTGATACCGCGGAAGATACAACCGATATTGGTCTTACCAACGGTTCTGGGACCAAGGCTTGCAGGATCAGGAAGAAGTGCCTTCAGGAACTGGATAGGAACAATCTCCCTTCCCTCGAACATTACAGGACTTGTTGAAAGCATTCCAACATCCTCAAGACATCTCATGTGATCAAGATAGCTCTGACCAAAGGTCATGAAGAAACGGATTCTCTTAACCTCAGGGAAGTTTCTTCCAAGAGCCTCGATCTCCTCATGATGAAGAAGGTACATATCCTTCTTACCAACCTGTGCAAAATCATACTCTCTCTTGATCTCCATGGGCTTGGTCTCAACCCAGTGTCCATCCTCCCAGTAGCTTCCGTTTGCAGAAACCTCACGAAGGTTGATCTCAGGGTTGAAGTTGGTAGCAAAAGCATAGCCGTGATCGCCACCGTTGCAGTCCATGATATCAATATAGTGAATCTCATCAAAGTAATGCTTCTTTGCATAAGCTGTAAATACAGAGGTTACGCCGGGATCAAAGCCTGTTCCCAGAAGAGCTGTAAGACCTGCCTCCTTGAACTTATCAAAATAAGCCCACTGCCAACTGTAATCAAAGTATGCTGTAAAGCCCTTCTCCTTGCAGCGCTTCTCGTAGATCTTTCTCCACTCCGGATCGTCTGTATCCTCAGGCTCATAGTTAGCTGTATCAATATAATCAACCTTGCAGGCAAGGCATGCGTCCATGATTGTAAGATCCTGATAAGGAAGTGCTACATTAAGCACTGCATCAGGCTTATAGCTGGTAATAACTCTCTTGATATCCTCTACGTCATCAGCATTTACTGTATCTGTTGTAATCTTAACAGGTGTGCCTGCCTTCTCAAGCTTTTCCTTAAGAGCATCACACTTACTTACTGTACGTGATGCAATGCACATCTCTGTGAAAACCTTGCTGTTCTGTGCGCACTTCTGAATTGCAACCTGTGCAACACCGCCACAACCAATTACTAATAATCTACTCATTTTTTATCCTCCTAATTACCCTCATCTGGCACTTCGTGACACCTTCCCCAAAAGGGGAAGGCTTTGCATATGATGGATTATCTAGACATAGCCTCTTCTTCCTGCAACAAATCCTCAACGTATTTAGGAAGCATGAAT
Source organism: Butyrivibrio sp. FC2001 (assembly GCF_000424125.1). Classification (NCBI taxonomy): domain Bacteria; kingdom Bacillati; phylum Bacillota; class Clostridia; order Lachnospirales; family Lachnospiraceae; genus Butyrivibrio; species Butyrivibrio sp. FC2001. Next base: position 494,433 of record NZ_KE384132.1, read on the forward strand.
GCGCCCTTGTGAAGATGTGTTGTGTAATACCAGGTCTTTATATTTCTCTCATCCCATCTGTCAGGATTGAAGTCCTTCAAGGGATGATATTTCTTACTTGCAAATCCGAATAACCAATATCCTGCAGGGCAGGTAGGAATATGTGCCTGATAAACCCTGTTAATAGGGAATACTCTGTAGGCCTTCCTGTGCATTGCTCTGCAGCTCTCCTCGTCCTCGTCATAGAACGGGCTTCCGTGCTGGTAAACCATGATTCCATCATCGTGAAGAGCCTTATAGCAGCTGCCGTAGAATTCCTTTGTGAAAAGTCCGGCCTCATGTCCCAGGGGCTCTGTTACGTCGTTGATAATAAGGTCGTACATATCCTCACATTTTCTGAGGTACTTAAGACCGTCCTGATAATAGATATGAACTCTGTCGTCATCAAGACCACAGGCATTGTCCGGGAAGTACTGCTTACAAACCTCGACGAACATATTATCAGGCTCAACCACGTCAATAACCTTGATCTCTTCGTAGTGACTGAGTTCTCTGGCAACACCGCCATCGCCGCCGCCAAGAACAAGGACTCTCTGAACCTTAGGATGAACAGCCATAGGCACATGAACTATCATCTCGTCGTAAGTGAACTCGTCCTTTTCTGAAAAAATAATATTACCGTCAGAAGCAAGGAATTTACCAAATTCCGGAGAATCAAATACGTCTATTCTCTGAAATTCACTTGATCCTGAAAAAAGCTGCTTCGCAAGTCGAATGCTGATCTTAACATTCTGCGTATGCATATCACTGAACCAATAATCCATTTCAGCCATAGTCAATCATCCTTTCTTTTACTTTAAAACCTGTAATTCGGAAATGTCCTCACTCTCAGGTCCCTGCATGGAGCATCCCTTCTCCTTGGCAGTCATAATGTAATCAAGAATCTCCTCTGTAACCACCTCACCGGGAGAAATGATTGGAATTCCCGGAGGATAGCACATAACTGATTCCGCAGAGATTCTTCCAACAGTCTCTCTTATGGGAAGTGCTTCCTTCTCAGCATAGAAGGCCTCCTGAGGAGTTGCCTTAACTATAGGTGTTACATATTCTGCAGAGAAAAAGCTCTGCTCTGGCTTAGCGTAAAGTCTTCTGATATCTGAAAGTGCTCCTGCGAGTCTCTCGATATCCTGAAGCCTGTCACCGATGGAAATATACGCCATAACGTTTGATAAATCACCAAATTCCATCTGTATGTCATATTCATCACGAAGAAGATCATAGACTTCAATTCCGGTGAGGCCGACACCTCTTGTGTTTACAACAAGCTTGGTCTCATCAAAGTCATAGATACTTCCGCCGTTTATAAGCTCGTGACCATAGGCATAATAGCCGGGAATCTCGTTAATCTCTTCCCTTGCATATTTTGCCATTCCTGTAACCTTCTCAAAGGAATCATGTCCATGAAGAGCAAGGTTTCTTCTTGAAATATCAAGACTAGCTATAAGCAGATAGCTTGCACTTGTGGTCTGTGTAAGGTTAACGATTCTGCTTATGTATCCTATATTAGCATTTTTGCCGCAAAGAAGAATTGAGCTCTGGGTAAGGCTTCCACCTGACTTATGCATACTGATTGCAGCCATGTCAGCACCGGCCTTCATACCGCATAAAGGTAGGTTTGGTCCAAAATAAAGATGAGTTCCGTGAGCTTCATCAACCAGAGCCTTCATGCCGTTTGCATGAGCCAGGTCAACAATAGCCTGCAGATTAGAACATATTCCATAATATGAAGGGTTGTTGATAAGAATTGCCTTCGCATCAGGATTTTCCCTGACAGCAGCCTCTACATCTGAAAGCTCCATTCCGAGCGGAATTCCAAGCTTTATATCAACCTTGGGATCAATATATACGGGAACCGCACCGCACAGGATAAGAGCATTAATGGCACTCTTATGGACATTTCTTGGCATGATGATTTTCTCACCATGCTTAACAGATGATAAAACCATGGCCTGAACAGCGCTGGTAGTTCCATTTACCATTAAGAAAGCATGCTCTGCTCCAAAAGCATCAGCAGTCAGCTCCTCAGCATCTTTAATTACAGAAACGGGATGACAAAGATTGTCCAGAGGCTTCATGGAGTTTACATCGATACCAACACACTGTTCTCCAAGAAAGCGCACTAATTCCGCATTACCGCGACCTCTCTTATGTCCAGGTACGTCAAAGGGCACCACTCTCTGTTTTCTAAATCTCTCAAGCGCTTCATATACAGGCGCTTTTCTCTGACGGTCCAGATTCAATTTAAACAAACCTCCGGCTCTAAAATATATCGAATAAAAAGGGCGGTATGCCTTTTGCATACTGCCCTTTTTAATTCATTTTATAAAGGCAAAAACATCTTATCATTAATAGTAGTAAAGTCAAGTGAAATAGATGTTATTTGCTTCAAATAGCATGTATAAATAAACCGCTTAAAAGCTTTGGCTCAAACCAGGTTGATTTAGGTGGCATAAGCCTTCCTGCATCAGCTACCGCAAAGAGCTCATGGATATCTGTAGGATACATGGAAAATGCAAGAACGCAGTCCTTTTCACATCTCTTTTCAAGCTCACCAAGGCCTCTGATGCCGCCGACAAAATCTATCCTCGGATCGTTCTTGGGATCGCTGATATCAAGAACCGGTGTAAGTACGTTGTTCTGCAATATGCTTACATCAAGGCCGTCAACCGCATCATCAGACATGATATCCTTATGAGCATTCAGTCTGTACCATTTCTTTCCAAGGTACATTCCTGCTTCACCCTTCTTTGAAGGCTTCACAGCTTCCTTTTCCTCGGTTATATCATATTTTTCAGCTATCTTGTCTTTAAACTCATCCTCGCTAAGTCCGTTGAGGTCCTTTATTACGCGGTTGTAATCCATGATCATAAGCTCTTTATCTGCAAATAATACAGACAAGAAGAAATCATATTCCTTATTGCCGTTTGCATCAGGATCCGCAGCTCTTCTTTTTTGAGCTACCTTAACTGCAGAGGCGCATCTGTGGTGACCGTCAGCGATATAGATACTGTCCATACCCGCAAAGGCATCAGCAATTATTTTTATGTCGTTATCATTGGAAATAACGAAAACTCTGCTCTTTACATCCTGAGTAGTTACAAAGTCATAGACAGGCTTATCGTTATTCCTTACTCTTTCCATGACCTCACGGATAGCAGCATTTTCTCTATAGCATAAGAAAATCGGACCGGTCTGGGCGTCGCAGGAATCAACATGATGGATTCTGTCTGCCTCCTTCTTGGCGAGTGTATTCTCATGCTTCTTAATAATATTGTTCTCATAATCAGCAACTGAGCTGCAGGCAACAATACCTGTCTGAACTCTGCCGTTCATGGTCTGCTCGTAAAGGTAATAGCAGGGCTTATTTTCATGAACAAAGGTCCCGTTCTCAATTTTCTCCCAAAGCATGTCATGTGCCTTCTGATATACCTCCTCGGCATACATGTCGTAGTCCTCAGGAAACTGAGTCTCGGGTCTGTCTATTGCAAGAAATGACATAGGCTCGCGCTGTACTTCTACTCTAGCCTCTTCTCTGTTGTAAACATCATAGGGAAGCGCTGCAACTCTTGAAGCTACTTCCTCATTTGGTCTGTACGCAGCAAATGCTCTTATATCAGCCATTTTTCACCTCTCAGTAATAAAAGATTAAGGCGCAAGGCTTTTACCCTGCGCCTGTAAACGTCTTATTTATTATACATCTTTTCTGACAACACGCACTCTGATAACGTCTTCAATCTTCTCGATTTCTTTTACAAGATCATCGGAGATACCACTCTCTACATCGATGATAGTGTAAGCATAATCGCCTCTTGATTTGTTTGTCATGTTAGAAATATTGTAGTTTGCGTTACCAAGTACCTGTGTGAACTTTCCAATCATACCGGAAACGTTCTTGTGAATGATAGCGAGTCTGGGACCTGTGCAGATTCCCTGCTCACAGCGGGGCATGTTAACTGAATTAACGATGTTACCGTTCTCAAGGTAATCCTTCATCTGAAGAACAGCCTTAACAGCACAGTTGTCCTCTGACTCCTCTGTTGATGCACCAAGGTGAGGAATTACGATACAGCCGTCGTGTCCTGATGTAACTGTGTTCGGGAAGTCTGTTACATACTTTCTGATCTTGCCGGAGTTGATTCCTGCAAGGATATCAGCCTCGTTGCAAAGAATGTCTCTTGCAAGGTTAAGGATGATAACGCCCTTCTTCATCTTTGCAATTGCTTCTGCATTAACCATGCCCTTTGTGCTGTCAAGTGCAGGAACATGGATTGTGATGATGTCGCACTTTGAATAGATATCATCTACATTTGTAACGTGCTTAACATCAGATGAGAGGCTCCATGCAGCATCTACTGAAAGATAAGGATCATATCCAAATACTTCCATACCAAGGTTTCTGGCTGCGTTGGCAACTCTTACACCGATTGCTCCAAGACCGATGATACCAAGCTTCTTACCAGCGATCTCAGTTCCGGCAAACTTTTTCTTTGTCTTCTCTGTGAGCTTTGCGATCTCAGGATCACCTGCGTTTGCTCTAACCCACTCTACACCGCCGATGATGTCACGGGAAGCGATAAGCATTGCTGCAATAACCATCTCCTTAACACCGTTAGCGTTAGCACCGGGAGTATTGAAAACAACAATACCTTCCTCAGCACATCTGTCTACAGGGATGTTGTTTACACCTGCGCCTGCTCTTGCGATTGCAAGGAGGTTCTCAGAGAACTCCATCTCGTTCATGTTAGCGCTTCTTACAAGAACGCCATCAGCATCGTCGATATTATCAACTACTTCATACTGGTCTGTGAAGTTGTTAAGACCAATCTTTGCGATAGGATTAAGGCATTTATACTTAAACATTTTATTTATAATCTCCCTTCAGATTGAAATTACTGGTTTGCTTTCTCAAAGCTCTCCATAAAGTCAACGAGCTTCTGAACACCTTCCTTAGGCATAGCGTTGTAGATACTAGCACGCATACCACCAACTGTTCTGTGTCCCTTAAGGCTTACGAGACCGTTTGCAGTTGCCTCAGAGATGAACTTGGCATTGAGCTCTTCGCTGTCTGTGATGAAAGGAACGTTCATAAGTGATCTGTCCTCAGGTCTTACTGTTCCCTTGAACATCTTGCTGTTATCAAGGAAGTCATAGAGGATTGCAGCCTTCTCTTCGTTTCTTCTCTTCATCTCCTCAAGACCGCCCTGTGCCTTAAGCCATTTGAATACAAGACCGCACATGTAGATAGCCCAGCAGTTAGGTGTGTTGTATAAGGAACCGTTATCTGCCTGAGTCTTCCACTTAAGCATTGTAGGAACATAATCCGGAACATCATCTCTGATGAGATCTTCTCTGATGATGCTGATAACAAGACCGGCAGGTCCCACGTTCTTCTGAACACCGCCGTAGATTACGCCGTAATCATTTACGTTTACAGGTTCAGATAAGAAGCATGAGGATACATCAGATACAAGGATATGTCCCTTTGTGTTGGGAAGCTTCTTAAACTTTGTTCCATAAATTGTGTTGTTCTCGCAGATGTATACGTAATCAGCATCCTCAGGAATTGCGAGATCTGAGCAATCAGGAATATATGAGAAGGTCTTATCAGCACTTGAAGCAACCTCTACAGCATCGCCGTATTTCTTAGCTTCTGCCAGAGCCTTCTTAGCCCACTGACCAGTTACGATGTATGCAGCCTTCTTATTCTGCATAAGGTTCATGGGAACTGCAGCGAACTGCTGACTTGCACCACCCTGGAGGAATAATACCTTGTAGTTATCGGGAATGTTCATAAGATCCCTGATATCCTGCTCAGCAGTCTGGATAACCTGATCAAAAGCCTTGGATCTGTGGCTCATCTCGTTGATGGACATACCACTACCATTGTAATCAAGCATTTCTGCTGCAGCCTGTTTTAAAACCTCTTCCGGAAGTACTGCCGGACCTGCACTAAAATTGTAAACTCTGGACACTGTTTTTTCCTCCTATGGATTGTTTTCAAAAATCATAATTTTTTATGATTTTTATTTTTCGTTTTTCTTAAAGTTAAATTCATTTTAACCGTAAAATATTTTTTGTCAACTACATATTCCATAATTGATGTTATTTAATCATTTTAATTAAACTAATTCAAAAAAAGTGATGCTTTTTAGCATCACTTTTATCTCTTAAATACAAATTTTCTTTAAAAATAATAGAACATAAAAAACAGCAAAAAGTCAGTAGAAATCTTGCTTAGCACCTCTTTTCCTCCAATCATCCTGTGAAGATTTGCAACAATAAAAGCACTTATCAGCATCTGACTTGTTGAAACAATTAAAAATCTATAAAGTGTGTCTTTTTTACGATGTTTTTTCTTAAAAACAAAGCGATGATTGAAGTTATATGACATGGTTGCAGATATAATTCTTCCATAACAACAAATAATTCCTGATATAAAAAGAACTAATAATATAATAATACGGGAACGCCTACTTCCACGGTTTCATATAGCTTTTCCATCAGTTCGAGAGGCGAATTTATACATCCGTGAGATCCTGAATGCTTATATATTTCGCCGCCAAAATCCTTTCTCCAGGTAGCATCGTGAATGCCTATTCCCTTATTAACTCCAAGCCAGTAATTAACGTAAGAAGCATAATCAACGCCTCTTAAGATTGTATGGTATCTCTTGTTATAGATATGGAAAAGTCCAACCGGCGTACCTCTTCCAAGCCCTGTATTACCGGTTACTATATCGTACTCGATTTTAACCTTGCCATTTTTATAATATCCAAGATGCTGGTTCCCCATATCAACGAGGATATACTCTTTACCAAGCTCTGTGCCATCTATGACAAAGGATTTACCCGGGAAGGTAACCTCGGTCTGCTCAGGGCCTGTGCCTGTAACTGCCTCTACAAAGCTGGTATATTCCTTGGCAATATCATAGAGCTTACCATTTTTATTGCCGCTGACATAAATGAGGCCTTTTCCATCCTTCTGGAATCTGTCTATACACTTATTAGTATCGACATAGCTAAGGCTATTCTCAAGGAAATCATATATCTTGGAGCAGCTAAGAAGAATGTTTCCGGCTTCATCCGTAACAAAATTCTCTTCAATCTTGTATTTGTCAGGGAATTCAATAACCTTATCTCCGGCAAGGAACATTCCATCCCCGGGATTTTCATCAGATAGCTCTTCATTCTGAGCCTTTGTAAGCTCATCAATTGTGACCATCCATTCAGAAACTGAAGACGGCTTTGCTGAAATCTCTGCTTCACCGATCTTTATGGAAGCCTTGAGATTCTGAACCTTTTCAATCTTCTGATAAAGGTCATAAAGCTTTTCATCCTCTTCGGATGCAGTTGCAATGTCATACAGTTCCTCATCGGTGCTGAGGTCCAACGCATACTGTCTGTTATAGAGACCGGCTTTGATATTCTCAAAATACTTATCAAAATTAGCTGATTTAATCTCGTTCTCTACAAGATAATAGCCTTCATCATCCTTTTTCAGCTCATAGATATCCTTATCATGGACATCAAAAATGACCCACGTTGAAAGAAGAGCCTTTAATTTCTCTTCATCAAATGTAGGATTACCAATAATTTCCCTATCCTTAGACTTAAACATATTAAGTCCCCAGGCAATCGGATTCTGTCTGTCGAGCATCTGCGTAAGCTCTTCAAGATAGTCCACATTGTAATCTATGGCTCCGGAGTCGACAAAAAAATCATTCCCATCCATGCCTGTGACCACCATTCCGTTGTAGAAGGAATGGCTTTTAAGTTCCTCATTGGCCTGCGCAGGAGTTTTTCCAGTGCAATAGACCTCATTGATCCATGTGCCATAGGAAAAGCTGTCTGTGTAGTAAAAGCCCAAAAGCAGATATAATGTCAGACAAAGTCCCGCAGATAACGCCAATATTATGTATAGAATTCCCCTCTTTTTCATACCTTATACTTTGACAGATTATGCTCTATCCTTTCCCTCTAAATCTTTTTCATCAAAAGCTTCGCTTATTGAACCACCGGGTGAAACCATAGGAAATACCTTATCATCTGAATCAACGGCGATATCAATAAGAACTGGTCCTTTTGCAGCCAGAGCTTTTTTAAGAGCAGGCTCAACCTCATCCTTTTTCTTTACTCTTATAGCCATACAGCCAAGACCTTCAGCAACCTTGCAGTAATCAACCTTATCAGTAAGAACTGTATTTGAATAATGCTGGTTATAGTAAAGGTTCTGCCACTGTCTGACCATACCAAGTACCTGGTTGTTTATCACGATCTCAATAACATGAATATCGTATCTGCTTGCAGTTGCAAGTTCGTTCATATTCATTCTAAAGCAGCCATCACCTGCAATGTTTACAACAGTCTTATCAGGCATACCTACCTTTGCACCTATGGCAGCGCCAAGGCCGTAGCCCATTGTTCCAAGACCACCTGAAGTAAGGAAGGTTCTGGGAGTCTTGAATTTATAGAACTGTGCAGTCCACATCTGATGCTGACCAACATCTGTTGAAACGATTGCTTCTCCGTTTGTAAGCTTATCCAGTGTCTCGATTACATAAGGACATGTAAGTGCATTTTTATCATAATCAAGTGGGAAGTTCTTCTCGTATTCCTTGATGTGTGAAATCCACTCAGCGTGATTCTGCTGAGTAAGCTTATTATTTATTTTTGTTAAGACTTCCTTCAGATCGCCTACAATGTAATAGTCAGCGTGGATGTTCTTATTGATCTCAGCTGCATCAATGTCTATCTGCAGGATCTTGGCTTTCTTTGCAAAGGTCTTGGCGTTACCAATGACTCTGTCAGAGAATCTTGCACCAAGAGTTATAAGAAGATCGCACTCACTTACTCCGAAATTGGAGGTCTTTGTACCATGCATACCGATCATTCCGGTATAAAGGCTGTTGTGACCACTGAAGGCACCCTTACCCATAAGTGTATCGCATACAGGAGACTGTATTCTCTCAGCCAGGGTCAGAAGCTCCTTATCAGCACCTGATATAACAGCACCGCCACCTACATAAATAAAGGGTCTCTTGGCATGCTCGATCATCTTTACAGCTGTCTGGATATCCTCCTCTGTGTACTTAACAGGCTTTTCCTTATGTACAGGCTTTGCAGGCTTATAGTCACACTTATTAGCTGTAACATCCTTTGTAATATCAACAATAACAGGACCGGGACGTCCGCTTCTTGCAATATCAAAGGCTTTTCTGATTGTATCTGCAAGCTGCTTTACATCCTTTACGATATAGCCATGCTTTGTTATAGGCATGGTAATGCCGGCGATATCTACCTCCTGGAAGGTATCCTTACCAAGAAGTGGAAGGTTAACATTACAGGTAATTGCTACAAGCGGAACTGAATCCATATAAGCTGTAGCAATACCGGTTACAAGGTTGGTTGAACCAGGACCGCTTGTTGCGAGACAAACGCCCACCTTACCTGTTGCCCTTGCGTAGCCGTCAGCAGCATGGGAAGCACCCTGCTCATGAGATGTCAGAATGTGCTTTATCTTATCCTGCTGTTTGTAAAGTTCATCGTATACATTAAGAATTGTTCCGCCCGGATATCCGAAAACAGTGTCAACACCCTGTTCCTTAAGGCATTCCAAAACTATTTGCGCTCCTGTTAACTGCATAAGTTAGACTCCTTTTTCCAAATTCCTCATCTGTCACCCATGTGACAACTTCCCCATAGGGAAAATATTCTATAAAATTACTTCACTTCAAGAATAGCACCTCTGTTACCGCTGGTTACCATCTTTTCGTATCTTGAAAGATAACCGGTTGTAACCTTGGGATCTCTGGGCTTCCACTCTGCTTTTCTCTTAGCGAGCTCCTCATCTGAAACCTTCATATCAAGCTTATTGTTGTTGATATCGATAGAGATGATATCTCCCTCTTTTACAAGAGCGATAGGTCCGCCTACAGCTGCTTCAGGAGATACATGTCCTATAGAAGCACCTCTGCTGGCACCTGAGAAGCGTCCGTCTGTAATAAGAGCAACTGATGAGCCAAGTCCCATTCCTGCAATTGCAGATGTAGGATTGAGCATCTCTCTCATTCCGGGGCCACCCTTAGGCCCTTCGTATCTGATTACAACAACGTCACCCTCTACGATCTTACCGCCAAGGATAGCTGCGATTGCATCCTCCTCGCAGTCAAATACTCTTGCAGGTCCTTCATGAACCATCATCTCGGGAACTACTGCAGATCTTTTAACGATACCTGTATCAGGAGCAAGATTACCCTTAAGTACAGCAATACCGCCGTTAGGCATGTAAGGATTCTCGATAGGTCTTATAACCTCAGGATCAAGATTATGAACACCGGCAATATTCTCACCTACAGTCTTGCCTGTACATGTAATAAGATCAAGGTGAAGAAGGTTCTTCTTTGCAAGCTCTGACATAACAGCATAGATTCCGCCTGCCTCGTTAAGATCCTCCATGTATGTAGGACCTGCAGGAGCAAGGTGACAGAGATTAGGAGTTCTGTCAGAAATCTCGTTTGCCATCTCCATGTTGATCTCAATTCCTGCCTCATGTGCGATTGCGGGAATATGAAGCATTGTGTTTGTTGAGCAGCCAAGTGCCATATCCATAGCGAGAGCGTTCTCAAATGCTTCCTTTGTGAGAATGTCTCTGGGACGTATATTTTTCTCAATAAGCTCCATGATCTGGTAGCCGGCCTTCTTGGCAAGTCTGATACGTGCAGAATAAACTGCAGGGATTGTTCCGTTCCCCCTAAGTCCCATACCGATTGCCTCTGTAAGGCAGTTCATAGAGTTAGCTGTATACATACCTGAGCATGAACCACAGGTAGGACAAACCTTTTCCTCAAATTCAATAAGCTCATCAGCTGTCATCTTACCTGCTGAAACGCTTCCTACAGCCTCGAACATTGAGCTAAGGGATCTCTTTTTACCATTTACACGTCCAGCCATCATAGGACCGCCGGAGCAGAAAATTGTAGGAATATTGATTCTTGCTGCAGCCATAAGAAGTCCAGGAACGCTCTTATCGCAGTTAGGAATCATAACAAGTCCGTCAAAGGCATGTGCCATTGCAAGGCACTCTGTACTGTCTGCAACAAGATCTCTTGTTACAAGTGAATACTTCATTCCAATGTGTCCCATTGCGATACCGTCACATACGGCAATTGCAGGAACAACTACCGGCATACCACCGGCTTCAGCTACGCCGAGCTTTACTGCCTCAGCAATTCTGTTAAGCTCCATATGTCCGGGAACTATGTCGCTCTGTGAGCTGACGATACCAATAAGAGGCTTTTTCCTCTCTTCTGCGGTGAAACCAAGTGCATTAAACAAGCTTCTGTGAGGAGCCTGTTGAAGTCCTTCCATTACGCGATCACTGTTCATAAAAAACCTCCTTATCTCTTATAAAGAACAAAGTCTTCATTTTCGTAAAAAATATAATAATGAGAATTCACATAATCCCATGGAATAGTCTCATAATTTACATAAAACTTCCAATAATCTGATCCGGTGTAGCCTTCCTCCATCATATTCCTGTCTATAAGAATATAATCACAGTCAGTAACATCGGTATTTTCACATTCAATGCCCCATCCGAATTTAAGTAAGTACTGCTGATCACAATCAAGTGCGCATATATTCTTATTCTCAGAGGGATGAGCTATATAAAGTGCATTATAGCAGTTAGTCTCACGCTGCCCATACTGAGCATTATACTCAGGTTTAGTCATCATAAAAATAACAAATATGAGTATTCCTATAACAGGAACGGTGGCAAAGATATTTCTTGCAACCGGTGAATCAGATGTATTTCTAATAATCTGCCTCGCCATACGGCTAAGGTGCTCAAGAACATAGGCAAAGGAAATTGCTGACAACACTCCCACATAGGAGAATACTCTGTAGTAGGGAAGCTTTGCCTGGAGTATAAGCATTATCGGGTATCCAATAATGTTAAATATCATCAGCAGATTGAATATAGTTCTGCTGTTTTCAAAATGCCTTATGCACTCCGCGATAAGAATTATAAGGGCACATATTGATAAAAACAGCGTAACCACGTTAAATCCGGGATACATATAAGAGCAAAGGGATTTACACCATTCAACAAAGCTCTGCATATATCCTATTCTGCTAACGCTCTGAATATATGGCTGTGAAAGCATATAATCAAGGCCTTCCTTTGCAGCCGCAAGAGGATGAGTAAGAATAAGCTTCACGTGAGACATTCCAAAATAAATGCTCGCCTCATCCTTAACAAGAAGGTTTGATCCAACTGCAAGCCATATAACCAGATAAAGACCGAAAACTATTACCGCTGATATGAGTCCTGTGATTATACAGTTTTTCAGTCTCTTAAAATATCTGGTATTCCATACAGAGCCTTTAAAATCATAGCTCCTATATCCATTTACTATTAAGAAAAACGCTGCTGCACAGCAGGAAGGAATAACCCAGTAAATACTGCTCGGAAGCGTATATAAGCCAAGTATAAGAAATATTCCAAACAGTATGTAATCAATGAGCTTAAACTCCTCGGATCTGCATATTAGGGTGAGTTGCCTAAGAACCAGTAAAAAGCAGGTACATCCAAGAGTGTAGCCTCTTCCCTGAATAGAGAGGTCATTTACCAGCATACAGCAAAAATACAAAAGCATCGCGCCGTATGAATACCAGTCCTCCATAAATTTCTTGCTTAGCCTGTAAACAAGAAGCGGATTGACAACTGCGCAGATGAACGAAACACCTCGAAGTCCTATGTATGAGTTACCAAACATATCAAGCAATGATGATAATACCGAATAGCCGACATGGTTATTGGGAAGCGGCCAGTGAATCGCTGCATACACAGGTCCCCTGCTTATAAAATAGTAATAGGTGTAAAGCTCATCATACCAGGGAGTAAGATATGTCGCCCTCCAGATATAGTAAAAAGCCATACCTATAACTGTAAGGACAACAAGCATATCTATAGGTTCCTGGGGTAAATAATCATATAAAGTTAATGATTCTTCAGATTCATTCGATTCTCGAAGCAATGATATCTCCCATCTTACTGCATCCGCATTTCTTATCTTCTGCAATACTCTCACCACTGCGAATGAGATCTACTGTTCTATAGCCATCCTTGAGAGCTTTTTTAACTGCATTCTCTATGCTCTCAGCTTCCTTCTCAAGCTTAAAGGTGAACTTGAGCATCATAGCTGCTGAAAGGATAGTTGCTATAGGATTGGCAATATCCATACCGGCAATATCAGGAGCGCTGCCATGGCTGGGCTCATAGAGTCCAAAGCTGCTCTCGTTAAGAGAGGCACTGGGAAGCATTCCGATAGAGCCTGTGATCATGCTGGCTTCATCAGATAAGATATCACCAAACATATTCTCCGTAAGAACCACATCAAACTGTGAAGGATCCTTAACAAGCTGCATTGCACAGTTATCTACAAGCATGTGTGAAAGCTCAACCTCAGGATAATCTGCAGCAACCTCCTCTACAGCCTTTCTCCAAAGTCTTGAGGAATCAAGAACGTTTGCCTTATCTACACTTGTCACCCTCTTTGATCTCTGCATGGCAACATCAAAGGCCTTGATAGCGATGCGTCTGATCTCACTCTCTTTATAAACAAGAGTATCTGTTGCTACAAGCTCTCCGTCAACTTCCTTGGTAAATCTGTCACCAAAATACAGACCGCCTGTAAGCTCGCGCATGATAAGAAGATCAAATCCCTTATCAGAGGTCTCCTCCTTAAGCGGACATGCATCAGCAAGCTCAGGATATAAAAATGCAGGTCTTAAATTTGCAAATAAATTCAAGGATTTACGAAGCCCAAGAAGACCGGCTTCAGGTCTAAGAGAAGGCTCAAGCTTATACCATGGTGACGTAGAAGTATTACCGCCGATTGAACCCATAAGTACAGCGTCAGCCTGTTTACATTTGTCGATAGTTTCATCAGTGAGCGGCTTGCCATAGGCATCGATAGATGCGCCACCCATTAAAACATCAGTGAATTCCATTTCGTGTCCGTATACGGAGCAAACCTTATTAAGTACTTTCTTAGCTTCCGCAACGATCTCCGGTCCGATTCCATCGCCCGGGATGCAGGTTATCCCCATTTTCATACTTATTCTCTCCCTATATAATGATAGCCGGCAAATATAAAGTTCGCCGGCTGCCCACTTTATAATGCAGACTGTAACCAGTCTTCTTTTAATTCATTGATATTACGTAAAACTAAAAATCAATAATTACTTGGATTTCTCATCCTTTGAGCTATCCTTAAGCGCATCCTCAGGCTTCTCTACCTCTACGATAGCATCCTTAACCATAGGGATACGGCAGTTCTTGTTATTACCGAACTCAACTATTACTGTTGAAGACTCATCGTCGATATCGATTACTGTTCCGATGAAACCGCCAGTTGTGCGAACGCTGTCACCAACTGCAAGCTGAGAAAGAAGCTGTGCCTTCTGCTTCTGCTCTTTTCTCTGAGGACGGATCATAATAAAATAAAGAACCGCAAAAATAGCAACGTATACCAGAATGATCATCATGCTTCCGGTTCCGCTTACAGCTCCTGCACTTTCAAGAGCCATCATGTTAACAAAACTCATATCAACCTCCAAATTTCCTTATTAAACATATGATTTATCTTACAATTAATACAACTTTAAAACAAGTATACTTTTTAACCCTTTTTCCAACCTTTTGCTATATCGTAACGGGTTGTGGGTTCCTCTGAATCATACTCAAGCATCGAATCAAGAGTATTCTTCTTAAATTCCTTGTATCTGCCTTCATCCAGAGCTGTTCTGATATCTGCCATAAGATGATTATAAAAATACAGATTGTGAAGAACGCAAAGTCTCATCCCAAGCATCTCTCCTGATTTAAGCAGGTGTCTGATATAGCTTCTTGAATATCTTCTGCAGGCAGGACATCTGCAGCCCTCCTCGATTGGTCTGTCATCAAGCTCATATTTCGCATTGAGAAGATTAATGTGACCTCTCTTTGTGTAAAGATGACCGTGTCTTCCGTTTCTGCTGGGATATACGCAGTCAAAGAAGTCAATTCCTCTGTCAACGGCTTCAAGAATATTGGCCGGTGTTCCGACTCCCATAAGATATGTAGGCTTATTTTCAGGAAGATGCTCTGTAACTATATCAAGAACGTGATACATCTCCTCATGAGTCTCACCTACTGCAAGACCACCCACAGCGTAGCCGTCAAGCTCCATCTCGGAAATACGCTTTGCGTGCTCAATTCTCAGGTCATCAAAAATCGCTCCCTGATTGATTCCGAACAAAAGCTGATTCTTATTTATTGTATCAGGAAGGGAATTAAGTCTGTTCATCTCATCCTGACATCTCTTAAGCCATCTTGTTGTTCTGTCTACAGACATCTTCACATAATCGTGATCTGCTCTTGCGGAAGGACACTCGTCAAAGGCCATGGCGATAGTTGATGCAATATGAGACTGAATTCGCATACTTTCCTCAGGTCCCATGAAAAGCTTGTGTCCATCGATATGGGATCTGAAGTAAACGCCCTCTTCCTTTATTCTTCTGTTTTCAGAAAGTGAGAAAACCTGGAATCCGCCTGAATCAGTCAAAATAGGCTTATCGCAACTCATAAATTTATGAAGTCCGCCCATTTTGTAAATTACATCATCACCCGGGCGAAGATGCAGATGATAGGTATTAGATAAAACAACCTGAGTATCAATCTGCTCAAGGTCCTCAGTTGAAACAGCGCCCTTAATAGCAGCAACCGTAGCAACATTCATAAACACAGGAGTCTGAATGGTTCCGTGCACTGTCTTAAATTCAGCGCGCTTTGCCATCCCCTCTTTTTTAAGTAGTTTGTACATGTATTAACCTTACCTTTTATAATATTTTGAGGCAGTTAAAGATAAAAGAAGCTGTTGCAATTAACGCAACAGCCCCAAATACTCAATCATACAAATAATTATCCCAGAATTCTTCCAAGCAGAGATTTTCATTATACATAATTGTAGCAGCGTCTACACCGACATATCTGAAATGCCAGGGTTCATACTCGATACCGGTAATATTCTCCTTACCCTTAAGATATCGAACAACAAAACCGAATTTGTAGCTATTGTCGGCAAGCCACTTACCTGCCTCTGTGTCACCAAACCCCTCATCAAGATTATAATATGAACCGCAGACAATATCAAATGCCAAACCAATCTGATGCTCTGAAGATCCCGGAACAGTAACTGCCTGAGATGTTACATTGTAAGCATCCATATAAGACAGACCTGCTTCAAGGTAATTGTTTATTTTTCTGGCAAAAAGCCCTTCCTGACGATTGCTGTCTCTGTAAGGAGAACAGATTGCAAGATTTATGCCATCATCGGCAGCAGCCTTAAGCATTGCCTTAAGAGGAGACAATACTCTCTGATCGCATTTCATTTCTTCATTGATATCACCGAAGGGGAATTCATATCCATCCGGTATGGGATGCTGCTTATTTACAAGAATAAGCTTCCAGTCAGTAGCATCAAAGGATGCATCAGCACTATCAGTTGCAGCTTCATAGCTCTTAGCTGCTGATTCACTTATATCATCGATATCATCTGCCAGAAGAAATCCCTCTGCCAGCTCCTGATCCTCAGATACTCCCTGATCACTCTCGATGATCTTTTCCTTATCTACATGTGTAACCTTTGCAAGTTCAGCATTGGATTCCATAACAACTGCTTCCAGGGAATCTGATGTGTAATACTCGCCGGACTCTTCCACCTTCTCCAAATCAGTAACAAAGCTGACATTCAGCTTCAAAGCATCAGGATAAGTAAAGCTACTGCTAGCAATGAAGAAAAACAATATTGTTGCAAGGCATGTGCATCTCTTTGTGTTATGATAAAAAGCCAGGCCGAAGTTGTAAAAGAGAAGTACAGCCATTGCGTAAAGCATTCCAAGAAACCTTAGTCTCTTGTGCTTTCTGTTAAAAGTGCGGACCCTATCCATAACCTTATCTCTAAAGGTCGGCCCCATCTGTAAACGATTCGCACGCATGACTATGTAACCTCATAAAAAATTATATTACTTTAACATTATAACGCATTTCTTAATTTTTGAAAGAAAAAATTAAGAATAAATTAAGAAATATCATATATTTTAGTAGAAATCTGGGTTTTAGTGTTTGTAATAGTTTCCAAACTGTGTAAAAATAGATGGGTATATATTGACAAAATAAGAAAGGCTAAAACTATGAGCGGATCAACATTTGGAAAAAATATTACCATGTCAACCTGGGGCGAATCCCATGGAAAAGCTCTTGGCGTTGTACTCGACGGGTTTCCTGCAGGACTGGAAATTTCTGAAAAAGATATTCAGGCATTTATGGACAGAAGAAAGCCCGGCTCCTCTGAGGTAACAACCCCCAGAAAAGAGGATGATGAAATCGAGATCCTCTCAGGCATATTTGAAGGAAAGACAACCGGAACCCCCATATCACTTATGGTCAGAAATACTTCTCAGCGCTCCGGAGACTACTCGGAAATATCCCGGTATTACAGACCCGGTCATGCTGATTTTGGTTTTGATGAAAAGTATGGCTTCAGGGATTACAGAGGTGGCGGACGTTCCTCCGGACGTGAGACAATAGGCAGAGTTGCTGCCGGTGCAATCTGCCAGAAGCTCCTTAAGGAAATGGGAATTGAGGTTACAGCCTATACCCGATCGATCGGTGATGTTGATATTGATGATAATAAATTCGACAAGGCTCAGATAACAAAATCAATTACTGCCATGCCCGATGCAGATGCCGACAAGAAGGCTGTTGAACTAATTAACAAATGCAGGGCAGACGGTGATTCCGTAGGCGGAGTTATCGAATGTGTAATAAAGGGAATGCCAGCAGGCGTAGGCGAACCCGTATTTGATAAGCTCGATGCGCTTCTCTCCCACGGTATAATGAGTATCGGTGCCGTAAAGGCAGTTGAGATTGGCGATGGAATCGCTGTATCAAAGTCCTATGGAAGCACCAATAATGATGCCTTTTGCATGGACGAATCATCAGTATCAAAAAAGACCAATCACGCAGGCGGAATACTTGGAGGAATGAGCGATGGCTCCGACATAATCTTAAGGGCCCATGTAAAGCCAACCCCCAGTATCTCAAAGCTCCAGAAAACCGTTAATAAAAGCGGCGAGGAAATTGATGTAAGCATCAAGGGCCGTCACGATCCCGTTGTTGTTCCAAGAGCCGTTGTAGTTGTTGAATGTATGTGTGCATTTATCGTTTTGGATCTTCTTATGTCCAACATGCACTCAAGAATAGATTATCTTAAAGACTTTTATAGCTAAGCATAAAAGAAACCGCAATGTCAGCGGTTTCTTTTACTATCTCGATTATTATCTTACTTTCTTTCTCTCACCGAGCTTGTGGAATACGATACAGTTAGGTCTGTCGATCGGAAGCTCAGGTCCATTCATTACAAGAGTATTGTTATCAAAATTAACTGTAAAGAATGTCATAGAGTTTGACTCCTGGTTTAGTGATACAAGGTGCTTGTTATCAGGGAACATGCAGGCATCCTTCGGATACTCTCCTGAGATAGGAAGCTCGATCTTCTTTGTCAAAAGACCTGTCTCCTTATCAACCTTGTAAATGACTACGTTGTTCTCACCTGCAACTGAGCTAACAAGGTAGTTGTAGTCATCTGAGAACTTAAGAGCACTACTTGCAACACCGATTGTATCCTGCTCGTCAGAATTCTGTACTGACTGGATTTCCTCGAATGAAGGAAGTCCCTTATCCTCTGAGTACTGATATACATTAATGCTGCACTGCTGCTCAAATACTACATACAGGAATTTACCATCGTATGAGAACTGCATATGTCTGGGAGATGATTCCTGATCACAGTGAATCACATCAATATCGGAAATCTTACCGTGCTCAGTATCGAATTTGTATACGTTTACACGATCCATACCAAGGTCAGCAGCTAAAAGATATTTGTTATCCTTAGTAACCTTGATGCACTGAACGTGAGGAGTATGATTTCTACCTGCAATTGTTCCAAGACCTTTATGGAACTTCTCATCAGTGATCTCGCCGATGCTTCCGTCCTCATTAAGTCTTAAGATAGTAACCTTACCATCATGGTAGCCTGCACAAACCAGGAATCTGTCAAACTGGTCCATGTTGATATAACAACCACGCATACCGTTGATAGATGCCTTATTGAGAATTGTAAGACTTCCGTCGTCCTCAATATGATATGCCTCTACACCGGCATCGGTAATTGAATAAAGTGTCTCCTTGCTATGTGAAAGAACAATATAAGAAGAGTTCGTGATCTTAACCTTTTCCTTCTCAGTCAATCTACCGTTCTTCATGTCTACATCATAAATACGGATACCATAGTTGTCCTTTGATCCCGAAGTATAACTCGCTACATACGCAACATACTTGTCAGTTTTTGTTTCCTTCGCCATAATCTGTCACCTCATAAAAATTCTGTTATTTAGTTATTTATAATATAATTTTATTTTATTTCACGGAATTTGCAAGGACACTATAATTCTTTCTATAGTTTCTGTTCATCTTAAAACAATCACGTAATGAGATGAACGAACCCTCTCCGAATCTTGTAACTGCGATGTGCGCAATGCAGCCTTTATCAAGGACTATAGCCGCTGCAACAGCGTCATCCTCAGTCGTACCAAGGCAATACGCACCATCGTTATACGCAAACACAGCATTTATGTGCTTTTTCACGGTCAGCGGTGTACCCTCTGCGGTCGGAATTCGAAGGCTTGTACCTATGATCTGAGCAAAGTCATCAAGTAGGGGTCTCATGTGATTTGCCCTTCTCGAGATGGTCATAACCGACTCTGATTTATTGTGAAAAATATATCTAATGTCCGGTCTTTTCGCATAAATATGCTGATGAATGAGTTTTATTCTCTCCGGAGTATCGCTTCTGAGGTAAACTATTTTATCGTTCTCCAGTTTACTAGAAAATCCTTCTTCAATTTCATTATTAATGTCAGTTCTGCAAATACTGAATATGTATTTCTTAGCTGCTCTCTCAAGCTTAATTGCTTCCTTGACAGCTTCATCGGCGTTATGCCCAAAGCACACAGCGCCGTGATTAGCCATTATGATGCTTCTGGTCTCATTGTTCTTAATAGCACATTCCTTGATATTTTCAGCAAGTGCTGTAGTTCCGGGAAGTGCATATTTAGCAATGGGGAAAATTATCTTCTTCTCCTTATGCTCTGCCTTAAGCCTATTTTTACCGAGTGCACCTACACAGGTAGCGTAAACCTGATGAGTATGAACAATAAACTCGGCATCCTTTCTGGCTTTGTAGATAGCCGTATGTACGAGGCTTTCACTTGAAGGCTTATACTCTCCTTCAAATGAATTGTCCTTTATGGAAACTACCGGAAGCATTTCCGGTTTCAGGTCTTCATATCGAATACCGCTTGGTGTGATCAGATAATGATCATCGTCAATTTTGGCGCTTATATTCCCCCAGGTTCTTACTATAAGTCCCTGTTCAAGAAGAGATAATGAAACATCTATTATCTCCTCCCTCAATCTAAGAATTTCCTCTTTGGTTTTCATTTGTGTTTTTGTCTACTTTCTAAATAGTTTTTGGCTTTATCAGCCTCTTATCTGACCATCACCGGTAATCTCAAACTTATATGAGGTCAGCTCCTTAAGTCCCATGGGGCCTCTTGCATGAAGCTTCTGGGTACTTATTCCAATCTCAGCTCCAAAGCCGAACTGGAAGCCGTCTGTAAATCTGGTAGAAGCATTAACATAAACGCATGCAGCATCTACGCCCTTAAGAAATGCCTTAGCAGCTTCCTCATCCTCAGTTATGATGCTCTCTGAATGACCTGTATTGTATTTATTGATATGGTCGATTGCTTCGTCTACACTCTTAACCGTCTTTACTGACAGAATATAATCAAGATACTCCTTGCCAAAATCATCCTCGTTTGCAGGCTTTGCCTCAGGTAAAAACTTTATTGAAAGCTCGTCTGCACGAAGCTCGACATTATGCTCCTTCATAGCTTTATGAAGCTCAGGCAAAAATGCATCCTTAATATCCTCATGAACAACCAGGGATTCGGCTGCATTGCACACGCCTATTCTCTGTGTCTTTGCATTAATGATAATAGGAATCGCCTTATTTATATCAGCAGTCTTGTCTATATAAATGTGGCAGTTTCCGCTTCCTGTTTCAATTACAGGGATTCTGCTGTTTTCGCAGACCATTCTTATAAGTCCGGCACTTCCTCTGGGAATTACCACATCGATGTACTCCCTAAGCTTTAAAAGCTCACCGACAGCGGTTCTGTCCGTAAAGGGAACAAGCTGGATAAAGTCAGGATTAAGTCCTTCCTTTTCTATCGTTTTTCTTATAACCTCAGTTATGGCCATATTGGAATTGATGGCATCTGAGCCGCCCTTTAAGATAACTGCGTTACCTGATTTAAAGGAAAGACTGAAGGCATCAGCAGTTACGTTCGGTCTTGATTCATAAATGATGCCGATTACGCCGAGAGGCACGCTGACCTTTTTGATCTTAAGGCCATTATCAAGAGTCCAGTCATCAAGAATTCTTCCAACGGGATCAGGAAGCTCAGCAACCTGCTTTATTCCCTCTGCCATATCCTCGATTCGCGCTGTAGTTAAACGCAGTCTGTCGAGAAGTCCTTCATGCATTCCGTTTGCTTCGCCCTGCGTTATATCCTTATCGTTGGCAGCAAGAATATCCGCTGCTTTTTCAACCAAAGCATCAGCAACCTTTAAAAGGACTGAATTCTTTTCAGCTTCAGACAGCTTTTGAAGTTCAAATTTCGCATTATATGCGTTTTGACCAAGCTTATTAATAGTGTCACAAATTTTGATGTTGACTGCGCTCATGATCTGTAAATCTCCTTATCCGTAATAACAATGTTTGCCTTAATATCATCGCCAGACATATACCCGGACAGATCGTCCAGAGTATGCTGAAAATCGTAACCAATAGCTATAGAATTCATATTACCATTATGAAGCTCATTCTCAAAGAGTTTCATGTAATTATCGTAATATCCGCCACCATATCCGATGCGATTGCCAAAATTATCAAATACAAGCCCTGGTAAAACAATAATAGCTTTTCCCATATCCTTCTTATAAGTAACGGAACTACTGTTATACACCGGCTCAGGAATTGAGTACTTTCCTTCTGTAAGCTCATCCGGAGAACTGATCTGTACAAACTCCATTTTCCTCGCTTTAGTATCCGTTATCTTAGGACAAAATACCTTCTTATTTTCTGAAAGTGCTTTATTAATTATAGATATCGTAGAAGCCTCACTTCCAAAGCTGTTAAATATAAGTATATTTTCTGTTTCCTTATATTCCTCTAAGCTAAGAAGGTTGTCAGTTATGCACTCATCAAGCTTTTCCTTTTCATCGGATGGTAGCTCTTCGCGGCGCTTCTTCATGATATTCCTGTAGTAGTCCTTGCCGCTTCTGTAATGCATGGCTATTCTCTCAGCCACCTTCATTCCATCCATGGCTGCTGATGTAATGCCGCCTGCATAGCCTGCGCCTTCTCCGGAAGGGTAAAGTCCCTCAATGCCGATAGCCTCAAGATTATCATCTCTGTTTATCCTGACTGGCGATGAGGTCCTGGACTCTATTCCCGATAAAAGGGCTTCATCATTATCAAAACCCTCTATCATACGTCCAAAGTGCTCCATTCCATCAACAATTGATCTGTTTATTCTAAGGGGCAGAATCTCATGAACGGGAGCAAATTCCCAAATCCCCTTTATGCAAGGCTGGTTTCTGTCTTCCTTACCGTGCTCATTAATTGAATTTATGAGCGCAGTATTTTCTTCTGAAACGTCAGCTCCGCCTTCCTTTTTCGTTAATATATCTACGCCACACTTAAAGTCGTCGAAGTACTCAACAGGAACCTTGCCATCAGCAAGCTTATATGCCTTCTCTTCAAGATTTCTCTGAAACTCAACACCTGATAAAACGTCATCGCCGCCAAAGTCTGAAGGCTCAATGGTAACAACGATTGCGCTGTTTGCGTTTTTGCCGTCTCGTCCTGAGTAGCTCATTCCATTTACGCAGAGCCTGCCATCCTCTGATGAAGCATTAACGACATATCCGCCCGGGCACATACAGAATGAATATACGCCTCTCTCATCGCTGCTCCTTGCAGTAACCTTATAGGGTGAAGGAGGAAGGCTGGTGGGATTTTCAATGCCATACTGGGACTTATTAATTAATGTCTGCTCATGCTCAACTCTAAGTCCGATCGCAAAGGCCTTGGGCTCCATGTTAAGTCCCTGATCCTTAAGGGCATAGAAGGTGTCTCTTGCGCTGTGTCCTATTGCAAGAACCACAACATCCGACTTGAACTCCTTTCCATCCATACACCTTACGCCTTCGATCTTGCCATTATTTATCAAAAGCTCGGTGACCCTGGTCTCAAAATAAAAATCGCCACCATGAGAGATTATCTCATTTCTGATATTCTTTATAACTGTTCTAAGGACGTCCGTTCCGATATGAGGTTTTGATTCAAAGAGAATATCCTCTGACGCACCATACCTGTGGAAAATCTTAAGACACTCAAGGCCAAGACCGTTCTTATCCTTGATCATGGTATTAAGCTTACCATCAGAAAAGGTGCCTGCGCCGCCCTCACCAAACTGGACATTACCTTCAGGCATAAGCTTTCCGCCCTTCCAGAAGACTTCAACAGCGTCATGTCTCTTATCAATGTCATAGCCGCGCTCAAGCACGATCGGGCAATAGCCTGCCATGGCAAGCTCGTATGCGCAAAAAAGACCGGCAGGTCCTGCACCTATGATGATAGGTCTGGACGCACCCTTAGTCTCTCTTTTTAAGGCTTCATCTTCTTTTCTGTTACATGGAAATCTGTATATCTTTTCAGAAACAACAGCTGCAGATTTGCAGCCTGATTTCTTGATTATCTTTTCTTCGGATAAGCCCTTTATATTTACGCTTACATCTATGACATAAACATCCATAATCTCAGGCTTTTTTCTCGCATCTATGGAATGCTTTCTTATAATTACGTTATCTATGTCGGATAAACCAATCTTTAACAGCTTTGATGCCTTTTTCGAAAGCTTTCTTTTTATGACATCAATTCTGTCCGGTTCTTTTTCAGGGAGCTTTTCGTGTCCGCTGTTAACTATTTTTACTGAATTTAATCTTATCATAAGCAGCTTGCCGCCTCTCCCGCTATATATCCGCTTGTCCATGCCCACTGAAGGTTATAGCCTCCGCAGCGTCCATCCACATCACATAATTCGCCTACTACAAAAACTCCGGGAGTCTTCTTGCTCTGAAGCGTATCATCAAGATCTCCGAGACTTATTCCGCCTCTTGTAACCTGCGCCTTTTTGTAGTCACCAAAGCCAGATATCTTAATGTGAAGCGCCCTGTATTTATGAAGCACACAGGAAATCATGGATTCACCCACGTTCCTAACCTTCATATTACCGCTAAGCTTCATTCGTTTTAATATCATCTCATTAATATTGGAATTGCAAAAGCCTTCAAGAAGCTCAGAGAGCCTTCTCTCACCGGGAAGCTCCAGCATGGCTTTTACAAGGCCGTCGAATTCTTCATCATTATATCCTGGAAAGAAATTAATGGATGCGGTAACAGGTCTCCCCTTGGAAAGATGCTCAGCAACAGTACCTGATGACTGCATCACAGGGATACCGGATATTCCTTTTCCTGTTATCTGCACTTCACCATATTCAGATGCGATAACACTATCACCGATAAGGAAATTAACTCTCGCAAGGGCTCTTACTCCACTCTCCTTTGGCAGTGTCTCATCCTCGGAATTAAGTGACACAAGAGCAGGATATGTATCCTTCTTGGTCATTCCGAGCTTTTCACAAATATAATAGCCGTCACCAGTA
Organism: Butyrivibrio sp. FC2001; assembly: GCF_000424125.1. Classification (NCBI taxonomy): domain Bacteria; kingdom Bacillati; phylum Bacillota; class Clostridia; order Lachnospirales; family Lachnospiraceae; genus Butyrivibrio; species Butyrivibrio sp. FC2001. The sequence goes on from NZ_KE384132.1 coordinate 519,437, forward strand.
GAGCCTGTAGACTTAGGTCCTGCAAGGCCTCCCACAGAAAGGATCACAGCCTTTCCCTTATGAACTCCGACAGAGGTTTTAACGGTAAATTCTCCGTTATCCTCCTTTGTAATCTGTTTTACCTGCTCATTAAAGAAAAACTCTACGCCCAGTCTCTTACATTCATTTACCAAAACAGAAACTACTGAAGTAGCCTGTCCTGAAATGGGATAAAGGTAACCGTTCTCACTTATAACAACAAGTCCTAAAGACGTAAAAAAATCCGCAGCTTCATTAACTCCGAATCTTTTTAACCATTTCTTCATCCTGTCTCTTGCATTAGGATTATAATCATCAGCTGATATATTCAGATTGGCAAGATTACACCTGCCGTTACCGGTCATTGAGAGCTTTTTACCACAAGAATCTGTCTTCTCAATAACCGTAACCTTAGCGCCATCCCTGGCAGCAGCTATAGCCGCACAAAGCCCGGAAGCTCCGCCGCCGGCAATAATCACATGATTTTCATTAGCCAATAGCTTAATCCCTTTCTCTTCCGATCATATCAGAAACAAGTGCAAAGTAGTCACCAAGGGGCATTCTCTCAACCTCGTATCTGTTGACACTGCCAAGCACGATAAGAAGTATCATATATACCAGAAATGCCACTGCAACCGCAATTATAAAGGTGAGTATCTCACCAATAACATTCACAAGAAGTCTGTCTATAAGCAGCGCTGCAAGTCCTGAAATAACCGCAGCGATAAGAGGCAGCAAAATATTTCTGATCATCATAAGGTTTACATCAAGCATCACCTTGATCTCAAAAATACCAAGAATACCCTGCACCACAAACATAGCTGCAAATGCTGCTATTGAAGCATGGATGCCAAAACCTCCTGCATAAGACATTGCGAGAAGAACTGCGATATGAACGATAACTCCAACCACAAGATTACCGATCATAACAACCTTGTTCTTAAGCTGCTTAAGTAAAAATGACTGGAATATAATGACGGCCCCGGGTATAACAACGGGAATTGCCATTATAACCATATCAACTCCTGCTTCATTACTCTTACCGAAAATAACGGTATTAAAGGTGTGAGCCAGAAGCATTATCCATATAACCACAGGAAAAATAAGCATAGCTTCAAAGTGAATCAGATGCTGTAATCTTCCTCTTGCAGCCTTATAGTCTTTTTTAACGATGCTGACATGAACACCGTACCAGGATTTTACAAAGGGAAGCGCCGTAATAAATACGAAGAATATCACAACTGCAACACACTGACCGATGTAAATACCCCAGTTATTAATGTTGTTGTCGTTTGGATGAAGCTTGTGAGCAACATTCAAATATACACACTCATCAATAAATACGAGAATACCTGTGGTCGCTGCGATAAGGCAGTTTACGATAAGGTCATTCACACATTCATTCTTCTGGTTATTAACTACAGGTGTACTCTCCTCAGCGATTTCCTGAAGATCTCTCTTTCTAAGAAGGAACATTATAGTTACAAAAATAAGACTGATAAGAGCACTTAAGGAAATTCCAATCGCAGCACCGATCGCGCCATAGGCTGGTGCAATATCATTTACATGCATAAGAGCATCAACCTTTTTACCATAGTCATATACTGCATTTGACATAACGAAGGTTGTTGCAAGTGTAATAACAGTCAGAATAGCATCTGAAATAACAGAAACAAGAGCATATCCTGATCCGCTGAGATACCCTCTAAGAACGCCCTGAATACTCAAAAACAGAAACGCCGGCGATGCCATAAGAAGAACATAAAAGCTTCTCGGCGAATGGAATACCAGATTGGCAAATACAATTGAAAGACCTGCCATAAGCAGAGATATCACAAAGCCTCCAACAAAGCTTATTATCATAAGCTGTTTAACATTTTTTCTGGCACAGTTCATCTGCCCTCTGTAAAGTCTGTTTCTTACCATTTCCTTGGTCGTGGTCTCAAAGGCACAGATAAATACGCAGTAGGCAATCATGAAAAGTATTATAGGTGCTGCAAGAAAGCCTACACCATCCGAACCTGTCAAATCAAAAAATACAATAAGCAGCGCCATAATAGACAAAATAAAAATCATTCCGGACGCAAGAACTACATCAGGTCTAATCTTAAACTTTTTACTCATACCTCTCACCCTTTTTACACTTAATCTCTGGTGATATTAAGTGTCTGTAAAACCTTTTCCTGTTTCCCCTCCATAACAGCTGCTTCATCGGCTTCCATGTGATCATATCCGCAAAGATGAAGCATTGAATGAGCCACAAGGAAGGCGAATTCCCTGAGCTCACTGTGTCCATATTCAGCAGCCTGCTCTCTTACCCGTTTTTCATTAATTACGATATCCCCAAGAAAAACCATTCCGCTTTCAGGATCTATAATATCTATCCGCTGATCGCCCTCTGCCACGGAAAAATCCCCCGGAGCATCGTACTCGATATTTGGAAAAGATAACACATCTGTCGCAGAATCAATATCACGAAACTGCGAATTCATCTCTCTAATGCCTTCATCATCAGTGATGAGAAGACTTATCTGAACATCAAAGGGGCATCCCTCGCTACTAAGCACCTCAGCTGCCACCTTTTTTGCCACCTCTTCAATATCAAACGAAAAAGCAGCATCCACCTCATTATCAACGAAGAAAATCATAGTAGAGCTTCTCCTTTTTCATAAGCTTCTTCATTCTCTCTATCTCATAGAGGGAAATGTCATAGTTGTAAAGTTCATTATTCTCCATCTTGTGAATAAAGATCTTATCTATAAGCTCATCATAATTGATCTTGGTATCCTTATCCTTCTCAAAAAGATAATTAATGGAAGCGATAAGTGTTTCACACATATAAATAATAGCAGATTCTTTGGACAATGGCTTGGATTTATCGTTTTCAATATATTCCTTAAGATAATCCACTGCCTCCTGGGGGAAATTATTCTCGATATAAAAATGTTTCACATCAGCCCAGGTCTTAGAGCCATCTATAACACCGATCTTATAATAATAAGACATCGTCTTTACTGCTCTGGCATTAAGCCCAAGGTCCAAAGCAATTCTCTCTGCAAGATACGCAATATGGATTGCTCTGAAATATGCATTCTTGTCCTTTTCCTTAAGCTGAACAAGAAGCGGATACTCAGTATCATTAATGTCCATATACCTGTCATTACTCTTCCTGATTACGTAAACACCGAAAATATTTAGAAGAATAAGCGTAAGTATAAGGTTGATGAGAATATTTACCAGCGGCGCAATGAGCATCGTAAGTGAAAAGGTTCTGTTCTGAAACAGAATGTCAAAGGCCACCAGGAGCATAAACAAAAGCGAAACCACTATAAAAAGCGGAGCTCCGAGCTTTGTTGTCTCAGTAAGATCTCTTAAAAGAACAAGTATTACCACACCTGTCAAAAAGTAAATGAAAAATTCAGCATAGCCGCCTTCTTTTTCAAGAAGTACCGCAAACATCACGAGCATTGAGCCTGAAAACAGTCCAATCTCATTTGTTGAAAAAAGCCCAAGCAAAAGAAAAATAAACATAAAGGGCCATATCTCAGGTGTTACCAGAGGCAGAAAAACAGAAATAATCAGTCCTATATAATATGAGAAAACAAATCTGTTTCTCTTTTGGCCATTATCATAGGAAAACAGCCCCCTCACACTTGCATCATTTAGCATATATATAAGTATACCGCCACACAAAAAGCCGGTGACTGTATTTCTTATAATATTTTCCGTTTTTAATCCATAAAGTATTGAAAATACCAAAAGGATAATTCCTGTCACAAAAAAGATAGAGCCGAACAGAAGCTTTATAGCTCTTTCACTTTTGTCAAACGTAGAATTCAGAACAGCATTATCCTTATTCTCATTTATATTTTCCATGATTTAACGTCTTTCCCGTTTCTTTATTGCTCTCTTTTTTTCTTCGTTGGTCCTGGACTTTTCAAAGTCCTCGTAGGCCTTTACAATCTGCTGAACAAGAGGATGACGAACAACGTCTCTACTTGTAAGATTGCAAAATGCTATATCATCGATTTTCTTAAGGACTGCCGAAGCAATATCAAGACCTGACTTTGTATCAGCAGGTAAATCCTTCTGGGAGGAATCACCGGTTATGATAACCTTTGAACCAAAGCCAATTCTTGTAAGGAACATCTTCATCTGAGCAGGAGTTGTATTCTGGGCCTCATCAAGAATGATAAAGGCATTATCCAGAGTCCTTCCTCTCATATATGCAAGAGGCGCAACCTCAATAAGTCCCTTCTCCATATTCTTAACAAAATTATCAGCGCCCATTATCTGGTAAAGAGCGTCGTATAAAGGTCTAAGATACGGATCAACCTTACTCTGTAAGTCTCCTGGTAAAAAGCCAAGCTTTTCTCCTGCTTCAATCGCAGGTCTTGTGAGGATAATCCTCTCAACCTCACCCTTCTGAAAAGCAGTGATGGCCATTGCCATACCAAGATAGGTCTTACCAGTTCCGGCAGGACCAAGTCCGAACACTATCATCTTATTACGAATGGCATCAACATATTTCTTCTGTCCGAGAGTCTTGGGCTTAATGGGCTTTCCATTGACAGTGTGACATATTACATCGCCTTCTATCTCAGTAAGCACATGTCCTGCAGCCTTCTCCTCATCCTCGGAAGGGTCATTCTTAAGAGCTATGGCATAGTTAACGCTCTGCTCCTCAATCTCCGATCCCGTCACTGACAGTCCTGCAAGCTCACTTATGATGTCATAGGCTTTATTAACGCTTTCGCCTGTACCTATAATGTGAAGCTCGCCGCTTCTGTCAATTATTTCAACCTTAAGGTTATCCTCGATCTTGCGGATGTACTTATCGTGCTGACCGAAGATGCTCTGCATCTCTTCTATTCCAAGATGCATGGTTTTCTCAGTAATATTACTCATTTATGATATGGTTCTCCATTTATTATTCTGTAAGCTCTGTAAATCTGTTCAAGCAGAATTACTCTCATCATCTGATGAGGAAATGTCATGTCGGAAAAGCTAAGCTTCCTGTCACACGTCTTTAATACCTCATCAGAAAGTCCAAGGGAACCTCCTATTACGAACTGCATTCTGCTGCATCCCTGAACGCTCTCATTTTGAATCACACCAGCAAAGCCTGTTGATGAAAAGCGTTTACCGTCTATAGCCAAAGCAAATTTCAAGGCCTTGGGATCCAGATATTTTAAAAGCTTCTGGCCTTCCTTATCCTTGATCTGCTTCTCAACGGACCAAGGAGCATTGTCAGGAGTTTTCTCATCCTGAACCTCTATTATCTCCAGCTTACAGTATCTTGAAAGTCTCTTGGAATATTCTGAAATTGCATCATTCCAATATTTCTCTTTTATTTTACCAACACAGAGAATATCAATAGCAATCAATTTTCATCTCCAAATACTTTTGTATAAAAACCGTCAATAAAGGAATCTATAAGCTCCTCATCAACGTTCATAAACTGTTTTTCAATTCTTTTCTTTATGTACTCTGTACGCTTGAAGTAAAGATCCTCTTTATCTGTGAGCTTCTCGTATACTTCATCGTCATCATACATATGCTCGTCAATTACTTCAGCCTTGAGCTCTTCTTCACACCACCCGGTGATCTTATCAAGAACCGTATCCTCCTCGGCTGCTTTACCTTTGAATATCTTATAGCTTCTTACAGCTAAAATCCCCATAACGAAAAACAACACAAACAGAGCTCCCATAACTCCGCATGTGAGGTATTTATTAAACATAGGCATGTTTAGTGGATTTTTAATTAGAAAAAAGATATCCCCAATGAGACCCAGAGTCCCGACAGTAATCAGCATAATTCCTGAAGACTGATTGTCCTCGGCTTTTTGCGCACTGCTTTGATATACCATATACTTCCCCCAGTATTACCCTCATCCGGCAGCAAAGCTGCCGACTTCCCCCAGAGGGGGAAGTCTTTAGTTGGCACAAAGTGCCGGATAATGGTTATTTTTTATTTATTACTTAAATATTCATCAATACCCTGTGCTGCAGCCTTACCTGCACCCATTGCAAGAATAACTGTTGCAGCGCCTGTAACGGCATCTCCTCCGGCAAATACGCCATCCTTTGAAGTCTGTCCGTTTGCTTCATCAGCAACGATACATCTTCTCTTATTTACATCAAGACCCTCTGTGGTGCTTGAAATAAGCGGGTTAGGGCTTGTTCCGAGTGACATGATAACTGCATCGCACTCGATCTCAAACTCAGAACCGGGAACCTCAACAGGGCTTCTTCTGCCACTCTCATCGGGCTCACCAAGCTCCATTCTGATGCACTTGCAGCCTCTTACCCATCCGTCCTCATTCTCAAGAACTTCTACAGGGTTGCAAAGAAGGTCAAAAATGATGCCTTCCTGCTTAGCATGCTCAACTTCCTCTTTTCTTGCAGGAAGCTCTTCCTCACTACGTCTGTATACGATGTGAACCTCTGCACCGAGACGAAGAGCTGTTCTTGCAGCGTCCATAGCAACGTTACCACCGCCGACAACTACGCACTTCTTTGGTCTCATGATAGGTGTTGTGCTGTCCTCAGAGAAAGCCTTCATAAGATTGCTTCTTGTAAGGAACTCGTTAGCTGAGAATACACCGAGAGCCTGCTCACCGGGAATATTCATGAATCTGGGAAGACCTGCGCCTGAACCGATAAATACAGCCTCAAAGCCTTCGTCCTTCATAAGAGAGTCGATAGTAACTGACTTTCCGATTACTACGTCCTTCTCGATCTTAACGCCAAGTGACTCAACGTTCTCGATTTCCTTCTTAACAACAGCGTCCTTGGGAAGACGGAATTCAGGAATACCGTAAACAAGAACACCACCTGCCTCATGAAGAGCCTCGAAAATAGTTACGTCATAGCCCATTCTTGCAAGATCGCCTGCGCATGTAAGACCTGCAGGGCCTGAACCGATAATGGCAACCTTCTTGCCCTTCTTCTCCTTAGCGCCCTGGGGCTTAATGCCTCTTTCTCTTGCTGCATCAGCAACAAATCTCTCAAGCTTACCGATTGCAACTGCTTCGCCCTTGATACCGCGTACACATTTACCCTCACACTGACTCTCTTGAGGGCAAACACGTCCACAAACTGCAGGAAGTGCGCTGGACTCACTTATTGTCTGATAAGCCTGCTCAACATTGCCTTCCTTAAGCTCCTGGATAAATTTAGGAATATTAATAGATACGGGACATCCCTGAACACACTGAGGATTAGGGCAGTTAAGGCATCTTGTAGCCTCATCTACAGCTTCCTGTTCGTTGTATCCCAAGCATACTTCTTCAAAATTGGTAGCGCGAACCTTCGCATCCTGCTCGCGAACCGGAACTCTTGTCCAAACGTCTTGTGCCATTTTTATCTCCAATCTTTAATTACAGTTTCCACATCCGCCATGGTGGGTATCGCCTTCCTGCTCTTTAAGTGCAAGACGTCCCTCCTCAGTCTGATAAAGTCTCATACGCTTCATAGCCTGGTCAAAATCAACCTCGTGTCCGTCGAACTCAGGTCCGTCAACACAGGCAAACTTAACCTTTCCACCTACTGTAAGACGGCATGCACCGCACATACCAGTACCGTCAACCATGATAGTATTCATGCTGACTATAGTGGGAATACCAAGCTCTTTTGTAAGCTTGCAGACAAACTTCATCATGATCATGGGTCCGATAGCTACACAGTGATCATAGCGCTTTCCTTCATCGTAAAGGTCCTGAAGGCACTTTGTAACCATACCCTCTCTGCCGTATGATCCGTCATCTGTTGTAACATAGAGATTACAAACTGTCTTGAATCTCTCTTCGAGAATTACAAGATCCTTGTTTTTGGCACCAATGATAACATCACAATCAACACCGTGCTCCTTGAGCCATTTAGCCTGAGGATATACGGGTGCTGTACCTACGCCACCGGCGATAAATACAATCTTCTTTTTCTTGAGTTCTTCAATATCCTCACTGCAAAGATCTGAAGCATTACCAAGGGGTCCTACAACATCTGCAAGAGAGTCCCCTGCCTTCTTTCGGCAGATCTTGCGTGATTCAGCACCAAGTGCCTGAACAACGAGCTCAACAGTACCTTTTTCTCTGTCATAGTCGCAGATAGTAAGCGGAATACGCTCTCCATCCTCTTCAGCACGAACAATAAGAAATTGTCCGGGCAAACATGTGCCGGCTACGCGGGGAGCTTCTACGATAAGCTGATGAATATTCGCAGCTAGCTCATTAGCCTCTAAAATTTTGAACATTGCTCTCCTCCTGAATCTTTAAATTCTCTAAAATCATTATGATAAAAATAATAATAGATACATAAATCATTTTCAAGCTTTGATATGGTAAAGTGTTAAAGAATTTTTATCTGTTTGAAATAGTGATAAGAGTATAGTTACCACTTGAGTCATAACCAAGTCGGTTTACTTTACCATCATGCTTGTTTACGGCATACAAAAGACCTGTGTCACTTGTATGGCCATCATTAAATACGTGGGTCTCGGTAAACATGTAATAGTCTCCGGAGCCAGCTATCTCAATATCACCACTGTAAACATAATCGTAGTGACCCTCTTCACCTCTTACTGATCCGCTCATATCAAGCAGGATATCAAGCTTATACAGTATCTTTATTATGCTTTCCCTTGCCTGATCTACGGAAACCATGGTGGTATATGACAGGTGATAATTCTTCTCTACAACTTCACTGTAGTTACCCTCATCATCCACGGTTACGAACTTAAAGGTCGTTGTACCTACAGGCATTGAAATCGGTGCCGTATACTCAGTGGAGCTCTCAGTAGGAGTACTTCCGTCTGTTGTATAGAAAATTCTGCAGCCCGGATCACACACAGCAACTATCATTGTAGCTGAAGTATATTCACCGCTTTCCTCCATGACTGTAGGCTCTGCAGGACCAAAGTTCTCAAGATGGAAAGTGGCTGTTGATACATCACTTTTAATACCATACCTGTTAACAATAGCAGTTTTAATTACGTAATTGCCTTCCTCTTCAAGGACAAGCTCGTTTTCATATAAAATGCTTGTCTCATCAGGCTCTGCGCCATTAACGGTATAATATATATTTCCATCCGTTGAATCGGTTATTCTAACATTGACAGGTTCCTCATAGGTACCCTCTTCAGGATAAATCTTGGGAGCTTCAGGCAAATACTTACGGTATTTTTCCTTTGCTACAGTAAGATCAGAATTTATCAGAAGCTCATGTATATCCGCATAAGCTCCGGCCTGCTCATAAGAAGCAATTATCTGATCCATTGCAGCTAGAGCTGTATCATCACCGTAAATAGAGGAATCGGACAGCTCATGAATGGTATTTATGGCTGCATCCTTTTCTCCGGCTTCCATCTGATATTCATACTTCATAAATACCAGTTCCGCTCTCTTTTCTGTCTCTTCAGCAGGAAGAGTTGAAAGCGCACTGTCTATGGCAGTTATAGCCTGATCAAGCTTTCCTTCTACGTAATATTTTTCAGCCTGCTCTTCATAGTTTCCAGGGCTCTTTTGTCCATCAAACATGAACATGAGCACAATAATGAAAGCAATGATTATTCCAACTGCAGTAATAGCAGGAACAACAAAGGGCTTAAGCTCATTCTTGTTGGCCTTTGATCCGGGAAGTCGTTTTGTATAAAAAACACTTTCGTCCTTCAGATCATCTGCAACACCGGAAAGAGATTCATTTATTCTGTTTTCAATTAAAGGATCAAATTCCGGAACAAAGTTTATTTCTTTGCCACAGACCTCACAGTAAAGATGCCCTTCCGGAATTTCTGCTCCACAATTAGGACATTTCATAAATATTATTCTCCGGCTTTACGAAGTGCTGATTCAAGGCAATTGCTCATAAGCATTGCAATTGTCATGGGACCTACGCCACCAGGAACAGGAGTAATAGCCGTACACTTTGGAGCGACGTTGTCATAATCCACATCACCGCAAAGCTTACCTGTCTCGGCATTTCTGTTAATACCTACATCTATGATAACAGCGCCGTCCTTTACATAGTCCTCTGTTATCATCTTAGGCTTACCTATAGCTGCTATAAGTATATCAGCTCTCTTGCAGACTGCCTTAAGATCAGCAGTTCTTGAATGAGCAATTGTAACTGTGGCATTTTCTCTAAGCATGAGAAGTGCCATAGGCTTACCTACAATATTACTTCTTCCGACAATAACACATTCCTTACCGGAAATATCGATGTCAGACCTCTTAAGAAGCTGAATTATTCCGGCAGGTGTACAGGAAACGAATCCCTTTTCGCCGATGCAAAGTGCACCAACATTCATAGGATGGAAGCCATCCACATCCTTTTCAGGAGAAATAGCATCTATTACAGTTTTCTCGTCAATCTGCTTGGGAACAGGCATCTGAACGAGAATTCCATGAACGCTGTCATCCTTGTTGAGTTTGTCTATGAGCTCAAGCAGCTCTTCCTGAGTTGTCTCCTCCGGAAGCTCATAGGATAAGGATTTAAAGCCAACGTACTCGCAAGCCTTCTTCTTGTTTCTTACATATACCTGTGATGCAGGGTCAGCACCTACAAGAATAACTGCAAGGCATACCTCTATTCCGGTCTTCGCCTTGAGCTCGGCGGTCTTTGCCTTAACCTCGTCCTTAACCTGCTGTGAAATAGTCTTGCCGTCGATAATTTTCATAATATTTTAACTCCCGTCTTAAAATAAATCAGAACAATCCTACAATATTTCCGTTGTCATCTACATCAATGTCGAAGGCAGCAGGCTTCTTAGGAAGTCCCGGCATTGTCATTATATTGCCTGTAAGGGCAACAATAAATCCGGCACCTGCTGAAACATATACATCTCTTACATTAATATTAAATCCTGACGGTCTTCCAAGAAGCGTAGGATCATCTGAAAGTGAATACTGTGTTTTAGCCATGCAGACAGGGAGCTTACCATATCCCATATCCTCTATCTTCTTAAGCTGCTTCTTTGCTGCAGGTGCATAGGTAACACCATTAGCGCCGTAAATCTTCTTAGCAACAGCTTCGATCTTCTCCTCGGGAGAAATGTCATCTGCATAGATAGGTGCATAGTTTGAAGGCTTAGTCTCAAGAGTATTGATAACAGCCTTTGCAAGAGCTTCGCCGCCTTTTCCGCCGTGCTCCCATACTTCTGATATTGCAAAATCGCAGCCTCTCTTCTCGCAGAAATCCTTTACAAAAGCGATCTCTGCCTCTGTATCTGTAAGGAAGCTGTTAAGTGTAACAACAACCGGTACGCCGTACTGCTGGAGGTTTTCAATGTGCTTCTCAAGATTAGTGATTCCCTTCTTCAGCGCATCAAGGTTCTCCTCTGAAAGCTGATCCTTGGGAACAAGTCCGTTATACTTAAGTGCTCTGATAGTTGCAACAAGTACAACTGCATCAGGCTTAAGACCATGCATTCTGCACTTGATATCAAGGAATTTCTCAGCACCAAGGTCAGCACCGAAGCCTGCCTCTGTGATAGTGATATCTGCCATATGAAGAGCTGCATTCGTAGCTCTTATGGAGTTACAGCCATGAGCGATATTAGCAAAAGGACCACCATGCACAAGTACAGGTGTGTGCTCAAGAGTCTGTACAAGGTTAGGCTTCATTGCATCCTTAAGAAGTGCCGCCATAGCACCTACTGCCTTAAGATCACCTGCCGTAACAGGCTCACCCTGGTAGTTATATGCAACAACTATTCTTGAAAGCCTTTCCTTTAAGTCCTTCATGTCCTTAGCAAGACAGAGAATAGCCATAACCTCTGTTGCAACGGTTATTACGAAATGATCCTCTCTTACTACACCGTCCATCTTGTTCCCAAGACCTACAACGATGTTCCTAAGAACTCTGTCGTTCATATCCTCGCAGCGCTTAAAGATTATCTGTCTTGTATCGATTCCAAGCTCGTTACCCTGCTGAATATGGTTATCCAGAAGCGCAGCAAGAAGGTTATTAGCTGAAGTTATGGCATGAAAATCACCTGTAAAGTGAAGGTTCATATCGTCCATAGGTACAACCTGTGCGTATCCGCCGCCGGCTGCGCCACCCTTAATTCCAAAGCAGGGTCCAAGTGAAGGCTCACGAAGTGCGATCACTGTCTTCTTACCAAGAAGCGAAAGTGCATCACCAAGTCCTACACTTGTAGTTGTTTTGCCTTCTCCGGCAGGAGTAGGATTAATAGCAGTAACCAGAACAAGCTTGCCTATCTTGTTACCGGCTATTTTCTGCAGGTATTCCTCTGACAATTTTGCCTTATGCTTACCGTAGAGCTCTAAGTCATCCTCGGTTATGCCGATGCTCTCAGCAACCTTCTTGATCGGCCAGAGCTCGGCCTCTCTTGCGATTTCAATATCTGATTTTACTGCCATAATAAACTCCTCCTAAATTATTAAAAAAATACAACCTCGCTAGGTGTCTACTTTTCACGAAGCATTATCTATCATATTTTCAAATTCTTCTTTTGTCATAAGAATTTTTCTTGGCTTTGTTCCTTCCTCAGGGCCGACAACGCCGGCATCACTGAGCTGATCCATGATTCTCGCTGCTCTGTTAAAGCCAATCTTATAAAGTCTCTGCAGCATTCCTATGGATGCCTTTTCCTTTTCTATAATAGCAGCTCCGGCCTGTGCAAACAGAGGATCCACATCAGATCCGCCATCGGACACATCTCCTGCAGCTACATTAGCTGCTGATTTTGAAGATACTTCCATGTTGGAAATCTCTTCTGATACATTGTCGCCGTAGTTAGTCTCAACGCCCTGATTCTTAACAAAATCAGTAACTGCCTGAACCTCATCATCAGATACAAAGCAGCCCTGAACTCTGGCTGGTTTGTTGTAGCCTCTCGGGAAGAAAAGCATATCTCCCTTTCCGATAAGCTTCTCAGCGCCGTAGCTGTCAAGGATTGTTCTTGAATCAACACCACTTGAAACTGCAAACGCTATACGGCTGGGAATATTGGCCTTAATAAGACCTGTAATAACATCAACCGAAGGTCTCTGAGTTGCAATAATAAGGTAGATACCGGCAGCTCTTGCAAGCTGTGTAAGTCTTACTATTGAATCCTCAACCTCATTCTTAAACTGCATCATAAGATCTGCAAGCTCGTCTACGATAACAACTATCTCAGGCATCTTCTGCATGGACTCATCATCAGAGTGCTCACACATAGTATTATAGCCCTTAAGATCTCTAACCTTTGCATTTGCAAACTTCTTATATCTTGTTGTCATCTCTGCAACAGCCCAGTTAAGCGCTGCGGCAGCCTTCTTAGGATCTGTTACAACTGGAATAAGAAGGTGAGGTATTCCGTTGTATACAGAAAGCTCAACTATCTTAGGGTCGATCATGATAAGGCGTACATCCTCAGGGGAAGCCTTATAAATGATACTCATAATAATCGTATTGATACATACCGATTTACCAGAACCGGTAGCACCTGCAATAAGAAGGTGAGGCATCTTTGCGATATCAGTCACAACGAGCTTACCTGCTATATCCTTACCGATAGCAACCGAAAGCTTTGATTTTGACTTCTGGAACTCCTCACTCTCAATAAGATCCCTTAAAGCAACCATGGAGTTTTCTTTGTTGGGAACCTCGATTCCTACAGCGGATTTTCCGGGAATAGGAGCTTCTATTCTTATATCAGTAGCTGCAAGGTGCATCTTGATATCATCAGCAAGATCAACTATCTTCCTAACCTTGACACCGGCTTCAGGCTGAAGCTCGTATCTTGTTACGGAAGGCCCCTGGCTGATATCTGTAACAGTAGCATTTACATGGAACATGGAAAGAGTATCCTGCAGAGTCATGGCAGTCTCTTTTAAGTGTTTTGCTGAATCCCCCTTGCCCTTTGTTCCTTTTTTAAGAAGCTTAAATGGTGGGAATTCATATTCCATAACAGGTCGCTTCATGATCTCCTTTTGCTGTTCCTGTCTCTTTACAGCCTCCTCTTTATTCCTGGTGCTTGTAATATAGTCTGTGCTGTGAACAGCATATTCTCCGTTATAATCAGGAGCGAGAGTCTCTGAATGGATCGGTATGTTGTCCATTTCATCCTTCTTCTCCTCACGAAGCTTTGCAACAGGTCTGTAATTCTTAACCGCTGTCAGAGCTTCCAGAGCTGCACTCTCATCATAATCGTCCTCAGCCTCTTTAGGTTCAGCTGCCACATCGGCGATATCTATAGTGTGATGGTCGTCTGTAGCAACCTCCTTCGGCGGAGTCTTCATAACGAACTGTCCGTCAGGCTGCTCCCTTGTAGACAGGCTCGGATTGAATCTGATCTCATGAATGTCATCATGAATCTCCTCTTCGGGAATGAAAACATTCTGAACTACAGGCTCTTCGTCTTCTTCAGCATCATCAAGACCGTGAATGTTAAACTCCTGAACCTTAGTCTCCTTAGCCTCTTTGGCTATTTCATCCTCGTAGTCTTCATCCTCCTCGGAATCAAGAAGAGTATTCATACTTACGCCTGATACCTTCTTATCCATACGAAGAATCTTGGCATCCTCTTTCTGTTCAAGAAGTAGCTGCTCTTCCTCTTCCATCTGTAGACGTCTCTCCTCGCGGAGTCTCGCACGCTCATCCCAACGGTCTCTGTAATCAAGAGCCTCCTGTCTGGTTCTCTCTATGACATGCTTTCCGCCCTTTTTAACGCTGTTCAGCATGGTCTTTTGTGTAAACAGGGAAACTCCGATAAAGCCTGCAACCAACATGACAATTATCGTTCCTGCAAGTGATAGATTGTGATAAACAAGATAAGCAATGCTTCCGCCTATAAATCCGCCGCCATTTTGTTCCTTAAGGGCAGACTCATAGATATTTGCTGCGCTGTAGGCTGTCATAGTCTGAATCCTGCCGCAGATAAGCTCGAAAAACATGCCAAATACCAATATGATAAGCAGTCCTGAGAATATCTTCCTCAGAGCTGCCGGACTAGGTCCGTTAGACAATAAAAGAGCGCCTATTCCAAAACCAACAATAGGCATAATATAAGCAGTAAGGCCGAAAATCCCGAACATAATACCGCTGATAGCATTTCCGAAACTACCGCATATTCCAAAATTGCACAAAAATAAAAAGACCGTTAAAGCTGCGAATACAATTAGCATTATCTCGCTCTTTACTGCGTAATCCAGTGGCTCATCATCGTATCTCGCCCTGGTTCTTGCATGCGCCTCTGTTGATCTTTTACTTTTAGCTTTACCTGTCTGTCTGCTCGCTGTGGAGCGTTTTCTTGAATTACTTGTAGCCATATTCACCCATTACTTTTTTCAAAACTTTTCCCCTGCATGCGCATAATAAAGGAATGCACATACACAAAACAGTATACCATTTTTACACTCTTTGTGCTATACTTAACACGCTCAGTGATAACGTATTTCTAATTTTGGAGGAAATTTACATATGGAATTCAGACAGGAACTTGAGACAGGATTACTCAAGCAGATCGGTAACGTTGAGAACACTCTTAAGATTAAGGAAGTAGCTTCAAAGTGCAGATTACTTAAAACCGAGAACGGTATTAAAGTAGAACTTTCTTATACAGGCCCTAATGCCAGCAAATATCTTCAGTATGTTGAGAAACATCGTGAGGAGCTTACTAATTATCTTCTTCACCCCGATGATGCTGATCTCTACGAGTGGATGGAGACAAGTCACCAGACTACCATCACTCTTAAGAAGCATGAGAAGGAAAAGCTCATCCTTTACGTTAACTTCGATCCCGATACCTTCAATCTCATTACAGGTATCGCAGATGAGAACGTAACAATGAAGCTTGGTACTCCTCTTATGAATATCTGCATTAAGGATATGTCAAGAAGTGCTTTCAAGCTTGCTATTTTCGAGATGCTTCTTCTTGCAGATGAGATTGCTCTTGCAATGGGTAATGAAGAGCTCAAGAAGATGGCTAATATCGAGATGGTTAAGACATACCTCTCAGAGATTTATGATAAGTTCCATGAAGGTTCTATCATCGAATAATCCGATAATCTATTTAGCAATTATTTAAATATAAAGACAGTTAAGACTTATGATCTTAACTGTCTTTTATTTTCTAAAAAAAATTCCTGTGCCGTTACGCACATCATGGTCTCATTGTAATATTCCTTAAGCATCGCATTAAATAAATGCTCATTTCTGTGATGGAATTTAAGGCCGCTTCTTTCTATAACATTTCTTGATCTTTCATTGCCATCAAAAAAGCCGCACCAGATTCTGCTAAGGCCGACCTCTACAAAGCTGTATCTTACAAGCTCTGTTAAAGCCTCCGTGGCGTACCCCTTTCCCCAGTAGTTTTTACCGAGCCAGTAGCCTATCTCAGCTTCATCTTCACGGTCTATTCCTCTTTTGGGTGAGCTCCCGATGCGAACTCCGATACTTCCAATGGGAGATTCCGGATCCTCCTTAAGGGTAATGGCATATTCTCCGTCATCCATTAAAAGTGTCCTTATTATCGCTCTCGAATAATCAGTATCCTTGTGAGGAAGCCAGCCTGCTCCTTTTCCTATATCAGGATCACAGGCAAGTCCATATAAAATTTCAGCGTCTTTCTCCTTCCATTTACGAAGGATAAGACGCTCAGTTTTTATAGTACCAACCAAAATCAGTTGTTCTCCTTTGCAACAAACAAAGTTCCTACATGCTTTTTATTGATAATGTCATATAGATAATCAGTGTTCTTACCATTGGTAATAAGGACATCGACGCCCTTGGAGGTAGCATACTCGGCTGCCTGAAGTTTTGTAATCATACCACCTGTTCCACGGTTAGAACCACTGCCCTCAGCAAGTGCATATATATCCTCATTGATTTCCTCGACGCGGCTTATAAGCTTAGCGTCAGGATTGGTTGAAGGATTTTTATCATAAAATCCCTCGATATCAGAGAGAATAATAAGCTTGCATGCGCCGCAGAATGCAGCAACAATAGCTGAAAGCATATCATTATCAGAGAAAAGCTTCTGATCAGATTCAATCTCCACATGGCTGACTGAGTCATTCTCATTGACAATGGGAATGATGTGGTTCTCAAGAAGAGCATCAAAAGTGTTCTGAAGATTCTCTTTTCTTGCGGGATTCTCAACATCATCATTATCAAGAAGAATCTGACCTACAAGTCTTCCATATTCGCCGAAAAGCTTATCATACAGATGCATAAGCTCGCACTGTCCTACTGAAGCAGCTGCCTGCTTAAGTCTTAAGCTCTTTGGCTTTTGCTGTAATCTCATCTTGTTAGCCCCGACGGCAATCGCGCCGGAACTAACAAGAACAACGTCATAACCTAAATTTTCAATTCCTGCAAGAGCTCTGCAAAGAAGGTCGATCTGGTGAATATTGATTCCACCGTTTTCATTTGTAATTGTAGATGTTCCTACCTTTACAACAATACGCTCTTTTCTGATTTCCTTTGGACTCATAAAATACCTTTGAAATTAGTTGTCTGCATCTACGATCTTGTTGAGGTAGTAATCAACAGAACCGGTGTTACCGTTCTTGTTGTACTTGTAGTTAACACGAATGATTGTTGTAGCATACATGCTGTTCTCAACAATATCGTGGCTGTCCTCATCAATAACCTGCTTCTGGGTGCTGAGAATAACCTTCTTGTTATTCTTAATCTGTGTCCAGTATAATACAGGCTCTGTCTTACCATTTGTTGTTACGTTCTTGTACTTGCCAACCTGGATAGACTCAAGTGAATAGTTGTTACCCATCTTAACCTTGATCTTACCCTTGCTAAGATCTGTAACGTAATTAGCAGTACCTAAGCCAGTCCTTGTAGATAATTCCTGGTTACCGAATGTAGCCTTCTCGATAGGTGATGTTGCATTGATGAATACTGAGTAAGGCTCACCGTTAACTGTGAATTTGAAGTTGAAGAGTCTCTTAGGTGTTTTGCTTGTGTAGAAAGAGAATCTGTAGATGATCTTATCTGTGTTATCATCGTACTCGATTCTTGAAAGCTTATACTTAAGTTTCTTAGCACACTTAATGTTCTTTACCTTAGCGTTCTGGTCGTTGATAGCAATTGAAAGAACATTCTTTGCATAAGTACCGGGTGTGATTGTTACCATCTTGTTGCCGGTTTCTTTGTAAACAAGCTTTCCTCTTTTGTTCAGCGCCTGTGTTGTCTCACTTATGTCTACCTTTACAGCTGCTCTGGCTGTAATGGAGCTTGTAGGTACAGCACATAAGATGAATGCAGCAGCGAGTGCTGAAGCGACTACCTTCTTCAAAATCTTAGTCCCCTTAGTTTTCATACTTTCCTCCTTTGTGTGCACATATTTTGTGTCTCTGTCCATTCTAACCACAAGAACATGTAAATGCAAGAAAAATCAGACATTTTTATAAATTCAGATTAAATTAAAGCAATATTTTATATATACATAGCAAATAATGCTATTGGAAATAAAAAAACACTATGCAATTAAGCATAGCGTCTTTGGAGTGGATTAGGCGGGAGTCGAACCCGCGTCCAAAAATCCGTCCCCTGTCCTTCTACTGTCATAGCTGGCTATTGTGGCAAAGCCGATTCCCTTCCATAACCGGAAGCAAGCGCCCTAATATGGAAAGTAGCCCCTGATACGACCATGAATGCAGAGCGGTCATCATGTCGTTTCCTGCAAAGTCGACGCAGGTTACTGAATGTGCAGGTGCACTCAGGCCTACGCGCTGCGCTTAGGCAGCGAGTGCTAAATTATCTTCAGCGTTTATATTTAGGTTTGAGGTCTAACGCGCCATCCCGCGGACAGCTTCTCCAGCTTCAGAATCCCTGTCGAAACCTTTACTAACCCTTAAAGGTTGTATGTACAAGCCCGTCGGACTTGTATATACAGTATATAGACTTTTTCATAAATAATCAACTAAACTTGTAGTTTATTCGTAAGTGATTATATCAAAATTAATCTAAAATTGCACGAAAAATTCGAAAATAAAATTAAAAAACATCAATGTTATTATTTTTCTATTATGAATTAGTACAAGTTTTTCTAAATATCAAAAAAATAAGACCGCTGTCAAAAAACAGCGATCCCATTATCACCTAAGACTTACCTTATAATCTCTCATTGCTTCTCTTTGCTGATCTCGTTTGGCAGTTGACTCTCTCTTGTCATAGAGCTTCTTACCTTTTGCCAGACCTATCTGAACCTTCACCTTGCCGTGTTTGAAATATACTTCAAGCGGAACAAGTGTATAGCCCTGTGCCTGAGATGCCTGATCAAGCTTTCTGATCTCAGTCTTATGAAGAAGGAGCTTACGGACACGAAGCGGATCCTTATTGAAAATATTACCCTTTTCATAAGGACTTATATTCATACCGCAGATGAAAGCCTCGCCCTTATCTATGCTCACCCATGCTTCCTTTATACTGCATTTTCCCTGTCTTAAGGATTTCACCTCTGTACCGGCAAGTGAAATTCCGGCTTCATACTTTTCTTCTATGAAATAGTCATGAAATGCTTTCTTGTTATTCGCTATAAGCTTAATGCTGTCGTCAGCCATGACGTATTACCTCTGTTTCTTTAGTCTTAGTCTATTATGCCACATTATGATTAAAAATCCATAACCTAATGCTATAACTTACTTTTTCTTTTTTCTGCCCTTACCCTGGATGCTTCTTGCAGCTTTAGAGGTGGCAGACTTCTTGTGCTTATGCACCTTGTAGACCTTACGGCCGCTTTCCTTCTTTTCCTTTTCGGCTTTATCGCCCTTTTTCTTACTAAGCTTTTTTAGCTTTGCAGCCTCCTTAAGAATCTCCTTTTCGGCCTTTTTCTTTTTACCTTCTTTTTTCTTGGTCTTAGGAGCTTCTTCTAACCCGGAATCAAGCGAAAGCTTTGATATCTTTGCAGCTCTTATCTGTGCAGGAGTCTTCCTTGCAGGCTTAGCTGCTTTGCCCTTTGTTTTCTTTGAATCCTTCTTACCCTTCTTGGATTTCTTTTCAGAAACACTTACAAAATGAAGCTTACCATCCTCATCCTCTTCGTAATAGTCCTCTTCGAAATCATCAATGTCTTCATAATCACCAAAGTAAATATCGCGTCTTTTGGAATATTCATCGTCAACAATTCTGAAATCAATGGTCTTGGCGAGTCTGTCAGTATCATGAACCCTAACGGTTACAGTCTGACCCAGAGTATACTTCTTGCCTGTTCTCTCACCAACAAGGCAGTAATTCTCTTCATCAAAAATATAGAAGTCATCCTCCATGGTGACAGCAGGAACCATACCCTCACAGGTATTTGGAAGCTCAACGAACATACCCCATCCGGTAACACCGGAAACAACGCCCTCAAAGGTCTCTCCGATGTGGGATTCCATAAACTGAGCCTTCTTTAATTTCTCAGTTTCGCGCTCAGCCTCTTCAGCCCTTCTCTCGGTATCGGATGAATGTGAAGCAACAGTCTCAAGGATATCCCTGTAGTGCTTTATCTTTTCGTCATCCATTCTTCCTCGAAGATAATCCTTTATGATTCTGTGAATCTGCAGATCAGGATATCTTCTAATAGGAGAAGTAAAGTGGCAGTAATATTTGCATGCAAGGCCGTAGTGTCCAAGACACTCAGTGCTGTACTTAGCCTGCATCATACTCCTGAGAGCAATTCTGCTTATAACAGCTTCCTCTTCAGTGCCTTCTATTTTCTCAAGGAGCTTCTGGATTTCGGCAGGCTTAATCTCCTCAGCCCTTACATTTAAATGAAGTCCAAGTCTTGAGATGAATGCATTTAGATTAGAAATCTTTTCAAGGTCAGGCTGCTCATGTACGCGGTATACAAATGGCGCCTGCATCCAGAAAAATTGCTCAGCCACAGTCTCGTTTGCAGCAAGCATAAAGCTCTCAATAAGTGAGGTTGCTGTATTCGCAGTCCTTATATTGATTTCAAGAGGATTACCATCTCTATCAAGAGTTATCTTTGCCTCAGGAAAATCGAAGTCGATAGCTCCTCTTTTCTTTCTCTTATTCTTTAATATCTCAGAGAGCTCTGCCATCCTTTTAAACATGGGCACAAGCTCTTTATAACGGGATATCTCGTCAGGATCATCGTCCTCAAGAATTGCAGCAACGGAAGTATAGGTCATTCTCTCGTTTACATTGATAACAGTCTCTGCAATCTCGTGTGATATAACTGCGCCGTTACAGTCAATGTCCATAAGGCAGCTAAGCGCAAGTCTGTCCTCGCCGTGATTAAGCGAGCAGATACCATTACTTAATCTGTGCGGAAGCATAGGAATTACTCTGTCCACAAGGTATACGCTGGTACCACGCTTAAGCGCTTCTCTGTCCAGAGCTGAACCCTCCTGAACATAATTGGTTACATCAGCAATATGTACGCCAAGATGGTATATTCCGTCCTCATAAGTGAGGGATACCGCATCATCAAGGTCCTTTGCATCCTCACCGTCAATTGTAACCATTGTCACATCACGAAGATCCTTTCTTCCCTGATAATCTCCCTCAATAAGATGATCCTTGCATTTTTCAGCCTGGTTCATCACCTTCTCCGGGAAAACACTGGGAATATCATATCCCTCTACAATAGAAAGAATATCAACTCCGGGATCATTAATATTTCCGATAATCGCAGACACCTTTCCCTCAGGCTTTCTGCCCTTTTTAGGATCGCCATAATCAGTAATTGTTACTGCGACCTTATCACCTGTAACTGCACCCTTTGTGTGTTCCTTTAACACAAAGATATCCTGTGTAAATTTCAAATTATCCGGAATTACAAATCCGTAGGTATGTCCGTCCTGAAAGGTTCCCACAATCTTATCAATTGCTCTTACAAGCACCTTAACCACACGGCCTTCATCACGCATACCACCGTTAGTGTTCTTGTCGGAGGTTATCGTAACCTCAACAGTATCTCCCTGAAATGCGCCACCGGTGTAGTCCTCAGGAATAAAAATATCCTCATCCCTTCCTTCTACCTCCACAAAGCCAAAGCCTCTCTGGTTGGAAATAAAGGTTCCGGTCATATTCTCTTTTTTAGCCATTACTTTCTTTTTACTCATATTTATTTTCCTAATCTCCCGTGGAGCGCCTTTTCATAGGATTTATAACGAAATGAAAAAGGGCACTCAAAATGAGTGCCCTTCAAGGTACGATTGTAATTTAGAATACAGTCATATTAAGTACTACGCTAAGAATGATAAAGAGTACTGATAATACGATTGTAACCTTCTTAAGAACTCCCTCTCTGGAACGGCCCTTAATCTTGCCCCAGTAAGTAGTCTCTGCAAAACCCTGAATAGCACCAAGTCCCTGTGTCTTACCTTCCTGAGCAAGAACAAGTGTAACAAGTGCAACACAATCAATAATAAAAATAATTGCCAAAACAATTTTCAACGTTGCCACGAAAAAATCCCTCCTAAAAATTTTCACAAATACTTGTTAAAGATAACACAAATATTTACAAAAATCAACAAGCACAAAATTCTTATTTCTTAATAAGCAGTGACTTACCTGTCATCTCTGCAGGCTGCTCATATCCCATGCACTCGATAAGTGTAGGAATGATGTCTGCAAGGCATCCGCCCTCACGAAGTGTGTAAGCAGGATCATAGTTTACAAGGATGAACGGAACAGGGTTTGTTGTGTGAGCTGTGAAAGGCTCGCCTGTCTCGTAATCGATCATCATATCTGCATTACCGTGATCTGCGCAGATGAACATTGTGCCGTTCTTAGCCTTAACAGCTTCAACGATCTTACCAACGCACTCATCTACAGTCTCAACAGCCTTAACAGCAGCATCGATAACACCTGTATGACCTACCATGTCAGGGTTAGCAAAGTTAGTAACTACAACATCATACTTATCTGAGTTAATAGCCTCAAGTACTCTGTCACAAACCTCGGGAGCGCTCATCTGAGGCTTAAGGTCGTATGTAGGAACATCCTTGGGTGAGTTAACAAGGATTCTGTCCTCACCTTCGTTAGGCTCCTCAACACCACCGTTGAAGAAGAATGTAACGTGAGCATACTTCTCTGTCTCAGCGATACGAGCCTGCTTCATTCCCTTAGCTGCAAGCCACTCACCGAAGGTATTGTTAAGAAGAACCTTCTTGAATGCGATCTCCTTGTTAGGGATGAGCGGATCATAATCTGTGAAGCATACGTATGTTGTGTTGATACGAGCTCCTCTGTCAAACTTATCAAAATCATCATCGCAGAAGCAATGTGTGATCTCTCTTGCTCTGTCAGGACGGAAGTTGAAGAAAATGATTGAATCATTGTCCTTGATTGTAGCTGTAGGTGCGCCATCCTTCATGATAACTGTAGGAATAACGAACTCATCTGTCTTGCCATCCTTATATGTCTGAACCATGCACTCGTGTGCGCTGTCAGCCTTGTTGCCTTCGCCCTTAGTCATAGCATCGTAAGCAACCTTAACACGATCATAGTTGTTATCTCTGTCCATAGCGTAGTATCTGCCGGAAATAGTAGCAATTGCACCTACGCCGATCTCCTTCATCTTGTCCTCGAGCTGCTGAACAAAGTCGATTCCAGATTCCGGAGGTGTATCACGACCATCAAGGAAGCAGTGAACATAAACCTTTGAAAGCCCGTTCTTCTTTGCGAGCTCAAGAAGTCCGTAGATATGAGTAATGTGGCTGTGTACACCACCATCACTTACAAGACCGTACATGTGAAGAGCTGAATCATTCTTCTTGCAGTTATCGATAGCAGCCATAAGACCTTCGTTTGTGAAGAAGTCGCCATCCTCGATAGACTTTGTGATTCTTGTAAGCTCCTGGTAAACGATACGGCCTGCGCCCATATTCATATGACCTACTTCGGAGTTACCCATCTGACCGTCAGGAAGACCTACAGCAAGTCCGCTTGCGTTACCGCGTACATAAGGATAGTCCTTCATAAGACCGTCAAGTACGGGAGTGTTAGCCATTGCTATAGCATTTCCCTTCGGATTATCATTAATTCCGAATCCGTCCATAATAAGTAAAACTGTTGGTTTAGAACCCTGCATTTTATATGCCTCCATTTTTATAAATTAATGCTTATTCGAAAAGATAAGCTTTTTATCGGTTTCCACAAAGTAGTATACCCATAAATTGTGTGTTTTTCAAATAAACTTTTTATGTACTTATCATAATTCCTTATATTTCCAATGATTTCGTGTATTTAACTATTCTTTCTTCAAGCTCTGCCTTATCTTCAGGGCTAAGCTTCTTCTTTTTCTGGTTGATTACGTTATACTCAATAACCTTTATAAGCTGGGCATCTGAGCTGTTTTCAATTTCACTGTCTCTTTCTAAGATATACTCTGCAGCGAGTATTGCAAAAAGCTTGGCAGGCTCTGTCTTATCTGCTTCGTTTGAATCCGCAATGTCAAAAAGGCATTTTCTTGAAAGACTGATTATCTCCTCAGAAAAGATCTCATCACTTCCCACAGGAATTATCATATAGGAAAACATCAAAAGATCTAAGCCTGTGATATCCTCTGAATCAGCACATTCATTAAAGGTTTCGGAATTAAAAAGCTCTCTTCCAAGCTCATTTACGAGCATCTTATACTTTTTCTGTCTGCTCATCTTCTGAGGCATACCGGCCATCATGGAATGATCGTAGGCATTCTTTATTTCAACATCAGTCCTTGAAAGCTCTGAAAATGCCCACAGCATTGCAAGCCTTTCATTATGACTTAAAGCTTTTACATCAAGCTTACTTACCATAAGAAAATGCGCAGCATCTAATCCTGCATGTATGCAATCTCTTGCAAATATAGAATCAAGATCATCGTATACCCTTGAGGTAACACACATAAGGCCTGCAAAAAGTGATGTCCTAAAAACATCTCCTCCAAGACTTCCGTCCTCGTCCTGTTCCTCATAGCTCTTCTCGATAACGGGGCTTGTACCTTCCACAAGCTCCTTAAAATAAGCTTCATCAAAGGTGCGCTCTTCATCATTTATCAGAAATTCGTGCATATACAGCTTGTAGGCACAGCTGACTAATTCATTACCATTACCACTGTTTTTAACTCTGTCACCAAGCACCTTTACTATAAGTCTATAATCCATCTCAAACCTCTTGTATATTATTAGATTTTTTTAATTCATAAGTATTTACTATGGAATAAAAAAGAAACCACATTGATTATACAATGTAGTTTCCATTTTTACACATATATTATTTCTCTTTTCTTACGCCAAGCTTTTCGGTTCTGGGTCTTGCATTTCTTCTGAACTTATCAGCAGACGCCTTCTTATGCATACCGTTTGCATCTCTCATACCGCGTCCATCCTTGGAATACTTGCCATCACTGCGACCATAGCCGGAGCCCTTGCCGTCACGTCTACCCTTACCATCTCTTGAGCCGTGACCCTCACCGTATCTTCCGCCTCTACCATCGCGGCGCTCTCTGCCTCTCTGGCTTCTGTACATGTCGCGCTTTCTGGGCTTAAGATAAAGGTCCTCGGGAGCCTTACCCATCTTAAGTCTCATAAGTCCGGCTGCAAGCTGCTCAATCGAGTACTCATCTTCAGCAACCTTGTCGTTGAGGAACTCAAGGCAGTCTGTGATGTCACCGCTCTCAATAAGGTCTATCACCTCGCCAAAAAGCTTTCTTGCCTTAGCTCTTGTGATCTCCTTTGCAGAGGGAACCTCTCCCTCTTCGATCTTGGTATGACAGATTTTCTCAATCTCTCTCAGCTTGTACATCTCTCTGGGAGATACAAGTGAAAATGACTGACCGCTCTTACCGGCTCTACCTGTACGTCCGATTCTGTGAACATAGTACTCGATATCCTCAGGAATATCGTAATTGAAAACAGCTGTAACACCGCTTACATCAATACCTCTTGCAGCCACGTCAGTTGCAATAAGGAAATCAGCCTGTCCGAATCTGAAAAGATTCATAACAGTATCTCTCTGGTACTGAGAGAGGTCTCCGTGAAGTCCCTCTGCTCTGTAGCCCTTGTTCTTAAGGATACCTGTAAGCTCATCAACCTTCTTCTTTGTATTACAGAAAACAAGACTTCTTACGGGCTGGTGGTACTCAATAAGTCTTGTGAGCACTTCCTCCTTGAAGGTCTGAGGAATAACATAGTAGTACTGCTCGATAGACTTAACAGTGATCTCCTTGGGAGTCATCTTTATGTACTCAGCATCCTTCTGATACTTTCTTGTGATCTGAAGAATAGGCTCAGGCATTGTTGCTGAGAAAAGTGCTGTCTGCTTCTCTTCGGGCATTCCATCAAGGATAGTCTCGATATCCTCTCTGAATCCCATATCAAGCATCTCATCAGCCTCATCAAGAACAAGAACTCTTACATCGTTCATCTTCATGGTGTGGCGTCTCATGTGATCCATTACTCGTCCGGGTGTCCCAACAACTATCTGCACACCTGAGGACAGAGCTCTTATCTGCCTGGAGATATCCTGACCACCGTAAACGGGAAGGACCTTTATACCGTGCATATATTTACCGAAGCTTCTTATATCATCAGCTGCCTGCATTGCAAGCTCTCTTGTAGGGCAAAGTACAACTGCCTGAAGATGCTTGTTATCAGGATCAACCTTCTGAAGAAGCGGTATACCAAAGGCTGCAGTCTTTCCTGTTCCTGTCTGAGCCTGTCCGATGATATCCACGCCCTTCATCATTACAGGAATAGCTGCCTTCTGGATGGGAGACATATATTCAAATCCCATCTCAGTAATGGCACGAAGAACTCTCTCATCAATACCTTCTGCTTCATCATAGCGAACCTTCACTTCTTCCTTAGCTTCAGCTCTTTTACCATCAGAATCCTTGTGGGAATGCTTCTTCTGATCTCTGTCCTTTGAACCTGTGACAGCCTCTGATATCCCTTCAATGTTTTTCTTGATCTCGTCTAAAATATTTGACATATTACCTCTTTCTTTTATATAGAATTTTCATTCTATTACATAAAATGGGGACGAACATCACTCAAATGTCGTCCCCATTAAAAACATTCAAATTAACACAATGCAAAACTATAACATCAATTTCGGTTTTACACAAGTAAATAATTTAAATACTTTAAAATATGAAAATTACATATCACCGCTCATTACATCTTTATTCTTAATGATGTAATCGCAAAGTGAAATGATCGTAAGCGCAAGTGCTATATACATAATGATCGTAGTAACCAGCTGAAGCTGAGGAATATTAACGATCATAAGTATAACCATGATCATCTGGAAGGTTGTCTTGAACTTGCCCCAATAGCTTGCTGCGATGACACGTCCGTTCTCAACAGCGATAAGTCTGAAGCCGCTAATGATAAATTCTCTTGCGATGATGATAACAACGATCCATGAAGGAATTCTACCAAGCTCAACAAGACAGATCATAGCACTGCATACAAGAAGCTTATCTGCCAGCGGATCCATAAATTTTCCGAAATCCGTGACAAGATTATATTTTCTTGCAATCTTACCGTCTGCTAAATCTGTAAGAGATGCAACGATGAAAATTCCAACAGCGATCCACTTATCAGCTTCGCCAAATATGTGTGCAAGTAAAAAAACTACAAAAAACGGAATCAGGATAACCCTAAAAATAGTAAGCTTATTCGGTAAATTCATCTTCATCGTCTTCCCCCTCCATCAATTCGCCAATCAGGTCGTAGTCATTAGAGCCGGTGATAAGTACCTCAACAAACTGCCCACTCATAAGGTCATAGGGCACATTCATTATAAAAAGATACCCATCAACATCAGGAGCATCCATATATGTTCTTGCCACATAAGTGCTGCCATCGTAATCATCATCGTCATCATCTGTTATTCTTCCTTCGATAACAGCGCTGACAATCTGTCCGATTCTGTTTCTGGCAGCCTCAAAGGCGATCTCCTGCTGCAGTTCCATTATATCATCACGGCGCTTTTCTTTCACCTCTTCAGGAATCTGATCAGGCATTTCTCCTGCAACAGTTTCCTCCTCCTGAGAATATGAAAAGCATCCGAGTCTGTCAAACTTCATTTCCTTTACAAAGGACATTGTCTCTTCGTGATCTTCCTCTGTTTCCCCGGGGAAACCTGCTATAAGAGTTGTCCTTATGCAAATGTCCGGAATAGCTTCCCTTATCTGCTTAATTCTTTCAGTTATCTCTTTCCTTGAAGTTGCTCTTCCCATCTGCTTAAGGATATGATCTGAACCGCTCTGAATAGGAATATCCAGGTAGTTACATACCTTAGGAAGCTCCTTGATGGTAGCGATCAGTTCATCCGTGATTTCCTCGGGATAGCAATACATGATTCTTATCCATTTGAGTTCCTCGATATCTGAAAGTCTTCTTAAAAGCTCAGGTAATTTCTTTTCCTTATAGAGATCAACACCGTAAAGGGTTGTCTCCTGGGCTACAAGAATGATCTCTGTAGTGCCCATTTCCACAAGTGCCTTGGCGGATTCGATGATCTCCTCCATGGGAACACTTCTGTATCTTCCTCTTACCTTAGGAATTACACAGTAGGTACAGTTCTTATTACAGCCCTCTGCAATTTTAAGGTAATTGTACTGACCGCCCGTGGTCTGAACACGCTTCAGATTACCATAGGGCTTCTTCTCAAGAGAATCCAGATACATCTTAGTATCATTATTCTCTTCAAGCACAGAATCCAGAGCTTCTACAATGTGCTCTACAGATGCCGTTCCAAGAATCCTGTCAACTTCCGGAATCTCCTTAAGAACCTCATCCCTGTAACGTTCTGCAAGACAGCCCGTTACAATAAGAGCCTTATATTTTCCACTCTTTCTGTACTCGCCAAGCTCGATGATGGTATTGATACTTTCTTCCTTCGCATCACCAATAAAGCAGCATGTGTTTACCACTGCTGCTTCGGCTATTTCTTCATCATCTGTAAATTCATGTCCCCGCTGTGACAGCATTCCAAGCATAACTTCAGAGTCAACGCGGTTCTTGTCACAGCCGAGAGATACAAATAATATTTTCATAGATTATGTCAGGGAATTAAGCTTCCTCTGTAGCTCCTTCGTCCTTAGATTCAAGAAGTGCTTCCTTCTCCTCATCTGAAAGAATTCTAAGCTTGTCAGCATTGAGCTCGTCTACAGCGATTGAAAGGAATTTCTCCTTATCCTTAACTCTTACCATAGGCTCGTCACCAGCGATGAGCTGTCTTGCTCTCTTAGCTGTTGCCATAACGATGGAATATCTTGAGCTGATGATAGGCTCATTTCCTTCCTCTACGTCCTTATTAACTACCTTCATAAGATCAACATATGACGGATGTATCATGTTAGTCCTCCATTAAAAAAATAAATTATTTAAGCTCTGACAGCTGTCTCTGGATATCCTCAATAAATTCCTTATTGCGTCCGGGAGTAAAATGTGCTGCCTGAATTATCTCATGCATCTCTCTAACACAAGTATCGAGATTGTCATTGATTACTATATTATCATACTCGTCAATACCCTGTCCCTCTTCTTTTGCACGAAGAAGTCTTCCGTGTATGACATCGTCTGTTTCTGTACCTCTTCCGCGAAGTCTCTTCTCCAGTTCTTCAACTGTGGGAGGCATTACAAAAAGAAGAAGTGCATTAGGGAATTTCTTCTTGATCTGAAGAGCACCCTGGATTTCAATCTCAAGAATTACGTCTTTTCCGGCTTCAAGCTTTTCCTCAACAAACTTCTTGGGAGTACCGTAGTAATTACCCACATAGCAGGCATGCTCCACAAGGCCGTCCTCAGCAATAAGCTTCTCGAACTCTTCCTTTGTCATGAAAAAGTATTCTCTGCCGTGTTCTTCTCCGGGCCTGGGATTTCTCGTCGTTGCAGATATTGATAATTCATAATTATCATATCTCTTGATGAGCTCCTTCATGATAGTGCCCTTGCCGGCGCCGGAAAAGCCTGATACTACAACTATAATTCCTTTTTTGTTCATAAATATCTTCCTATCTTATTCAATATTCTGTATCTGCTCACGAACCTTCTCAACATCAGTTTTTAGACTGATTCCCTTATCTGATATCTCAAGATCCGTAGACTTTGACAAGATAGTATTTGATTCTCTGTTCATCTCCTGGGCAAGGAAGTCGAGCTTACGGCCGATTCCCTCCTTGTCGTCGCCCTTATTAAGGGCATCCCTCATTGCTTTTATATGACTGCGAAGCCTTACAAGCTCCTCATCAACGCAAACCTTATCAGCGTAAAGTGTAACCTCCATGATAAGTCTGTTCTCATCAACAGCCTTATCCTCAAGAAGCTCCTTAACCTTATCGCGAAGCTTATTCCTGTACTCCTCGATGATTACAGGTGATCTCTTAGTGATAAACTCAACGCTCTCAAGCATTCCTGCAAGCTTCTCATCGAGATCCTTGTGAAGGAATTCACCTTCCTTTTTCCTTGCTGCGGCAAACTCTTCACCGGCACCGTCTATGGCCTTTTTAAGGCTGCCCCAAAGCTCTTCCTCATCAAGCTCCATGTCTTCCATACTGAAAACATCAGGATACTTTGACAATGAAGAAACTCTGATATCATTATCAATACCGAAATCCTCAGACATCTGCTTGAGATACTGAAGATACTCAGCAGCGATTTCCTTATTATATCTAACTCTGGTGTCTGCCTCTGAAAAATCCTCATAGGTAATGAAAACATCGACCTTACCACGCTTAACGAAGGTCTTAAGCTCATTCCTTATCTTGGATTCAAGAGCATTGAACTTTTTTGGCATCTTGATATTGATGTCAAGATAACGGTTATTTACGGACTTCATCTCAACCGTAAACTTATGCTTCTCATCGGCTACTTCGCTACGTCCATAGCCAGTCATACTGAAAACCATACGAAACCTCACAATCCGGCATTGTACTGCCATTAAAAATTTGAAATAAACCGGATTATCTATTCTCCTCTAATACCCTAATAGATACATCCTATACTATAATAAAATGTTCCATATATTAAAGTCAACATAATAAAAGACTCAGAGCATAGTATCACTCTGAGTCCGTTTTCTTATTCGATTTCCTTAAGTGCAGAAATATCTGTCCCGATGACCATGGAATAGTTTGTGTAATATACCACAAATCCTGGTTTAGCACCGCCCGGCTTTTTAACGTCCTTGCGTTTCAGATAGTCAATCTCGACCTTATCCTGGTCTTTTCCTTTGGAGTAATAAGCCGCAAGAGAAGCAGCCTCCTCGAAGGTTCTGTCCGGAACCTCCTTACCCTCTGTTATAAGAACAACATGCGATCCGGGAATTCCCTTAGCATGGAACCACCAGTCACCACCGTTTGCCATCTTAAATGTAAGCTCATCATTCTGATAGTTATTCTTGCCTACATAAATATGGAAGCCATCGCTGCTTACATAGTGGAAGGGCTTACTCTTGGATTTCTGGTTTTTATTATTCTTGCCATTCCTGCCCTTACCGTTGATCCTGTCTGCAGCGCTTCCCTTAATATATCCGCCTTCAATGAGCTCTCTTCTGATATCTGTGAGGTCATCCTCCTGCCTTGCAATATCAAGTGAAGCCGCAATGGACTCAAGATGTGATACAGTCTGTGAAACCTCCTGCATCTGAGTTTCCAGAGCCTCTGCAGTTCTCTTAAGCTTGGTATAGCGGTCAAAATACTTCTTGGCATTCTGAGCAATAGTGAGTGTAGGATCAAGAGGTATTGTCACGTCATTACCTGTATTGTAGTCATTAACAGTTATAGACTTTGCCTCAGGCTCAGCGCTATATCCGTAAACCGTTAAAAGCTCGCCGTAAATACGATACTTATCCTTTTTCTCCGTATCCCTGAGCTGATTAGTCTGAAGATCAAGGGTACGTACATTTCTCTCCAAAGCAGTTGCAACAAGCTTTCTTAGATCAGATGACTTCTGTCTTATTCTTGTTACCGTATTCTTCTCGGCATAGAAATCAAGAAGAAGAGATGAAATCTCATCATACTCCCTGTAATCTGAATCATCACCGCCGTGATACATTGTTAAAGGAACTGCCGCATATTCCTTAGGCTTTTCATTTATATAAATAAGCTCAGGTGCAAAATTACCCTCTTTTATGTCATTCACAACACCTTCAAAGGAAGTCCAGATTTTAGACAGTTCCTCCGAATCAAGAGCTATTGCAGATTTATCGCTGTCCAGGCCAGCTCTGTAGCATATCTCCTGAGCGATAACCGGAGACAAGCCTGTAAATGAACCATACAAAGCCTTGAAAAGAGCCTGTCCCTTAGAAGGAATAATGCTCATAAAATCATCCTTTGTAGCTGACAAGGGATCAAGCTTATCCTGAGTTACGGGAACAAAGTAATCACGTCCCGGAAGCACCTCTCTTACTGAGCTCACAGATGAAGGGATATGCTTAATAGAGTCGATGATCTTATTATCCTCATCGACAAAAATGATATTGCTGTACTTTCCCATAAGCTCCATAAGAAGTGTCTTATGGCGAAGGTCACCCATTTCATCAAGGTGCTCAATCTCAATTCTGATAATTCGCTCAAGTCCCGGCTGGTGCACATCTATTATCTTTCCATTCTGCAGATGCTTTCTCAAAAGCATGCAAAAATTAGGTGCCACCATGGGACTCTGTTTATTTTCATCAGTCATGTACACAAGCGGAAGTGATGCGTCAGAGGACATGAAAAGTCTCCTCTGGCCTCCGCCATTTTCAACAGACTTACGGACAGTAATAAGAAGCTCATCCTTTTCAGTCTGAGCTATCTTATATATTCTTCCGCCTGTTAATTCTTTCTTTATGTCGCGCACTATGTTTGCGACTGTAATACCATCAAATGCCATTTTATTTATCCTTTAGTATCGTCTGCATTCCTTATCAAGCAGGTCAAAGTTCACATAGTCCACAACTCTTCCTGTGGAATTATTAACTACTGCAAAGTGCAGACCTTTACGTTCAATCATTACGTTAGTGTCGTTTATCTCAAGAACGAAATCACTGTCCTTAAAGCTATCCCAGCTTCCCTTGATGTTATAGGAGACAGTATCATTCACCTTTCCCTTGAGTTTCTCATTATCCTTTGAAACATGACTTTCGGACTGCTCTGCATTTATGGCAGCAACTATGGTTACGTCCTGCCCCTTAGGGATATCATCGGTTATACCAAGAGCCTTAAGAGCTGCAATATTGTCATCCGAAAGACGCATAGCTCCGCTCTTTCTGGTAGTTATGAAAACAGTATAATCACCGCTCTCGGCATAGGGCTTTATAGCTTCAAGATATTCCTGGAAGTCTGTCTGCTTAAGGTTCATATCTCCTCTCTGTGAGAAAAGGCTTATATCTGAGCCCAGAGCACCCTTACAGATAATATTGAAATCAGTATCCTTAGGATTGATCTCAGAAACAGGAATCTCAACCTCATAGCTTCCGTCAGGCTGCTGCTTCATGATATAGATCATAGAGCTGCTATAGTCTCCGTCCTTTCTGACGTCAACCTGCATCTCCTCAATCTTCTCAACAACTCCCTTTATTTCGCTGACAACAACCTTAACATTGTCGCCCTCGATATTTATGCTGGCATTGGCTGAAGCTCCTTCATAATTCTGCTCCATTGCCATCTCGTCTGTAATTCCTGCAAGCCCGTTCATAAAGTGAGACTTTCTGTCCAGCTCAGCCTTTTCATATTCCATTCCATACTTCTCAAGAAGTGTCTCTGTATCTGAGAAAAGGTTTGTTCCAAGACCAAGTCTGTCACCCTCAATTGAAGCGCCAAGAGCTGCAACGGTTGTAGGGAACATATCAAAGGTTGTGTAATCTCTTTCAGAGCTATTAACCTTTGTAGCATCAGCATTTATAAAGCAGGTGTACACCTTCCTTGTGTAGTCAGAAGGAATCATCGCACAAAAATCAGCATCCATTGTGGGATGATCACCAACAAGAACTATGGTTGTATTTTCATAAAAATCCTGCTCCTTGATCCATTCAACGAATTCAGTGGCCTGTCTGCTTGCGCAGGCAAATACATTCGAATACTGATCGTCGAATTCATCCTGGCAGAGTCTGCATACATAGCCATCCTCAAAATGAGTATCAACTGTAAGAAGTGTCATGTTGAAGGGCTCATCATTTTTAGAAATCTCGAGAAGGCGCTGCTTTGCAAAGTCAAAGAGCTTCTCATCCTCAAAGCCCCACCATACGCCGTAATCCTGAGGAATCCAGCCTGCATCCTTTGCATAGGGATAGTCAATAATGTCAAAATCTCCGTGGGTCTTAAAGAAAAGCTCACGTCCGCCAAATGTAGCATTAGAGCCGCAAAGATACTCCTGATGATAGCCCTCATCCTTCAAGATATCACCAAGTCCCTTGACTGTAGGGAAGAATGACTCCTGATCGGACATACTGTTAGCATCAATACTTATCTGAAGCGGAAGTCCCGTTGACTGGGCAAAAATAGCTCCCATGGTCCAGTCTGTTCCGGGCATGGAAAAGCCACCTGTCAGCTGATCAGAGCCGTCTCCGAAAAACTCATTCTGAAGCGCAAGCTCTGTAAGCTCAGGTATTCTGTTCTTATCAAAGCCGCCGCCATGCTCCTTATCTGTATCCGTAACCTCTGTTGACTCAAGATAGATATAGATAAGATTCCTCTTCTTTTCAGGAAAAGCTACGCTAACAGAATTGGGATCCGCATAGTTATCCTTGATAAATGTGGAGGCATGAAGCTGTTGATCTATATAGGATGTCATATCAAGCTGACCCCAGGTAAATGCCAATGCAGCAACCAGAGCAATAACACCGGTAAGACCTGCAATAAGATTTCTCTTACCTCCAAAGGCTTCCTTCTTTACAAAGGTCAGGAATAAGAACACAAGCAAGGCTGCTACGCAGGCAGGGAAAAGTGCCTTCATAATAAACAGCTTTATCATCGCATGTGATGCTCCTGAAAGTGACATCTTCACGTTAAAAACAAGCTCATTTACAGTCATGGTGTTCCAGGTATGGAAAAACCACCAGGCAGTAAAGAAAAGTAAAAACGGTATTCCTATTATTATTGTTGCAATTATATTCTTTAATATATTTCTCTTTTTCACGAAAGCTCCCCAAAAATGTTATAATCATATAGGTTTTTCAAACCAAACTATTTTAGCATATCAAGGTACTAAATATCAAAAGTAGCTTGTAGTTAAGGAAATCTTTTCATGAAAACAAAAAAATTATCACTTACATTTTTTGCACTTATTCTAATATTCACCTGCACCTTATGCGGATGCTCATTTTCCGGGAAAACTCCGGATGAAATAGTAAAAATGCGTCTCTTTTTTATGGACAACAAATATATAATCCATGCCTGCGGAATGATCAGCGATGAGGACGGCAATGAATACGATTACACAAACTCAAAGGAAGCTCTTACAAACTCCCTTAATAACGGCAACAAGATAATCGAGATAGATTTTCACTATACAAGTGATCATGAGCTTGTCTGCGGACACGCATGGGGTGACCTTTACTTAGACGGCAAGCAGCTTACACCCGGCGAAGCACCTACCCTGTCAGACTTCCTACGATGCAAGGTTCAAAACAAATTCACTCCTCTCACCTTTGAGGATGTCACTAAATTCATGGAAGAAAATAAAGATTTCTATGTTGTTACGGATACCAAGGGAACAGATATTGAAACCTATAAAATGATTGCTGAAAAATATCCTGACCTTGCCAAGAGATTTATAGTGCAGATATATCACGCCTCTGAATACGATGATGTAAAAAAAGCAGGCTTCCCCTATATCATATATACGTTATATGAAGCAACCGAGGATGAGCTTACTGAAAAAGCACTTTTAAAGGCTGCTAAAAAGCCCCTGATCGGATTTACCTTTCACAGCGATCTTGCCTCAGATTCTGATTTCGTGTATACGATGCTAAAAACAAAAACTCCAATGTTTGTACATACTGTAAATGATGATTTTCTCATTGATGAATTTTTAAATATGGGAATCTCCGGAATCTATACAGACAGAACCAATCTTGTAACAAAAGCTACTGAATAAATCAAATTAATTTAGAAAAGGCTTGAGGAATTTCAAAAAACCTCAAGCCTTTATTTTCACTTTGTTTCAAGAATTCTGCCCATCTCATCCCAGTCAAAATTCCTAAGAGCCTTTTCAATATTCATGATGCATTCGCTGTCCTTAATGGAAAGCTTGCATTTTTTAAGCTCCTCCAAAATAATCTCAGCCGCATCATAGTCCATCGATTCAATAGCTTCAGTCAAGGCCCTGCAGGCTTCCTTAAGCTCCTCTTCATCTATCGGTCTCTTGTCACAGTTAAGGTCCTCATTTATCTTCTCAAGAATCGCCAGCTTGGATGAATAGCTTCTAAACATTTTAAGAAGCTTATCCGTATTGGCATCGATGCATTCCACATCTTCGCTCCTGCCGGCCTCCTCGAGCTTAAGAGCAAGGTTAGATAATTCATTAGCTCCTATAACCCTCGAGGTACTTTTAAGAGAATGTACCTTTGTCGTATAGTAACCGACATCACCGCTTTTATAGGCATTCTCTATCTCGGTAGCCTTATTCTCGATGCTGGAATAAAACCCGTTAAGATATTTAAGAAGAACCTTTTCAGTGCCGCAAAAAGCAAGGCCTTCCTTAACGGAAATCCCATCTATATTATTTAATGACTCAATAATCCTTTTTCCCATAATACAAATATACAATCCCCCGCTTGTATACTCATATTATACACAGAGTTTCCAAAAATAAAAGACTTGATTATTGCCAGCCAATCTTAAACAATTGCTAAAAAATATGACAGCCCGCATGGGGAGCGGGCTGCCAAAAAAATGAAGAAAAAAGGAATGAAATGAAAAAATAGCGGGCTTATTTTATGGTATCGAATATAATTACTTCGCCTTTGTCAATGAAATCATACATTTCTACTACGTCCTCGTCTGACTCAGCAATAACAACATCCTTGCCATCCTCTGACTTGTAGTAGGTTGCATTTCCGTCTGTATCGAAGTTCACATAAACTTCGTCCTCTGCCTCAAGGCCCTTATCCTCGACCTCGTAAGCCTTTACATAATGATTACCGGCTGTGTAGATCTTATTGTCATAGATCATAAGCGGATAAGCTGTTCCGCCGGAATAAACATAACCGAGATACTCGATTTTATCACCGTTATATCTGTAGAGATCAGCCTCTGTTGTTCCGATGCTGCCTTCCATATCACATTCATAGGTATAGTCGGTAACTGCAAACAGATCAGCGCCATCTACTGATATATTAGCGTACCCCTGGCCAGGCTGAAGCTTGTTTACGATGTCTGTAAAGGTCGCACAATCTGAAATATCCACAGGCTCGTGCTCGGGTGTAACAACCTCAGCTGCTGTTGCTGTAGCTTCATCCGCGATCTCTTCGGTTTCAGCTGCCACCTCTTTAGCGACATCTTCTACAGCTTCAGAGGCCTCCTCTGCCTGATCAGCTGCTTCCTCTACAATCTCAGAGGCTGTGTCGGTAACCTCAGCAGTATCTTTGCTCCCACAACCAGCAAGTACTATCATAGCCCCGATAAGTAACATAGATACTTTCTTTTTCATATTTTTATATCTCCTCATCATAAGAAAATCTGTAACATTTATGTTACATGCTTATTGTAATATCACCTGTCCAACAGATGTCCAACAAGACAAATAATTATTTTTTGAAAAAACTTCCCACTCCATAGCATGGAGCAGGAAGTAATTATCAATAATCGTCACCAAGGAGAGCACCCTCTGTGGTGCTTGCCCAGTAATAGGAGTTCATGTATACGCCTCTGAAGTTCTTGACTGCCTCTTCGTCTCCATCAAGGAATTTATACATATCGCAGTCAATGAGCTCAGGACAGATTCTCATGGCACCGCTCTTGATCTCAAGAATGTCACTGATCTCATATTCTTTCAGTGTATCCTTAAGACTGCGGATTATAACGTCCATCTGCTTCTGCATGGCTCTGTCGTACATTCCGTCCTCCCAGAGTGCAGCAAAGGCCTCTGCTCTTGTCACGGTGCCGCCCTTATTATCTATAAGATATGCAAGAAGCTCCTTTGACTTGGATCTCTTGAATACAACGGTCTCTCCCTTTACAAAAAGATCAAAGTTACCGAATGTCACAGCCTTGGCAAGGGTGCCTGATTCGTCATCCTTATTGTCTATTACGTACTGAACCTCCTGAAGAAGCTTATCTCTGGCAATAGGCTTAAGAAGGTAACCATCAGCATGGATTGAAAATGCATCAACAGCATATTCAGAGTAGCCTGTAAGGAATATAATTGATGTCTGGGGACTCTTTTCCTTAATGATCTTGGCAAGAGTAAGTCCGTTCATCTCAGGCATATCCACATCAAGCAGCGCAAGGCTGATATTATTTTCATCCATGTATTTAAGTGCAGCCTCTCCAGAGGAAAAGCCCCTTACCTCATCAAAGAAGCCAAAGTCCTCAAGAAGTGCTACAGTAAGATCTAAAATCAGATTTTCATCATCAACGCAAATCGCTTTCATTATTATGCGCCCCACATGGTACCTTAACAGTTACCGTTGTTCCTACATCAATCGTACTTTCGACTGACAAATCTCCTCCGCAGAGATTCTCAAGCCTTGTCTTTATGGTCTTTAATCCAAAGTGCTCCTCACCCGATGCTTTAAGTTTCTCTACATCGAAGCCCTTTCCGTTATCACGGACAGTAATCACATGAAAACCGTCTTCTGTTTTTACGGTTATCCAGATGCTTCCGGTTTTCCTGATTCTTACTCCATGTCTTATGGCATTTTCTACGATTGGCTGAAGGGTAAGTGCCGGAAGTTCAAAATCATCATCCTCAATGTCATAATCAATCCTGATATTGGGGAATCTTATCATCTCAATTTCGGAATAAACCCTTGTATGCTCAAACTCCTGATCAAAAGGAATAAGGCTGTTTTTATTGAGTGATCCTATGTTATTTCTAAGATAGGTTCCGAATTTCTCCGCTGTAGTAAATGCCTTTTTAGGATCCGTAAGGCAAAGAGCCTGAATCGTAGAAAGGGTGTTGTACATAAAATGCGGCTGAATCTGAGACATCATTATCTCAATCTTGGTCTCATCCTCAAGTGCCTTATCGTGCTCTCTTACAAACTGCAGGTGAAGCCAGATGTAGAAAAAGAGGCATCCGGTAATAAGCGCAACAGTTTGAAATGAGACACTCGCATTAAACATTCCGCTTATATCTACCAATACACAGATAGTAATGATCAGCGCTATCATAACCGGAATAAAGTTTATCAGTTTTCTCTCATCCTTGAATTTTTTTAGTGCGACCCAGACCAGCCATACTATTAATATACCACTAATTATATGGCAACTGTATCCAAGAGGTCCTCTTACGAAAAAATTATCCTTTGAAATCGTAAAAGCTATACCCGAGTACAATGCAGTGGAATATATCATCAGGTTGATGATCGCCAGAATCCACGGCTTCTTATCATCGCTTAACAGTCTGATGAAAAGAACAATTATTATAGGTCTTCCAATGTAGCAATACATACTGGTGAGTATTCTTGCAAATACGCTTATGCCTGTTAACTGCAGGTAGGTTTCTATTTGCGAAACAAAAACAACCGAAAAGATAAGACCGACATTTTTAAACAGTATCATTCTCTTATCTTTTTTTATGTATTTATCTACACATATAACCGCCGCTAAGCATATCAGCTGTAGCAGCAGCGAAAAATTAAGAGCTATCGAGCTCTGAGCTGCCAAATCCATAGTTGCTAATCCCCTAATTTGTAATTTTGTAGACAAAGCCACCAAATCCTGCTTCCTTGGAAGCCTTGTCATATACATAGATTGAATCTTTAGTAGAATATGCCAGATAAGTACCATCCGCACCAACCGGGTTTCATAACTTTGTTGACTATATCTTAAATTGTCATGTCCAACAAATGTCCAACATGTTTTTTGCTTAACAAATCTAATCATCAAACGCAATAAAATACGCTATTTATCGCCCTTGTAAAAATATGACAGCATGGTAATATCGTCAAACTGATCAGCCTCACCGACAAATTCATCGATATCTTTTCTTACGGTTTTTATAAGAGTCTCAGGATCATTACTTGTGCATTTATTTAGCGCAGTAACACACCTGTCCATTCCAAACAGTTCATGTTCAGTATTCTCAGCCTCAGTAACT
The DNA here is from genome assembly GCF_000424125.1 of Butyrivibrio sp. FC2001. NCBI lineage: Bacteria > Bacillati > Bacillota > Clostridia > Lachnospirales > Lachnospiraceae > Butyrivibrio > Butyrivibrio sp. FC2001. The sequence continues at coordinate 559,614 of NZ_KE384132.1, forward strand.
CCATCAGTATAAACAAACACACTATCCCCGGGCATGAGCGTAAATTCATGCTCCCTGAACTTAGCATTCTCCAGCATACCAAGAGGATGTGAATGCTTATACATCACAGGTTCAAATTGTCCGTCCTTATGCCTTAAGATAGGATGCTCATGGCCGGCATTAGCCGCAATACCCTCACCGGTCTTTAAGTTAATAACTGCAAGCCATACAGTTACAAACATCTCAACCTTATTACCGCTACACAGGGTATTATTAACATCATAGAGAATATCAGCAGGAGTTCCTCTATTTGACTGTGTTCTTATCTTAAGAAGTGTCTTTGCAATCACCATGAACAGAGCTGCAGGAACACCTTTTCCGGATACGTCAGCAATGACAATAGCTAGATGGTCATCATCAACAAAGAAGAAGTCGTAAAAATCGCCGCCAACCTCCTTTGCCGGATCCATTTTTGCATAAATATCGAACTCTTTTCTGTCAGGGAAAGGCGGGAAATCGCAGGGAAGCATATTTTCCTGTATCCTGGTTGCTACGTTGAGCTCAGTATCAATCCTCTCCTTATCAGCAGTTACCTTCTGAACCTCATCAATATAACTGTCTATGGTAAGCGCCATATTGGAAAAGCTATGGGCGAGCATACCTATCTCATCGCGTTGCTTTATTTTGGTCAGCCGCTTTACTACCTCTTCGCTATCCTTATTTATCATATAATTTTCAACGCTGCTCTGTACTTCCTTTAAAGGTACAAGAACATAATTCCTGATAAGAGACAGACTTATCGCCGCAAAAATCAGCATAAACAAAACAGTAAACAGTGCACCATGTCTGGTCTGATCTGCTATTTCATGCTGAACGACAGAAGTACTGTAGGTAAGGCCAAGGAATATATGATAGCCGTTAATATCTGTAAGAGTCTCATAGCGGTCAACAAAGCCTACACTTTCTGCCATGTGATAGGAATTGCTAAGAGTATCCATTAAGGTATTTTTCTGCTTTTCATCAAGCTTAATTGTAGTTCCAAGGGTATAAAAATCTCCGAACTTAGAGCTTCTTGGTCTGGATCCATCAGAACCGCTAAGAAGATATATGGCATTTTCAAATTTTTCATCAGCAGCAAGACAATAAATATACTCTATGTCAAAGGCCTTTCTTATCATATTGAGCCTCATGACACAGCGATTGTAAATTACTTCCGCATAGAACTTTCTGTCCTCTTCGGAAAGTGCCTCTATATCATCTGTAGATGCTGAATTAAAAATAAAACCGGGATTTCTTAAATTGAATTCATGATTTTTAGCAGCAGAAATTTCATTCGTATCATATTCGACTTCCATGGAATCCATGTTTTTAATCCAATATTCAAAGACATAATCCATGGATCTGTACTGGGCAAAATATCCGTCCAGATCGTCAAATATGTTTTCTGCCTGCATATTTTTCTGATTCAGAACAGTCTGGGTTGATGCTGTGGCAAGTATAACCCACGAAACAAAACCAATTACGACTGTTCCGATCAGGAAGTAGATTAGAATCTCTACGAAAACGCTTATTTTGATGTTGCCTTTATATTCTGTATTGCTATTTTTCATTAAATCCACCTCACAGACTTAACAAGCCAATACTAACAGAATAAGTCCAACAAATGTCCAACACTAAATTATGTTGTTTTCATAATATGTGTCTTCTTTAAAATATTTACAAGCTTTGATCCCTTGGGGAATCCCATAAGCTCTTCCTCTGTAACGCCTTTGGTTCTAACCATTCCAACCGCGTATGTAAGGATACCTGTAGAAATTGCAATTGCGACAGAAATAAGATTTATGAAATAATCTCCTGTCATAAAGGTTCCAAATAGCATGGAAACGAGCTTATATACTCCAAATGCCACAAGTCCCATACATGCAGAAGCGCCTGCAGGTATTATGTACATTTTCATAATGTCATATTTAACATCAAGTGTCTTGGATACAGCTCTCTCATTCAGAATACACATAACCAGTGAATAGATTATGGTCACTATCGCAAGTGATTTATTTCCAAGATCTGTAAATAACAATAATGGTGCAAGTACTGCAGACTGAAGCACAAGCGCTATCGCCGCATTCAGAACAGGAATGTTAACTCGTCCGATACCCTGCAAGATCGCATTACTTACTGTAGATACAGAATAAAATACGACTGTAATAGCAAGCAGCTGCATAAGAACACCTGCTTCATGAAGTGTATCCTTCTGCGGGAACATCAGCATAATGATAGGATCAGCAAGGGCAAAAAGACCTACTGCTGAAGGAATCGCTATCATATAGATCATCCTGTATACCTTTTCAACAAGCTGCTCTGTTCTCTCGAAATTTTTCTGAGCATAATATGTTGAAATACTGGGCATGATCGTTGAAGCTGTAGCAGTTGCTATCGCAATAGGGAAATTAGCGATTGTAGCCGCTTTTCTACCATATACACCAAGTCTCTTGGTAACCTCAGTATGAGCAAAGCCCCTCTGGTAGGTCATGATCTTGGTAAACATGGTCGAATTAAGAGTATTTGAAAAGTTATAAATCGCCGTACTTAAAATGATAGGTGTGACAATCATGATGATAAGAAGGAAAATCTCTCTGTATCCAAGATCCTCATGCCTATCATGTATCACCTTACGCTTAATAGCATCTCTGTTTATGTTGTAAACAAAAAGCATAAACACAAGGGCAATCAGAACACCCGAACCGGTACCAAGAGCACTACCTATAGCACCATACATGGCCTGAATAGAATCATCCCCGCCCTTTGATGCAGCAAACTTAACAAGGAAGTAAGCTCCGCCTACGGATACTATGGCATTAAGTATCTGCTCTATAAGCTGCGATACGCTGGTAGGAACCATTGTTCTATGAGCCTGGAAGTAGCCTCTTAGTACTCCCAGTGGACCGAATATAAATACAATCGGTGCAAATACTCTTAGAACCGGAATCGCATATCCATCGACAACATAGGGTGCGCCAAAGAATATGAACAAAGTTCCGAGACCGCCAACTATAAAAACATAAATAAGCGCACAGTGAAAAATTCGCTGTGCGTTGCGATACTCATGTACCGCCAACCTCTGCGATATGATCTTACTCATCGCAGAGGGTATGCTGTAGGCTGAAATCAATAATACAATTTGGTAAATGTAATATGATGCAGTGTAATATCCATTACCCTCATCACCAATAATGCCGGTGAGAGGCGCCGTATATAAAAGGCCGATTATTCTGGATATAAAGCCTGCCATTGCAAGGATAGAACCCTGCACAATAATACTTTTCTTCTTACTCATCTTAATTAGGGTCTAAGCCAATCGTACATCTCCTGATATTTGGATGCAGAAACCTCCCATGAGAAGTTTGCAGCCATTGCACGATCTATCATCTTATTCCATTCGCGCTTGTTGTCATAGTAAACTCTCTCAGCTTCGCGAACGGTACGCATCATCTCATGCGCATTGTAATTGAGGAATCCGAATCCGGTTCCTGTGCTCTCATACTGATTGTAAGGCTCAACAGTGTCCTTAAGTCCGCCTGTCTGCCTTACGATCGGGATTGAACCATATCTGAGGGCCATCAGCTGAGACAGTCCGCAGGGCTCAAATAATGAAGGCATAAGGAATGCATCTGAAGCCGCATAAATCTTATGTGAAAGCGGATTAGAATAGAATATGTTAGCTGATACCTTATCAGCGTACTTCCAGGCAAAATGTCTGAACATATTCTCATACTGCTCCTCACCTGTTCCGAGAACAACTATCTGGAGAGCATCCTGACAGAGCTCATCAAGAACATAAGCAATAAGATCAAAGCCCTTCTGATCAGTAAGTCGTGAAATGATACCGATCATCATGATCTTGTCATCCTCAGGAAGACCCAGCTCTCTCTGAAGCGCTCTCTTATTCTTAACCTTCTCTTTGCGGAAGTTGATTGCATTGAAGGGATAATCCAGGAACTTATCGGACTCCGGATTAAACTCAGTATAATCAATACCGTTAACAATTCCTCTGAGGTCATTGGTTCTGGCTCTCAAAAGTCCATCAAGACCCTCACCATAGAACTCAGTCTTAATCTCATCTGCATAGGTGCTGCTGACCGTAGTGATCGCGTCAGCATAAACAATGCCGCCTTTCAACAGGTTAGCATCCTTGTAATATCCAAGCTTATCCGGTGTGAAGTAATAATCCGGAAGACCTGTAATATCCTGAACATCCTTTGCATCCCATTTTCCCTGGAACTTAAGGTTGTGGATAGTCATTATGGACTTGATTCCACGGAAGAATTCATTACCCTGGAATCTCTCCTTCAGATATACAGGAATAAGGCCTGTCTGCCAGTCATGGCAGTGGATGATGTCAGGTCTGAAGCCAATTACAGGAAGGATTGAAAGAGCTGCCTTACTAAAGAAGGTAAACTTCTCAATCTCCCATATAACATCTCCGCCATATGGTGCCATTCCACCAAAAAAGTACTCATTATCTATAAAATAGTAATTAACGCCGTCAACCTCAGCATGGAAAATACCTACGTATTCACTCTTCCAGTGAAAATCCATGTAGAAATTGGAAACGTATTCGAGCTTATCCTTCATCTCCTGAGCCATGCAGGTATATTTGGGAAGGATTACTCTTACGTCAAAATATCTCTTATCAATGTCCTTCGGAAGTGATCCGACAACATCTGCCAAACCGCCTGTCTTAATAAATGGTACGCCTTCTGATGCTACAAATAGAATGTTCTTCATGTAGTGCCTCCATTATTGGAAGATTTTTTATTATATTTTTTTATTTTATCAGTCCTCAGTAACCTTGTACTTAGCGGACTGCATAGCTATAAGCTCCTCGTCTGAGAAATAATCGATTCTCATAGCCTTCTTGACATCACTTAAGGTCTGTGCAGCAACTGCCTCTGCTACCTCAGAGCCCTTCTTGATAACGTCATATACATAAGGAATATCCTTCTGGAATTCCTCTCTGCGCTTTCTTATAGGCTCAAGTTCAGCCTGAAGTACATTGTTAAGGAACTTCTTAACCTTAACATCACCAAGTCCGCCTCTCTTATAATGAGCCTTCATCTCATCAAGATTAGCGTAGTCAGGTGCAAACTCTGCAAAGTGCTCATCCTTTGCAAATGCATCAAGATAAATAAATACCGGATTGTTCTCAACTTCACCGGGATCCTCAACCCTGAGGTGATTAGGATCTGTGAACATACCCATTACCTTTTTCTTGATCATCTCCGGTGACTCTGAAAGGTAGATGCAGTTACCAAGTGACTTACTCATCTTGGCTGTGCCGTCTGTACCGGGAAGTCTTAAGCATGCCTTATTGTCAGGGAGAAGAATGTTAGGCTCAACAAGGGCCTCTCCGTAAACGGAGTTAAACTTACGAACGATCTCTCTGCACTGCTCGATCATAGGCTCCTGGTCCTCACCAACGGGAACTGTAGTAGCCTTAAATGCAGTAATATCAGCAGCCTGGCTTATAGGATATGTAAAAAATCCAACAGGTATACTTGTCTCAAAATTACGCATCTGTATCTCAGACTTAACTGTGGGATTTCTCTGAAGTCTTGATACTGTAACAAGATTCATGTAATAGAATGAAAGCTCTGTGAGCTCAGGTATCTGTGACTGAACAAAGAGTGTGCTCTTGGCAGGATCAAGACCTACAGCAAGATAATCAAGTGCAACCTCGATAACATTCTCTCTTACTTTGTCAGGGTTCTCAGCATTGTCAGTCAAAGCCTGAGCATCTGCGATCATTATAAAAATATCATCAAACTCGCCTGAATTCTGGAGTTCAACCCTTCTTCTGAGTGAACCGACATAGTGTCCAACATGAAGCTTACCGGTCGGACGATCGCCGGTCAAAATTACTTTACGCATAACCTTTTTCCATCTCCTCATTTAGATTCATATAAATTCATTTAATGTATAGTATAACATATAAAACTCTATTTTTTTATAGATAGAGCAAATTGTTCTCTGCTAACGGATGCAATTACATCACTTATCTCAGGAGTCTGTCCCAGAATGCCGTAATCGGGATGAACAGGGATAACTCCAAATTTCATGGTCTTACCACCGAGTCTGTTCTGAACATAGTCACCTATCTTCATACAAACGCTCTGCAAAACAGCCTCCCTGAGTCCCCACTCAGTGAGCTTGGCCAGCATCTGATCTGTGGTGGCGATATCCTGAAGTATTCTCGCCTGGGAAATCGTGCCGCCCGCAAGTACCGTGTGAAGTGATAGAACTTCACGCCTGCCATCGGCATTCCAGGTGTGTGTATCCATGATTCCGGCTGCAAGTCTAAGGAGCTTTGATGCACTGCCCACCAAAAGGAAATTCTCCATACCGACCATAGCCGCCATATCAAGGGTATCACCTATGTAATTACGGCATCTAATGCTATATGCCATTGAAATGTGAACAAAGTCCTGAATATATTTATGTCCTGCATTACCAGGAACCGCAATGACGTTCCTGATGCCCTGCTCATACTGCTCCTGAATGGTACCTGCAATCTCTGCCAGAATATCATCCTGAGAGGTTCTGGCAACTGAGCCGTTACCTCCAAGTATTCTGCAGGTCATGCCCGGTCTGTCGTAGGACACTGACGTAACCGTAATTTTAATAAGAGGCATGATATCAGCAAAATGAATGGCATCTGCCACCGCCTCAAAAATTATATTCCTGGCATCCTTATCAATGTAAGCAAAACCAGCCTTTCCATTGGGATCTCCCGCAGGAATCCTGTCTATTCCATCAGTTCCATCCAAATACAAATTGATATACTCCGGCTTAATGAAAATTGAATCCGAAATATCAGCAAGTCGCCTTACGCGCTCAACAATAACATGGATCTCGGAGATACCCGATAAACCGTTAATGTTGCTTCCCGAGGTGAGAACACAGTACTCACGCATAGCGTGGTTCTCCGGGTGAGGCACGAAGCGAACAGGTACATTTATTATTTTTCCATCATCTGTATGGAATTCTATTGACTCATAACTAATGCGAAGGAGCAAAGACGAAGCGGCTGCTTTGGCGGCAACTGCGGCGATTGCACCTCCGGTAAGTGAAGAAATATTTGAAAAAACGTTATCAACTTTATGGATCATTGATTTCCCCCTAAAAGTGTTTTTTCATACATTCACATTTATTAATATAGTATAACATGTTTTACTGTAAGTCGCTCTAATAAAGGGATATCTTTTATATTAATTCTTAATTAAAATCGAGAAATATTCTAAATCTCGTTAGTGATTATATTTAATTTCGAGTTATTTTATATTTAGTTTATGATTTGTCCATATTCTGTACAAATTTACTCTTTACTATAGTCTTAACAGGAGTTAGAACTTCTGACTCCCCCAACAAAACTTTTTTCATACCGGGTTGTCAGGTTCCCCACCTGACAACCCCTCCTCCCAAATAAAATCGCCCACGCATCAGCGTGGGCGTTAATTTTATGTGTTAATATCTGGCGATTTGTTTTTCGACCATGCGGACAAACTCAGTGTTTGTGCGGGTTTTGGAGAACATGTTGATGCACTGGTCAACGGCCTCGTCTGCTTTCATGCCGTTGAAGCCCTTACGGAGTGCATTAACAGCTGCAAGCTCATCGGGTTTAAGAAGAAGATCTTCTCTTCTGGTGCTGGACTTAGGAATGTTGATTGCAGGGAAGATTCTCTTTTCCTGCATCTTTCTGTCGAGTACCATTTCCATGTTACCTGTTCCCTTGAATTCCTCGTATATAACGTCGTCCATCTTGGAGCCTGTTTCAACAAGGGCTGTTGCAAGGATTGTAAGGCTTCCGCCCTGTCTCATCTTTCTTGCTGCACCAAAGAAGCGCTTGGGCATATGAAGGGCAGCGGGATCAAGACCACCGGAAAGTGTTCTTCCTGACGGAGGAACTACGATATTGTAAGCTCTTGTAAGTCTTGTAATCGAATCAAGAAGAATCATAACGTCCTTGTTGTGCTCAACAAGACGCTTAGCTCTTTCGATAACCATCTCTGATACTCTCTTGTGGTGTTCAGGAAGCTCATCAAAGGTCGAGTAGATGACCTCTGCGTTAGGTCCCTCAATACTCTCCTTGATGTCCGTTACTTCCTCAGGACGCTCATCAATAAGAAGAACGATGAGGTGAATATCAGGATTGTTTCTCTTAACGGAAAGTGCCACATCCTTAAGAAGTGTGGTCTTACCTGCCTTCGGAGGAGATACGATCATACCACGCTGTCCCTTACCTATAGGTGAGATAAGATCCATGATTCTCATAGCGATCGTGCAGCCGGGGTGCTCAAGAACAATCTGCTCCTTGGGGAAAATGGGAGTCATCTTCTCGAAATCCCAACGGCCCATAGCAACCTCAGGCTTATAGGTGTTTATGGTATTAAGCTGGAGAAGTGCTCCAAACTTATCATTTTCTTTTTTCTGTCTTGCAATACCTGTAAGGATATCACCGGTCTTAAGATTATATTTTCTGATCATTCCGGGAGCAACATATACGTCGTTCTCTCCGGGAAGATAATTCTCACAGCGGATAAATCCAAAGCCGTCCTGCATAACCTCGAGGATTCCGTGTGCATCGATACCGTTTGCGATCTCAGCATCCTCTGCAGGAGCTTCCTTTTTAGGTGCGCTCTGCTCGTGAGCTGCTTCAGCAGGCTTATTCTCAGGTCTTCTGTTTTCTCCCTGCTTATTCTCAGGCTTTCTGCCTTCCTCAGATTTATTGTCATGAGCCTTCTTCTCAGCGTTATTACCCTGAGTATCAGCCATAATTATCTTTTTGCGGCCGGGCTTTTTAGCAGGAGCCTTCTTTACGCCATCATCAGCCTTAGGAGCTTTGTTCTCAGGCTCTGCCTTCTGTGCAGCCTGGGCTCTCTGCTCAGCCTTCTGCTTCTCATCAAGCTCTAAAAGAGCATCAATAAGCTCTGACTTTTTCATCGTTGTAACGCTCTTAATGCCATTCTGCTTTGCGAGGTCACGCAGTGAAGCCAGTGTAAGTGTTTCTAATTTTTCTCTCAACGTTTGTTCCTTTCTTATAAATATCTAAAAATCTTTATTTACCTAAATATTAATATGCTAGTGGAAAAAATAATCGATAACTTATAACTTAAGTCTGATTGTCGACAAGCTAATGCTCCAAGATTAAACTACCTTCGACTATTGTTCACGATACATCATTAAAGAAAAAATATCAATAGAAATTTTTTTAAGATTTTATTAACTATACATTTAGTAAAAAGGGGAACTAGTCGTTCCCCTTACCACTATCAAGCATGATTCCTATGGCTTCCTTAGCAACCTCATAGAGCGTAGCCATCTGCTTTGCGCCCTCATCATCCATCTCGGCAAGCTTATTATATTGGGAAGTAAAATAGTTCTTTGCCTGAAGAACGGTGGCGCTGGATATAACTCTTCCGTTACTCATAATGGTACCTGTCTCAGAGTTATATCGGCCTGTTGTTGTCTTGAATTTCTGAGCATCGCCCATTCCCATTGACTGAGCAAGGGAGTGGATAAGAGCTTCTCTTCCTTTATTATCCGGCATATGTCCCCCTCATCCGTCACCTTAGGTGACGCCATCTCCAGCTGGAGATGGCCTAAAAACAATGTTTTTTTTCTAAGGAAAAACTTATATTACTTTGCAACAACTTCCTTGATTGACTCAGCAAGTCCTGCAACACCTGCAATATTGCTGGGAACAATGATCTTTGTAGCCTGGCCGTTTGCAGCCTTTTCAAATGCCTCAAGGCTCTTGATTGTAAGAACAGACTCATCTGCGCCAGCTTCCTTAAGCATTGCGATACCGTCTGCATTAGCCTTCTGGACGCTTCTGATAGCCTCAGCCTTACCTTCAGCCTCTCTGATCTGCTTCTCCTTCTCAGCTTCAGCCTTAAGGATTGTAGCCTGCTTATCAGCCTCTGCCTGAAGAATCTTACTCTGCTTCTCACCTTCTGCAACTGTGATTGCTGACTGCTTCTCACCTTCTGCGAAGAGGATCTTCTCTCTCTTTTCACGCTCAGCCTTCATCTGCTTCTCCATTGCATCACGTATCTGCTCCGGAGGATTGATGTTCTTAAGCTCTACTCTTGTAATCTTGATTCCCCAGGGATCAGTTGCAATATCAAGTGCATCCTGCATCTGAGCATTGATCTGGTCACGGCTTGTAAGAGTCTCATCAAGAGTAAGTGAACCGATTACATTACGAAGTGTTGTAGCTGTAAGGTTCTCAATAGCACCGATAGGATTTCTTACTCCGTAAGCATAAGCCTTGGGATCAGAAATTCTGAAGAATACGATTGAGTCGATCTGCATTGTAACGTTATCCTGTGTGATAACGGGCTGAGGCGGGAAGTCGCAGTACTGCTCCTTCAGGTCAACCTTTCTTGCAATCCTGTCGATAAAAGGAACCATGAAGTGAAGACCTACATCCCATGTCTCTTTGTATGCACCAAGGCGCTCAACAATGAATGAATGTGCCTGAGGTACAATTTTGATGTTAAGTGCGATAAGAACAAGTATTAAAACAATAACAATGAAAAACGGCATATCTCTCCTCCTTTATTTTAAGCTCTTTTCACAATGAGCTTATTCCCATCAACCTTTTCTATTACCACAGTCTCGCCGCTTGTTATAACATCCCCATCTTCAAGACTTCTGGCATTCCAGGTTGTTCCATCAAGTACAACATTACCCGTTTCCTTAATGTTGTCTATCTCCTTACTAACATTGACCTTTCGGCCTATCAGCGCATCGATATTGGTCTTAACTATCTTTCCGCCAAGAAGCTTAAGTGACACAGGTCTCACAAGGAGCAGTGCTATTACGGAAACAATAATAAATACTACTATCTGCAAAGGGAGTGATGCTCCCATAATGCATGCAAGGAATGCTGCTAAAGCACCCAGGGCAAACCATATGGTGGTAAGCCCAAGGGTAAGTATTTCACTAACAGCTAAAATAACAGTCAGTATCAGCCAAAATATCATAGGCGACACCCCAAACAAATTGTTGTACATGTCTTCGCCCTCCCATTTTGAACTATAAATTAGTAAGTAATTTTTTATTAGCTAATCTCGTTTACATAGATCTGTACACGGCTCTGGATAATATCCGCAACCTCTTCTGCAGTCTTCTGTCCGCTGAAGTATGCTGAAGCCTCTTCATAGATAATGTTTGTAACCTCTTCGTTTGCATTACCAACCTGATCGATGCTGTTAAGGAAGTTGATAACCTCATTGATCTCATCATCTGTCATGGGATCGATAATGATCTCTGTCTCTCCGATGTACCATGTGTCATCGTATTCTACTTCCTTGCCGTTCTCATCAACGTAAGTAGGCTTTTTCTTAGCATCAGCTGAAAGCTTATCCATCATGTTCATGCTTACAGGCCATGAATCATCGATAGTCTTCTGGAAGTCATCTGTCAGGAAGTATCTCATGAACTCCCAACAGCCATCCTTAACCTTTGAAGAAGCATTCATTGTCAACTGTAAATTAGGATAAAGCGCTGATCCGCTTCCGTTATCTGAAGGGAAACCTACAGTAGTGATGTCCTCACCGAATGTACCCTTCTTCTCATAGTTGTAATCACTAAAGCCATTGAGATAGAATCTGTCTCCAAGTGAAAGTCCCTGTCTCCAATATGCAGAAGTATCGTTGTAGTAATCATCCTCTTCAAGCTCTTCAGGGAACTCATTTACAAACTCAAGAAGGTGAATGAATGCCTCTGAATTATAGCTACATGTAAGTGTAGTCCAGTCAATATACTGTGAACCTGCAAGACTGAGAGCCATCTCGAATACTTCGTCTCTTGCAAGAGGTCCGAAGATATTCTTATGCTCGATGTTCTTTTCCTTTACGATCTTCTCAAGCTCATCGATAGTCCATGTGTAATCATCACCTACATCCTTCTTGGGAGCAACTACTGTCTCAACATAGAAGCTGGGGATAATCTTGTACATCTTACCGTCTGTCTTGAAAGCTTCCATTACATGATCCATGAACTTGATCTTGCTGAGTTCTTCATCATTGTTGAAGTAATCAGTCATATCCTCAAAAAGTCCCTTGGAAATATAACTGTCTACAGGCATATCAGCATCAAGAACAAGAATGTCAGGTGCGTTACCTGAAACGATATCTGTGTTAAGTCTGTTAGCACCGCCTGAGTAATCATCATCGGAGTCATACTTTGAATAGTCATTGATTACGATACGATACTTGTCGTTTTTCTTATTAAAGCTGATGATCTGTGCTCTAACCTTATAATCGATATAGTTACAGCCAAGTGTGATCTGCTGCTTTTCGCCTACAGCCTTAGGATCAACCTTTGTAAGGTAAGAAAGTGTGTAGCCAGAATCATCTGAAGGAATAAGTGCAACCATCTCCTCGTCTGAAATAGCAGCAAGGTTGGATAATCCATAAGTGTTGATATCAGAGTCTACGAAGTTAAGTATCATTGATACGTTAGCATCGCCCATGTTGTATGTGTAAACACCCTCTGAACCTACTGCAAAGAAATCATGGGAGCCTGCACCTGAGTAGAATGTATAATCATAGAACGGATTCTCTGATCCCTCTACAGCTGTAAGTGTTCCGGCATTTACATCTACCTTGTAGAATTCTGCAGTTGCAGCATTCATGGCACCGAAATTACCATCGCCAAGCTTATAAAGCATTACAGATCCGCCATATTCACTATCTAAAACTTCACTGGCTTCAAAGTCTCCGGCAAGGCTTCCATCCTCGGTATTATACTTGTGCATACCGTTTGCATCTGCTGTAAGAAGTGTGCTGTCATCAGCTAAAAGGAATGAGTTGATATAGAAATATGAATCAGCACTTGTATCAAGCTTATTTCTCCAAACCTCAGCACCTGTGCTGTCATGCTTAACCATGTAGTAAACATCAGACTCAGCGGTATCACCACCAAGAACCTCTTCATTAGAGATATCGATGTAGTTATCAGCTGACTCTTCAGTAGTAGTGCCGTCACCCTCTGTTGCAGCATCACCTGTACCATCTGCAGACTCTGTGGTAGCTGCATCAGCATCTGTGCTTTCGCTATCAGATGTAGCATCTGTGGCGTCAGAAGTATCCTCTGCATCAGTAACTTCAACGTCTCCGTCCTCGCCGGAATACTGGTCAATATCATCAACAACACTATCAGAATCAGAGCTATCTGTATCGATTTCGATATCGCCGCCTTCTATGATGCCGCCCATATCACCGCTCATTCCGCCATCGTCAGAACTGAAATCAAAGCCGCCGCCCATTCCGGCAAACTGAGTCTCAACAGTATAAATTGAACCATCGCTGGCAACAGCAACATTAGCAACACTAAGGTTGTCCTTCATAGGAAGGGAAATAGGTGTAACATTACTTCCATCCTTGTCAAAGGTATATAAGGTGCTCTGGTTACTGCCGTCATCGCCAACAGAATTGTAAAGTGCATATACCTTATCGCCATAGCTTCCAAGAGCTGAAATGCTTGCAAGGTCTACGCCTTCTCCAAGGTTAATTGCGGTCTCCTTAAACACGAAAGCAGTAGCATCATGTCCTGCTTCCTCATCTGCTGTAGATGATGTGTTACTCTTTTTGCCACAGCCACAGGCAGCCATATTAAGCGTCATAACTGTAGCAAGTGAAATACTAAGAATTCTCTTTAGATAAATTCTCTTCATTAAATATCCTCCTTGTTAGTGGGTGAAGCAAACTAAATACCATTAGAAATATTTCCATTTTTCGTTATGGTATTTAAGATTTGACTCAACATCATATTTCCAGTCGACAAACTTTTGAACAAGCATGCCAACTGTCCACTTTCTGTGCCTGTAAGCCTGAACGACTATAATAGCTACCATAATGAAAGCTATTACGGCACATATGATTTGAATTAAAAATACAACAGCCAAAATATTCTCATAGGCTCTGGCATTGTTCTCCCAATAGGGATAAATTACAGGTTTCGTCTGCATTCCTCTGGTATTGAACTTGGTAAGAAGATTAAATAAGTTACCATTTTCAAATCTTGCAGTATTATCAACAACCTCAACCTGCGTTGTATTAAGCTGGAGCTTATCTATGACAAAGTTTTTGGCATAATTGTCTACTGTGTTGGGCATAACAATTTCCATGCATACTATGCCCTTGGCCTGTACCTCGACATCAGAAGTACCACTCTCTGCTTCATCATCATTCTTAGAAGCAACATCGACCTTTCCAAGTGTTCCATTGGTAGCAAGTACAGACGCATCAATTTTTCCATAAGTAGCCAGGGACTCAAAGGACATGTAAACCGTAGGGAATATCATGCCAGAAGCCTTAACATACTTACCGCTGTCCTTCTTAACGACACCGTCAATATAATGAGGAACTCCTCCAATAAGGATGCTCTGTCCAACAATATTGTTGGAACCAAACAGCTGCCACGCAAGCTCTTCATCAAGCATTATATGATCCTTCATGAGAGTATCACCGGCAAAGTAGTTACCACTCATTACACGCATAGGATGAAACTGGAAATAATCTCCGCCTATACCTATGGCAACTGCTGTGACAGACTTTAAATCCCTGGTAAGTTCAACACTACCTACTGCGCTATAACAATAATTCCAGACTGCACCGGAACCCTGTGTGCTTGCATCAGCTTCCTGAAGTCCGTCAGCTATAAGTCCCTTATTAATGTTGTATACATACTCATTTATCTTGTCTGTACCAATACCCTGGTTCTCTGAAAAGAACATGCTGACCTGACCACAGCGGGTCTCATTAGACCATCTCTGACCCATCTGCTGATCGTACTGCCTGTGTACAACATGGGATCTGTAAAGATCAAGCCCAAATATTGTGAGAACAAGCAACACTATTACTGCCATATATATGATCTGTTTTAATTTCAGATTTTTGAAAAAATTAGTTATTCCGGCCTTCATCTTGGCCAATATATCTACTCTGTTCATGAATTGTTAGCCAGTCTTACCTGATCACCTGAATTAATAGGAGCTGTTGAAGTGGTGATCACATATTCATCTCCCTCAAGACTTCCGCTTATAGCTGCGGTTGTATCATCAGTTCCCAAAACCTCAACATCCACTCTGGACGCAATATATCTGTTTCCAAGAGGGCTTGATTTTGATCTGACTATCAATATGAACTTTCCGTTTGTATCCTCTCTTATAGCTCCTGCGGGAACTGTAAGGTCGTAGTTATCAGATTTCTGTCCAATCTGAAGACTTACAGACTGTCCGCTCTGAACCTCTGTACTCTCGATAAGGAATGTAAGTACCTTCTTTGTGTTGGGGTTCTGCTGGTCTGCTGTAATAGATTTAAGTGTTGCCTTGAAATCTGTGTAATACCATGAGTTCTGAGGCTCAGCGATATCACCAACCTTAAGTCTCTTAGCCTGATCCATTGTAACTGAGAAGCTTGTCTGCATTCCCTTGCTGTCCATCTGGATAACAGCAACTGCATTCTCAGCATTTGTAGACTCACCGGCCTTAAGAGCAAGCTCAGTAATCTTACCATCAACAGGTGCATCGATTGTTGCGCCAACGGCTTCCTTCTCAAGCTTCTCTATTGTTTCCTTCTGCTCTGCGATTGTATCTCTCTGACCGTCAAGCTCGATTTCCTTGGCAATCTCTGTAAGAAGCTCAGTTCTGTCGTTTGTAGCTTTATCAAGCTCCTGAGCTGTCTTGTTCTTTATATCCTGAAGTTCTGCAGCCTTTCTCTGGTAGTCGTTATCTACCTGGCCTGCCTGCGTTGTAATCTGTGATGTATCCTTTGTACCGTTAGCCTGCTCAAGAAGAAGCTGGTTCTTCTCTGCTTCGAGAGCTTCTATATAAGCTTCATTTACAGTTTTCTTTGCAGCTGTAGTCTGCTGAGACTTCTCATAAGCTTTCTTTTTCTTTTTATATTTTTCGTTAGCAGCATCGGTAGCATTTTTGGTTGAATCCCAATATTCCTTAGCAGCTTTTTCTTCTTTGCTGCCTTCACCATATTTTCCTTTTGTTTCGTAATATGACTTTTCCGCTGAAGATTGTGCAGACTTAGCTGAATCCAATGCAGACTTAGCTGAATCATACTCATCCTTTGCTACAGTATCACTTGAATCGGAACTGGAATCAGAACTATCAGCTTTTGCAGCTTCAAGTAACTGATCAATCTCTGTAATTCTGTATGTGATATCAGCATCTCTGTACTGAGGAGTTGCCTCATCATAATTGTACTGAGCTGCTGTGTATGCCTGATCCTGTGACTGCTCGTCAATTGCAGCCTGAGCATTCTCATCGGCTGTCTTTGCATTATCATATCTGTCAGTAGCAGCCTTGAGCTTTGCCTGAATCTGATCCATTGTTAAGGTCTGGCCGTTTCTTACACGGTTAATGGCCTCATTTGAAAGATCACCTGAGAAAAGTGAAGTCTCATAGGTCTGCATAAGCTCCTCAAGCTTCTGTCTTGCCTCTGTTAATTCAGTTGATTCTTTATCCTCAAGGTAATAAAGAACATCTCCCTTCTTAACCTCTGCACCTTCAGAAACAGCAACGCTCTTGATTACGCGCTCCTGAGAAACCTTTACGTTGTAAGGATCCTTTGCCTCAACAGTACCTGTTCCTCTGATAATCGGTGAAATTGTTCCCTCCTGAATCTGCTGAATAGCAACCTCCGGTAGTGAATAATTCATGATTGTGTTTGAAAAGAATGTAAGTAACAAAAGGACTGTCAAAAATGCGATAGCAATATCCTTGATAATGTCCTTACGACTTTTCTTTGGTCTTTGATTCTTTACTTCAGACATACCTAAATTCCTCTTCCCTTAAATACTATTGCTTGCCCCCTCATATATGGGCAAATTGCCATTTACCATTTGGCAATAAAATCTATCCTTTTAAACCACCCTGGTATGAAATACCTTCGATAAGGTACTCTTCCCCGTAGAGGAAGATCAGAAGCGGAGGCACCAGATAAATAACTGCGACCGCGAATGCAAGGCTTATCTCTCCTGCATTGATCTTCGACAAAAATACCGAGAGCGGATGAAGCTCATCATTAGTTAAAAGTATCAGTGGCTGCTCAACCATGTTCCAATAATCAATAAACACAAGGATCGCTATTGATATAAGTCCGCTCTTACAAAGCGGGAAACATATCTGTGAGAATATCTGCCACTCGCTGGCACCATCGATCGATGCAGCTTCCATAACCTCTGTGGGTATTCTTCGTATAAACTTCGTAAGCAGATAAACCGCAAACGGTGAAAAGAATCCCGGAAGCCATATCGCCCATCTGGTATCAAGTATCTTAAGCCAGGATGAAACCAGATAGTTGGGAACCAGTGTAACCTGGTAAGGCATAAGCATCATTATGATGTATATAAAGAAGATTATTTCTCTTACCCTGCCCTTATATCTTGCAAATCCGTAGGATGCAAGCATCGCAACCATGAGCTGTACTACAAGAATCGGAACAACATAGAACATACTGTTCCAAAACTTAACCAGGTACTCAGGTGATTTAAACAGCACCGTGAAGTACTGACTGAAGGACACCATATCAGGTATAAACTTCAGGTTTACCGTTTTTGAAATAAATACCTTACCGCCCGTTTCAGTGGTCTGAAATACCGCGCCGTAGTTGGCATTGATCTCAGACGAACTCATGAATGAATTTGTTATTGTAAGTATTGTCGGCAGCAGGAACAATGCTGCAAAAATTGTACATATAATTGTTCCGGCTATAATGCCGTATTTGTATATTTTCTTTTTTCGTCTTGCCTTCCGAATAGCTCTCTCGTAGAACTGTTGCTCACCGGTAGGCAATTTCATTCCCGCCATATCAGCCTTCTATATCCTTTCCATACCGGTTTTCCGTAAGAAACATTATGAGCATAAGTACAACGATTACCAGAGCCATCATTATGGCCGAAGCGGAAAGCTTCTGATAATCGACAGACGCAAATGTATTATTCATAAAGTGCTGCATCATATACAGCGTTTTATATGGATAATCTCCGGTTAATAGATAAATCTCTCTAAATACCTTAAAGGAGTTGATAAGAGACATTATCGTAACAAAGAGTACTGTTGATGAAAGATATCTCATCTTGATAGTCCAGAAAATCTGGCTATCTGTCGCACTCTCAAGTCTCGCAACCTCAATAAGGTCTTTGGGTACGCTGGACAGCGCAGCCATAAACAGGATCATGTTGTATCCCAGGTTCTTCCACAGGAACAACACGACGATAACTATCTGAGCCTTATCTGACTTAAGCCAGTCAATCTTAGGCCCGCCAAAGTACATTCCTATTACATTGACAATTCCGTTAAAGTGGAAAAGCACCTGCCATATAAGGACGATAGATGCTATCGGAACCATCATGGGACTCAGGAAAAAGCTTCTAAACTGACTCTTGAAGGGAATTCCCGATTCCATTACCACCGCCAGAAATAGCGAAAGCGCAACAGCCAGAGGCACTGCAATAATAGAAAACATGAAGGTATTGGATGCAGCCTGCCTGAAGGCATTGTTGGTAAATACTCTTTCGAAGTTAAACATTCCTACAAATTCCTTCTGAATCGGGTTATTAACCACGGCGTAGAATACAACTACGCAGAAAGGAATTACGAAGAATGTAAGAACTCCCATAAGACTGGGCAGCAGGAAAGCCCAGGAAACAGCTGTCTCTCTTATGGCCTTCTTGGTGCTTCTTCCTCTCTTCCAGTTTTTCTTTATTTTGTCGAGAGTGGAATTATTTTTAATGCGGTTTACTACAGAGCCCTTTTCTGAGGTCTGCCCTGCAGCATTCCTTCTCAAAAATCTATTTAGTTTCCCAGATTTTTCCGAAACCTTTTCGGAAATTTTCTTGAACTTTTCCATCTTTTAAAGTTGTCAGTTCCTATCCGCCGGAAGTGCCGGCTTTTTATATTTATTCAGCTTAGTTCTTAAAGCTGTGTATAGGCGCAGGTATTCTTCCGCCTCTGTTTACGAACTCATCACAGGAGAACTTGTTAACGCTCATGATGGGACCAAATCCCAGAAGTCCGCCAAAGTCTACTGTATCCCCTGCCTTCTTACCGATAACAGGGATAAGTCTTACTGCTGTTGTCTTCTGATTGATCATACCGATAGCCATCTCATCAGCGATGATTCCCGCAATGGTGGTGCTCTTTGTGTCACCGGGAATAGCGATCATATCAAGACCAACTGAGCATACGCAGGTCATAGCCTCGAGCTTCTCTAGTGTCAGAGCGCCGGCATTAACCGCATTTATCATTCCCTGATCCTCACTTACAGGAATAAACGCACCTGAAAGACCTCCTACATAGGAAGAAGCCATAGCGCCGCCCTTCTTTACCTGATCGTTAAGAAGTGCAAGTGCTGCTGTTGTTCCGGGAGCACCGGCATGCTCAACACCGATCTCATGGAGAATATCAGCAACACTGTCGCCGATAGCAGGTGTAGGTGCAAGGGACAGATCAACGATTCCAAAGGGAACGCCAAGTCTTTCGGAGGCTTCCTTTGCAACAAGCTGTCCAACACGTGTTACCTTGAAAGCAGTCTTCTTAATGGTCTCGCAGAGAATCTCGAAGTTCTCACCGCGAACCTTCTCAAGAGCAGTCTTAACAACTCCGGGACCACTGACACCGACATTGATAATTCTGTCAGCCTCAGTTACGCCGTGGAAAGCACCTGCCATGAAGGGATTATCATCAGGAGCATTACAGAAAACTACAAGCTTTGTGCAGCCTGCGCTGTCGTTGTCCTTTGTAGCTTCTGCAGTTTTTACGATCACATCTCCAAGAAGACGAACTGCATCCATGTTGATACCTGTCTTGGTGGAGCCTACATTTACTGAAGAGCATACGACATCTGTCTCAGCGAGTGCCTTTGGAATAGACTCAATGAGAAGTCTGTCTGCATTAGTCATGCCCTTACTTACAAGCGCACTATAGCCACCAAGGAAGTTTATACCTACAGCCTTGGCAACCTTATCAAGTGTCTTGGCAATTGTCACATAATCATCTGAGGTCTTACAGGCAGCAGCACCTATAAGCGCAATAGGTGTTACGGAGATTCTCTTATTTACGATCGGAATTCCGAACTCCTTAGCGATATCCTCACCTGTCTGAACAAGATCCTTGGCAGAGCCATATATCTTTTCGTATATGTTTTTGTTAAGTGTATCAAGATCTGAGCTTATGCAATCAAAAAGGCTGATACCCATTGTAATTGTTCTTACATCAAGGTTTTCCTTTTCAATCATTTCATTTGTTTCTGAAACTTCATTTATGTTGATCATTTATCCGTTCCCCTTCGGTATTAAAGCAGTGTATTAGAGTCTGTGCATTGAATCAAAAATCTCTTCTCTCTGACACTTAATAACTACTCCAATGTCTTCGCCGAGGCTTTCAAGAGAATCAGACATGTCCATGAAGTCGACCTGGCTCTTAGCCACGTCAACTATCATCATCATATTGAAATATCCGGAAACTATAGTTTGGGAAATGTCAAGAATGTTGATACCATTCTCAGCAAGGTATGTGCATACCTTAGCGATGATACCAACTGTGTCCTTACCAACAACAGTAATAATAATCTTATTCATAATATTTTACTCCTCACTTTTTTCACACTTCGATAACAGGAGAAAGCTCGTTTCTCGCAGCTACCATTATAGGAAAGTCATTTCCGTGATATGGGTTGTCGCCCATTTCTATCTCAACCCGAACTGTTTCATAGGCCAGCTCAGGAAGATTATTTTCTTTACTTAGGTGTCCCAAGAGAATTCCTTTTAGATTATCATGCAGGATTCTGCAAAGAAGCTCCCCACTTTTTTCGTTGGACAAATGTCCTTTTTCACCAAGTATTCGTCTTTTCAGCTGATACGGATATGGTCCCGTCTGAAGCATTCTCACATCGTGATTGGCTTCAAGAAGTAATGCATCCATTCCCCTTAAATTATCAACTGTGTACTCATTATAGCATCCAAGATCAGTTGCGATTCCGATTCTCTTATCACCACAGGCAATTCTGTATGCCACAGGCTCAAGTGCATCGTGCATTATTGTGATCGGATTAATAACGAGATCCTTGACCGATACCTTTTCATCGGCCCTTATTTCATGAAATTCGGAAGCAACCATCTCGCCCTTCTTATCACTTGCACGAATGCCCTGCAACGTTCCCCTGGTAGCAAACACAGGAATATCATGCTTCTTAAGGATTGTGTGTAATCCGGCTATGTGATCCGAATGTTCATGGGTGACAAAGATTGCATCAATGTCATCTAGTGAAAGTTCTAATTTAGACAAACCTTCAACTATTCTTTTTTTACTACATCCCGTATCTACAAGGATGTGAGTGGTATCGGAACCTACGTAAATACTGTTCCCACTACTGCCACTCGAGAGGCTTGCCAGTCTCATATAATGCAGTCTCCGTTTCAATACTAAATTTAATCTGTGAAAAATATGTGTTTATAATATTAAAAATTTATTTACTATT
The DNA here is from genome assembly GCF_000424125.1 of Butyrivibrio sp. FC2001. Taxonomy (NCBI): domain Bacteria; kingdom Bacillati; phylum Bacillota; class Clostridia; order Lachnospirales; family Lachnospiraceae; genus Butyrivibrio; species Butyrivibrio sp. FC2001. Next base: position 581,153 of record NZ_KE384132.1, read on the forward strand.
TCCAATATACTTCGATCTTGTCGCCCTCATGAATAGCCTGCATGTAGTCGGGAGTACCGCCATTTAGCGTAGTTACTATCGATCTGCCGTTCGGCTTGCTGAGATCAAAATCTATTACATCGAATATATCTACAAAAATATAATCCGATTTGCCGTGAAGTACAATAGGCTCATTGTTAACTATTACATGAAGATCATGTGTAATCACACGTCTGGTGGGCGCTGCGGTTCTTTCAACAGTTGCCTGAGTTGTTGTTCCGCCTGAGAAGCTAAGACTTCCGTCCTCATTCTCCTCAAGGTCAAGATCAGCATCCGCATCATAGGAGGATTCCTCATTCTCCTGCTCTATTGCCACCTCGTCTGCATCAGGGAAGTTAGCATAGTAATCCATGATAGCATCAGTGCCGCTCTTAAATTCAACCTTGAAGTTCTCGTAAACAGGTGTGTCCCCGTTTGCAACCTCATTATTAACAGTTATAACTGTAAACTCTGTGAGGTCAATGTCAAGGAGCTGTGCTATCTGAGCTGCTGTCTCGTAATCAAGAACCTTGATGTCATCGCCTGACTTAATGTCGTAGAAACCTGTCTGAGGTACACCGTTAACCTCTGCGGTTCTCGGAACATCTATATTTTTGCCATCAACTGTGATGTTGATCGTTCCCTTAAATTCAGGAATGTCCGAAAGCTCGCTCTTACCTGCTTTTCCTACAGTAGAGCTTGTTACCTCGATTATGTCGTTGGCATGAATCTTGGTATGGATGTCTGCAGGTGCACCGTTAAGTGTGATAACAGCTGCTTCACCGGGCTCACCGCGAACCATTCTCTCCTGTCCGTTGACAGTGAATCTAAGCTCCTCACCGCGCTTGGGGAAGAGATCCTCGTTGGGGAAATCTGCCTGCATAGCTGCGTCGACAATCGCAAGCTTACCATTGTCATAAATCTTGGTCTGCTGTCCGTTGAATGAAACAAATACAAAGTTATTGGACTGCTCATAAAAGCTTACGCAGATACCAAGAGGAGTAACCATAAGAGAATCATGCTCGATGGTCTCATCCTCGTTAAGGAAGCGAATGTTCTTCATAACTTCCTCACCGCGAAGTGCAACACGCTCCTCCGGAATCTTCATCTCCTTGGCAAGAGCCTTGGTATATCCGGGAACGCATCCGCCACCACCTACTACAAATACAGCGCTAACAGGCTTATTGCCGTTAAGCTGCTTGATCTGCTGGGTTACCATCTTGGACATCTTCTCAACAAGGGGCTTTATCATCTTTGCAATCTCTTTAGCGGAGATTGTCTTTTCAAGGCCCATGATGTCCACATACTTAACCTGATCCATGTGGCTTGCATCAATTTTTATCTGATCTGCTGTGTTGAAATCAACAAGGCAGTGCTGGGCAATTATTTCTGTAATTGAGTCACCGGCGATGGGAAGCATACCATAGGATGTGATCGTTCCATCATCAGTGATACAAATATCGGATGTACCTGCACCTACGTCAACAAGTGCAAGGTTCAGCATTCTGTACTGAGGCGGGATTGCAACCATCATAGCGGCTATAGGCTCGAGAGTCATATTAGCTACTTTAAGGTCTGCTCTCTCGCAGGCTTTATAAAGTCCGTCAACACAGTCATCAGGAAGGAATGTTGCGATAAGGTCAATTGCAACTCTTCCTGCATTATGTCCCTCAAGGTTAGCTATCTGGTAATCATCAAGATAATAATGCATTACAGAATATCCAACCAGATAGAACTTCATATCTGACTGATTCTGTGCCAGGAACTCCTGATATGCCTTCTCAACAGCCTTGGACTCTAAGTTATAGATTTCCTCCTCTGTGAGCTCTCTGTTGTCAGTGTACTCCTCCTCGAAGTTGGTCTTCATGGTTCTGAGCACACGACCAGCGGCTGCGATGCATACATCTGTTAAATGTATCTGTGTCTGCTGCTCCAGGTTTTCCTTAACCTTTCTGATTGTCGCGCCGACCTTACCAATGTCGTGGATCTGTCCATCAAGCATTGCTCTGGTCTCATGCTTTTCTACGCACTGGGCGATAACATTGAAGATCTCATCCTCCATGTATCCAACTGAACCCACCACGCTTCTTGTTCCGATATCAAGACCGAATACTACATTTTTTTCTGATTGTTCTGCCATCGTTGCCATCAGTTTTCCCCCAGCTTTGAATCAATTTGACTTTCCGTGTCCTTTTCATCACCGCTATTGTCTATTACAAAATCGGCATACCTTCTAAATTCTTCGTCACTTAGCTGCCCGCTTAAAATGTCGTTTATCTTCTCATCAGAGTAGCCTCTGGAAGCCTTAAGTCTCTGCCTCCTCACATCCTCCGATGCATATATGTACCACAGTTCATCTACTATTTTGTCATACCCATTCTCGATAAGTAGCGCCGCCTCTATGAAAAGATAATCAAGCTCACCTGATTTCCTCTCCTTATCAATCTCCCCGAATATAAAGTTGTTAACCGCAGGATGAAGGATTTCATTAACCTGCTTTAAAAGCTTTTCATCAGAAAAGATCTTTGCGGCCATTTTGCTCTTATCGATTTCAAGGTCACTTCCAAGAATATCCTCAGATAACAGTTTGACTATAGGCTCGTAACAAGGCTGCCCCTTAAGCTTTATGTCGTTAGCAACATTATCCGAAAAGATGATCCTGCATTTGCATTTCTTCTGTATGTAGTTTAAAACTGTGCTCTTACCGGCTCCAACACCGCCGGTAATTCCTATAATCTTTGTCACTTACTTCGCCTCAAACCAGTCAGTACCTGTGTGGCATTCAGCCTCCATGGGAACAAGGAGGTCAGCTGCATTTGTCATTTCTTCCTCAAGGAGCTTACTAATAATTTCCACCTCGTCCTTTGCTGTCTCTATCAAAAGTTCATCATGAATCTGAAGAATCATTCTGGATTTAAGCTCTTCTTTTCTGATGCGTCTCCATACCCTTATCATGGCGATCTTGATGATGTCAGCTGCTGTTCCCTGAATGGGAGCGTTCATGGCAACTCTCTCACCAAACTGTCTCTGCATGAAGTTACCGGATTTAAGCTCCGGCATGGGACGTCTTCTCTTGTAAAGAGTTATGGCGTAGCCCTTCTCCTTCGCATCATTAACAGCCTTATCCTGATATTCCTTAACTCCCGGATATGTCGCAAGGTAGTCCTCCATGTACTTCTTTGCGTCAGATCTGGAGATATTAAGATCCTCACTTAATCCGAAGGCGCTTATACCATAGACAATTCCGAAGTTTACAGCCTTTGCATTTCTTCTCTGGATATCCGTCACTTCCTCGAAGGGAATTCCAAATACCTTGGAGGCTGTGGTTCTGTGAATGTCTTTTCCCTCATGATAAGCATCGATAAGTCCCTTATCCCCGGACATATGTGCAAGGATTCTCAGTTCGATCTGAGAGTAATCCGCATCTGCAAATACATAGCCTTCCTTTGGAACAAATACTTTTCTGATAGCTCTTCCAAGCTCTGTTCTCATGGGGATATTCTGAAGATTAGGCTCTGTTGAGCTTATTCTTCCTGTAGCTGTAATCGTCTGGTTAAAGCTTGTATGTATCCTCTCATCATCGCCGATAAAGGCTGCAAGGCCATCTGCGTAGGTACTCTTAAGCTTTGTAAGACCTCTGTACTCTAAGATATCCTTAACTATTGGATTCTCTGCAGCGAGCTTCTCAAGTACGTCCGCTGCTGTGGAATAACCGGTCTTGGTCTTTTTACCGCCCTGGAGTCCTAATTTCTCAAAGAGAATTTCTCCAAGCTGCTTGGGTGAATTGATATTAAAATCAGTTACTTCACCGTTTGTCGTACTCTTAACTTCCTCATGTATGCTTGAATCAAGCTCATCTATTCTGCCTGTAAGCTTATCTCCGTAAATCTTAAGCTCGTCTCTCTTAACAAGAATGCCTTCCTTCTCCATATCGTATAGAATGTAGGTAAGAGGCATCTCTATGTCTGTCATAAGAGTAAGCATATCCTCTTTCTCGAGGCGCTCCTCAATTTTGGGAGCTGCCATAAAGTTCACATAGGCAAGATATCCAGCGTACTCTTTTCTTAAGTCCTTATCAGCATCAGCGGGATTCTCTTTTCCGAAAATCTCGGTTTTAGACCTTATGGAAAGCTGCAGATACTCAGTTGCTATATCCTCAGGCAGATAGTCATTCTTAAGAGGATTTATAAGATATGCTCCGATAAGTGTATCAAAGGATGCCTTTTTCTTATCCTCGTAATTATCTATCTCGAAGGGCTTAAAGTATCTGTAAGCATGCTTTATATCAAAAAATGAAAGTCTGCAGTCCTTTGATAGTTCTTCAAGCTTTTGTCCAAGATATCCTTCTGTAACTGTATCATCTGTCTCAAAATAAGTTACCTTGTTATCTGAGGTGCAGATGGCAAATCCGATAAGTGTCTTAGGCTCTTCGAAGGTCTCAAATAGTGAAAGCTGCTGATTTTCCTTGCCCTTTCCGACTCCGCCTGTAAGGTCTGAGAGGATTCCGATTCCAATGAATCTGTCATCATGATCGCCAGCGTATACAGAAGCTTCCTTAAAAGCTGCCTCCACCTTAGCCATTCCGGATATCTCGTCAATTTCCAGCTTTACCTCGGTCTTGGTAACATTGTCATCGAATCTTGATAACAGGTTCCTGAAGTTCAGCCTCTTAAACATCTCATAGGCATCTCTGCCAAGAATGTCGTTTATAACTGCATTCTCGAATTCATAGTCGAACTCTGCATTAACATCGATTGTTGCAAGCACCTTGCTTAAATCACAGAGCTCTCTGTTGGCTGCCAGGGACTCTCTTATTGATTTCTTGCTGATGTTATCAAGGTTCTCATAGATTTTCTCAATGGATCCGTAGGTGGTCATAAGCTCTATCGCAGTCTTCTCACCTACCTTGGGAACACCCGGAATGTTATCGGATGAATCTCCCATGAGTGCCTTAAGCTCTATAAACTGTATAGGGTTAACCTTGTAGAGCTCCTCCACATCCTTTGCGAAGTAGTTCTCGATTTCGGTCTTTCCCGCTTTTGTCTTAGGGATTCTGACACAGATATGATCTGTTGCAACCTGAAGAAGATCTCGGTCTCCGGAGACAAGTCTTACCTCCATACCCTCCTTCTCACCACGCTTGGCGATGGTTCCAAGGATATCGTCAGCTTCAAGCCCCGGCTTTTCCATGCGGCATATCTTCATGCTGTCCAGAACCTCCTTCATAAGAGGTACCTGCTGACGAAGCTCTTCAGGCATGGGCTTTCTGGTGCCCTTGTACTCTGCATATATCTTGTGTCTGAAAGTCGGCTCATGAACGTCAAAGGCAACAGTCACGTAGTCCGGCTGCTCCTCGTCAATGAGTCTGAAAAGAATATTCAGAAATCCATAGACGGCACCTGTATGAAGGCCTTCGGAATTAGTAAGATCCGGAAGCCCGTAAAATGCTCTGTTCAATATGCTGTGTCCGTCTATAAGTAGTAATTTCTTCCCCATTTTAAAAAATGTCCCCAACTGGCTTTATATTTTTTATGTTTAATATCTAAGTAGTATTTTGTATTATCCAAGTCCTATAGCAAGTGCAATCGCTGCTATGATCTCAGCCACAACTATAACCTGCAGAAAAAAGGCCGCATTAAGTAACCTCTTCCTGACACGCAGTCTCTGCCAGGCGTCGTTAGTGGTAGTCTGCAGTTCATTGGCAAGGTTAAACGTACTTCCATCCTCAAGCCTCTGAATACCTGTTTCAATAAGGAACTGTATGGTAAGCTCTTCCTTACAGTTCTTGCATTTATCCATATGATTCAAAAAAGCTTCAAGAGAATAATTATCCAGTTCATCTGCTAAAAAGCCCGGAATCATCCTCTGAAATTCTTTACAATCCATAGTATCCTCTGTCAATTTTTGTAGGTTTTAGACCCCTATATCTTGTATGGACATAATCGTTCTAAGCATACTACTAAACAATATATAGCATACACCAAAATGGAAAATCTAACAATACTATTTACCCTATCGGAAACTGCATAAAAATAAAACGTGGCGCAAATAATTTACGCCACGTTTGTCATAATTATGCGATTTTTCGTTTTTCCTCTGCAATCTCTGCAGCAATTTCTTCAATCTTCTCATCAGTGAGAATGTACTTTTTGCTGAACCAGAATATTGCAAAAACAAGTCCTGCAATAGGAATTATTGTCATTGTCATACGAAGGCCCATCTTCTGCATAGCGCCTACGCCAAGTGAATAGTCAACTGCTTCTGCAGCCTCTGCTGTATCATTGCTGAGTGCAAGCATCTGAAGTGACAGCGCAGCGATAAAGGCTGATACTCCTGAAGCAAGCTTTACTACGAAGGTCTGCATTGAGAAGATAACTGACTCATCTCTTCTTCCGTTCTTAAGTTCGCCGTAGTCAACTGTATTTGCAAGGAATACTGTTGTGATTACTGAGAGCATTCCGTTTGCTGCAAAAATGAAGAAGCCGGGTATGAACAGAAGGTACACATTGTTCATTGATGTGGAAGCCAGAACAAGGAGTGAAATATATCCTGCAATAGCCATTCCCATGCTTATGTAATAAATCTTTATTGATGTAAAGAACCTTCTAAGGAAGGGATACAGAAGCATCATAGCAAGGATCTGCATTCCGCCGCCAAAGGTAGAGAACAGTGTATATGCGCCTCTCCAGTCGGTTCCGCCAAAATCATATTTAAAGAAATAGATTACAAGGTTTGATGTAATATAAATTGAGCAGTTTACGATAACGATAGCAACAACTACTGCCATAGCCTGATCGTTCTGAATGAGCGCCTTGAACATCTCGCCTATTGAAGGAGAATCCATATCTACTGTTGATTTTTCCTTAACACTGAGGCAGCAGATAACAGTAAATGCTATAAACAGTACTGCGACGCCCAGGGTGAAATATGAAAATCCCACTCTCTCAACCTCTCTGTCTGTGATGCCCTCACCGCCAAACATACGGCCAAGTGCTGATACAGACATAACGGTAACGATAGTGATTATCGCTGATCCCACACCTGCACAGGAACGGGCGAGTGTTGTAAGACCTTCTCTTTCTTTTCCTCCCTCAGTAAAAGCAGGAATCATTGACCAGTAAGGGATGTCCATCATTGTGTAGGTTACGCCCCAGAGGATATAGGTAACTGCAGCGTATACCACAAGTCCTGAGCCTTTTAATGTAGGCGGAGCTGTAAACATCATGTATAAAATTATTGCATTTGTAATGGTTCCGATAAGAAGCCAGGGTCTGAATTTACCAAAGCGTGTCTTGGTCTTTGCCACGATCATTCCCATGATCGGATCGTTAAAAGCATCAAATACGCGGGCTGCCATAAGTATCGCACCCATAGCCACTGCGCTGACTCCCAGGATATCCTGGAAATAATAAAGAACGTAGGATGCTGAAAGCATATATACCATGTCCTTACCAACTGCACCCAATCCATAGGATGCCTTTGCCCCTGCTGAAAGTTTACTCTGTTTGTTCATTTTCTTCCTTCTCCCTATCAGATTTCATTTTTCATACCCATAGCAAGCTCTACTACCTTGTAGGCTCCGTCATAAAGGCCTGACTTTTTATTTTCCAAAATGCACTCACACATCTCATCAAGAAGTGGTGTCTCAAGGAACTGATCAAGCATCTGTACTGTGTGAGGAATATCTCTGCACTCAAGGGTTCCGTCGCCCACCTCTGCTGAGTGGATCGCGCCCCACATCTCATGCTTTCCGACTCTCTTGATAAAGAGCTTCGGCACAGGATAAAATGCAAGCTCGCTGGGCTTTGTCACAAGAACGTCGCAGCTTCTCATAAGAAGATTTGTGCAATACACAGCTTCAAAGATATTTTCGTGCCAGAAGCCGTGGATTCCTGTAACCTCTGTGTCCGGATTAAGTGCATCCTCTGCAAATTTCTCAGTGTCCTTGAAATCTCCCAAATGCTCATGTATATGTGAGTTCATCTCAGGAATTTCTTTTTTAAGGTCCTCCCAGACCTGTCTGTAATCACCTACGTTAACGTAAAGTGCTGCCTTTTTCTCAGCTATCTTGGGAAGAAGGTATTTGATAATTGCTGCAAATATCTCCTTCTGAGCTCCTGCTCCTCCGATTGTAAGAAGGAATCTCATGGGCTTTCCATTTTTCCTTCTTGAAATTCTTGCCTCGCAGTCGCTCTCAATGTTGGATACAAGCTCATGATCGATGTAGTGACCTGTATATACAAGATCCTTCTGCGGCATAGGCTTGCAGATTTCCTTCTTGTTCATTCCGTTAAGGATTCTGTATCCCATGTAGGCATTTCTGCACTGTATTGTGTGAACTGAGCCTTCTGAAAAATGAAGTGCCATAGGCCAGTTATCGGGAATAGCATTTACAACATATTTCATTCCAGCGTGGATAGCTGCCTGAGCAGGCCACACGTGGGTTCCGATAACAGGAATCTCCTTAGGAACGTTTTTATAAACAGGAGCCATAAGCTCTGCATTCATCTGATCTGCTGCATTATAGGACAGTGCTCTGAAGCCCTCGTAGTTAACAGGCTCCCAGACAAGCTTATTAAAAATCGGATTCTTTGAAAGTCTTGAACCCAGAGAATAAAGCTCGTTCTGTGCACTTATTACCTTGGTGCAGGTGGTGTGCGGATATGAATTTAAATCCATCCAATAGGGTGTATAGCCAAGATGCTTAGCACATGAAGCCATGGCCATACTTATTCTGTAATGTCCAAATCCCATTCTGATATTTCCAACGATAATGCCGTTCTTTGTATCGAAAGGAAGGCTGCCTGCATTTGATGTATTTTCAGGCAAAACCTCGATGTTCTGAACTCCAAGGCTCTCACCTATATAGTCATTTTTTACGATATTTATAGGATAATTGGCCTTAGAATCGTCACCGAATTTCTTAATATTTTTTTCCTTTGTCTTTACTGCCTTTCTATAAACACTGTCAGGCATTACGTTTCCGAAAATAACTTTGGATTTATCAGACATTAATTCCTACCTCTTTATGTATATTAAAACTTATTTCTTTTCTTAATCTGTCCACTCCGGCGTCAAGCTTGATGGTCAGCTTACCGGTTGTACCCTGTCGGCTATTGGACCTGATATATGTACCTGCCATTCCGCCTCTTACAGGAATGGTCTTGGGTCCTATGATCCTGATGGCACCCTCAGCCTTAAGCTTTATGGGCTCAGCAAAGAACGGAAGCACATTGCCGTTCTGGTCAACTACTCTGAATCTTATTGAAGCCACGTCATAGGATTTACCTTCTACGAGATCCGTATGGCTTATCAGGGTTTCGAGATTGATATCTCTTACTGTTTCCTTTATAAGAGTCTTTACAACCTCGCCATTTTTAATGGCTTCGAATTTAAAGGATGTGGCCTTTCCTCCCCAGTCGCCTATGTATTTCTGATAAAGATCCACGATGTCCTTAACAGACATGCGATGGAAGGTCATCATCTTGGCGCCTGTTATCTTATCTCCAAGAGAAAGCTTATCCATTCCGTATCTTGCTGCTGTATTCAAAGCATGCTTTACATCCTCAGCAAAGCTCTTTGAGAACTTCTCATTTTCAGCAAGAAGATCTCCTATAAAATCATCCACAAGGATGGGGCCTCTCTTGATATTTTTGTAAGGCGTATCCTTAGGAAAAAACTCCTTGATGAATACGTCATTCTTGTACATCTTCACTGAGTCAGCATTGGAAAAGATCCATATATCTCCTCTGATACACTCAGGATGCTCGCCGATATCCATTGAAGATGACAGCTCAAGGACTGTATTATCATCTCCCTGCATCTCGTATGCCTTTGATGCAAGCTTGGGATTCCTGAACATGTCCATAACACCGTGATAGCATATTCTGTCACCGGAACCAAAGTCCTTGTGAGTGTTATAGTCGAACATGCACCAGCCAAAGCCTCCGGAGATATTGCCTTCACCTGCGATGGCATCCATTACGCGAACATGTCTCATGGCATGCTCAACCCTGTTATCCTCAGGATCAAAGCTCTTTGTAGGATACATATGCCCATTGTATTCGGTAACAAGATAAGGCTTACTCATATCAGGAGTTGCCTGCTTTTTCTTGATGCATCCTGGAGTCTTGCCATTGTGTGAAAAATCGTTAAGTGTATAAACATCCTCAAGGAGATGCATCTTGGTAGCTGCTCTTACTCCGCCTGTAGGCCTTGAAGGATCAAGCTCATGAGCGACCTCGTTGGTCTCTGCATAAAATGAGTCATCATCAGCAGATTCGTTAATTCTGACTCCCCACATGATAATTGACGGATGATTTCTATATTGCAGGATCATTTCCTTTTCATTTAAAACTGCCTGCTTTTTCCATGCTTTATCACCAATGTGCTGCCAGCCCGGCATCTCGGTAAACACCAAAAGTCCGATTCTGTCACAGGTATCAATGAAGTCCTGGGACTGCGGATAATGTGAGGTTCTTACCGCATTTAGGCAAAGCTCCTCTTTTAATATCCTTGCATCCTCTATCTGCATTGATGCGGGCATCGCATAGCCCACATAGGGATATGACTGATGTCTGTTTAAGCCTCTTAAAATGAACTTTCTTCCGTTTAGGTAAAAGCCTTCGGCCTTGAAGGTGGCATTCCTGAATCCGAACACTTCCTTCTTCTCATCAACAAGCTCCTCGCCTCTGTAAATCCTTACTATAAATTCATAAAGTGCAGGATTCACAACATCCCAGAGCACAACGGGAAGTGTGTGATAATCAAGGATGTTATCTCTGTTGGCAGGAACCTTGGCAAGCTCTATCTCATCAGCATATTCGTCCCTGGCATCAAGCGGAACCTTACCGGTTATGCGCTTTAGTGATTCAGTCACAACGCAGCCAGTAATATCTCCGCCGAGCTTTACTCTTGCGTGAAGGAAAGTACCTACTGTCCTTGCCTCTACTTCATTTTCAGCTGTGTCAGCGCTAAATACCTCAGGAACCTCAGTGTAGACAAATGTATCCTCAACATAGGTTCTCTCAGATATCTCAAGATATACGTCTCTGTAAATGCCGCCGTAGGTCATGTAATCAACCACAAAGCCAAAGGGCGGAACATTCAGATTCTCTCTGCTGTCCAGCTTAACCGCGATTATGTTATCACCCGTAAAATTAAGAAGATCTGAAATATCGAACTTAAATCCTGTATAGCCACAGGAATGAACTCCGAGTTTGGTGCCGTTAAAATAAACAGTAGCCTCGTGAGCCGCTCCCTCAAAGTGTAGGAATACTTTTTTACCGCTCCAGTGCTGGTCTGCCCTAAAGATCTTGCGATAGCCGCTAACCATCTGATATATAGCATCATCAAAATAGTTGAACGGTGTCTCCTTAACCGTGTGCGGTATTCTGACCTGCTCCAGTGCAGAATCGTTATAGCCAGCACGGATCATCCCCTCATCAAAAGCCGTACTGAATTTCCAATCATTGTTTAGATACAGTTTTCTTCTCATACTCTCTTTCCCCGGCAAGTCTAAAGCAAATAATTCTCTTTGATTTCTTGCCCAAAAAAGTGGAAACGCAAAATACTTTTCTACGTTTCCGCTTAACCATAGTAACACTTTTTGATTTATCCTACAAGAAACGAAACATCTAAACTTCGTTTCCTATATTTGTGCAAAAATACCATGCCTCAGATTATTTCAGTGATATACACATCCTTCATTCTACTGAGATCGATAAAAGAATCACCACATTTTACAGTGGGCCGTGACAAATTATCGGGATTTATATAAATAACCTCACCCTCAAGATTATTGCTAAGTCGCACCTTATTGGCAAGAAACGTATTGGCAATGTGATTAAGGAAGGTAAGTATTACATCAGCATCATATTTAATAAGACCATCAGTCTCAAAGGCACCTATAACCTTGAAGGGACTGACAGGGTCGTGATTTGCTCTCTTTGACGTAAGATCATCATAGATATCAGCTACAGCGATGATCCTTGCAACCTCATCTATCTGTTCGCCCTTTATCCCAAAGGGATAACCTGAACCGTCATGTCTTTCGTGATGCATGAGAACGGCATTTTTAATATGCTGGTCGATGTCCTTATCCTTTAAAAGCTGATAGCCAAGCTGCGCGTGGGTCTTTAGCGTCTCATTTTCACGAGCCGTAAGAGGCGTTGTCTTTGTAAGGATATCCTGAGGAATGACGAGCTTTCCTATATCATGGACGAGTCCTGCGGTGGTTACTATTCGTATCTCATCATCGCTTTTTCTCATCCAGCGGGCAATCATGTTGGATATCAATGCAACGTTGATGGAATGCATATAAATAGCATCATCATAGCCACGCATATTATGGATGATGTCCATGATTCCGGCACCTGTATCATTCTGATCAAAGAGCATCATTACAGGAGCCACAAGGCTCTGGGACTTTATGGCTTCATCAGAGGTAAATGACTGCTTAAGAGCAGTTTCGAGATGCATGGCATCATTTTCAAGAGCCTTCTTAAAGTTCTTGAACTCCTCAGATTCCTTCAGTCTTTTGCCAAAGGATTCCTCAGAAGAGCTCTTGATGCTCTCCGGCTTTTCATCGTCTTCATTTATAAATACATTGAAAATGTTGTAATTGTGGAGTCTGCGAATAGCCTTGGGATCAATGGCAGTTCCCTTGGGAAGAACAAGCTGATCGTCCAGAGTATATACATTTTGCGCAAGTACCATTCCTTGCTGAATGTCATCAACGGATATAAGCTTCATAGGCTGCCTCGCAAAAAAAGAATCAAAACACAGGAATAAAAAATCCCGGCAGTCAAACAATCGTTGCTTGAATGTCAGGATCTATATAGTGCCGGCGGTGGGACTTGAACCCACACGCCCGTGAGGACAACAGATTTTGAGTCTGCATCGTCTGCCATTCCGACACGCCGGCGTATCTGCAAAAATCTGCGACTCACATATGTTAACATATCAAAAATTTATATTCAAGCATGAATTTAAACAGAATACCGTATTCGGTATCCCGATGCTAAGTGCGGCTCTTAGCTGTCCCATTCCTCGTACTCAAAGGACACTTCTTTTCTTCCTGCCTTTTTACCAACAAGATAGAAAATACCTGCAACCACAACAACGATTGCAAACACTGAAAGGCCGATAATGATCATGTTTTTCTTATCATTATCGAGCTTCTCAAAACGATCGGAAGCAAAGCAATATGCACTCTTAGCCTTATCTCCGGTGAATGAAAGAACCTTCTCAGCACTCTCTTTTAACTCGTCTACATCAAATTCCTGTAATTTATTTCCGAATAAGCTAAACATAATATGCCCCCTTTGTGTGGTTCAATCCACATTTTCTTGTATAAATGATATCATTTCTTTACCTGCTTTAACAACCTCTTTACCATAAAAAACATGGCCGGCATCTGTAATTTGTATTATTTTAGCAGCAGGGAATTTTTTCCTGGCATCAATGCTATAGGACATGGGAACAACCTGATCTATATTTCCATGTAGAATAAGAACATTCCCGTGATATTTTTCCATACAGTCGTGAATATCCAATGAAAATACGTCTTCGTAGAACTTCCTTCCGACAGGAAGCCCGAAAACTGTAGATGAATCCTCGATCATTTCCTTTTTGGGATACTTTCTCTTTGCTTCATCAAAAAGAACATACGCAGGATATAGAAGCACCATGGCCCTTATTTCCTTGGGAGTCTGTGCAGCAGCTATTGTTGAAGCAACACCGCCCTGGCTCTCACCCATAAGGAATATGTTTTTCCTGTCAGCAAAGGGAGCCTTCCTGATATTCTCAACAACAGCCTCTATGTCTTCACTTTCAGTAAGCACAGACATCTCAGTCATTTTACCGTCACTTTTAGAGGAAAGACCTCCGCCGCAAAAATCAAAGATATAGCAGCCAATTCCTTCCTTCACAAGCATCTCAGCATATGGTCTTGTTCCCTCACGGCTTCCCCCGAAGCCATGTGCCATGATAACTATAGGATATCTACCCTTAGAATCGTCCGGTAAATATATTTCCCCAGAAATGTGATACCCGTCTCGCTCCACTATATATGTCTTTTGCATATCAGCCTCACATATATTACAGAACCACTTTTCCGATAATAATTTTATCAAAATTTCATTAAATTAACAAGTTTTGGGGCATGTATAAACGGTTAAAAAAACATAAAAATAATATTCATTTTTTAGAAAGAAATCTGTTGCATTAATTCAAATATGTAATACAATATATAGTAGTTGATGGGGAATTTTATCAACTATATGTATAAAATACCGTAAACTAGTCTATTTTTGGGGGTTTTTTATGTCAACATTATTGGCTCAGGAATATAACAATGAAGTAGAAAATGACAACGTTATTGATTACACATTGATCAGACACATGCTTCGTTCTATAGGCAATAATCATTGGTCAGTATCCAAGGCAATGGATGAATATGATGTACCTACTGACCAGCGCGATATCTATATGGAAACCATCGCTGACAAATTTTTCGTCAGTTAAACACTATCCCATTTCATGAGAAACAAAAATGGGCATATGCATAGCATATGTCCATTTTTGTTGAACCGATTTATAGTCTCCCTCATCTAACAGTGACCTTACAGGTCGCTTTCTTTTTGCCGTCCTTTGTAGTGACGGTTATCTTACATTTTCCTTTACCCTTAGCCTTAATGGTTCCACTCTTGGAAATCTTTGCAACCTTACTGTTGCTGCTCTTCCATACAAGTGATGTATTAGCATTCTCAGGCTTTATTGTAACTACAAGCTTAAACTTCTTGCCCTTGGCAAGCTTAACCTTCTTCTTGTTGAGCTTTAGGGATTTAACCCCAGCGCCCTTACCGGTAACTGTTACATAGCAGGTATCTGATTTGCTTCCGTCCTCGGAAGTAACCTTAATCTTACAGGTTCCTGCAGCTACGCCCTTAACCTTACCTGATGAAGAAACCGTTGCAACATCCTCATCGCTGCTACTCCACTTAAGGTCAGCATTTGAAGGATTAACGCTTACTGAAAGGCTACTGCTGCTACCTGCCTTAACACTTAGGCTGTCCTTATTGAGCTTAAGCGTATATACTACGCTGCCACCGATGCTGCCTGTATTGTAGCTGGAGGAAGCCATCGGAAACTGCCTGTAGAAATCGCTTCCAGTATATTGAGACCATCTGTTGTGGTTTACGAAATCAGCATCACTCTTCATAAAATATGTATACTGATTGCTGGATTTTCCTGCGTCCCAGGTTGTATCAAGGTTGTAATAAAGGCCGTTAACACGGGCAATATTCCAGCCATGCTGACCATTACTTGTGTTACCTGCGAGCATTCTGCAGCCTACGCCCGCGTCATTTAGGAGTCTGTATACCAAAAGTGCATACCCCTGACATACTGCGCTGTTATCAACAGCAGCTGCATAACAGGTGTACTTCATGTTAGAGCTTCCGTAATTATATCTGACGTTATTGCAGACATACTGATATACGGAAACGATCTTGTCATATTCGCCCTTTCTTGCCAGTCCCAGATTAGAGGATATCTGATTAACCTTGGCTGTTACTGATTGTTCCTGGGCAGCGGTTGTGTAGTAGGTGATGGTAAACGCAAAGGTTCCTACGGTATTACCATCCTGATAGCTGTATCCAACCTGCATTCCTCTGCCACTGTAGCCCCACTTAAGGTAATCACCTTCATTACCTTTTCCTGTATGGTTCATAGCCTTATTAAATGCATTGTCAGCGGCACTTACAAGTGAAGAACCATTATAGTTGGTTCCGGGAAATGAAAAAGCTACATTGATATTTTTACTGTGGCTTTTAAGGCCTTCCTTAATCTGAACTGCAGCTTCATCCACTGTTGTAGCTTTATTAGCCGTCTTTAAAACCTCTCCTAAGGTAACCTTAAGCTCAGCGCCCTTATCGATTTCATCAAGCGATACCATACCCGCATATACGGGATTTACCTGGTATATAGCCTGGGTTACAGGTATATACTGATCGCTTTTATCTTCCGCATTGGAAATAATCGTTCCGGAACCGGAGAAACTAAGCAAAACTGCAGCTGCCGTGATGGCAGCAATTGACCGTATCTTTTCCCTCACAAAAAAATGTTTCATAAAATCACCCTCAATAACGAAAATTTGTTACTGAGGGTATTATAACATAGAATCATCCACGAAATATCTTACGAACAATAATGATTGTATTAAAAATTGGTTAACTTTTTTACTGCTGAAGTGCTTCAACTATTGTAGGAAGAAGCTGCTTCTTTCTTGAAACCACGCCCTTTAGAAGCGCAATATTATCACTTCCTGCAGTGATATGGAAGCCTGCATCGATGATGCTCTCTGCCTTATTACCTTCAAAGGCAACTATCGATGATTCGGTGACGATATTGGTCATCATAAAGAAGATCATATCAAGGCCATCGCTCACCATGATATCCTTTAATTCGGGCAATACTTTTTCCTTTATCTCTGCAAGCTCCTCGGCGCTCATGGAGTTAACCTGGCCTATGCCGATGGTCTTATCCTCAACAGTGAACTTCTTGAAGTCCTGATGCACGATCTGCTTGGGAGTCTTACTTCCCATGTTAGAGCCTGCGCGGAACATCTCCCTTGCAAAATCATCTACATTTATTCCTGCAATCTCAGCAAGCTCCTGTCCCGCCCTTTTATCTACCTCTGTACATGTAGGTGATCTGTACATAAGAGTATCTGATATTATAGCTGAAAGCATAAGTGATGCTGTGGTCTTATCAACCTCAACTCCTGCTTCCTTATACATTGAGTAAATAATTGTACATGAAGATCCAAGGGGCTGATTTCTGAAAAATACAGGATTAGCAGTCTCAATGGAGGTCCCAAGTCTGTGGTGATCGATTATCTCAAGGATCTCTGCGTTTTCAGCGCCGTCTACCGTCTGGCTCTTTTCATTGTGATCAACCAGTATCAGCTGCTTCTTCATGGCACCCAGTAAGTTACGACGGGAGATCATGCCAACGTAATTGTCATCCTCGTCAAGCACAGGGAAATATCTGTGTCTTACCTGAGCCATGGTCTGCTGGATATCTTCAATAAAGTCGTTTGTATGGAAGGTTATCAGCTTATCCTTCTTCATAATGGAGCCAACAGGTGCACTCTCATTTATAAGTCTTGCGACAGTGAAGGTATCATAAGGAGTTGTGATTATTCTGCAGCCTCTCTCCTCAGCAAGCTTCTTGATCGTATTGGTGACTTTGGAGTCAATGCAGACAACAATACAAGCTGCCTGATTTTCAATGGCAACAAGCTGTGTCTCGTATCTGTTACCACAGATTACGATATCTCCCGGTACAATGACTTCTTCCATTATCTCAGGTGAAGCTGTAGCGATAAGTACCTTACCGGAGGTGATCTGCTCTGACATGTCACCAACAAGCATCTTACCATCAAGTGTATCTACAATATTGCCATAATAAGTCTTGGTCTCAGATAAGATTGTCGCATCATGAACATCCATACAGGTCTCCATGATGTCGTTAGTTGTGATAAGTCCTGTAAGCTTGCCATTATCAGTAACGCAAAGAGTAACTACATTCTCTTCCTTCATTCTCTCCCAGGCACGCTTAAGTGAGATGTGGTCATCATCTGCGCGAAGATCTCTTATCTCCATATCGCAGACCTGAGTACGAACATCCTTAGTGTAGCCCGGAGCCGGTATTCCAAATCTGTTTAATACAAACTGTGTCTCCTCGTTAATATGTCCGCAGCGTCTGGGCTCGCACACCTCTTCGCCCGCTATTTTGTTCTTAAGATTCGCATAGCAGATAGCAGCACATATTGAATCAGTATCTGGGTTCTTGTGTCCAATTACATAAATTGGTCTCTTTTTCATATACATCTCCTGGATTTTTATTTTGAATACCCTTTATGTTTAAGTTCTCATCTATATATTCCTAATATAGAGATAAGGACAGTAAACTCACTGCCCTTATTGTAACTCATTTTATGAATTTATTTCACCTTTTTTATTTTAAGGTCGTAAGAAGCGTTGCAGGGATGAGCCTTTTCAATCTTTATATAATACTTCTTACCCTTCTTGAGAGATATCTTTTTGGATTTAAAGTTTCCACAGCCCTCTATAAGTGTAGCTGAGTTTTTGGCATCAAGCTTTTTCTTACTCTTGTAGCCATATACCTGAAAAGAAGCGCTCCTGCCAGTATTGGAAGTATTGTTCACATAGAATCTGTATTTACCTGTCTTGGGAGCCTTGAATACATACCAGTCAGCATCTTCATCCTCAGCGTTAAGGATTCCTTTATAGACTTTCTTTGCTTTGATCTTGTTAGCACGAGAGGCTGTGTTGTTATCCTCTGTCTCAAAATTCTGCGGATTGTCTGTTACAACCTTGAACTTAAGATCATATTTTTTCTTGGGGCTGTAGGCATAGATGACACAGTCAAACTTAAGTGTAAGCTCCTGGCCTGGTTTAAATGAATACTCTGAGCTAGCTGATTTCCCATCTACTTTAATGTATTCATTCCAGTATTCGTTTTCATCCTTAGTGAACTTAGCCCTTACGCTGCAGTAGTTTGCGTTCTCTTTATCGCTTACAGTAAACTCTGTCTCAATATGAAAGCTTCCACTGTCAGGAGCCTTGAATTTATATTCATAATCAAGACCTGCACCAAGGTCTGCACTGTATTCCTTATTAAGTTCAATCTGCTGCGCTGCCTTAGCTGATGTTTTTGCTGAAAGTATAATTGCTGCCGCCATAGCTGCAGAGATGATTCCTGTGCTTAATTTTCCAAATGCATTTTTCATATTCAAGTCCATCTCCTTTCAAGTATAAAAAGGGCTTGCATAAAACAAGCCCTTTGCATTTATATGTTTTATTTTACTTTCTTAACCTTAATCTGGTAATGGATGCCCTCTCTTGAACCACTGCTTATCTTAATATAATACTTTTTACCCTTCTTAAGCTTGAGAGTGTTGATCTTGTACCAGCCATGGCCCTGCCAGATATAAGCTCCCTTACCATAGTCTACCTTGTTTTTGTTCTTATAGCCTTCGCAGTGGAAATATCCTCCATCTTCTATATTTGAATTTACAACAGAGAACTTATATTTTCCTGTTTTAGGAGCCTTAAAAACATACCAGTCAGTATCGCCATCATTAAGGATACCGTTTGCTGTCTTTTTATTCTTAAGAGTAGTTGCTGCTGTAGGGAAGTTATTATTCTCTTTTTCGAAGTTTAAATAAGCTACCTTATCAACAGTAATCTGATATGTGTATTTGTACCAGTCGTCAACGTCATCAATTCTAATTGTGCAGTCCTTACCAGGAGCATATGCAAATTCAGGTGATGTATAAGTTCCATCATTATGCCATGTATACTTACTCCAGATATCCTTGTAATCAATAGTTGCTTTTACATGCGTATAGCCACCATCAGCTATTTCGTTAGTTTTTTTGTTCCTTCTTTCGATAAGAGCAACACTTATTTTAAATGAAGCATTCTTGGGTGTAGCAAAATGGAAGTAGAAATTATCTCTTCCTGTACTTGACTGTAATGTTACTGTTTTGGTCTGACCTATCTCAAGATTACCCATCTGAATATCCTGAGCCTTTACATCACTTTTCCCCAAAGTGATAACTGCACAAAATGCAGCAGCTGCAAGTGCAATACGCTTGCATACTTTTTTGATTTCTTTTCTCATACGTTTTCCCCTTTTTCTTTTTTAATAACTTATATGAAACTCATTATTTTAATGAGATCATTTCACTTTTTTCACACGAATCTGTACTTACCTGTCTTGGGAGCCTTGAAAACATACCAGTCTGCGTCATTATCAGGTGCGCTTACAACACCGAAGTAGGTTTTCTTTGTCTTTGTCTGAGTTGCAGTACTTGCAGTATTATTGTACTCCTTCTCAAGATTATCTATATGTGTTGTGTTGATTTTTAAAACAACTATAGACTATTATCATCGTTGAAATTTAGGCGATACTCCTGATTGACATTAAGTGCTGCTGCAGCCTTAGCATCAACCTTGCCTGTGATAAGAATACTCATAGCCATGGCAGCAGCCATAACTACCCCTGTGATTTTATTAAAACCTTTTTCATACAATTCCCCTTTATATTTTTTTCTGCTTGCATATAGACGCAAACAGGTTCCCCCGAAGTTCTGTTTTACAAACAGAACTTTGACATTATAACACATATTTTAAACATGGTAAAACTTTTTTATCGTTTATTGCTCAAACTGGCTCTTATACAGCTGTGAATAGAAACCGCCTGCAGAAATAAGTGATTTATGGTCACCCTGCTCAATAATATGTCCATCCTTCATTACAAGGATTCTATCTGCCTCCTTAATGGTTGAAAGTCTGTGCGCAACAATAAAGCTGGTCCTTCCTGTCATCATCTTCTGGAAGGCTCTCTGAATCCTCATTTCAGTTCTGGTATCAATTGAACTTGTAGCCTCATCAAGTATCAGCATCGGAGGTACATGAAGCATTATTCTTGTTATGCAGAGGAGCTGTTTTTGTCCCTGTGAAAGCATGCCACCATCCTCGCTGATAACGGTATCATAGCCTTCAGGGAGCTTTTTAATAAAGCTATGGGCATGGGACTTTTTGGCTGCTTCGATTATCTCTTCATCAGTAAACCCGCTTCTTCCAAGGGTTATATTTTCTTTAATAGTACCCTGTCTGAGCCATGTTTCCTGGAGCACCATACCAAAGTTCTCTCGGAGGTCAGCACGCTTAAGCTTTCTTATATCATTTCCTTCAACGCTTATGCTGCCCTTATCCACGTCATAAAATCTCATAAGAAGATTTATGATCGTGGTCTTACCGCTTCCTGTAGGTCCTACTATAGCAACTCTCTGTCCTTCCTTAACTGAAAGTGTAAGGTTCTTTATAAGCTCTCGTTCTTTATCATAAGAGAACTCTACGTCCTTAAGCTCGATATTTCCCTTTACGTTTTCAAGGGAGGGCGCCTTGTCATAATCCGGAATCTGAGGCTCTTCATCGATAAATTCAAACACTCTTTTTGCACATGCAAGAGCGTTCTGAAGCTCAGTTACAACGCCTGATATCTCGTTGAATGGCTTGGTGTACTGCGTTGCATAGCTAAGGAAAATAGTAAGCTCACCGACACTCATGTTGCCGCTTACACATACAAACGCACCAAATAGAGCAACAAAGGCATAAACAGTATTGTTTACCACTCTGGTGCTGGGGTTTGTAAGTGATGAGAAAAATGTTGCACGAAGACTTGTATTAGCAAGCTTTTCATTAATCTCATCAAAAGTAACCTGATTTTCATCCTCATGGCCGAAGGCCTTAACCACCTTAAGATTACCTATCATCTCGTCTATAAGCGCAGTCTGATCTGCTCTTGCAACTGACTGCTCCCTGAAAAGTGAGTAAGATCTTGATGCAATAAATCTTGCTACAAAAAGTGATACCGGTGTGAGAAGCACAACGATAAGCGCAATCTTCCACTGCAGATAAAACATAAATACAAGTGTTCCAAATATCGTTACAATACCTGTAAAGAGCTGTGTAAAGCCCATAAGAAGTCCATCTGCAAATTGATCAACATCAGTAATTATCTTACTTACAACTCCGCCCTGTGGATGTGAATCAAGATATTCAAAGGGCAGAATCTGCATCTTATCAAAGGCATCATTCCTTACATCTCTAACGACGCCAAAGGTAATCCTGTTATTTACGCCGTACATAAACCACTGGCAAAGAGCTGATACCAGAACAACTATAACCATTCTAATAAGAAGTGCTTTAACCTTAACAAAATCAACGTCTCCAATACCGATTATGCAGTCAACTACATTACCTGCAATTATAGGAGCGTAAAGAGCAAGGATTGCTGAAATCACAGCAAAGGTAATTGAAAAGAAAATCAGAACTCTATATGCGGAGGCATATTTTAATACACGCTTAAGTTCACTCATTTACTGCCTCCTTTCCAAACTGTGACTCGTAGATTTCTCTATAGGTCTCGCTATTTGCAAGAAGCTCCTCGTGAGTTCCTATTCCATCTACTCTGCCATCATCAAGTACTATTATCCTGTCACAGAATCTTACAGAAGCTGCTCTCTGTGAAACTATAAAGGTTACAGGCTTATAGGAAAGCTCGGTAATTGCCTTTCTAAGCTTTTTATCTGTCATATTATCAAGGGCTGAGGAGCTATCGTCTAAGATCAGCACTTCAGGCTTTCTAACAAGAGCTCTGGCGATAGTAAGTCTCTGCTTTTGTCCTCCGGAAAAATTCTTTCCTGCCTGGGTTATCTCAGCAGAAAGCTCGCCCTTTTTCTCCTTTACAACCTCTGTGGCCTGGGCTGTATTTACTGCATCCCATATCTCATCATCCGTCGCTTTATCGTTACCCCATTTAAGGTTGGCTCTGATTGTCCCCTTAAAAAGCATAGCCTTCTGAGGAACTACGCCTATTACTTCCCTAAGGGATTTGGAATCATATTCACGGACATCCTTCCCCTTATACTTAACAACGCCTTCATAGGCATCATAGAATCTGGGGATAAGGTTAATAAGTGTGGTCTTTCCTGAACCAGTTCCTCCGATGATTCCGATTGATTCACCCTTTTTAGCCGTAAATGTAACTCCCGAAAGGGAATTGTCACTGTCGCCCTTATATCTCATGGATACGTTTTCAAAGCTGACTACAGGCTCATCATCACTTATTGTTACAGCCTTTGCATCTACTGTACCATCAACCATTGAACCCTTTTCCTCGAGCATAAGCTGTATTCTGTTACCGCAGGCAAAGGATCTTGTAACAGTGATAATAAGGCTCGCAAGTTTAACAAGCTCAACAAGTATCTGAGACATGTAGTTATAGAGCGCAACAACCGCACCTGTAGTAAGAATTCCTGCGTAAACCTTATCTGCACTTGTCTTAAGAAGAATGATTATCGCAAGGTTAAGAATCACGTATGTTATAGGATTCATAAGTGCAGAGATTCTGCCCACATACTCCTGAAGCTTTGTGAGAACCTCGTTTTTCTTTTTGAAATTCTCGTTCTCTGATTTTTCAAGGTCAAAGGCTCTTATAACTCTTACTCCTGAAAGATTTTCTCTTGTAAGACCAAGTACACCATCCACCAGCTCCTGGATTTTCTTATATCTGGGAATTCCCCAAAGCATGATTCCAAATATAACAGCTGATAAAACAGCGATTGTTACAAGGAATATCAGTGCCTGATGAAAATCTATGGTGAACGCCATTACCATCGCACCAAATACAACAAAGGGTGATCTTAGAAGGAGCCTCAGTGTAAGGTTTACACCCTGCTGCACCTGATTGATATCGCTGGTCATTCTTGTAATAAGCGTTGTGGTTCCAAGATTATCAATCTGCTCATAGGACAGACTCTGAATATTCTTGAAAAGATCCTTTTTGACAGCAGCCGCAAAGCTGGTAGCTGCCTTTGCAGCAAAAAACTGCGCCGTAACTGAGCACGCGTAACCAACTGCAGCAAGAAGGATCAGAACAAGACTCATCCTGATTATGTATGGCTTGTCACTGTTTCTTATTCCGTTATCGATAATCGCTGCTACAACCAGAGGCACAATAAGCTCAAAGGTTGCTTCAAGCAATTTGAAAAGCGGTCCAAGGACCGCCTCAAAAGAATATTTTTTCAGATATTTAAGTAGCTTTCTCATGTGTAAATCCTAAGTCCTTTCGGATAGTGATTTTTTAAGGTTCCACCTGCATATTTTGCCCATCCAAGGCCATAACCATAGGAAGTAATAAGATACCAGCCATTTTGAAGATCACCCTGTCTAAAGCACATACCGCCAATAAACTGCATGGACTTTGAGGCGGCAGACGGAGTCTGTGCAGGACTTGTGTCTGTCGTATCATCTGTTTTTAAAGTCTCTTCAAGTTCATAGCTAAGTACTGCCATATCAGTATCTATCGCAAGCGCCAGCGAATGTGAAGGTTCAAATCTTCCATTCTTTATTGTTCCAAGATGAAGTCCCGGACGCATGACAGTGAGCCCAGCAATTCCAGGCATTCCTTCCGGAGCAAGATATAGCTGCTCTCCGAACATGAAGGGCGTACCTTTTAGGCAGCCATCCAGTTTGCATATTGCCTTTGAACCCTTACCGGACTTTTTGTTTTTAGCTGATTTTTTATCAGCCTTCTTATCTTTATTTAAATCCGCAGCCTTGCCCTCAGTATCGAGAACAATTTCGATATTTTTCAAATACGCATCTGCAAATTCCTTAAAGGGTGAAAGGTCATCCTCTTTTATCCCGCGTACTTTACCGTTTACACCATAAAGTCCTGCATTTAGAGAAATATCTCCATCCTTCTCAAATACCGCAAAGAAATGACCTTCACCATCAATCCTGTGAGGCCAGAGTCTTCCTGTGCACCTTTTGATATCAATGGAAATATTCTCAGGGATGTCCTTTGCAAAGGATATGTCCTTGGGATCTCCCTTCATGAATTCAAGAATACTTTTAAGGTTATCGGTATCGCCGCTTACCATACCCTCATAGAGCTCTACTGATACAGGCTTAAGTCCCCATGCCAGGAGCTTAGCAGCCTGAAGCTCATCCTCCTCAGGTGCGAAGGTGCATGTTGAGTAAACAAGTCTTCCACCTGGAGCAAGCATTTTAACAGCGTCCTTTAAAATGTCAGACTGTCTCTTTGCGCAAAGCTCCACATTTTCAGGACTCCAATTGCTTATAGCCTCATCATTTTTCCTGAACATTCCCTCGCCTGAGCAGGGAGCATCAACGAGGATCTTATCAAAATAGCCTTCAAAAACATCAGACAGCTGCTCCGGCTTCATGTTAGTAACAAGAGCATTCTTAACACCGCATCTCTCAATATTAAGAGATAATATCTGTGCTCTCTTCCTGTCTATCTCGTTAGTGACAAGAATACCCTCACCCATCATCCTGCCTGCAATCTGAGTACTCTTACCACCGGGAGCTGCGCACAGATCCAGAATCTTCTCGCCCGGCTTGGGATCAAGATAATGAACAGGCGACATAGCACTTGGCTCCTGAATATAGTAAGCCCCTGCTTCATGAAGTGGGTGCTTTCCGGGAGCACCTTCTGAATACACTTTTCCTGCAGATTCCCAGGGAATATCTGAAGTAAATTCGCATCCCTCTGCAGATAAAATTCTCTTAACTCTGTCAGAAGGATCTTCTTCTCCATCATTCTTTTGCATCTTAGCATCAGTGTTCGAACAATCAACATTCTTCTTTAATGGATTTATTCTTAATGCTGAAATTTTAGCCCTTGTGAGAGCAGCCGAAAATGCATCGTATTCGTCGCCCAGAATTGCTCTTATTCTAATTTCAAATTCTTTATCAAAGCTCATCTTTATGCTCTTTTAAAAACTTTTTAATACCTTTGAAGGTTTCAGGACTGATAATGTGCTCAATTCTGCAAGCATCATTCTCAGCAACCTCTTCACTTACATTGGCAGTAAGCATAAGAAACTTCGTGAGATTCTTATGTCTGTCATATACACTTTTAGCCTTCTTTGCGCCTTCCTCAGTAAGCTCAAGCTCACCATCACCGGCAACAGTAAGAAAGCCGTTTTCTTTTAAAATACCAACCGCCCTTGATACACTGGGGCGTGAAAAGCCAAGCTCGTTAGCAACATCAATTGAACGAACATAGCCATTTTTCTTTTTTAAGAGATATATAGTTTCGATATAGTCTTCACCGGATTCCTGCATAGAAAATACCCTCCCTAATACATTTTAAGATGATTATTGCATATTATTTAGATTGTTTGCAAGTCATTCTGTTAGCATATATTTACATGAAAAGACCGATGTACTCTTAAGTACATCGGTCCAAAATTCATTGCAGTAAAATTACTTCGCGTAATCAGTTGCTCTGCTTTCACGAATGATATTAACCTTGATCTGTCCGGGATATTCCATCTCGTTCTCAATCTTCTTGGCAATATCTCTTGCCATCAATACCATATCAGAATCGCTTACCTGTTCAGGAACAACCATTACTCTGACTTCTCTTCCGGCCTGAATAGCAAAGGAATGATCAACACCCTTAAAGCTGTTTGTGATCTCCTCGAGTTCCTTTAATCTGCTGGTATAGGTTTCAAGTGTTTCTCTTCTAGCACCGGGTCTAGCTGCGGAAATAGTATCAGCAGCCTGAACTATAACAGCTATAAGTGACTGAGGCTCTACATCGCCGTGATGTGCCTCAACTGCGTTGATGACGGTAGCTGACTCTTTGTACTTCTTACAAATATCAACACCAAGTGAGATATGTGATCCCTCCATCTCATGATCAACGGCTTTACCAATATCATGTAAGAGACCTGCTCTCTTGGCAATACGAACATCAAGCTCAAGTTCTGAAGCCATAAGTCCGCAGAGCTGTGAAACTTCTACGGAGTGCTTAAGTGCATTCTGTCCATAACTTGTACGGAAACGCATGCGACCAAGTAATTTAATGATTTCAGGGTGAAGTCCGTGAACACCTGCTTCAAGTGCGGCATTCTCACCCTCTTCCTTAATCTTGTTGGCAACTTCCTTCTGTGCCTTTTCAACCATCTCTT
The DNA here is from genome assembly GCF_000424125.1 of Butyrivibrio sp. FC2001. NCBI lineage: Bacteria > Bacillati > Bacillota > Clostridia > Lachnospirales > Lachnospiraceae > Butyrivibrio > Butyrivibrio sp. FC2001. The sequence goes on from NZ_KE384132.1 coordinate 607,779, forward strand.
CAATTCTTGCAGGATGGATACGTCCGTCCACGATAAGCTTCTCAAGAGCTATACGGGCAACTTCTCTTCTGATAGGATCAAATCCTGAAATAACAACTGCCTCAGGTGTATCATCAATGATGAGATCTACACCGGTCATTGTCTCAAGAGTTCTAATGTTACGACCCTCTCGTCCAATAATACGTCCCTTCATTTCGTCATTGGGAAGCTGTACAACCGAAATGGTTGTCTCGGAAACATGATCTGCAGCACATCTCTGGATAGCATTTACAACTATCTCCTTAGCACGTTTGTCTGCTTCTTCCTTAGCCTCCGCTTCCATGTTCTTGATCATGACAGCGGATTCATGTTTAACGTCATCTTCAACAATCTTTAAAAGATACTCTTTTGCCTGCTCGGAGGTTAAGCCTGAGATTTTCTCAAGTTCCTGTCTCCTCTGCTCATCAAGCCTCGCAACCTCTTGCGTTTTCTTGTTTAATGCATCTTCACGAGCATTTAAACTGGCCTCTTTCTTCTCAATTGCTTCTGATCTCTTTTCGACGTTCTCTTCTTTCTGCTGAACTCTGCGTTCTGAACGCTGAACCTCTGCTCTCCTATCCCTCACTTCTTTTTCAAGTTCATTTCTTGCCTTCAGTGATTCTTCTTTTACTTCCAGGAGTTTTTCGCGCTTCGATTCATCGGCAGCTCTTACAGCATCGTCGATGATTTTTCTTGCCCTTTCCTCTGCGCTTCCGATCTTACTCTCATTCTCAGCGTCAATTTTCTTTTGACGGGAACTCATAACTAATACGGTTGCTGCTATCGAAACGACAAGAGTTGCTGCTATTGCTATTATAACTGGTAGCATACAGGAGCACCTCCTTATTTAATTTTCATTGTACGATATTTTGTATAAAATGATAAAAAAATGCTTTATTTCATACAATATAACAACATATTCAGTTTACGCTCAGATGCTGTCTATGTCAAGAGACATCGCACTTGAGATGACACTATTACCAAAGCCTTTTCGATATAATAAAGCCATTATTTTACGCTTTTCTTCGTAGGTAGTGTTGTCCTTATCGTAATGTTTTTTCTTAAGGAGTTTTATGCATAATTCGAGCTCAGGATCAGAAGTGTTTTCCTCATACGCTTCATCCATAAGCCGCTCAATTATGTCTGAGCTTATGCCCTTCTGTAATAAATCCTGTTTTATCCTGTTCCTGCTTCTAAGCTCCATGTGATAGCGAATGTATTCGTCAGCATATCTCTCATCATCCAGGTATCTGTAGGACTTTAAGTATTCCACTGCTTCATCGATAACCTCAGGAGGATAACAGCCCTCCTTTAGCTTCTCCCGGAGCTTGTGCTCGGTATAATCCCTCTTTTGAAGAAGATTCATAGCACGGAGCTTAGCTCTTTTCGGGATAACTACGCCGGTTATCTCATCAAAAACAGGCGAAGAAATCTCTTCGCCTGTCTTAATCTTGTAGTCTCTGATCTCACCTCTGTATAGGATAAAAGCGAATTCACCGTCTATATAAATTTTTGATCTTTTATTGTCAAACGGTACTATATCCGTAACAGTCATGAATCTTACGCCTCTTCAGTTTTTGATGCTTTTGATTTCTTACCTGTAGCAGGAGCTTCCTCTGCAGCAGGCTCCTCACCGCCCTCAAGTCCGTAATGAGCACGAACCTTAGCAGCGATCTCAGCAAGGGTCTCGGGATGCTCTTCAAGATATGTCTTGGCATTCTCACGTCCCTGTCCAATCTTGTTATTTTCGTACTGATACCATGCACCACTCTTGTTGACAATATCAACAGCAGCTGCAAGATCAAGAACATCCCCTGTATAGGAGATTCCCTTGCCGTACATGATGTCAAACTCTGCTTCCTTAAACGGGGGCGCAATCTTATTCTTTACGATCTTAACCCTTGTTCTGTTACCGATAGACTCTCCACTCTGCTTAAGTGTCTCAATTCTTCTGACATCCATACGTACTGAAGAATAGAACTTAAGAGCACGTCCACCTGTAGTAGTCTCAGGGTTACCAAACATAACACCAACCTTCTCACGGAGCTGGTTGATAAATATAACTGTACAATTAGACTTGCTGATAACTGCTGTGAGCTTTCTAAGAGCCTGAGACATAAGTCTGGCCTGGAGACCTACATGAGAATCACCCATGTCACCATCAATCTCTGCCTTAGGAACAAGAGCTGCAACAGAGTCAACAACAACAATATCTATAGCGCCGGAGCGAACCATTGTCTCACAGATCTCAAGTGCCTGCTCACCTGAATCAGGCTGTGAAATGTAAAGATTATCAACGTCTACTCCGATGTTCTTAGCATAAACCGGATCAAGAGCATGCTCAGCATCGATGAAGCCTGCAATTCCGCCTCTCTTCTGAACTTCAGCTATCATATGAAGTGTAACTGTAGTCTTACCACTGGACTCAGGTCCGTAAATCTCAACGATACGTCCCTTGGGAATTCCACCAAGTCCAAGTGCTATATCAAGGCTAAGGGATCCTGTAGGTGTAGTCTCAACACTCATCTGTGCTGCGGGATCACCCAGCTTCATAACCGCACCCTTACCAAACTGTTTCTCAATCTGACCGAGTGCTGCTTCTAATGCTTTCTGCTTATCTTCTCTTTCCATACTGTTCTCTTCTCCTTTTCTATACAGAACAAGCGTTCTGTGATAATAATAAAACAAATGTTCGTTTGTGTCAACAAAAAATCACCCAAAAAGTAATTTGAAAAAAAAATAGGAAAACATCTGGCGACACGCCGGAATTAAGACTTTCGTATATTACACATACCGAAAAGAAAAGTCAAGCCCCAAGATCATCAAAAGACATATCAAATAGAAAATGCAAGAAGTGCCAGCTTTGATATAACCAGCTCCCTGATGATCATACCTGCCTCCTCTTTCTCCTTAGCAGAAAATGCAGCCAGCTGATTCATTGTATAGACCTTCTCCTGATAATGATCCGCAGAGCCCTTCTTAAGCTGACTGACTCTAACCTTAGCCTTGAGCTGCTTGTAAACACGCCACTCAAAGTCCTCCTCGGTCAGGTGATAAAGGTGACTTTCCAGGGTCGTGGAGCTATCTATATCCTTAAGGATATATCTCTCCACAATAGTCTTGAATTTAAACGGCGCCATCTCCTCAGAGAGAATCTCTGCATAGCTGAGTCTGCATCCAAGGTAATACCTTGAAACATCCTGCATTGTGTATTTAAAATCGTCCTCATTAACTATGTTATACAAGCGCCATTCCCCTTACGTTCGCTCTGATAAGAGCATATCAAATCAGCTGTCCAATAACTTCCACAGCATAAAACTTTTTTCTACCTTCAAAAACTTTATTTTTTCTCAGGTTTGTAGTCTATATCTTCGATCTGATTACCACAGGCCTTAATTGCTTCAAGAATTTTCTCCCTCTCCCAGCCTGTTTCCTCTGCTAGCTCATCAACCGTGCAGCTTCTTCTGAGCTCATCAGCAAGCTCCTTTGCCTTATCAGCCACTTCCTGTACAAGCTGAACAGCCTTCTGAACTCTTGCAGTTTCAGCGGCATCATCCTCAATAAGGTTCTCCATTGCATCCATAACACGCTGTGCAAGATAAGAATCACATTCCTTGTGATCATCAAGCGATGAGAGCTCAGAAACAGCCTTCATAAGTGCTATATTGCCCTCACCGATGAGATCCTCGATGAGGACACCCTGCTCCGCGTAAAGCTTTGCAACATCGGTAACCATGGACAGACTGATCTCTGCAAGTCTCTTCTGAGCGTCAGTTTCACCTGCCATAGCAGATATGATAATTGCTTCCTTTTCACCATCTGTTACAGACTCAAGAAGACTTATTTCCTCAAGATAATTCTCAAGGTAACCCGCCTCTTCCTTGGACAGATATTCAGAAGAATCAATAGCTTCTCCGATTCCGATGTTATGCTTTTTAATGTAATCATAGATGAGCTCATACTGAGAATCACTAAGCTCAAGCTCATCAAAGGTATCTCTTATCTCAGCCTCGGAAACCGTTCCGCCCTGCCTTCTGGCATGCTTTGTGAGGTCACCAAGTCTTTTCGCAAATTCCTGTTCTTTATTTTCAAGATTAGCCATTATTTCTATATACTCCTAGCGTTATTTTACATGTGTATGTGTGAAAAGATGCTCCTGACAGTACTCGTAGTTGCCGTTACATTTTGAACAGAATCTGAACTCTAATGTAGGATCATCGTTCTCTGATCTTCCACAGACAGCACACTTGTGCCTTGTTATTCCGGGAGGTGTGATCTTTACAGATCTCTTGAAGTCATTCCTCCTCTTAACCTCCTTGGGCCTAAGATGCATCAGCTTTCCACCTGAGAACCAGAAGGTCGCAAAGGTAAGGAAAGATGCTGCAATAGCGAAAAACTCATCAAACTGCTTGTAAATAATAGCCTGAACCGCCTGGAAAGCAAGAAGACATCCATAAGCAATTCCAAGCCACTTCATCTTAAGCGGAATGATAAACATAAACAGAACCATATTATCCGGAAATGTTGCCGCAAAAGCAAGTAGTATGGACATATTTATAAGTGATGTGTTGAAGGTAAGCGATGCATCCTGCATGAAGTCATATAATACCTGTGAAGAAGCTGTAGAACCGCCTCTGAAAATCATGACATAGGCAAAATATAAAAATGATGCAGCTATCATCAGAAGAAGTCCTGTGAATATGTATACATTATATCTGTATTCACCCCAGACCTTTTCCATCGTAGTTCCTATTGAATAATAGAAATACAGCATGACAAGCACAAAAAACAGATTCGAATAGTTCGGCGGAACAATGACCCATGTCACAAGTCTCCAAACCTGTCCGTGAAGTATCGCATAGGGATTCAGAGTCATATATTCAAGGATTCCGTATCCCGAAGGTGCGAACATTAATATGTAACCAACTATATAGCAGATGATAAGAACTATTGTTAAATTTTTAATTGCGTATTTGCCAAATTTTCTCTCAAAATTGCTCATATTTCTCCTTATTAGAAAACTGAATTTATTTTTTCAGTTTCTCCCAACAAAGTTTTTCTAATGCATTTTTCAAGCATTCTTATTGAGTCTATCACATTTTATGCCCTTTTGCATCGTTATTTGAATAATTGATTTTTAAGGTTGCTTCGATTATAATGTAGCGTAATGCGCGTAAAATTTTGCACGCATTTAATAGGTAATTAAAGTTTCTTTTTCGAGGTTTTATTTATGATTTCAAAGGATTATACACTGGGTATTGATATCGGATCAACAACTGTCAAGATCGCACTTATGGATTCTGACAGAAATATCGTGTTTTCAGATTATAGAAGACATTTTGCCAATATTCAGGAGACTTTGCTTTCTCTTCTTCAGGATGCAGCCAAGGTTAGCGGCAACGTAACTCTGCACCCTGTTATCACCGGTTCAGGCGGACTTACACTTGCAAGTCATCTCGAGGTTCCCTTCGTACAGGAGGTTATCGCAGTATCTACTGCCCTTAAGGCACTTGCTCCCAAAACTGATGTAGCTATCGAGCTCGGTGGTGAGGATGCGAAGATCATCTATTTTGAAGGCGGTAACGTCGAGCAGAGAATGAACGGTATCTGCGCAGGTGGTACAGGATCCTTTATCGACCAGATGGCATCTCTTCTTCAGACAGATGCATCGGGTCTTAATGAATATGCGAAAAATTATCAGTCTCTTTACACCATCGCTGCACGTTGTGGTGTATTTGCCAAGTCTGATATTCAGCCTCTTATAAATGAAGGTGCTACCAAGGAAGACCTTGCAGCATCTATTTTCCAGGCAGTTGTTAACCAGACTATCAGTGGTCTTGCCTGCGGTAAGCCTATCAGAGGTCACATCGCTTTTCTTGGTGGTCCTCTTCATTTCTTATCAGAGCTTAAACAGGCATTTATCCGCACTCTTAAGCTTGATGACGAGCATATCATTGACGCTGACAACTCTCATCTTTTTGCAGCCATGGGTTCAGCCATGAACGCAAATGAGGACTGCCACTACTCAATGGTAGATATGATCGGCAAGCTCACTCACAAGATCACAATGGCCGCTGAGGTTTCCCGTCTTGAGCCTCTCTTCGATTCAGAGGATGAGTACCAGGAATTCCTTGATCGTCAGAACAACTATCGTGTTAAGACTGCTAAGCTTGATAATTATAAGGGTAATGCCTTCCTTGGTATCGATGCAGGTTCCACTACTACCAAGTGCGCTCTTGTGTCAGAGGACGGTGACCTTCTTTATTCCTTCTATTCAAGTAATAACGGAAGCCCTCTTAAGACAGCTATCAGTTCTATCCAGGAGATTTACAAGCTGATGCCCGAGGGCGTTACTATTGCGCGTTCATGCTCCACAGGTTACGGTGAAGCTCTTCTTAAGTCAGCTCTTATGCTTGATGACGGCGAGGTTGAGACTATCGCGCACTATAATGCTGCTGCATTCTTCGATCCCGAGGTTGACTGTATTCTCGACATCGGTGGTCAGGATATGAAATGCATTCATATTAAAAATGACACAGTAGACAGCGTTCAGCTCAACGAGGCATGCTCTTCAGGTTGTGGAAGCTTTATTGAGACCTTTGCTAAATCCCTTAATTACAGTGTTCAGGATTTTGCCAAGATCGCTCTTTTCGCAGATGCTCCCATAGACCTTGGTACACGCTGTACTGTTTTCATGAATTCACGAGTTAAGCAGGCTCAGAAGGAAGGCGCTTCTGTTGCTGATATTTCTGCAGGTCTTGCTTATTCAGTTATCAAAAATGCTCTCTTTAAGGTTATTAAGGTATCAGATGCCAAGGAGCTTGGTGATCACATCGTTGTTCAGGGTGGTACCTTCTATAATGATGCTGTCCTTAAGGCCTTTGAGAAAATCTCAGGCGCTCAGGTTACAAGGCCTGACATCGCCGGAATAATGGGTGCTTTCGGTGCTGCTCTCATCGCAAGGAATCGTTTCCATGAGAAGACCAGCTCCAAGACAACCATGCTTACCATTGATCAGATCAATAAGCTTGAGTATTCAACAAGCATGACAACCTGTCAGGGATGTACAAACCATTGTCGTCTTACCATCAATAAATTCACTGGTGGACGTCAGCACATCTCCGGTAACAGGTGTGAACGTGGTATCGGTAAGGTTAAAAACGCTGCCGGTATTCCCAATCTATTTGATTATAAATATAAGAGAATCTTCGATTATAAGCCTTTAAATGAAGTCGAAGCTAAACGTGGAACAGTTGGTATTCCCAGAGTTCTTAATTTCTACGAGAACTATCCTTTCTGGTTTACTTTCTTTACAAAGCTTGGATACCGCGTTGTGCTTTCACCCAGATCAACTCATCAGATTTATGAGCTTGGTATTGAATCCATTCCCAGTGAGTCTGAGTGTTATCCTGCAAAGCTCTCACACGGTCATATTGAATGGCTTATCAAGAATAATGTAGATTTCATCTTCTATCCCGGACTCTTCTATGAGAGAGACGAGGTTGAAGGTGCTACTAACCATTACAACTGCCCTATCGTTACTTCTTATTCCGAGAACATCAAGAATAACGTAGAGGCTATTACTGAAGGAAAGGTTACACTTCGTAATCCCTTCATGTCCTTCTCAAGCTTAAAGACAGCTACCGATGCTCTTGTTAAGGAGTTCTCAGAGATTTCCGCAAAAGAAATAGTCGAAGCTGCCAAGAGCGGATGGGCTGAAATGGAAAAAGCCCGTGACGACATCAGAAAGAAGGGTGAAGAAACTCTTCGCTGGATGAAGGAGAACAACAAGCACGGTATCGTTGTTGCAGGTCGTCCTTACCATGTTGATCCAGAGATCAACCACGGTATTCCCGATATGATCTGCTCTTACGGCGTTGCAGTTCTTACAGAGGATTCAATTTCACACCTGGGATCTCCTGAGAGACCGCTTATTGTATCAGACCAGTGGATGTATCACTCACGTCTCTATGCTGCAGCAAGCTTTGTTCGCACAAGAGATGACCTTGATCTTATCCAGCTCAACTCCTTCGGATGCGGTCTTGATGCTGTAACAACTGACCAGGTTAATGACATTCTTTCAGGCTCTGATAAGATTTATACCTGTCTTAAGATCGATGAGGTCAATAACCTTGGAAGTGCCAGAATCCGTGTGCGCTCTCTTCTTGCCGCTATCCGCGTAAGAAAGCTTAAGGAGAACAAAGAACGTACTATTGGTTCTACTGCAATCAACAGAAGACTTTTCACTGAGGATATGCGTAAGAATTACACTATTCTTGTTCCTCAGATGTCACCTATACACTTTGATATCTTAGAGCCCGCTCTTTGCGCATGCGGTTACAATATCGTAGTTATGCAGAACGATAACAAGCATGCTATCGACATGGGTCTTAAGTATGTTAATAACGATGCCTGCTACCCTTCACTCTGGGTTGTTGGCCAGATCATGGATGAGCTTCATTCAGGAAAGTACGACCTCGACAGAACTGCTGTCCTTATGAGCCAGACCGGTGGCGGATGCCGTGCTACAAACTATATCGGCTTCATCAGAAGAGCTCTCAGAAAAGCCGGAATGGAGCAGGTGCCTGTTGTATCAATCAACTTAAGTAAGCTTGAGCACAACCCCGGCTTCCATATCAACTTTGCGATGCTTGAGAGAGCTGCTTACGCTGCTGTATTTGGAGACATTTTCATGAGATGCGTATACCGTATGCGTCCTTATGAAAAGGAAAAGGGCTCAGTAAACGCTGTCCATGAGAAGTGGAAGAAAAAGTGTATTGAGTTTGTATCTGCAGACCATCTGAGCTTTATCAAGTTCCAGCGTATGTGCAAGGAGATCGTTGAAGATTTCGATAAGATTGAGATCACTGATGAGATCAAGCCTCGTGTAGGTGTTGTAGGTGAGATTCTTGTTAAGTTCGCTCCTGCTGCTAATAACCACCTTGTAGAGCTTCTTGAAGCTGAAGGTGCTGAGGCTGTTGTTCCTGATCTTTTGGACTTCATGTTCTACTGCTTCTACAATCAGGTATATAAGGCAGACCACCTTGGAACCAGCAAGAAGACCAAAGCATTTTGTAAGGCCGGAATCTGGGCACTGGAAAAGCTTCGCGGCGGTGCTGCAAAGGCATTTGAAAAGAGCATTCATTTCGAAGCTCCCACAAGCATCTACAAGCTTGTTGAGTATGCTAAGCCCATCGTATCAATCGGTAACCAGACCGGTGAGGGATGGTTCCTTACAGGTGAGATGGTTGAGCTCATTAAGGAAGGTGCTTCCAATATCGTCTGCACACAGCCCTTCGGTTGTCTTCCTAACCACGTAGTTGGTAAGGGTGTAATAAAGCAGATGAGAAAGATTTATCCCGGATGTAACATCGTAGCCATTGACTATGATCCCGGTGCAAGTGAAGTCAACCAGCTTAACAGAATTAAGCTTATGCTCTCCACTGCTCATAAGAAGGCTCATGCTCAGGAAGAGCCTGTTGCGAATAAAGCTATATCATAAAAATTAAGCTGACAGATTTTGTTCTGTCAGCTTTTTATTATCTTATGAACATAAAGGTCGTCCGTCTGAATGCAGCTGTAATTCTAACAATTCCCGAATATACAAGTCCCAAAGAATAAATGTACACAGCCGTGTTCTCAGCCCTTGAAAACAGGATACAAAATAGGGCAATTACTATATTTATGAGGCCGCTAATAAACTTTAGTCTCCAGGTTGTTCCTCCGTATGCCCTTGTTTCCCTTGTCCTAAGTATCTCTACAAGTCCCGAAAAAGCATGAATACACGCCAGATATAAGAGAATATATATCTTGGGAACATAGGATAAGGAGCTCGAAAGTACACCAAAATTGAAAAGGATTATTCCTCTGTAAAGGACTATTTTTCCATTTACCATATGCCTGGCCATAGACATATAGTAAAGGATCTTTCCAAGACCTAAGCACGCAAAACTAAATGACAGTACCATAAGAATAATCTCATAAGCATGCCTTTTGTACTTTACGAGAAGTACTGCAGCAACTATTAAAAATATACCATCTATAACGGTTTTAATCCTTTGACCCTTGCTCATCTTCTCCTCTTTGGATTAGCTCCATTTGCTTATCTCTACGCATTAGCATTATGGCAAAACCTGCCAGCATATTCTTTGATTCAAATATTTCATGAGTTACCATACCCTTTTGGGCAATAGCTGCTATAAAAAACTTACCAAGATATGTTTTATTTTTTCTTGCCGTTGACGTTCTTGCATATTCGTATCTGTATTTATCAACGTCAAAGCTTTCTATCTTTTCACCGGACAGTTCCTCTCCAAAGGCCTTCCAGTCGTCGGAAGCTATCAGCTGTCTCTTTTTAATTATTCCTCTGATCCTCTCTTCATAAGGAGCGATCACATCATAGGCATAGGTATCCTTTTCGAAATTCTCTATATCTCCCCTTATGTACTTCATGGCATAAACCATTTGTGCAAAGGCCTTATAATAATCGCTTTGATTATCCTTATATATTTCCATGTATTCATTCCACGCTGGAAGATATTTATATTTTGCAAATGAATAATCCGGGAAATGACCTGCACGCCCATGCCCTAAATTCATTATGGAGTTCTCACTCCCCTGGAAAATGCTGTTGGTATAAATTCCATTAGCAATATCATCCGGGATTCCGTTTTTGTGTACAAACTTTACCCGTCTCTCCAGTTCTTTTTCCGCACCGGGAATTACTTCAATAAAATCTCTTGTTGTATTGTTAATGACAAGAGAAGGCGTTCCGGCAAAATACATATGCGCCCAGGTATCAGCCAGAACATGCATGGCTATGCCGACAGCCTGCAGGCTTTTACCCTTTGCAAGCTTGACAGTCTTCACCAGAAGATCTCCGTTTGGCTTGCATATAAGTCTGTACTTGTTCAAATATCGCCTTGAGCATCCTTTCTTATTGGCATACAGATCATAAGGAAGAAAATGGAAGGACGCCCATATCCTGGTTATGTCCTGAAGTCCAATGATATCAGTTCTTGTATCCATCATCTCAAGCTGAAGCTGCGTGGTCGCTGCTATTGAAGGCGCCTTTATCTTAGAAAGAAAGGTCCTCGAGCATTGATCTACAAACTGGGCACTATAACAGATATCCATGCTCTCTTTATGTGTATACCCTGCAAGATATGAAGCGCAATATGTAGCATAATAGTGGAAATCTTCCTGCATATTTCTATCCCTGTTCTCTCTTAACCGTTAACCGTGCCATTGACATTGAATACAACATATCTATCAGCATAAATAGTAAGGTACAGTCAGCTACAAACTCAGCAACCTGTACATATCCAGCCTTTGAGGCTGATGTAATATCCGATATGATAAAGCTTATAGTGATAAAAACCAATATTACAGCCCCTATCCTGAATTTCTTACTTTTTCTTCTACCTCTGCCATAACGAACTGCACTAATACCCACATAACCGTGAATAAGCAAAACAAGCAGGCAAATAACGAACATAGTGATATAAATCAGCTTGATAGTATTATCTATTTCCTCTTGCGGAATATCTCTAAGCTGATTCCTTATGTCAGTTATATTGAACATAACAGAAATAATAGTCTTTATAGCAGTCCACACGCCAAATGCAAACACTCCGCGTCCGCTTACAGCTATATTACTGTTATATCTTCTGATTTTTGCTTTAGTCTCTTCTGTCATTTTGTGCTCCGGATTTTGCCTACATTGTATTAAAAAGGCTGCCAAAAGGCAGCCTCTTCTAAGCATAAAGATTATGCCTATTTAGCTTTTTTCATTAAGCTTATCAATATCGTCCTGAAGACGTTCCATTGCAAATTCATTAGATCTCAGCGCAAGGTGTGCCTTAAGAGATCTGTTATGGATATCATTGGCCTTCTTGTAGTAATCAAGAAGATTCTCATCATCGATTTTAAGATATCCGTCAGCAATTGCACCCGGAAGCACGAACTTCTTTACAACATTAGCAAACTCGACTTCAATATATTTTCCGTCCTGCTTAACTATAGTTCCTGCTCCGAATTTCTCATGAGTTATTTTTAAATTGATCGCATCCTTGTTACCAAGGCTGTCAGCTTCCTTATCGAGAGCATCGATCTCATTTTTCTTGTTCTCATGCTCCTCTTTAAGCTCTTCCATACGCTTGGCATTTTCTTCAAGCAGTTCCTTTGTTCTTTTTGTTCTGGTTTTAGTAGTGGTCTTTACCGCGTTCTCCTCATCAAGTTCTAAGCCCATTGCATACCCCTTTTCTGCAGATTTTTAAATCTGCTCATTCCTCTATCTTCGATATATTATATTTTAGCTTATTTATTCCATTTTGCGGCAGTTAATAGCTATTTTTCATAAAACTTTTATTTAAATTACGAAATGTTTATCAGTATTTCGTGATATCAGTTAATGGAACCTTTCCTACCTTCCTAAAGGCTATAGAATTTATCACTGCTGCAAAAACAAAGCAGCTTATGGCCGCCACAATCCAGGCCACAGGATAAACCTTGAGCACGTACATAAAGCCATTGGTCTCCATCATCTTAACACTCAGCATGGAAATCGGTATTCCCACGCCTATACCCAATATGATTCCTATAAAGGTTGTAACTATCACCTCTCTGGCAAGATAGCCTATGACCTGTCCGTTTGAAAAACCATTTACCCTCATGGTAAGGAGTTCTCTCATCCTTCTTAGTACAAGAATATTACTGAGATTAAGAAGTATCATGAAGGACAGGATAAATGAAAATACCAGTACAAGATAAACCACGATGTCAAAGAGGTCTATCATCGTCTTATTATCCTCTTTTATGCTCTCTGCTTTTTCTACAGAGGTTACTCCGTGGGTATTTTCCAGCGTATTGTAAAGAGCATCTGTGTCTTCACCTGCTTTGATCAGGTAGCAGTTATCCTCAGTTTCTTCATCAAACAGCTTTTCAAAATACGCTCTGGACATAAGCGCACTCTTACCAAAATACTGAAGATAGTTGCCCTCTACCGTAATCTCTGCAATTCTAAGATCATCCGTCACCATGCTAAGCTTCATTCCAGGCGAAAGGCCATCCTTTTCCATCATTTCCTCTGTAACAAGAATGCCTTCCTTTGGTATTGCTATTTCTTTTCCATCCGACGACCTTATCTCAAGGTATTTCTTAATTTCATCCTCATCATCAATAAGATAAACTAAAGTTAATGCCTGTTTATCATCTGTCTGCAAAACAGATCCCAATAAAAATAACGGATAATAATCATAGCTTTCTATTTTCTTAAGTACATCTCTTCTCTCATCATCGGTTATATCACTGCTTAATGCGATTTTTAAGTCATAATGCCATAGCTCATCTATCTGCTTATTAAGAGAGTCATCAAAGGCATTTTTCAGGGTTATACCAAGTCCTATAAGCATGCAGCAGGCGAGAACAATAACTACAGATATGACAACACGGCCCATATCCGTATAGAAATTACTTATTATCATCTTGATATATATACTTCCGGCTTCCTTCTTAGACGCCTTTGTTCTGGCCTTGTTCTGAGGCTCATTACCACTTAAAAGACCTGTTGCAGAGCATGAAATATATTTTTCACAGGACCATGTGACAACGAAGGTTGTAAGAGCCACCGCAATGACGAAGGCGATTACTATCGGGATCGGATTAGACGCGTGGACGAATTCTTCAAATACGAACATCTCCTTCATGGTGTTCAGGATAAGCGCCTCAAGTCCAAGACCTCCAACAACTCCTATAAGAACTCCGAACAAAGCTGCGGATACTCCAAAAAGAATATACTTTTTACGTATTTCATTTTTATATGCACCGAAGGCCTTTACTACGCCAATCTGCTTCTTTTGCTCCTCAACAATTATAGCTATTGTAAAAAAGCATACAATAACTGTAATTCCTCCAAAGATTGGCATAAACACAAATGTAAATTTTGTAAGTACATCTACGTTTGATTTAAGCTCTATGAAATTACGATTGGCTTCTCTCATCTGAACAAGCCATTCGCCGTCATTTTTCTTGGCGTCTTCTATTTCCGCCTTAGCATCAGCAAGCTTATCATAGGCTTCCTGTTTTCCATCTTCATATTCATCCCAGGCCTTTTTTAGTTCCTCTTCACCCTTTTTCTTCTCCTCTTCAAACTCAGCCCGCCCATCAGCCAGCTCCTGCTCGGCATCGGATAGCTTCTTTAAGGCCTTTTCCTTTTCTTCCTTAAAGGTCTTCTTGGCATTGGCTATCTCTTCAGCGCCTTCCTTTTTCTTTTCCTCAAACTCAGCCTCTTTATCAGCAAGGAGCTTTCTTGCTTCAGTCTCCTCTTTATCAAGCTTTGCCTGTCCATCGGCCAGCTCTTTTTTGCCCTGTTCAAGAGAAAACCATCCCTGATCAAGAAGCGTTCTGCCCTCGGCCAGCTCCTGTGCACCGGCACTTATCTTATCCTCCGATTCATTAAGCTGATCCTTTGCACCTCTAAGCTGTTCATACTGCGTTTCAAGGTCTCCATCATCCTCTGACATTCCCATCTCGTCAAGGAGCTGCTTTTTCGTATCTTCAGGGACCTGCTTCATGATATCAACCAGTACCCCAAATTTATCGATTGTGTTAAAGCCCTTGATAACACGTAACTGATCAATAACATAGTCATCAATTTCAGCTTCAGGGTATTCTTCCTTTGTATACTGCAAAAGACTTATGGCTGAATCAATATTCGTATCGTTTAAATATACCTCTAAGGATTGCAGTCCGCTGTCGTATTCATCCCAGCCCTTATTTAGTTCCTCTCTTCCTGCTTCAAGCTGCTGCACGCCATCAGCATATTCCTTCTCCTTTTCGTTTAATGTTTTCTCTGCATTATCAAGCTCTAAGAATCCCGAGAAGAGCTTATACTTTGCATCATTAAGTTCATCCTCAAGCTGCTTTTTTGCATCAGCAAGCTGCTGTGCTCCATCAGCAATCTTTGTATTGTATTCCTCTTCGCCCTCTCTAATTTTCCGCTCTCCGTCAGCAAGCTCATCCTCTGCCTTCTTCTTTGCATCAGCAAATTCCTTCTCACCATCCTCAAGCTCTTTTTCTGCATCGCCTATTTTTTCGTCAAACTCCTTCTGAGCATCTTCAATTTTCTCCTTGCCCTCAGCTAGCTCATCCTCTGCCTTTTTTACTGCCTTCTCATACTCCTTATCAAGGTCCTTCTCAAAATCCTTCTTCCTTGCTTTGGCGAGTATATCCGCATCCCTATCCAGCTCACTTTTTACAAGCTCAGCTCTGTTCAGGTATGATTTATCCATGGTATTGAAGTCATCATTTATGTCTGCATCCACAAGTATATTTGTGTAATCAAAGGAGATGTCTTCTGTATTAAAGGCAGAATAAGGCACAATACAAAAGCCATCCCGATTAGCTCCAAAATAATCAGGATGTTCTGCAATACCTGTAACTACAAATTTTTTCCGGAAAAGTGCATCCTCGAATCTGGCGCCGGTCATTTCGATAGAAATGGTATCGCCAATGGATAGCTGAAGATCATCAATAATTTCTGTGCTAACTGCGCACTCGTTTTTCTTTTGCGGAAGTGTCCCCTCTTTTGTATACGGAACGCTTATCCTCTCTGTAGCAGATATCACTTTCAGGCTACAGCTTTTTCCGTTATGCTTTGCTGTAGCAGGAAGATTCAAAAGCCCCTCTGCATCCTTTACCATCACATTATCTTTTATGGCATTAACGTCCGCAGCTTTTATTCCGATGCTCGAGGCAATATCCGCATCCTTAAAATGGTGCTCTTTAAAGTAGGAGTCACTTAACTTTTTCAATGTATGAACAGGGAAAAAAATGCCCAGAATGATCCCGGCACTTATTACGACTATTGTGACAATTGAAAGCCACGAAATAATTCTTTTTTTGATATTTCGCAGTGCATCCTTCCGCCAGGATTCTTTCATACTCCCCGCATCCCCTTAGTGTAGCTTTTTCCTACCAAACCAAATCAGCCGCATGCATCGGCCATGAATTTAACCTTATGCTGGCTATTTTACCGTTTTTCATATGAACAACGCGGTTAGCCATCTTTGCTATTTCAACGTTATGAGTGACCATAACTACTGTTGTAAGGCCATCCTTAATAATGCTTTCTATCAGCTGCAAAACCTCCTGTCCAGTCGTAAAATCAAGAGCAGCAGTTGGTTCGTCAGCTAGTATTATTCTCGGATTTTTGACTATAGCTCTTGCAATTGATACGCGCTGCTGCTGGCCTCCGCTCATCATTGAGGGGTAGTTATTTGCCCTGTCAGATAAGCCCACCATGTCCAGAGCTTCCTTCGAATCCCTGGGATTGTTGCATATCTCTGCAATGAACTTTATATTTTCCAAGGCAGTTAAGTTCGGCATCAGATTATAGGCCTGAAAAATGAAGCCTATATCATCTCTCCTGAACTTTATTAGCTCTTTTTCCGTTGGATGAGAAAAGTCCCTGCCATCAATTTTTATATCGCCCTCTGTAGGCGAGTCCATCCCGCCTATTATGTTAAGAAGCGTTGACTTACCGCAGCCACTTTCGCCAAGGATTACTAAAAGCTCCTTCTCATAAATATCAAGATCAACGCCCTTTAAAATGTTGATAGTCTCCTGACCTGCCTTATAATCTTTTTTCACTCCACGAAGGGACATTACGGTCTTTTTCTTTGTCTCAGATGCAGTCTTAAATCCCCTCTCATCGATAACCATCGCAGAAAGTCCTGCGAAAGCATGCAAGAGCGACAGATCATTATTCAGGAAGTCATCCTTCCCAACTCTGTTTATAACCTCAGCACAGCCCACAACCTGATTTCCAAATATCATCGGCATGAAGAGCACATTTTTTATATTGAGACCTGTGACTTCATCCTTTCCGCCGGGAAATCTTTTATCTGAAGCTACATCCTTAACCTCAATCGGCGAAAAACTTTCGCAGGCTTCACCAATTATTCCCTGTCCAAATTCTATATTAAAGCCGCTGACATTTTCATCCCCAACGGATATGACACTATAAATCCTCTTGCTCTCATTATTCTTAAGCCACATGATGCCGGTTCTTACTTCAAGAAGGTTGATCAGATCCTCAAATGCATCAGACAGAGCATTTTCCAGCTGCTGATTCTCAAGCGTCTGCATTAAGTTCCATAATAGATGAACATAATCAACCTTTGGTGCCATATAATCTCCTCGAAAACACGATATAATTACCTATTATCAATTATAGCAAAACTGTTTTCCGTAGTGTTGCAATCACAATTTTGTTAATTGTTTTTTAATTTTTTTGGCATTAAAAGGAGCTGCCATATCTTGGCAGCTCCAAAAATGATTATATAGATTCAGTTGTTAATTCTGAAAGTGCTTTATTCTTTCTCTCTTCATCAAGAATCTGTCCCCACTTGTAAGGTGTAGCCTGATATACATAATAATCGAGCCAATTGGAATAGAGATTATTACAATGTGAACGCCAGGTAAGTCTTGGTGTGTTGTCGGGATCATCATCCGGATAGTAATTCTCAGGAATATGTATGGGCAGATTCTTACTTAAGTCTCTTACGTATTCGTTGTGCAGTGTAAGTCTGTCATACTCGGCATGTCCCATAACAAAAATATTTTTACCATCTCTGGACATGCACAGGAATACACCTGCAACTGCTGATTCAGCAAGAACTACAAGGTCCTTACATGCATGTATCTCTTGTGAAGGAGATTCTGTATGTCTTGAATGAGGCATTAAGAACACATCATCAAAGCCTCTTACAAGCGGTACCTTACGATTTTCCACTCTATGCTCAAATAAACCAAAGAGTTTCTCTGAAAGAGGTCTCTTCTGTATTCCATAGTGATAATAAAGTCCTGCCTGCGCTCCCCAGCAAATATGGAAGGTAGAGGTTACATTTGTTTTAGACCACTTGAATATCTCGCAGAGCTCACTCCAGTAATCGACCTCCTCAAACTCCATCTGCTCAACAGGAGCACCTGTAATTATAAGGCCATCGTATGTGTTATCCTTAAGCTCTTCAAATGTATGATAGAACCTGTTCAAATGGTTAGGTGATGTGTTTAATGACTTATGACTGCTTACTCTCATAAATGATACATCTATCTGAAGCGGTGTATTTGAAAGAGAGCGCAGCAGCTGTAATTCTGTATCTTCCTTAAGTGGCATAAGATTTAGAATACAGATATTCAAAGAACGGATATCCTGATGCATAGCGCGGTTCTCATCAACCACGAATATATTTTCCTTTTCAAGAATCTCTCTAACAGGTAGATCATTCAAGATTTTAATTGGCATTTCAATATCCTCCTAAACTAAGCGGGTTATATACCCACATAGTAATTTTTATTTTATCAATTCTAAAAACTCAGCCTCATTTATAACCTTAATACCCAGATCCTGAGCCTTTGTTAGTTTACTTCCGGCTGCTTCACCTGCAAGCACCATTGTCGTTTTCTTTGAAACACTTCCGGAAGCCTTGCCACCATTTAAGGCTATAAGCTCTTCCGCTTCCTTTCTTCCGAGAGTGGGAAGCGTTCCTGTTACAACAATTGTCATTCCGGCAAGTTTATCAGATGCACCCTCAGCTTCCTTCACAGCCATGTTAACACCGGCATCCTTCATGCGAAGAATGAGCTGTCTGTTCTCTTCACTATGGAAGAAATCATAGAGGTCATTGGCTGTTGTCTCACCTATATCAGGCATTGATAAAAAGCCATCTACAGTAACATTAAACAACTCTGTAAGATCAGATATATGCTTCATGATTTCTCTTGCCGTAGCCTTACCAACGTTTCTTATTGCAAGACCTGTAAGAAGCATAACAGGATCATTATCCTTCGATTTTTCAATTTCTCCAAGCAGCTTATCGGTATTTTTCTCCTTACCGATAATTCCCTTCTGAACCATCTCATCACGGTAGTTCTTAAGATCGTAAATGTCCGCATAGTTCTTAAGATAACCATCCTTCGTGAGGGCCTCAATAAGAGTATCACCAAGTCCCATTATATTCATGGCATCTCTTGATGTAAAATATGCTATGGTTCTTGTAACCTGTGCAGGGCATGTAGGATTGACACATCTGATATCAGCCGTATCCTCCTCTCTTACAAGCTTATGTCCGCACACAGGGCAGTTCTCGGGTGCTTCATATACTTGCTCCGGCTCCTCAACGCAGCCGTTAAGCTTAGGGATTATCTCTCCAGATTTAAAGAGCTTATAGGCACCGCCTATTCCAATCTTCATATCCCTTATATAATCCTGGTTATGAAGTGTTGCTCTTGATACAGAGGTTCCACAAAGTCTTGCAGGCTTTCCGGTTTCTTTGTCATGGAAGCTTCCTGTAAAGGTGAGCTTTCCGGTTCTTCCGACATCAACCAGAATTTCGTCCATGACTACAACCTTTTCTTCCGGTGGATACTTATACGCAATATGTCCGCTGGAATACTTACTTCCTGCAGGAAAATCATCTCTCCATGTTGTATGGTCAACCTTAACAACAGCTCCATCAAGATCAAAAGTCAGATCAAATCTGTCATCGCCAATTTTATCTATAGCATCAATGACCTCCGCCGCCGTTTTGCATCTGCTGTGCTTAACAACAGGAATTCCAAGCCCCTCAAGGACATCCAATGCTTCGCAGTGGCTCTGCATCAGCTCTTCAGGGCCGTCCTGAACATTAAATACAAACATTCGAAGTCCGCGTTCCTTTGTTACGCTGCTATCAAGCTGACGAAGTGTTCCCGCCGCAAGGTTTCTGGGATTGGCAGCAAGCTTTTTACCAAGCTTTTCCTGCTGTTCATTAAATCTGTCGAAGTCCTCATGGGACATGTAAACCTCGCCGCGAAGCTCTAAGTATCTGGCATTGTATTTTATTTCTCTTTTTACATCGGGAATTACAAGCGCATTTATTGTGACGTCCTCGCCGATTCTGCCATCGCCTCTTGTCTCTGCAAGCGCAAGCTTCATATAGCCTGGCTTCTCAGGGTTCTCTTCATAGCGAAGTGTCATGCTAAGTCCGTCAATCTTATACTCAACAGAAAATTCTGCATCGGGATGCTTTTCATGGACCTTGTTAACCCACGCGGTTACATCTGCCTTGTCAAAGACATCCTCTATTGAGAGCATCGGCACGTTGTGAGTTACCTTAACGCCTGCTTCTCTCTTGGCAGTTCCGCCAACAATCTGACTGGGAGAATCCTTGGTTATGAGCTCAGGATGCTCAGCTTCCATCTTCTTTAATTCCTGCATCATCTGATCATATTCATAGTCAGATATCTCAGGAGCATCCTGATTATAGTAGCGATCCATGTGATAGCGGATTTTCTCCGCAAGATCGTTGTATTTAGATATTATTTCGTTCGTTGCCATTTATTTCTCCCCTGAAAACTATTTTATATTATTACGACATTAAAGTCTGTAACCGTATTATAGACCGGCCTCTTTATAGAGCTCTCTTAGTTCGTCCCCTTTAAGCTCCCTGTATTCGGAGTGATTTAAGCCCTTAAGCTCGATGTTTAGAATACGAACTCTTTTAAGCTTAACCACTTTATATCCAAAGGCTTCGCACATTCGCCTTATCTGTCTGTTTAATCCCTGTGTGAGAATTATTTTAAAGCATTTCTCATCTAGCCTTGTAAGCTTACAGGGCCTGGTAGTCTGTTGAAGGTCCTCCAGGTAAACGCCCTTTTCCATGCCCTTGATAAAGCTGTCAGTAAAACGGTGGTCTACCTCAACAATGTATTCCTTTTCATGTCCGTTCCTTGACTTCATCATGGCCTGAATAAGGTCTCCATCATTGGTGAGGATCATAAGCCCCTCAGAGTCCTTATCGAGTCTTCCCGCATAGGTAACCCTTTCACTGTAGTTAAGGTCCTCGATGATTGTTCTCTCGGCGTGCTCATCCCTCTCGGTACAAACAACGCCAACCGGCTTATTATACGCCAGAACAACCTTTTTGGATGACGGGCTTATCCTGTTATCATCATATAAAACCTCGTCGCCCTCAGTGACCTTAGTCCCAGGAAGTGCAACAATGCCATTTACCTTGATCCGTCCATCCTCTATAAGCTTGTCCGCTTCTCGTCTGGAGCATACTCCGCACATGGCTATGTATTTATTTAATCTGATTTCTTCTGTATTAGCCACTAATCATCCTCAAAAATTAGAATTTTTATAGCATAAGCCATACTGCCTACACCATATAGAATAAATATGCTAAAACGGAACGCCCTTCTGATGAAGTCGTCCCGTTAATAAACCATACAAATTCGCAAATAAACGAACTATTATAAGCTGCAAAGAGTCTCGATAGCAGTATCTCTTATAACAGTATCAAAGCTCTCATCCATGTGGCAAATCAGGTTATCCTTGGTTGTAACAAATTTACCGAACTCATAGCATATTGAAAATACTGCCGCAAAGGTCTTCGCATTCTCATCCTTCCTGTCAAATACCATGTAGTAGGTATTGCTTGAAGGATTTCTATACAGAGTGCTTCCCATGCTGATCTTGCCGGGAATCTGCTGGCAGAGTGCAATAACTGTTCTAAGATTTCTTATCTCAAATACAAAGGTCTTAAATCCGATCTGCTCCAGCTCTTCTCTTGCGCTGCTCTTATTAGCTTCAGGCTCGATTCTTGTACGTCTGGAATCTTCCTTTTTCTTAACAGGAATAGTATCACCATCTACTTCATTCTTATCAGCGTTAGCCTTCTCAACCATGTTCTTCACAGAATTAGTGAAGTCCTTAAGGCTCTGTAAGTATTCGCTGAGCTTGGGAATTCTTTCTTCCTCGGGAACATCTCCAAGCTCCTCAAGGAAGTTCTTAGGGAATCTGAGTCCAGCCTTCTCTGTAAGATTTTTAAGCATATCGGCAAAAGCGCCGTCTGTGTTCTCTGAAAGTGTAAGTGATATTGAGTGATCAGGAAGAACCGTGATCTGCATTGGTGTAAACGCACCCTGAGGCTTGTAATCAACCTCCTCTACAGCCTTCTCCATTACGTCATGAAGAAAATCCATGGCTTCCTTACTTTTATCAAAAAGATCCTCGAGCTTAAGTCCCTGCTCGTCCATATCATCTTCTGTGATTATGCAATTAATTGTGTCCTTATTAACTCTTGTAAACTTCATAAAAACTAACTCCGCGTTACATAAAAACTTGTAACGTTCTAAAACCTGACAACAACATATAGTGCATTATATCATAGTCAATTGCATTTAACAAAGAATATCAGCATATTCTGGGAAGTCCTTCTCCATAGAGGGGACCGATGAGTCTTTCACCGCCGATTGCAGTATGAAGAATCACACCATTATTATCGGATTTTTTCACCTCTCCGATTATAGCTGCCTGCTCACCATATTTAGAAGCTCTTATTATAGAAAGAGCCTTATCTGCGTCTTTTCCGTTAACAACGCATATCATCTTGCCTTCATTGCCCATGTAAACAGGATCAAGACCAAGCATCTTGCAAAAATCCCTAACCTCACGACTTACAGGAAGCTTATCCTGATAAAGATGAATCTCGCAGTCTGATGCTCCGGCAAATTCATGAAGAACTGTTCCAAGGCCGCCTCTTGTTACATCACGCATGGCATGAACATCTATATGCTGCTCAATAAGTCCTGATACCATCTCTGTAAGAGGAGCATTATCTGACTGAATGTTGTTTTTGATATTCATTCTGCCTGACAAAATTGCAGCATGATGATCACCGAGATTACCGGATACAATAAGAGCATCTCCGTCCTTACAGCCAGCAGGTGACAACGCAATTCCCTCAGGCATAAAGCCAACACCGGAGGTATTAATCATGATGCCGCCAAAATCGCCTCTCTTTTCAACAACCTTGGTATCACCTGTAACTACAGTAACACCGGCTTCCTTTGCAGTAGCAGCCATAGATTCAATGATCTTATCAAGGTCATCAAGATCCATTCCTTCTTCAAGAATGCATCCGCAGGTAATATATTTTGGCTTTGCACCGCTCATAAGAAGGTCATTTACCGTTCCGCAAACTGACAGTCTTCCGATATCTCCTCCCGGGAAAAAGTAGGGAGTTACAACAAAGCTGTCTGTTGTTACGGCAAGTCTCTCACTTCCAGGGACTACTGCTGAATCCTCCATCCTGTCGAGGTACTCGTTCTTAAAATGCTTTGCAAATATATTTTCAATTAGCTCAGAAGTGGAAGCACCACCGCTTCCATGTGCCATTGTTACTTTCATTTTTGATTCTCCGTTAACTTAAGATAAATATTCTTTATCTCTTCTTTCGTCCTGAAACATAATAGTTATAGCAGCTTCCCTCTGTGGAAACCATGCATGCACCATGTGCATCCTCAGGAGTGCATTTTTTCCCGAAAAGAGGACACTCATCAGGAGATATCTCTCCTGTCAGAACTCTTGAGCAGCTGCATCCGGGTGGCATATGATCCTCATCAAGTCCGTAGCTTCCGGCATCATACTCAGCATATTCTGCCTTAAGTCTCATTCCTGATCCGGGGATCATTCCCATTCCTCTCCATGAGGCATCACAGGGCTCAAAGAATTTGTCTACTGCCTTTGCAGCTTCCTCATTGCCCTTTTCACTTACCGCGCTCTTATAGAGGTTCTTAATACCGCTGTGGCCCTTCATTTTAACAAGAGCATAAATAGCAGTAAGAAGTCCTGCTCCTTCAAAGCCGGCAACCGCAAAGGGAAGGCCTGTCTCCTCAGAGAGCTCCTTGAAAAGATCCGATCCGGTAATAACAGAAACATGTCCCGGAGCAATAAAACCATCTACGTTATTAGTATTTTTACATACCCACCTGATTACTTCGGGCATGGTCTTAAGTGATGTTAAAAGCTTGAGATTATGTACATCAGCCTCTATGGCATTTTCAAGCACCATGGCATATACAGGGGTCGTGGTCTCAAAACCGATGGCTGCAAAAACATAGTTTCTGTCGGGATTTTTCTTGGCCATCTTCACGGCATCCATGGGTGAATAAAGCATCTCCACACTTCCGCCTGCTGCTCTTGCATCCGCAAGGCTCATCTTTGAGCCCTTCACTCTTATGAGATCACCAAAGGTGAGTACTGTGGTATTCTCAGTAAGTGAAAGCTCCGTCAGCTTGTCTATTACAGCCGTCACGGTAACGCAAACAGGGCATCCGGGGCCTGATATGAGATGAATCTTTGGTGAGAGCAGGTTAGGTATTCCGTTTTCGGAAATGGCTGCTGTGTGAGTGCCGCAGACCTCCATGAACCTCAAGTCCTCACCATCATAGTTTTTAAGTTGTTCTTTTATCTCTTCTAATTTACTCATAGATGTCCTTACAGATCCTCGATTTCCATGAACAATTCCTCAAGCTCATCAGCCTCTGCATCACTCATGGTCTGTATGATACAGCCTGCATGAACGAGAACTCTGTCGCCGACCTTAACCTTAACAAGGCCTGCTTCAGCTTCAACGATGTTTCCTGAAAAATCCACCGTTGCCTTTGTTCCGTTTAATTCAGTTACGCGTCCGGGTAATGCTACGCACATAATCTATTTCCTCTCGTTTTGTACTAACATGTTTGAAAGATAAATCTGACCGGCGCTTATTCCGCCGTCATTTGTAGGTAAAATGCGGTTATAGTATACCACAAATCCTTCGTTTTTTAAGAGCCTGTCACATAGATATAAAAGCACCCTGTTGGCAAATACTCCGCCTGAAAAGCATATACTATTAAGTCCGCTCTTTTCTCTTAAGCTTATCGCCATAGTTTTTACTGCATCAGCTATAGCCTTGTGGAAAGCGTAGGCTTGCTTCCCTATGTCTTCCATTTCTCTTAAATCCATGAGAGCTTTTAGCATTCCGGAAGTATCTATCTGCTTAAGCTCATTACCATCTTTGTCTTTTGCGTCAATTATATTTAGAGGTAATACGGGCTCATTATTTTCAGATAATGCCCTTTCAATGTATTCAGAGTAAAGATGCTCTTTACAATCGTCAAAGGCATATCTACTCTCTAAATATTCTTCAGCTGAATTCTGAAGCTTAATTGCACATTCACCCTCATAGGAATTGTATGAACAGATTCCCAATATGCAGCTTACTGCATCAAAAAGTCTTCCCATTCCTGAATTAGGAAAAGCATTTATGTTATTGGCAAGTGCTGCTTTTATAAGGGTAAGCTCCGAATCTGCAAGATCCTTAAGAGAAACCTCCAGTCCTGAGTCGATAAGGTGACAGGTTGCTGAAATATTGGCATTTTTCATCCCCTCATCCTGGCCCACAAATCTTACAGGCTTAAGGGAGCCTTCTCTTGAAAATTCTCCGCCTCTGCATATCAAAAATTCGCTGCCCCAGATAGTTCCGTCTGTTCCATAGCCTGTTCCGTCAAAGGATATTCCTATGCATTCTGTTAAGCCATATTCAGCCATTACAGAGCCAATATGAGCATGATGATGCTGAATATTTACAAAGCTTGTATTATCCTTATCCGCGCTATTATAAGCCTCCATAGCCAGTGCTGTGGAGTGATATCCCGGATGCATATCCGAGATTATTATTTTCCTATCTATATCAAGATTATCTGTCCTGAAAATATCATTAAAGTCAACGTATTCTCTCTTCTGGAATTTCAGGGCGCCATAGTCCTCTAAATCTCCCAGGTACTGACTTGTTATGATCCTGTCTCCATATCCAATTGAAAAGGTATTTTTCAGGTCAGCTCCAAATGCCTCGAATAAAGTCTTTTGATCTAATGCCTTATCAAGGAATACAGGCAGCGGAACATATCCTCTGGACCTTCTGATAAATCTTGGTTCTTCTTTTCCTTCGGAATTTCTGATAATCTGAAGAACAGAATCATCAAGAGGTCTTAAGATATCCCTCTCATACCAGATGATGCCATCAATTTTATCCCCAAACTTATCCCTGAATACTTCATCAGAGATGATCATGGGCTCACCTGAAATATTGCCACTTGTAACTATAAGTGCGCCTGTCTTCTCGGTAAGGAGCTTATGAACACCGCTTGAAGGAAGAAACGCTCCTATCTGTCTTGAATCACCACATACATTCTCAGCAAAATCGCAGCTGATTTTATCAAGTAGAACTATCGGTCTTGCTGAAGATGTAAGATATTCTTCCTCCATTTTTGAAACCATGCAAAGCTTTTTGATCTCAGAAACCGAGCTGAACATGATAGCAAAGGGCTTTTGCTCTCTTCCCTTTATTTCTCTTAATCTTTGTACACTTTCATGGTTATAGGGATTGCAGGCGAGCTGGTATCCACCTATTCCCTTAATTCCGACTATTCCACCGTTTTTAATAATATCTGCAGCGCCATCTATATCCAGATCGATCAGCTGTGGTCCGCAGCTATGACATGATATGGTCTGCGCATGCCTTCTTCTTCCCTTTTTGTATTCCTCACTGCACTCAGGGCACATCGAAAAGACGTCCATTGTGGTCGTCTCTCTGTCATAGGGAAGTCTTCGCAAAATACTGAATCTCGGTCCGCAGGAGGCACAGCTTATAAGTGGATAACCATATCTTCTGTCATTTTCATTATCCATCTCACTTAGACATTCGTCACAAATGCCTATGTCCGGAGGAAATACAGCCAGATATGATTTATCGAAATTTTCACTGCTCTCTACAATACGAAAACCGGAATAGTCCTTTAGACCTTCCGGTTCGTTTCCTTTAAGATATTCCAAAGATACGTTTATAACCATGCTTCCGGAGGGCGAGGAGGTTTTAAGCTCATTAACAAACGCGCTTATCCTGTCCTCATCTCCATCTGCAATTATCTCTACAATACCACCAAGATTTTTCACTTCTCCTTTGAGCTCATATTTAGTTGCAAGCTCAGCTACGAACGGTCTGTAACCTATTCCCTGTACAGCCCCCGTAACACGGATTAGTGCATTCATTTATTATTCGTCCTTTTTCTCAGGCTCTGCTGCTTTTGCTGCTGCGGCTGCTACCTGCTGTGCACCTGTAGGAGCTGCATTAGCGGGCTTTGCAGCGGGTGCTGCTCCGGCTGCGGGTGCTGCATTTCCTGCTGCAGCTGCCTTTGCTGCCGCTGCGGCTGCTGCACGCTCTTTTGCTGCCTTCATAAGAGCTTCTTGTGCTGCGATAGCCTTCTCAGACTGCTTAAAGGTCTTTGTAATCTTCTCAGAACCGGGCTCAGTGTAGTGTGTATCCATTGAAAGACACTTCTTAGGACAGTTATCTACACAGCTTCTACACTGAATGCAGCTCATAGGTCTGATTGACCAGGTCTTTGCATTCTTATCTACAGTGATTGCATGTGTAGGACACTTTATTGAGCAAAGTCCGCAAAGTACACAAACGTCCATATCATTTTGTACATGACCGCGTGTGCGCTCGGGGTAATTCTTAGGTTCAAAAGGATACTTACGAGTCGCAGGCTTTGAGAAAAGGTTTTTAATTACCTGTGTATTAAAATTTATAAGACTCAAATCTTCCTACCTTCTTTCTTGATTACTTAGCGTTCAGTACAACTGATACAAGGATCAATAGTAAGTACGAGAATCGGTACGTCAGCAAGGTCACAACCTGCAAGAACATCAACAAGTGCAGGAATATTAGCAAATGTAGGAGTTCTTACTCTCATACGATCTATGAACTTACTTCCGTTAGCCTTTACATAGTAGAGAGCTTCACCTCTGGGCTGCTCAATTCTAGCCATGTATTCACCGTTAGGTAACTGGTTAGGCTTAACCGGTATATCAACAGGGCCTGCAGGCATCTTATCAATACACTGACGCATGATATCAATTGCCTGATAAAGCTCTTTAATACGCACTTCTGTACGAGCATAGGAATCGCAGTCTGTGCTGATGATGGGCTCGAACTCGATGTCGCCATAAGCACAGTAGCCTGTTGATCTGATATCTCTTGCAATACCACTTGCACGAAGGAAAGGACCTGCTGTTCCAAGAAGGTCCGCCTTCTCAGGTGTAAGAATACCAACACCTACAAGACGGTTCTTAACTGCTACGTCATCAAAGAAAGGCTTACTTACGATATCGAGACCTTCCTTGATGCTGTCGAGTCTCTGACGGAAATCCTTAAGCATATCATCGGGAATATCACGTCTGAGTCCACCGATCTTCATGATTGAAAAGATTACTCGACCGCCTGTTGCAATTTCAAACATATCAAGAATCTCTTCACGAATTCTCCAGCACTCCATGTAAAGTGACTCAAAGCCGAATGCATCAGCAAGAAGTCCAAGCCAGAGCATGTGTGAATGCATTCTGCTGAGCTCTGAAAGCATTGTTCTTAAGTACTTTGCTCTATCAGGAACTTCAAGATCCATGATATGCTCAACAGCATCACAATATCCAAGTCCATGTCCAAGTGAGCAGATACCGCAAATACGCTCTGCTACATATACCATTTCATGGAAATCTTTTTTATCTACAAGCTTCTCCAGACCACGATGGATAAATCCAATGGAAGGAATAGCCTGAACAACCTTCTCATCCTCAAGTACCAGATCAAGGTGAATGGGCTCCGGCAAAACAGGATGCTGAGGTCCAAAAGGAATTACACTTCTAGTTGACATATGTTCTCCTCTTTCTACAATTGTTATTTCAAGGAAATGATTACTTAAACGGTGTCTCTATAGCTGTTCTATAGAATGAACCCTTATAGTCAAGACTGATCATCTGAATATCTATTCCGAACAGATCATGCATCTCGTTTTCATAAAGAAAAGCACAAGGGAATACATGGCTGATACTGTTTATAGGCTGATCTTCAGTAAGAATAATCTTAACCTGGCAAACCTCAAGTGCCTTGCCAAAGCTGTAAACAAGTTCGTAGCCTTCAGCGGTTCTTGTAGCGCACTGCTGCATAAGATGATAGCCATCGAATTTGAGTCTCTGAGCCTCGTCGATGATTTCTTCCGCCTTAACAATCTTTAAATCCATATTCATCAGGCGTTTCCTCCTTCATCTTTTTTAGGCGCTGCAGTCGCTGTAGCTGCAGGTGCAGGATTAGCTGCTGCAGCAGGTGCTGCGGGCTTGGGAGCGGGCTTTGCAGTCTGAGCAATCTTAGCCTCAGCCTGCTCACGAAGTGCTTCCTCTGTAAGTACTGCATCGTACTGAGTTGCAGGATCATAATCCTCAGCCTTCATACGTACTGCAATCTTACTGTAATCAACTGTGCAGTAGCCCTGCTTCATTGATTCCTTAACCTTTACTCTCTTTTCCTCAAGAATAGCAAGTGCCTTAACAACACCATCAATAAGTGCCTCAGGTCTTACAGCACATCCGGGAACATATACATCAACCGGAACAACCTTGTCTGAACCACCAAGGATGTTGTAGCACTCCTTGAAGATACCACCATCGCATGAGCAGATACCGCAGGCAATAACTACCTTCGGATCAGGCATCTGATTATACAGCTGTCTGACAACCGGTGCGGTCTGTGCGTTGATACCACCTGTAAGAAGAAGGATATCAGCATGCTTGGGGTTACCTGTATTTATAATTCCGAATCTCTCTACATCATAAAGAGGAGTCATTGTTGCAAGAACCTCAATATCACATCCGTTGCAACTGGATCCATCATAATGTAATACCCAGGGTGATTTTGAAATTTTCATAGTTTCTCCTTTTATTTACCAATTACACTTAAGATAAGAAGATTGGTTCCTGCTGTTACAAGGATCACAACCCAGCTTGAAACAAGCATTGCCATGTATTTAACACGAGGAAATACATTATCAATCAGTGTCTCCATAAGATAGAAAATCACACAAGCGATAAGAGCCCAAACAATACTAATAGGATTCTTGTAGATGAAGAACATTGCTACGATACCCATCATAAGTACTTCGTCATACCACTCTGCTATCTCGTAAAGCGCAAGGTTTGTACCAGAGATATCAGATGTAAGACCCTTAACCATCTCCTGGTGTGCGTGATGTGATGTACTCATGTCAAAAGGAGATTTTCTGAATTTAATTGTAAGGATGAATAAAAATCCAATAAGCATACCGGGAATCTTGCAGATTGCAGGGTTAGCTGCCTGTACAAGGTCATTAACCATGAAGCTTCCGTTTGCCTCGTAGAAGCCGATAGCAACAAGAAGAATCATAGGCTCATAACACATCATCTGTAAGAGCTCA
Source organism: Butyrivibrio sp. FC2001 (assembly GCF_000424125.1). Classification (NCBI taxonomy): domain Bacteria; kingdom Bacillati; phylum Bacillota; class Clostridia; order Lachnospirales; family Lachnospiraceae; genus Butyrivibrio; species Butyrivibrio sp. FC2001. The sequence continues at coordinate 637,953 of NZ_KE384132.1, forward strand.
CGGTTTGCACCAAGTGCACTGTAAGGTCCGTTGGTTGAATAAGCAGCAAGTACCATCATAACCTCTGACATAGACAGAGCGAAGAATACAAGCAGCATATCGCCACCGGCAAAGAAAAGTGCACCTGTGAAAATTGTAAATATTGTGTAAGCGATTACAAAGAGAACCTGGATACTGTTAACAACAGTCGTCTGCTTTGCAAGAAGCTTGTACACATCATAAAACGGCTGAAGAAGCGGCGGTCCCTGTCTTCTCTGCATACGAGCAGAAACAACACGGTCGATACCTTCCATCAGGCCTCCGATAATCGGAGCAAGTAAAATATAAAGAACTACTTTAATAATTATCGCTGTCATCAGAAAGCACCTCCGCATACAATAATCAGCATTACGATCACGATAATCGCAGAGATCACAATACTGGGTGCAAGAAGTTTATCCTCGCCGAAATAATCTGTCATGTACCAGTTGGACATGTAGAGAGGTCTCTCCTTACCAAATGAATCGATAAAGTGACGGTCATCTCCAGCATTAACACCGGCTACGTATGACATTGTCATCTTACTTTTCTTACCGATAGCAAGTATTCTGCTTCCGATCGGAATAGCAAATATCATAGCTACCATGATCATCATGATGATGACATCGGAACCACCAATTACATTCGGAATGTTCTTGTGGAATGCCTCGTTAAGGATAGGCTGTACCATGATGTCTGACATCTTAGGGAATGCAAAGCACATTACAATGATCATGCATGTAAGAGGTACAAGTGAAATCATCTCACTCTTGGGAGTGATGTCCTCAAGCTCATATGACTGATGGATTACAGTACAGATCTTTCCAAGCCATTTTGCCCAGTAGAAAAGTGTTGAACCTGAACCAAATACAAGGAAAAGAACAAGCCATACTGAATTTGAATCAACGAAGGACTTAAGTGCTGCCCACTTTGATACAAGCATTCCAAAAGGAGCCATGAACATACCGCAAATACCAATGATCATGATAAATGCAAGCTTGGGAAGCTTGATGATAAGACCATGCATATCCTCAACATCTCTGCTGTGCATGCAGTTCTCAATATCACCGACTGTCTGGAACAGAAGTGACTTGGAAACAGCGTGGAAAAGAATGAGCATTGTTGCTGCCCATACACCCTCTGTTGTACCTGTTCCTGCGCAGGCTGTGATAAGACCAAGGTTTGAAATTGTTGAATAAGCAAGCACCTTTTTACCATCACTAACAGTAATTGCAAGAAGTGATGCTGCGAAGAATGTAAATCCTCCGATAACGGTGATCATAATTCCTGTGAACTGTCCCTTGAACATAGGAGACAATCTTATAAGCATGTACACACCGATCTTAACCATGGTTGCTGAGTGAAGAAGTGCACTACTGGGAGTAGGCGCAACCATCGCTCCAAGAAGCCATCTTGAGAACGGGAACTGAGCGCTCTTGGTAAGAGCTGCAAAAGCAATCAGTGTAACAGGAATCATAATAAGCTTGTTCTGTCTGGGAACAATTGCTGTGAGCTGGCTAAGGTTAGAAATCTTGAAGAAAAGATTGCCATAAAGAAGCGCAGCTGCAAATCCGCATCCTCCGAGAAGGTTCATCCAAAGAGCTCTGAAGCTGTTGTTAATTGCCTCTTCTGTTCTTGTGTAACCTATAAGAAGGAATGAGCAGACACTGGTAATCTCCCAGAAGAAATAAATCCAGCCGAGATTATCAGAAACAATAAGACCAAACATAGCTCCAATGAACACAAAGAGAAGTGCCAGGAAATAGTTTGATCTGTCCTCAACATCAGTGTGATGATTGTGGTAGTCCTTCATGTAGCCGACTGCATAAATGCAGATAAGGATACCAACTATACCAACGATAAGGATCATTACCGCAGAAAGGAAATCCACTCTTAAATGAGCATTGCCTTCAACGGCATAGCCTGAGAGATCCATAGCAAGAACAGGAATTGTTCCTATCATGGACAAAAGTATCGCGTAATATTTTTTATACTTAATACTCAGGAAAATTACGACACACATAAGAAGGATCTCTCCTCCCATTATGATATGGTCGTGGGGAGCAGTCGCAGTCAGATAAGTATTGTGAGTAGTTCCCTTCATAGAAAGAACTCTGATACCAACCATGATAGCAGTAGCCATAACGCTGAAGCCACCTACGATTGCAACGAAATTACGCAGTAGTGATGAATTCCTTATGCAGAACATGAGAACTGCAATTACAAAAGGAAAAAGAATAAGGAAACTCACTGCTTTAAGAATTGAAATAGTCAAGGAATCTCCACCCCTTTCAGGATAAATTTATTAGGCAAACTAATTGTATAAAATACACAAAAGACGCCTTACATATACTACCACAAAATGTTTTAATTTTCATAAAAAATTGTTATAAAAAAAACAAATTATTTATAAAAATTTTATCGCACATTATCTATTACCATATACAGTAATCTGTAAAGCTCTTTTGCATCTTTTTCAGAGAGTTTTACACAGCTTCCAATCTTTGCCGGAATCTCTTTTGCCTTTTCCTTAAGAGCCTCTCCTTCCTTGGTTATGGAGACAAGAAGATTTCTCTCATCAGACTTAGATCTTGTACGCTTCAAATATCCCTTGCTCTCAAGTTTCTTAAGAACAGGAGTAAGCGTACCTGAATCAAGGTAAAGATACTCTCCAAGTGTCTTTACGTTCATCTCCTTCTTCTCCCATAAAACCATCATAGTGATGTACTGGGTGTATGTGAGATCCACTTTATCAAGAAAAGGCTTATACGCCCTTATGATCTCCTTTGAACACGCATAAAGCGGAAAGCACAGCTGATTCTCCAATTTTAATGAATCATAATTATCACAACCCATATTTCCCTCCTAGATCATATTAAAAATAAATATAACTTATAAATTGTACACAATAATACTACATTATGTATAATATCACAAAATAAGATTATTTCAATGATTTTAATAAATATATAATCAAAATTTAAATGTTTTATCCCAAATTAAAAGGATGCTCTCGCATCCTTTCATTATTACTCTTTAATTGTATGCTTCATATTGCGAATCGGAATATTCGCGTAAAGCGCAGGAACACTCTTATTGTCCGTGTCAGCGCCCTCTGTATCCATCTGTGTAAACTTGATATCAAGACCTGCCTGATCAACCTCAACATACTTTGAAAGCACCTCAAGTATGTCGTTTTTGATTCGTTCCATTATTTCAGGATTACAGCTCTGCCTGTCTGAAACAAGTACAAGCTTAAGACGGTCCTTGGCTGCCTGACTAGAGGACTTTTTCTTAAAAATATCAGTCAGTTTCATGGCATTTCCCCCTTATCACCTACGAAATACGTTTGCGATAGCTGCGAAAAAGCCCTTTTTGTCCTCGAGATTGAGGAAAGGAACTGATTCACCAAGTATTCTGCGGCAAATGTTCATGTACGCCTGTCCTGCAAGTGAGCTGTCTCCAGCGAGCGGCTCACCATTATTAGTTGCTATTACAATGCTCTCATCATCAGGTACTACACCTAAGAGCTCAACTGCAAGGATATCGATTACATCCTCAGCGCTCATCATATCTCCGCGCTTTACCATATCTGGACGAAGTCTGTTAACTATAAGCTGAGTCTTGCCAATCTCATTAGCTTCAAGAAGTCCGATAATTCTGTCAGCATCACGAACTGCAGAAACCTCAGGAGTTGTTACAACTATAGCTCTCTCAGCACCGGCAATAGCATTCTTAAATCCCTGTTCAATACCGGCAGGGCAATCCATGATTACATAGTCGAATTCCTGCTTGAGTTCATCTGCCAGCTTCTTCATCTGGTCAGGAGTTACACTGGTCTTATCCTTTGTCTGAGCAGCAGGTAAAAGGAAGAGTGAATCAAATCTCTTATCTCTTATCATAGCCTGCTTAACCTTGCAGCTCCCCTCAACTACATCTACAAGATTGTATACGATGCGGTTCTCAAGTCCCATAACCACATCAAGATTTCTAAGGCCTATATCGGTGTCGATCAAAACTACCTTTTTGTTAAGCTTAGCAAGGCCTGTTCCGATATTAGCCGTAGTTGTTGTTTTTCCGACTCCGCCTTTGCCGGAAGTTACTACTATTACTTCTCCCATTCTATCCTCCGTAATTTTTTTATAGAAAAACTCTTGCCTTTTTTCTATACAAATCGATTATCGCGCAAAAATGCTGCGCCGTAAACATCTTTTACAATATGACCGTTCAAAATATATGCGACTTCAGTGCTTTTTTCCTTCTGAGTTTTAATAAATTTCCTGGTCTTTATCCTTGGTCCCTCATCAGAATCAGGTGAGATGGCTATTGTATTTGCTATCCTAACCTGCAAGGGATTAAATTCAAGTGCCATTACAAAAGCTGTCTCATCACCGGTAGCTCCGGCATAAGCGCTTCCTCGTAATGATCCCATTACAAATATACTTCCATCTGATGTGATTGAAGCACCCGGTTTAATATCTCCAAGTACAATAACACTTTTATCATATGTGACAGATTGCCCTGATCTCAGATTACCTGTATAAATTGCAGCCTGATCTTTGGCAGCCTGGATATTATCTTCGTTTATTATTTCTTCTTCAGTTTCATCACTTACCTGCTTTTCTTCCTCAACCGGTGTCTCAGGCTGTTTTACATAGCTGGCAAAAATCCTGTCTGTTACAGGATCCTCTCTCAGCACACAGGTAACGTTAATATCACAATTGTCAGAAATAGCTTTGAGGATCTCATTTTCCTCTTTATCATAAAGAATTCTGCCTCTAATTATCATCCCCATAGAGGCTTTGCCCAGAAATGAGCGTGATTCCCGAAACTTTTCCGCAACCTCAGCAATAAGGAGGTCAAATGAAATCTTCGGATCCAATTCTAGAATAATTCCGGTACCGGTTCCCTTAAGATTAACCAATCCCATTCGTTACTATTCCTCCAAACAAAACTTTACGATGTATTAAGATAAAATACCCCTGCCGTAATGACTACGGCAAGGGCAATCTCATTATAATTATTCTCAAGAATTAAGCGAGATTACTGCATACCTGCCTGCTTAGCAACCTCTTCTGCAAAGTTCTCTTCTCTCTTCTCGATGCCTTCACCTGTCTCGAAACGAACAAAACGCTTGATAGAAAGGTTTGCACCATTCTCCTTAGCAACCTGTGCAACGTACTGAGCAACAGTCTGCTTACCATCTTCAGCCTTAACGAATACCTGCTGATTAAGGCAGATCTCCTTAAGCTCCTTCTGAAGACGACCCTCAAGCATCTTCTCGATGATCTGCTGAGGCTTTCTCTTTCCTTCAGGAAGCTCCTCGTTCTCCTTTGTAGCCTGAGCAAGAAGGATCTCCTTCTCATGGTTTCTGAACTCCTCAGAAACATCGTTCATATCAACATACTTAGGATAAAGAGCTGCAATCTGCATTGCAATGTTCTTGATAGCGTCCTTGATGTTATCGTTAACAACATCTGTTGCAGCCTCAACAAGAACCGAAATTCTTCCACCACCGTGAACGTAAGGAACTACGATACCGTCTGTAGCCTCAACCTTCTCGAAACGACGAATGCTGATCTTCTCAGAGATAACTGCTGTGATCTCTACAAGAGCTTCTGAAACTGTCTTAGAAGCATCAAGATTCCACTTCTCAGCCATGAAGCTATCCATATCCTTAGCATCAGACTCAACAGCCTGCTTAGCAACTGCCTCTACGAATTCCTGGAACTGCTCGTTCTTAGCAACGAAGTCAGTCTCTGAGTTAACCTCAACAACTGCTGCTGTCTTGTCATCCTTAACAGCGATTCTTGTAAGACCTTCAGCTGCGATTCTGCTAGCCTTCTTCTCAGCCTTAGCCTGTCCATTCTTTCTAAGAAACTCTACTGCTGCATCCATATCACCGTTGGTCTCTGTAAGTGCCTTCTTGCACTCCATCATACCAGCGCCTGTAGATTCACGTAACTCTTTAACCATTGCTGCTGTGATAGCCATGTGTATTAATCCTCCGATTTAATTATTTTTATATACGAATTATTCCTCTGTAGCCTCAGCTGCCTCTTCCTCAGCTGCAGCATCAGATGTAAGGTTCTCTGCACCCTGATTAGCCTCGATAACAGCGTCAGCCATCTTACCAACAAGAAGCTTTACTGCACGGATAGCATCATCGTTACCAGGAATGATGAAGTCAAGCTCGTCGGGATCGCAGTTTGTATCGCCGATACCGATAAGTGTGATTCCAAGTGCCTCTGCTTCCTGAATGCAGATTCTTTCCTTCTTAGGATCTACTACAAAGATAGCGTCAGGGATTCTCTTCATATCGCGGATTCCGCCAAGAACCTTGTCAAGCTTCTCGTATTCCTTCTTGAGCTGTGCAACTTCCTTCTTGGGAAGAACATCAAAAGTACCATCTTCCTGCATCTTCTCAAGCTTCTTAAGACGCTCGATTCTGCTCTGGATTGTGCGGAAGTTTGTAAGCATACCACCAAGCCATCTCTCGTTTACATAGTACATACCGCAACGCTCAGCCTCAGACTTAACTGCGTCCTGTGCCTGCTTCTTAGTACCAACGAAAAGAACTGTACCACCCTGTGATGCGATCTCAAATACTGCCTTGTAAGCCTCGTCAACCTTAACAACGGACTTCTGAAGATCGATGATGTGGATACCATTTCTCTCTGTGAAGATGTAAGGAGCCATCTTAGGGTTCCATCTTCTTGTCTGGTGTCCGAAGTGTACACCTGCCTCAAGTAACTGTTTCATAGATACAACGCTCATGTTATTACCTCCATTTGGTTAATTCTTCCGTACATCTTTGCTTTTTGACCCGAAGGGGCGTTATTTCCTTCGAAAAGCTATCACCCTATCCACCCTGGACACCAGATGAAATCTGGATATACGTGTTTATTTGTTACTCTGTGCGCTAAAAATGGGCATAATAAAAGCCCAAATGCTCACAGCTTCATTAGAATACCATGATTTTGGGCTTTTGACAAGATTTTTTTATTTTGTAATTATGGAAGCAATTTCCTCAAAAGATGCTCCTCTGGGTATCTGCTTAGTACCGGAACGGATCTTTCTGTCCTGTCCGCTGCTTACAAGGTATTTATTAAAGGCTACGCCGTCATCTATAACCCCTGATTCTCTAAGAATTCTTGCGCAGGTATCCGATTCGCTTCCACTGGGAAGAACTACGACCACATAGTTAACATCTGATGAGCCTTCTGTAGTTGCAGGCTTTGCAGATTCTGCTTCAGCCGGTTTACTTTCAGTTGTATCAGCGGTACTGCTTGCTGCATTTGCAGCAGCTGATGCATCCGGAACTGTCTCATTTGAGGTGTTATTCTCTATAGTAGTTTTTTCTTCCTTTTTCTCAGTCTCTTCTACTTTTGCTTCTGACTTTTCTGTTGCTGCGTCTTCCTGTTTTCCTTCTGTTTTGATAACGTCTGTCGAAGCATTTTCAACGGCAGCATTTGAAGCGAGCTTAACATCTTCTTCGGATTCAATGCTTTCGCTGTTTTCTCCAGCCTGCTCATTTTCTTTCGCCGCTTCATCCACCTCAGGAACTGATTCACCTGTTTGAGACTCCCCTTGGTTGACTTCTTCAGATACTTCTTCTCCCGCTTTATCCACTTTCTGATCGGATGCAGTGTCATCTGTCCCCTCCGGAATTTTGGTTGCTTCAGATAAACTAGATAAAGTACTCTCTGCCTCTACCATACCGAGCTGCTTTGCTCTTTTTATTACTTCCTCATCGCTCATCCTTGATGTGCCTCTGCCAAGGACAACTCCCATTATAACGGCGGTAAGGACAACTCCAACTCCAAGTCCGCGTAAATAATATTTCAGCTTCATAATATTTATGTATTCCCCCAACCCCGTCTATTACATTATTGAAGTACGGTTTTTCTTATGCTGTTTTCCTGCAAGATCGATAACAAGCTTTACTTCGCCGATACCAAGTCTGAGCTCTCTTGCAATGACAACAGCGGATTTACCTGCCTTATGCATTTCCAGAATCTTCTGATTTCTTGATACAGGATCAGATGCTGTCTCTTCGGCTTTCTCAGGCTCTGCTGCTTTCTTTCTTGAAGCATCAGCGATTGAAACCACCTTTGCAGGCTTTTCTTCATACTCAGCTGTATCATCTGCATAAACTGGATTCTGAATTTCATTCTGTTCAGGAAGAACAGCGTTCTCTGTAACCTCCTCAGTAATCTCATCAAGGAAATCATCCTCATCTGAATCCGGCCAGTACTGTGTATGAAGTTCGAAGGAATCTTCCTCTTCAGGAACAAATTCCTCTGTCTCAAAATTATCTGCGGGCTGCTCTGAACGAATGATCTTATTCTTAGTCTTCTCTGCAGCTGCTGCATCTGCTCTGTCAAGAATATCTGCAAGAGCTGAAAACTCGGGTGTAACTACATTGGGATTATCTGCAAGCTCTGCCTGTCTTCTGGCCTGCTCTTCAAGAGCCGCCTGTCTCCTGGCCTCCGCCTCAAGCTCTGCCTGTCTCTTAGCTTCTGCTTCAAGTGCAGCCTTTCTTCTGGCCTCTGCCTCAAGCTCTGCCTTCCTCTTGGCCTCAGCTTCAAGCTCTGCAAGTCTTCTGGCTTCAGCCTCACGCTGCGCCTTTTTTCTTGCTTCCTCTTCGAGCTTTGCCTGTCTCTTAGCCTCAGCCTCGAGCTCAGCCTGTCTTTTAGCTTCTTCCTCAAGTTCAGCCTGCCTCTTAGCCTCAGCCTCTTTTACCTCTTTGGCAGCACGATTAGCCTCAGAAACTGTGTTTTTGAGGTTCTTGTGCTTGTCATTTAGCATATCGTACATAAAAACTACTTCATCATGATTTTTATGGATATCATTCATGACAGTATCTGAATACTCACTAATGGCAGACATCTTCTCATTAGTAACACGGTCCATTGCACGCTCAGCCTTATTAATAGCTTCCTCCATGCAATCATCAAGCATCTCGTCAATCTTACCCTGCGAGTTCTTGATAGCCCTTGAGACCATGTCATTAATCTTCCGATCTGCACCATCAAAGTCAAATTCGGAAGATTCTTTGCCATTCGGTATCAGATACCCTAATATAACTGCCAGGATTCCGGCAGCGATTAAAAATATTTCCGTAACACTTATCATAACATCCCCACTCGAGTTTTGTATCTCCTCCCACAGAGAAATACATTATCTAGTATTATAAAGTGTTCAGATTTTGAAGTCAAACCCTGAGGAAATATGCATGTCCAGAGGCTTGCCATCAGCACCTATGAGTGTCTCTGTCAAATGCTCTAATTCCTCAGGAGATTTGTACTGTTTTTTACCTTTTCCGCCATTTCCGTGGTACTCGTTTTTTCCCTTTTCCTTGGCGTCGTGCTTTTCATGCTCATTCTGATCAGCATTATCTTTTCTGTTTACAGAATTAGCTTTCTGGTCAACTTCCTTGTCAAATTCTGTCTGAAATACATTCTGATCAGTGAAGACTTTGTTATCTTCATTTTGCTTTAGCTGTGAAAAATCATTTGTCCTTACTACAGACCCCTGAAAATCAATTCTGTTTATTGACATATTTACCTCCCTTCTCCCAATATAACCCCCATTTCTTATATATTATATCGGAGAAAAAGATACCAAAGCTTAGATTGGGCCTGTTTTCACAAGACCATCACGCAGTTCAAACCTGCAGTAGGTCGTCTCAGTTTTAAGTGTGGTCTGCTGATCTCCTATATGGATCGTAATTCCCGGATAAGCAGTACCTTCAACAACGACATAGGCCTCCTTTGAATCAGCAAGCTTTTGCTGTAATTCCGCCATCTCCTTTGAATTCTTCTCAATCTGAGATGTAAGAACCTTATTCATGGTAATAAGCTGCTGTGCCTGTCTTGTCTGCTCAGGTGAAAGCGGATTGCCACTTCTTAACCTCTTTGTAATTGACTCAACGGTAGGCTTGATATTTTCAAGCTTCTTTGTGGACTCACCCACCGCCTTTTGAAGCTCTCTAAGTCTTACCTTAATGTTGGGATCCGCTCCGACCTCTATAATCGTAGTCGCTCCCATGTCACTACCAAGGTCTTTAGCCACGATCCTGTCTGTAGCTGTAACTCGTCCGCCTGCGATAAATCCCTTTTTACCAGAAACAGTTATCTCTGTTCCCGATGCAACATTTGAGTGCAGGATGCTCTCGCTGGTAATACTGCCCTTTGCAGTGGCCTTGGCATTCTCTATGAATTTCGTAACGATATTTCCGCCGGCCTTTATTTCGCCCTTACCCATTCCGTTTATGCCGCGTTCAAGAATAATATCATTACTTGCAGTAAGGCTCGCGCCTTCAACAACACCCTTCACCAGAATGTTTGCCCCGGCCTTTATTGTAAAACCGGAGGCAACAGTTCCTTTTACTTCAACGCTTCCGTCGTAATTTATATTTCCTGTGGAAACATCTACATTTTCAAACTGAATAACATTACTAACAGTCACCTTACCTTCCTTTAATGTAACGTGACCATCCGTTCCCGAAAACAGTACAAGACCATCATCGGATAAATATGTATTTTTGCCTGCAACGAGCTTCATTGTCTTTACGGGATGAGGATTTAAAATCTCACCGTAAATATTCTGACCGGGATCTCCGGGATCCTCAGGTGTAAGAATGGCAAGCTCGTCTCCCTTTTTTACATGATTGATTATGTTCAGATTAAAATAGTCAACGCTTCCATCCTCACGCATTGCAGGCTTTGCATGAAGATCAGCCTTGAACTGATAATCTATCTTTGCATTGCAACCTTCTCTGGTTTTGGTTCCCCTTGCAACAACAATTTCTGTACAATATTCCCTTGACCTGAAGTAATTAGCGACCGCTTCTGTATCTATTCCAAATGTTATATTTCTGTATGCCAGGTCCTCCAAAAATTCTGTCGGAGTCATATTTTCAGCACCTTCAGATGGTGCATAAAAAAATGCCGAGGCTTCCATACGATCACGAGAAATAGTGAGTCTGTAGCTTTCCCTTTCAGGAAAAGCCGAATTGTCATTAAGTATTACAAGCTCCCCCGTGGCAGTTGAAACAGCCTCGTTTAATATAGCAGGCCTATAACTAATAGATCTTTCCTCGAGGTACTCTTTTACATCATCATATTGTAAAGAATTTCCGTCTTCATCAGGCGGAAAAATCTTAATTCCTGTTGAGGTGGGCATTGTGATTAGTTGAAAATAACCGTTCATTCATCCCCTCCATGCTAACAATTATCCCAGTGCTGTTAATATACCCATATACTTCCCGAGCTTCTCTCTCATCTTCTGGAGCGCCCTTGTGTGGAGCTGCGAAACTCTGGATTCAGAAACCTCTAATACATTACTTATTTCTTTTAAGGTCAATTCCTCATAGTAATACAAAAGAATTACTTTCTTTTCCTTATCGGTAAGAAGCGCAAGGCTCTCAGCGAGCATCTTCTTGAGCTCTTCCTTCTCAATTGCTTCCTCGGGCTTCTCGAAACTGGATGCAAGGTTATTGGTATCCTCAGGAACATCGCTTCCCTGTTCCATAAACTCATTAAGGGAAACCACACCTGTAACCTTCATCTGGTTCTGCCAGTTTGCATACTCGTCATCTGTAATACCGAGCTTAGCTGCAATTTCAGTATCGGTGGCAGGATGTCCCTGCTCCTTTTCTATTTCATGAATTGCAGACTCGATCTTTTTTTGTTTCTGTCTAATGGTCCTGGGAATCCAGTCCATTTTTCTGATCTGATCCAGAATAGCGCCTCTGATTCTTACGCTGGCATAGGTCTCAAATTTGACATCTTTCATGAGGTCAAACTTATCAATCGCATCTATAAGACCAAAAATTCCATAGCCCACAAGATCATCGTACTCAACATTAAAGCCTAAGTACATGGAAAGACGCCCCGCCACAAGCTTAACAAGCGGAGCATATTCTAAGATAAGCTTCTCTCTGAGTTCAGGCGCTTTATTCTTATGATATTCATTCCAAAGCTTACTTCTTCCAGCCTCATCCATAAGCTAATAATCCCTGTCAAAATTCCGATAAATCAGTACCTATATCGAAATCATCGCTTTCCCCAAATGAATCAAATTCATTCGGATTCTCGTTTTCTGCATTCTCAGCTTCAAGAGCCGCTGCAGCTGCTGCTTCTGCCGCCAGACGTTCTGCCTCAGCAGCCGCTTCCGCAGCAGCAATCTTATCAGCTTCTCTCTGTGCTATAGCTTCTTCCTGAGCTTTTATTGCATCCTCTGTGTTTTTATTCAGAGTATCAAAATGATTGACCAAAAGCTCAAAAAGTCTGCCCACAACAAAGAAAATCACAAGTGAAAGAGCAAGGGTTTTGATCCAGGCTCCGATCTCGTAATGCTGCCAAAGTGTGTATATTGCAACAAAACCACTTCCCGCAAGCATAACGAAAGCGGTGATCAGTCTGATCTTAGGAGACTCTGTTATAACAATAGTCTTCATATGTGTTTTCTTTTCTTTTTTCTCTTCGCCCTGATTCTCTTCAGTGATTTCTTCTACAGCTTCTTCCGGAGCATTTTCCGGTTTTGCCGCAGGGGCTTCTACTGCTTTTACTTCAGTACTCTCATCACTCATATCGTCTTTTCCGGTTTTCCTACTGCTCTGATAACAAAGTCACCATTTTCAGGATAGAAAATCACAGTACGTCCATAAGAATCTCCGGTATCCTGGGCCAGAATCGGAATTCCCAGTTCCTTGAGCTTCTTGATCGTTGCTGCGACATTTCTCTCACCAACACGCATAGTGGCATTGCCGGAGTTAAAAGCGAACATCTGGGCACCACCGGCAATCTTTGCAACAAGACGCGATTTGTTTGCACCCTTACCAACTACCTGTTTTATAAGCTCATCAATTCCCGTATCCGCAAATTTAGGAATGTTGGAATTGTTCTTGATCTCTTTAGAATCAGGCAGCATTATGTGTGCAAGCCCGCCAATTTTTGTAACCGGATCCCTTACAGCAATCCCTACACAGGAGCCAAGTCCAAGTGTCGTGATTCCGTCAGGACTGACGCAAATATTAAGATCGGCCATACCAACCTTGATTATTTGACTCATTCACTCAGCTCCTTATCCATTTATGCTGATATCGCCCATTCCAAGAGAGGTCAATATCTTACTATAGCCATCTACATCCGGTAGCAGGATGAAATATCCGCTAAGAACTTCTGTATCAAAAAAGCTTGTCTCGATAAGAAGGATCTTATCACCCATCATACCGAATTCTATAGCAGGTACCGAAAGGATTGCGCCGGCCATATCTATTGCAAGGAATGGCACTGACGGCAAAAGCTTAAGGTTTGTAATCATTGAAAGTGAGTTAAGATATGAACCTGTAATGATATTACCCACTTCCTTGATTGCGGAAAGTTCCGTGTCGTCAAAAGGAACAGTTTCATCCTTATCTGTTATGCCCATGAGCATATTTACAAGATGTCTTGCTGCCTTCATGCCGAGAAGGAACATTATACTACCATTGATATCACCCTCAACTGCAAGGTATATACCTGTCATTATCTGTTCAGCACCGCCCATAAGGTCTCCGACATCTTTAAAATCAAGAAGCTTAACCTGTGGTACAGACATATCAACCTTTGTTCCCAACATTTGTGCAAGGGCTGTGGTCGCATTACCTGCACCAATATTTCCGAGCTCCTTCAAGACGTCAAAATACTGGCTGGACATGTTCTCCAAACTCATCTCACTCAAAGGTCTTCCTCCTTCAAATATGTATTATGCTTTAGCCTTGTCCTCTTCCATTTCAACCATTCCGAGATCAAGAATTGAAACAAGACCGCCTTCATATTTTCCAACACCACTTATAAAGCTGTTGAGCTTTTTGCCCTTATCAGCACTGTAGGTAACCTTTTCAATACTCTTTGTTCCAAGAGTGAGAACCTGATTAACCTGATCTACGATAATTCCGATAAGAGTATCCTCCTCTGCCTTTAGGATAATGATTCGGCTCTTGTCTGTTATCTCATCCGGATCCATATCCATCTTGAGTCTGAGACTCATTACAGGAACAATGACACCGCGAATGTTGATAACGCCCTTCAGATAATGAGCAACCTGAGGAACTCTCGTGATCTGCTGCATACGCACAATGTTATCAATGTACTTAATATCTATTCCATATTGTTCGTCGCCGAGTCTGATGATAATATACTGGATCAGTTCGCCGACATCCTGAGTATCTCTTAATTCGTTCATAATATCATCCTTTCTTTTGCGGAAGTTATGCTAACTGATTTGTATCAAGGATCAGAGCTATCTCACCATCTCCAAGGATAGTAGCGCCACTGATCATACGGCACTTATTCATGTATCTGCCCAGAGGCTTAATAACGATTTCCTGCTGTCCCATAAGTTCGTCTATAACAAGACCAAACTGCTGGTCGCCCTTTCTTGTAATAACTACTACAAGATCCTCGTCTTCATTCTTTGTGCTCTCTGTATCAAGTGCTCTGCTTACACGAATAATAGGTGTAACACTTCCACGAAGATTGATGACTTCTTTATTCTCAACTGTCTTAATGTCTGTAGGAGCTACATCCTCAATACTCTGAATAGAATCAAGAGGAATTGCATATTTCTCTCCACCAACAACAACCATCAGAGCCTGAATGATAGCAAGTGTAAGAGGAAGTCTGATCTGCCATGTACTTCCTTCACCAAGCTTGGTCTTAACACTAACTTCACCGGAAAGTGATTCGATCTTGGACTTAACAACATCAAGACCTACACCACGTCCTGATACTTCAGTAACCTGCTTAGCTGTGGAGAATCCGGGATGGAAAAGGAAATCTACGCACTGCTGCTCTGTAAGTGAAGCTGCTTCTTCAGGTGTTACGATACCCTTTTCAATAGCCTTATTCTTTACTATCTCAGCATCGATACCGTTACCATCATCACCAACTTCGATAACAACGCTGTTACCGTCCTGGAAAGCGTGCAGGAAGATATGTCCTTCTTCTGTCTTTCCACGTTCAGCACGAATCTCTGCAGATTCGATACCGTGATCGGCACTGTTACGTAACAAGTGCATCAGAGGATCACCGATCTCATCAACCACGGTTCTGTCCATTTCAGTATCTTCACCGGTCATGGTCAGTTCCATGTTCTTGCCAAGCTGCTTATTAAGGTCTCTGATCATACGAGGGAATTTCTGGAGTACGCTCTCGATAGGTACCATTCGAACTTTCATGACAGATTCATGAAGATTGGTAGTAACGCTTTCCAGATATTCAATCTGCTCGTTTACATTACCGCTTACTATTCCTGCTGAATTTGCAGCAGAAATCAAAGAGTTCTTTGCGATGATAAGCTCACTTACCAAGTTCATGAGGACATCCAGTTTGTCAATATCAACACGAACTGTACGGTTAACAACAGGCTTACCAACAGGCTTCTTACCTGCATCCTTAGCGGGAGCCTTCTCAGCAGGCTTTGCTGCAGGTGCTGCAGGCGCTGCGGGTGTTGCCGCTGCAGGTGCTGCTGCGGGCGCTGCCGGTGCAGGTGCTGCCGCTGCTGCTTCCTCAGTACTTGCAGCTGCATTAGGATCGTAATCACCTATCTCGCAGTCCTCGATCTCAGAAACGCTCTTTACTATTTCTTTAATCTTCTCTTTATCTTCTTCGTCTGTAGAAATAATTAGACTGAAATTAAATTCAAACTTCTCATCCTCAATATCCTGAGTTGAAGGCTCGGAAATAATCAGTTCACCGATCTCTTCAATACCCTTGAATACAAGGAATGCTCTTGCTGCCTTAAGGATGCAGCTCTCCTGAATCTTTACATTCAAACCATAGAGCTTCTTGCCCTGTCCCTTGGCATCCTCAAGGTTGCCCTTGGTATCAGGATCTATCTTGATAGCTCTATAATCCTTTGTGGGATCAGCATCCGGCGGAGGTGCTGCCGCTGCTGCGGGTGCCGCTGCCGGAGCTGCTGCAGGTGCTGCTTCCGCTGCCGGTGCAGGTGCTGCCGCTGCAGGTGCTGCCGCGGGCGCTGTGCCACCACCACTTGCGCCTGCTCTTATATCAGCCAGCGCTTTAATAATATTCGCATTTTCCTCAGTTCCTTCGTCCTGTGACTCCGTAATATTATCCACGTAAGCCTGAATAGCGTCGAGACATTGGAACAAAGTATCGATCATGCTAGAGTCAATTTTCAGAGTGCCGTTACGCACATCAGAAAAGACATCTTCCATGTCATGGGTAAGATTCTGCATATTCTTATAGCCCATGGTTCCAGCCATTCCCTTCATAGAATGGGCAGAACGGAAGATTTCATTAATACAATCCTCGTTCTCCGGATCCTGCTCCAACTGCATGATGCTGTCATTCAGTGTTTGCAGATGCTCCTTTGCTTCGTCGAGAAAGACGCCTAGATACTGAGAAACATCCATAATCCCTTTACCTCCATAAGAAACGTCACGTTGTCGTTAAGTAAAGGAACCGGAACCAGTAGTAAGAAAGAGGAAGTCACTTAACTCCAACGTTCATAATAATTTCCTGGGCTACGTCATCAAGTGTAACTACCTGATTAACAAGACCAGCTGTTGCCACTGCCTTAGGCATGCCATAAACTGTGCAGGATGCTTCATCCTGACCAATGACATGTACCTTCTTAACTGATTTCAGATTTTTAATTCCCTCGGTACCATCTGCACCCATTCCGGTGAGAACTACACAGCATACTGAGTCGTAATCGGAATCCATCAAAGACTCATACATGAAGTTCGCACAAGGTCTTACACCTTCTCTCGTAGGACCGTCTACGTAGTGAATGGTATGCTTACCGGCTGATGTAATTACATGCATGTGCTTACCGCCTCTTGCGATATAGACAGTTCCTGCCTGAAGAACATCACCTTCAGCTGCCTCTTTTACATGGATCTCTGAAAGAGAATCCAGTCTCTCTGCAAGAGAAGCTGTGAAGCCTTCCGGCATGTGCTGCACAAGTACAACCGGTGTTTTAAGATTTTTGGGAAGTTTTGGAATAACCGCTTGAAGCGCACGAGGCCCACCCGTAGAACTGGCAATCGCAACGATACGATTACCTGTGACCTTGTCTGCATGCTTAGCGACAATATCCACCATCTTACGAGAGGCTTTGATCTCATCGATTGAGAAAGCCTTCGCACTTACCGGAGCTCTGGACTCGCATACAGCTGCCAGTGTTCTGGTGAGTGTTGTGGTAAAATCATCGCCACGGCAATCCGAGGCGCGATCCGGTTTGTGAATAAAATCAAGAGCTCCGAGTTCTAATGAATCAAGTGTCACTTTAGCACCTTCCTTAGTGTCAGTACTACACATCATTACCTTCGCTCTTATTTTATTTTTGTTGAGCTCCTTGAGTAACGTAATACCGTCCATACGAGGCATGTTAACGTCGAGAATAACAGCATCGTATGTATTTTTCTTCAAAAGCTCAAGGGCTTCAACTCCGTCTTTAGCCTTATCTACAACCTGAAATCTTGAATCTGAGTTTACTATATCACTAAGGACGGTTCTCATGAGTGCAGAGTCATCAACTAATAAAATTTTTTTCGACATTTAGTTTTGCTTCTTTCTAATTTTTCGTTCTTCCTCAAAGATAAAGTGAATAATATCCTCTCTGGAAGTTTCGTCAATGTAGCTGTACTGTATGCGGTGTTCATACAGTCCCGGCCTGTTTTCGAGTTCCTGTACCCTGAGTACGGTACACACCATCTCGTACTCAACATTATTAATGTTCCCGGGTAGTCGGTAAGCACAGTAGATCGTGCTCCCCTCTTCATATTGGAAATTGGCAACAAACCGTAACCCGCCTCCGCTTATGTCAACAATAACGCTTCGCTGTAACGGTTTATTCGTTCCCAAAAGCAATCCCCAGTTTCGCCTGATGGCTTCCACTTCCTCTTCAGTGAAAATTCGCGACCTGAGTTCAAGTGCACAGCTGAATCTGTAGTACTCTCTTCTCTGAAGCCTCTGAAGATTACTTAGAAGGTCAAGAACCAAAATATATACATTATTACTTCGGTATCGGTCAATTATCCTTCCATAACATTGAAACAGTCCCCTTGAGCTATAGAAGCACAAGCTATATTCACCATCTACGGGTAAAAGTACCAATTTACCCTTATCCATAGGCATAAGCACCTCAATCCTGTCCTCCGACAAAACATCGGTTATCTTACTTAAGTGAATCTTTTTCGTGCGGCTGTCATCGTCCATCCAGACCTTGCCGATGGCCTTCAGTTCAATTTTATTGCCTGGCGCAATATAGTCCGCAAGCATGTAGGTACCCCTCTTACCTTTTATAGTTGATAAAATTTTACTGACCGGAAGCCTTATCTCCGGTATTTCTCTCTGAATTAAGTTTTCGCCCTGTTATGATATGAGAGAAAAATGCAGCCATTCCTCTTGGCTTATATTTTTCAAGCTCATTCTTATTAACAAGTTCTGCAGCAATCTGTTCGAACGCCTTAGCTGATTTAGAATTTGGATACTGTATTGAAACGGGTGACTGCTGCATTACACCACGAGCCAGCATCTGATCCTGTGGAATAGCACCGAGATATGTTAATGGCAATTTTAAATATCTGGCAACTACTGCATTTAATTTATTAAATAACTGTTGTCCCTCATCGCTTGTAGCTACTCTGTTAGAGACAACCTTGATCATCGTATTATCTCTTGAAAATCTCTCCTGCTGGTTAAGTGCCTTAAGCAGTGAGTATGAGTCGGTTATTGATGTAGGTTCAGGTGTTGTCACAAGTATGATCTCGCCACTTGCAACAAGAAACTCCATGACCGCATTGGAAATACCGGCTCCAGTATCTATGATTATCGTATCCGCGATAGCATCGAGCTCTGCAAGATTAACGATAATATCTACAAGATATTTCCTCTCAAGATTGTACATACCCGAGATTCCTGAACCGCCGGATATAAAGCCGACTCCTTCAGGTCCCCAGGTGATAATATCCTTAATGTTTTTCTTCTTGTAAATCAGATCACTGAGATTGTGCTTGGGAACTGTCCCAAACATTATCTCTATATTGGCAAGTCCAAAGTCCGCATCAAGAATTATGACTCTCTGCCCCATTCTTCTAAACTGTATCGCAAGGTTAATTGAAACGTTGGACTTACCCACACCTCCCTTACCACTTGTTACTGTAATAATCCTCGCAAGAGGCCTCTGGGGTGCGTGTTCTGCTTTAATAATTTTTCTTAGCTGTTCAGCCTGATCCATAAAAATAATCCTGTCTATATTCTATCAAAATATACGAAATTCATCTACTATTTTCCGCCAAGAAGACCCTTTACACTTTTCTGGGCATCAAAAACGGCAATATCGCTGGGAACGTTCTGTCCATTTGTAATATAAGACATAGGCGCACCGGTATGCATGTGTATGTTATAAAGGTTACCTGCAGAGCTTGTCTCATCCATTTTAGTGAAAATCAGCTTGTACTTAACAAGCTCGGAATAACCATCAGCGATCTCAATAAGATCCCTGTACTTGGTGGTTGCGGAAAGAACAAGATAATTCTCGGTCTCAACACATTCCTCAAGTGCATGAATGTAGCCTATCATGGTCTCCTTCTGTTCCTCATTATGAAGACTATGGCCTGCCGTATCCACCATAAGATAGTCGTAATCCTTAAATTCCTCTGCAGCAGCCTTCATCTCTTCAATGGAATATATAACCCTGAAGGGAATATCCATGATAGTCGCATAGGTTTTAAGCTGCTCAGCAGCAGCTATTCTATAGGTATCCACTGTTAAAAGTGCAACCTTCTTCTTCCTTACAATCGTAAGCTCAGAAGCAAGCTTCGCGATGGTTGTGGTCTTACCAACACCTGTAGGTCCGATAAATATTTCTGCTATTGGTCCGTCAGTGCTCTCCTTTATCCTGTCAGCAGGTCCAAACTTAAGAACCATCTTCTGGTATACGTTTGCAAGAACATATTCCATAGGGATGTTTGGCTTACTTACCTTTTCCACCTCATCTGTCAGTTGGTTTGCATAAATTTCATCAACCTCATTTTCAATAAGAGTGTTGTAGAGAACCTTAACAAAGGAAAGTGTCTCATCTGAAATCGTATTTGGAGCTTCCCTGATCTCCGATACCTCTTCCTCCATGGTATCCGATCTGCCATCATCCTTTTCACTTTTGAGGTTCTTCTCAATGAGATTGTGAAGACTATCAAGCTTTTCCTCGATAGCGCTGCTCTCCTCCTGGAGAATCACATGCTCCTTTTGCGTGGGCGCACTTGCCACAGCCTGAGGTGCTGCGGGCTGTGCCACCTTAAGCGGCGGAATCTCTCCCTGCTCCTGAGCCCTTAAAAGCTTATCCGCCATTGATTCAGGCTTTTGAGGCCTTGGCGCTCTGGCGTGATCCTTATTGGGCTTTACGGATTTCATGTTCCTTGCGGGTTCATCCTCAAGAGCCACTGTCACCTCGATTTTGGAAGGCGAGAAAATAGAGAAAAATCCACTCTTTTTCACAGGCCTTACATTCATGATGACAATGTTATCGCCCAGCTCCTTCTTTGCAATCTCTGTAGCATCCTGTTCAGTTTTTCCGGTATATTTTTTTATAATCATATTATGCCGCTACCATTCCTACAGACTGCATTTCAACATTAGGTTCAACTTCATTGTAAGAAAGTACAATCAAATCTTTGTAATAATCCTCTGTCATTTTCTTAAAATACATTCGCACTATAGGCGAAGTCATTATTATCGGTATCATGCCGGCATCCTCAAGCTTCTTAGCCTGCTCGCCCACAGATTTAAGAATTGCCTTGGTCCTGGTGGGATCAAGGGTAAGATATGCGCCGGTCTCAGTCTGCTTAACAGACTGCATGATTTCCTGCTCGATTTTAGGATCCAATGTGATAACACTTGTGGTCTCACCGGGATAAAAATATTTGCTGGAAATAGCTCTTCTTAAGCTTTGTCTTACATACTCCGTAAGGATATCACTGTCATGGGTGGATGGTGCATAATCCGCAAGAGTCTCGAATATAGTAACAAGGTCTCTTATAGAAATTCCTTCTGCAAGGAGGTTCTGAAGTACCTTCTCTATCTCACCAAGGCTCATGAGCTTAGGCACAAGCTCGTCCACAAGTGCAGGATTGTTCTCCTTAAGGTTGTTGACAAGATTCTGAACATCCTGTCTGGTAAGAAGTTCTGCGATGTGATTTCTGATAACCTCGGTAAGGTGAGTTGCAATAATTGAAGGTGGATCAACAACAGTGTAGCCAAGGGACTCTGCTCGTTCTCTCTGGCTCTCGGTGATCCATGTAGCAGGCAGATGGAATGAAGGCTCAAAGGTAGGAATACCTGTGATCTCCTCCTCAACGTTGCCGGGGTTCATGGCCATGTAATGGTCAAATAGAATCTCGCCATCACTTACCTGTATGCCCTTTATTTTTATAATGTACTGGTTAGGATTAAGCTGAATGTTATCGCGAAGACGAATGATAGGAACAACCGTACCAAGCTCAAGAGCTATCTGTCTTCTGATCATAACAACACGGTCAAGGAGGTCACCGCCCTGATTAACATCAGCAAGCGGAATGATTCCATAACCAAATTCAAGCTCTATAGGATCAACCTGAAGAAGACTTGTAACATTCTCAGGCTGGCGAATCTCCTCAGCCTGCTGCTCCTCTTCAGCCATAACCTCTTCCTCGGTAGACGCAATCTTCTGAGATTTCTGCATAAAAAATCCCAGGCCTGCAATACACGCGCCTAAAGGCAGATACAGAAGATCCGGAAGCGGTGTAAGGATACCCAATGTAGCAATAAGTGCTCCAACAAGGTACAGGGTCTTGGACGCAGTAAACAGCTGCCCGATAAGAGCAGGTCCAAAGTCTGCTTCCTTAGATCCCTTGGTAACAAGAATACCTGTACTAAGTGATACCAAAAGGGAAGGTATCGCACTTACAAGTCCGTCACCCATTGTAAGAATAGCGTATTTATCAAGGGCATCCGCAATAGGCATCCCCTGACGCAGTACGCCCATCAAAATACCACCGATAATATTGACAGCCGTAATGACAAGACCTGCAGTTGAATCTCCCTTAACGTACTTCGTAGCACCGTCCATGGCACCGAAGAAGCTTGCTTCGTTCTGAATCTTCTCACGTCTCTCCTTAGCTTCCTGATCAGTGATGGCTCCGGTATTAAGGTCGGCATCGATAGCCATCTGCTTACCGGGCATAGCATCCAATGTAAAACGTGCTGATACTTCAGCTACACGTTCAGAACCCTTGTTGATAACCATGAACTGAACAAGGATAAGGATTACATATACAATAGTACCGATAATAAGATCACCGGCACCAACGAACTGACCGAAAACCTCAATAACCTTACCGGCATCTCCTCCGGTAAGGATAAGTCTTGTTGATGAAATATTAAGTGCTATTCGGAAAATTGTGGTGAACAAAAGGATAGTCGGAAAGAACGACATATCCAAAACTTCCTTGGAAAACATTGCCGTAAACAATATCACAAAGGAAAGTGACATATCAAAGGCAAGAAGGAAGTCCATTAGCCATGTAGGAATGGGCACGATGAACATGATAATGGCCGCAACGAAATATAGCGCCACACCGTAGTCAAATGCACGCTTTCTAATAACTTCGAGCATTATTCATCCCCCTTTCCCCGCATTTTTTCATAACTATACATAATTAGTATAGCGCATACCACATCTTGTGTTCAAGAAGAATTTAAAACACAAGAGCGTAATAATATCGGGAGGGCAAGCTTTTAAACCTTTCCCTGAAGATGATATACAAATGCAAGCACCTCGGCAACGGCCTGATAGAGCTCCGGCGGTACAAACTCGCCTATGTCCACGTTGGCATAAAGCATTCTGGCAAGAGGCTTATTCTCTACTATCTCAACGCCATTTTCTTTTGCTACATCCTTGATACGCTGAGCAAGATAGCCTTCACCCTTGGCCACAACCATAGGGGCATCATACTTATCTGCATCATAGCGGATAGCCACAGCATAATGCGTCGGGTTGGTGATGACAACGTCTGCTTTGGGAAGCTCCTGCATCATACGACGCTGGGAAGCCTGCATCATACGCCTACGCTGCTGACCTTTTATCTGAGGATCTCCTTCAGTATTCTTATACTCATCCTTTACTTCTTGTTTGGTCATCATATTGTCCTTGCGGAACTTTCTCTTCTGATAAACATAATCCGCAATGGCAATAACCGAATAAACCGCAGCTATTCTGATGCCAAGATTAACTATAGTATTACCCAGAAGACCTATAGCCTGCCTTAAGGGCATATCATACAATGTGAAGACCGACGCGGTATAACCAAGGAAATATGTATAAACAACCACACCTATTATCGCTATCTTAGCAATAGATTTAATCAGCTCAAAAATCTTTCTGGTTGAAAAAATCTTCTTAAAGCCGCTTATAGGATTGAGCTTACTGAGCTTTGGCTGCAGGGGCTTTGTGGTGATATGCCATTTTACCTGAACAATATTGCAGATAAATGCCACAATCAGCGATACTGCAAGAAAAGGAAGCGCTGTAAGAAGGATTCTTATAAGCGCATTCATAACCGATATCCTGAGTCCCGCAAAAGGCACATCCCCATCATACATCTTGGCTGTAGTGGGTATCTGAGTATATACATTCCTGAAAAAGCCCGTGAAATTATCAGCCATATAAGGATACATGACCCTTATAAGGACAAAAAGCGACATAAGTCCTGCCGCATGGCCTATTTCAATACTCTTTGCGACCTGACCTTCATTTCTTACATCCTGTAATTTCTTGGCTGTAGGCTCCTCGGTTTTCTCACCACCGGGACCATCAGCAAAGAACTGCAGGTTGTACCCAAGAATGAGTCCGCTATTTAGTTTTAGCTGATCATCACGTAAGGTCATTAATAAACTCCGTCATTAGTTCACGCATATTTGTAAAAATAAAGTCTGATGCGTTATATAAAAGTACGCTTGTAATGTACATCATTGACAGACCAACAATAAGCTTTAGCTGCATACCAACAGCAAACATGTTCATCTGCGGCGCTACTCTCGCAAGGATTCCAAGAATAACGTTCATAATAAATGTAACTATGAAAATCGGAAGACATATTCTAAATCCGATAATCATATAGTAGGACACGAATTTCATCATCGAATTAAGGAGCTTATCCGAGTTAAAAATCGCTCCATTTACAGGTATAAGTCTGAAGGAATCTGTCAGCGCGGATATGAAATATCTGTATAATCCGCTGACAAGCATCATTCCCATGAAGGCGTATTGGTATAACGCAGCCGAAACTGCCACATTTTCCTTGGAGTTCGGGCTCATTATCTGCACCATGGAAAGGCCAACCTGCATATCCGAAATCTGTCCCGCCATATTGGCTATAAGTGTACATATCTGAGCCGAATAGCCAATAAGAAGTCCTGTAAAAAACTCCTTCAAAACAATAACCGCAAAACCAAGTACCGTGTCATATTCAAGTGTATTTACAGGTGCATAGCCATATAACAAAAAAGACAAAAGCACCGAAAAACCTATTCTCACCACATGCGGAGTGTTACTCATACTAAAAAAGGGTGCAATATAAACAAACATTGTCACCCTAACCAGTATCAGTAAGAAAATCTCAAGATCGCCGTAGGTGAAGGTGTAATCTATCAAATCTTCATCCTCCGCTAATGAATGTACAACGAAAAGTCAGACCATATTTTAATAACATAATTCGACATTTCGGTGAGCATCCAGTTTCCAAGCAAAATAAGTGTAAGGAAGGTAACCAGAATCTTAGGCACGAAGGTAAGTGTCTGATCCTGAATAGAAGTAACAGTCTGGAAAATAGATACTGACAGACCAACTATGAGCGATACAAGCAAAATTGGAACCGCTATTTTTATTACCATGAACAAGCCAGTGGCCATGATAGCCGTAACGTCATCTACTGTCATGTCTTACCCTCCTTTACTAATAAAATGTCTTAACAAGACTGCCTATTATCAGATTCCATCCGTCTGCAAGCACAAACAGAAGTATCTTAAACGGCATCGATATAGTCGTCGGCGGTAGCATCATCATACCCATACTCATAAGTACCGACGCCACTACCATATCAATTACAATAAATGGAATGTATATCAAAAAGCCTATTATAAAGCCCGTTCTCAGCTCACTTATAAGGAAGCTGGGAATAAGGACAGCATTAGGAATACTGTCAAGCTCGCCGTCCCATTCAAGATCATCAATCTCCATGAAAAGACGCACATCCTTAGTCTGTGTCTGTCCATACATGAAGTTTCTTATCGGGATCATAGCAGTATCAAAGAACTCCTGCTGCTCTATCTCACCCTTATCGAAGGGCTGAATAGCGGTCTCATTTATCTCTTTTAATGTGGGCTGCATTATGAAAAATGTAAGAAAAAGTGCCAGCCCCATAAGTACCTGGTTAGGCGGTGATGTCTGGGTCGCCAGTGCAGCTCTTGTAAAGTGCAGCACTATGATGATTCTGGTAAAGCAGGTCATCATTATCAGAAGTAGCGGTGCCAGAGCAATAAGAGTCAAAGTAATAAGAATTCTCAGAGCTCCGTTTATCGTACCATTACCATTGTCATAGGTGACGGTTACGGTATTGGCGATATTCAGTTCCTGAAGATCATCCGCATCCTTTGCAGAACCGGGTTCGGTAAGATTGGTTCTCTCTCCGTCCGTTCCAGTAAGATTCGTCTCCCTGTCCACCGTGGGATCAGTGGGATGAGTATCATCAATATAGGATGTAGACGCAGAAACAGTTACCGCACCACTGTTAAAAATACAAAAAGCCACAATAAAAGAAAGGCATAACAACGAAATGCCCATCTTAAATAATGGCTTTAAATCTTTTACTCCCCTAAACTTTTTCATACCTTACTTCTTCTTGAATTTCTCCAAGACTTTCTCTAATTCTTTACTAAACTCTACCGGATCCTGAGATTTGATAGCCGGTGGCTCATACTCATCCTCCGATAATTCCGTAAGTACCGTCACGGTGTCCTTACATACAGCGATTACCAGATATTTATTAACAACTCTTACTATCTGCATATACTTCGTAGTGGAGAGCCTGCAGGTCTCCATTATTTCCATATTAGCAGTAAAGCCCGTGTTTTTTTGATATCTGGCAATCCACTTAGTCACATAATAGGTCGCAGCCAGGACCAGAATAAATAATATAAGTACAGTAATAAGCTGCGCTATCGATGAAACAATCATTTTCGCGACCTTCCAATTGTTACTTATTGAACTATTTCGGTAACACGAACACCGAAGCTTTCTTCAATAACTACAACCTCTCCCTTTGCAACGAACTTACCATTTACAAGAACGTCAACAGGCTCACCTGCAACCTTCTCAAGCTCTATGATAGTACCGGGTGCAAAATCAAGAATATCTGAAATTGCCTTGGCTGTTCTACCAAGCTCAACAGTAACTTCAAGAGGTACGTCCTTAATAAGTCCGATGTTCTCTCCGGCTGCCATCATAGGACCGCCACCTGCAAAGCTCTGGAACTGAGCAGGCTGAACATTGGCACCCATCATCTGAGGCTGCATCATTGGCATACCCATAGGCATCATTGGCATACCCATCTGAGGCATACCCATCTGAGGCATTCCCATCTGTGGCATACCCTGCATCATGGAAGGATCCATGCCGGGCATACCTGCAGCAGCTGAAGGATCCGGAGCAGGCATTCCCATGTCGGGTGCAGCCGCTGCAGGAGCAGGCGCAGGTGCTGCCTCCTCTGCAGGAGCCTCTGTGCTAATAGTATCCTTAAGGCTCTTAGCAAAGTCTATGGGATACAGCTGCATAAGTGTTGAATCCACAAGTTCACCGATCTGCAGCTTAAAGGTAACACGGCAGAAGGTTCCTGTAAGGAACTCGGAAATCTCACTGGGATCATCATCAATCATATCAAGAAGCGTTGCTTCCGGTGGGCTGATATCAACCTTCTGACCGATCATGGTTGAAAGTGATGTAGCTGCCGCACCCATCATCTGGTTCATAGCCTCTGAAATAGCAGAAAGCTGCAGCTCACCAACCTCACCCTCAGTATTGGTTCCGTCACCACCCATCATAAGGTCGGTGATAACCATAACGTCACGCTCCTTGAGGATAAGTATATTAGTACCCTCAAGACCTACTGTGTACTTGATCTGAATAAATACGCAGGGCTTCTCATAGTTATTTAAAACCGTATTCCAGTTAGCAAGCTCAACCTGAGGCGTAGTGATATTAACCTTCTGATTAACAAGGGAATACAGAGTTGTAGCTGAAGAACCCATACTGATGTTGGCAACTTCACCTATCGCATCCTTCTCTACGTCATTCAAAAGGCTCTCATCGATCTCACCTGCTACAAAGCCGCCACCACCTGAGGGAGCTTCTGCAGCCGGTGTATCCCCACCTCCATCTGCAGGCGCAGCATCTCCGCCACCGGCGTCGCCACCTCCTGACGAATCCATACCGGCGAGCAGTGCATTTATTTCTTCCTGTGAAAGCATTCCATCCATGCTGCTACTCTTCCTCCTCTCTAATTACCGACGTTATTCTGACGGCATACTTATCTTTTGCGGTTCCCGGTAGTGCCGTGAATTTATATATATCACCGACATATACCTGAAGCTCGCTATTTACCTGACTCTCCAGTCTTATTATGTCACCCCTCTGGAGCTGAACAAAATCGCTGACTGATACGTTGCATTTTCCTAAAATCGCTTTTACAGGAACATCCACATGTCTTACAAGTGTCTCAAGATGTTCTCCGTAAGTATCGTCATCGTGCTTCTGCATGGTTGAAAACCAGAACTTGGTATTCAGTTTATCCATGACACTCTCTAGTGTGAAGTAGGGAAGACAGATATTCATAAGTCCCTCTACATCACCAATCTTAATATTAAGTGTTACGATGGCGATCATATCCGTAGGTGAAATAACCTGTGCGAACTGAGGATTGGTCTCAATCCTCTCCATGATAGGATTTATTGCAAGAACGTTCTCCCACGGTTCAACCATAAGCTGCATGCAAATGGTTATCAGCTTCTCTATTAGAGGCATCTCAATATCGGTGAACGGTCTGGTCTTATCTAGTCCCTCGCCTTCGCCACCAAGCATTCTGTCTATAAAGGCAAATCCGATATTAGCCTGAAGCTCTAAAATAATGGTTCCCTGCAGTGGTAAGAAATTTATAATTCCAAGAATTACAGGGTTACTAAGTGCATTACTAAATTCCGAATATGTTACAGTCTCGGAGTTAGCAACCGAAACCTGTACGTTTTTTCTAAGATAAAGAGGAAGTGTTGTTGATAACAGTCTTCCATAATGTTCATAGATCATCTCGAGGGTTCTCAGGTGTTCCTTTGAGAACTTCGCCGGTCGTTTAAAGTCGTAGTCCTTGACTTTTTTCTCGTCCGCAGCAGACATCTGATCCACGTCGAGTTCGCCGGTATTTAGAGCCGCGAGTAGATTATCTATCTCATTCTGTGATAATACTTCACTCAAGCGTAGATCACCTCACTTTTACACAAAAAACAACTCATAAAC
The DNA here is from genome assembly GCF_000424125.1 of Butyrivibrio sp. FC2001. NCBI lineage: Bacteria > Bacillati > Bacillota > Clostridia > Lachnospirales > Lachnospiraceae > Butyrivibrio > Butyrivibrio sp. FC2001. The sequence goes on from NZ_KE384132.1 coordinate 666,591, forward strand.
TCTTTTCATACTCCCCAATATAACTTACTGATAAACTGTTCCGGAAAAGTTTACATCATATATAAAGCCTGATCCGAAAAGCTCCTGGATCTGCTCAAGAAGTGTAGCCTTGGCTTCATCCTCGTGAGCCCTGATCTCATCAAGTGTATAAGAACCGATTACTGATGTAATCTTGGACTTGATCATATCCTGATAGCTTGTCATTGATTCCTCTGTACCATAGGTAGCGTAATCCTCATTGGATTTATCCATGGAAAGAACTATGGTTGTCAGCATGTAATGAGACTTGCCTGAGCCATCCTCTTTAAGAGTAATTGTCATATCTGCAATTGAGTAAGGAACAACATTGGCAATATCTACATTACCGGAAGCTGATCCGGAAAATCCCTGACCATTTTCACCACCGTTAGCCTCAATCTGAAGCGCTGCAGCCACATCTCCAATAAGCGCAACCGCCTGATTGTTGGTAGTCATGACTGTGAGCATCATGAAGCCTGTCATACCGGTGTTAACTAAAAGTAATGCCAAAATGATAATTGCAAGCAGGTTTTTCTTCATTTGTAATCTCCCTCATAATCAATACATTGGACTAAGTGGATTGTATATTCTTATCTCAACTCGCCTGTTCCTTGCACGCCCCTCAGGGGTGGAATTATCAGCTACAGGCTCATACTCTCCTCTTCCTGAATGCTTAAGCTTAGACGGATCAAGTGATGTGTTATCCATAAAGTAGTAAAAAACGGAAAGTGCTCTTGCATCACTAAGCTCATCATTATTTGTAATCTTGCCATAGGATCGGTGCATCGGAACATTATCCGTATGACCCTCGATTTCTATGGTTCCGCCTGCATATCTCTCAAGGACAGTACCTACTTTATCAAGAATTGTACCTGCACCTTCCTTCAAGGTTGCATCACCGGTGTCAAAAAGAATGGCACCCTGTAATGTCAACTGAACAAACTGGCTTGTAAAATTAACATCTATCTGATTGGAGACATCCATAACATCCAGCGCTTCTGTTACTTCGGCAGCAAGTGCTTCCGATGCCTTAAGCTGCTCTGCTTCTGCAGCCTCCTGAGTCTCCTCAGCATTAGCACCCTTATTGTCCGCATCACTCTGAGATCCGGATTGAGTCTCATCTCCCTCAGTACCGGTACCCTGTGCATCACCTTCAGCTCCTGTGGACTCACCACCCTGGCCCTGCATGATACCCGAAGTATCACCTTCTTCACTGATGCCGGCGCCACCGTTCTCACTGGCGTTCTCACCTGAAGAATCGGTAACCTCCTCTTCCTGAGATCCGGACTGGGATATACCCATCGATATAATATAGTTGGACAGCTGATTCAGCTGTGAAATACCATCTCCAACAAGTGCACCTTGACCAAGGGCTGCCTCACCACCCTGGAAAATACCAAAGGCAGAACTGAATGATGCAGCAACCTCTTCAAACTTCTGAGCATCCATAGTCGCCATGGAGAACAGCAAAACGAAGAAGCACAGAAGCAGGTTCATCAGATCACCAAAAGTTCCCTGCCAGGCAGGCAAACCCGGTTTTATTTCTTCTGGTTTTTTAGCCATTACTCTCCTCCGCCGCCATCACCGGAACCATTCTCAGCTTCATAAGCAGCTCTGTTAGCAGGTGACAGGAATGATTTAAGCTTCTCTTCAGTAACTCGGGGGTTCTCTCCCGCCTGTATAGAAAGTAAACCTTCTATAATAATACTTTTCATTGTGTACTCTGCGTTATCTCTTGCTTTCAGCTTATTCTCAGCAGGATAGCAGAACCAGTTCGCAAGAACTGATCCGTAGAATGTTGTAATGAGGGCAACGGCCATGGAAGGTCCGATTGATGAAGGATCTGACATGTTCTGTAGCATCAGAACCAGTCCAAGCAGTGTTCCGATCATTCCCCAGGAGGGTCCCATACCTGCAACATCAGCGAAGAACGTGTAGTTCTCCTTGTGTCTCTCAGACATGGCATCAATCTCGGCCTCTAGAATAGCCTTAACAAGCTCCGGCTCGGTACCATCTACGATAAGTCCGACGCCCTTCTTCATGAAGGCATCCTCAATGTTGCTGGCTGCCTCCTCAAGTGCAAGAAGTCCTTCCTTACGGGCTGTGTTGGATAAGTCGATAATCTGCTTGATTACTGCCTTGGTATCATCTGCCGGCATCTTAAAAATCAATGTATATGACTTAAGTCCGTTAATGAAACTCGGCATGGTTCTGGAAGCCAGAACTGCCATGAAAGCTCCACCGAAAGTAATCATCGCAGAAGGCGCATCGACGAAGTATTGGACACCGGAAATTCCGGCACCAAACACAATACTAAGAATCATGAATATGAAACAAAGTACAACACCAAGTAATGACGCAATATCCACTTAGTTTTCCCCCTTCATCAAAGACTATAGCAAAATGCTCTTGCAATCAGTGCAAAGCATCATGAATGCGAGCCTTAGTCGCTTCTTCACTACATGAAACAAGTGGCGCTCCGGTCTGTACGCCCCATCTCTCATTACATCTCTTCATGACCTCGGGAAGTGACTCCTGCACAATGAACTTCCGCCCATTTGCCATGATCACGACTGTATCGGGAGTAGATTCTACTGTCTCTATTAGATTCTCATTGACCAGGATCATCCGGCCATCCAATCTGGTAATTTCGATCACGATATCTCCCCCGACACTCGTCTGAAATCGTTGAAATAAAATTGCAGAAATGCACCGCCCAATTTAGCAAAAGTTACACTTCTAGGTTTATTAACACAATTTTATCATGGTTTTTCATTATTTTGATGCACAAAATTCCGCAAAAACATAGCTTGTGAATTTTTATTTCAGTTTTTAATGTGATTAATGAAATAAATTTACACGCTACATCTTGTGCATACTTCATTTTTGATTATACAACATCTCGTGATTTATTAAAACCGTTTTGGAGAGATTTGTGTTTAATGGCTTATGAAATTTTAATTTAAAGAATTTTTCGGGTTTGTTTATTTGAATTTTAGATATTGGGTGATTTTTAGGAGGTTGTTTTGAGGTGTGGTGAAATTTTATTTCATTATTATTGGAGGTTTGGTGTAATTTTATTTCATTTTCTTCTTGTTTTGCTTATTTTTTTCTTTAGAGTATTTTTTTGGGAGTACTTTTGGGCCGGGTATTTTTTGCTTAGCTGTGTTTTTTATATTAACGGTGTTTTCATAGCTTTTTGAACCATTATCATATTACAACTTGACAATGTGGCAATAACGCCTTAATATGATCTCTTGTCAGAAAGCCATACGGGTTTTCCTGGGAGACTCTCCCATATTTTCCATTTATTTTTCATATATAGCATTTTTTCAAAGCACTAATTAATTTCTTATTTATATTTCTAAACCTTGTATGGTTTTCTGATAAATATAAACCAACAAGGAGGAAAAATTGAGTAACACGTTAACAGTAAACAGAAAGTATAAGGATTCCGTTTTTAGGATGCTTTTCAATAGCAAGGAAGAACTCTTATCCTTATACAACGCAGTCAATGGCACTAATTATGAAAACACAGATGATTTAGAAATCAACACCCTTGAAGAAGGTGTCTACATGAAGATGAAGAATGACATCTCTTTCATCTTCGGATTTGAGTTAAATCTTTACGAGCATCAGAGCACGGAATGTGGAAATATGCCCCTTAGATTTCTTATCTATGTAACAAAAATAATATCCAGAATGATAGTCCGAGATGATCTCTATAAGAAACAGGTTATAAAAATCCCAGCTCCAAGATTCGTAGTTTTCTACAATGGAACTGATATGAATGAGGACAAAGTAACTTATAGACTTTCAGATCAATATGAAAAGGTTCTTCAGACTCCTGAACTGGAACTATTAGTCACAGTTATCAATATTAACGCGAATCATAATCCCGATATTTTACATGCCTGCAAAGCCCTCAATGATTATGCCGTCTTCGTTGCAAAAATCAGGACATATGCTAAGATAATGGTAATAGAAGATGCTGTCGAAAAGGCAATTGATGAATGCATTGCCGAAGGAATAATAGAAGACTTCCTTATGAAGCATCGTGCGGAGGTACAAGAAATGAGTGTATTTGAATATAACGAAGAACTTCATTTACAGAACGTTCGCCAGGATGGCATAGATGAAGCCAACGCAAAAGCTGCCGTTATCATCGCAGAGAAAGAAGCTATTATTGCAGAAATGGGTTCTGCTATTGCTGAAAAAGATGCAAAAATTGCAGCATACGAATCTAAATATGGTCCGTTATAAAGAAACATTCAATAATACTTTAATTCAAAGGGCGCTCAACCGAGCGCCCTTTATATGTATTCTGCACTTCTCCCCCTCGATAAGTGCCATACATCATTATGAAATTATGCTACCGAAGTTATCTCTTCAGATTGGTCAGCTCCTCAAGGAGTGTATCTGAAACTGTGATAATACGGCTGTTAGCCTGGAATCCACGCTGAGTTGTGATCATGCTGGTGAACTCACTTGAAAGGTCTACGTTTGACATTTCCAGAACACCGGTTGTGATGTAGCCACCGTCTGTTGTTACATCCTGGATTGTAGCTTCGCCGGAGTTAAGGGTCTGGGTGTAGAGGTTGTCACCGTTTTTCTCAAGACCTGATGCGTTAGCAAATTCTGCTGTTGCGATCTGGCCGAGGAGCTTTGTCTGTCCATTTGAATATGTTGCGTAGATTGTTCCGTCCTTACCGATTGTGACACCGTTCATCTCACCAACTGCACGACCGGTCTTAAGACTCTGCTTATCACCCTTAACTGCTCCGATTGTGGAGGTTGCCATTGTGTTGTAGTTGGTTGTAGGTGAAAGGTCGATGTTTACATCTGTAAAGCCTGCCATCTTAGGCTGTCCATCAATGAGTGCATCCTGGTCAAAGTTAAGAATGATCTTCTCTGTAGGCTGCTCGATGGCACCGGTCTTAGCATTGTACTTCATTGTGATTGAGTTATTAACAATCTGAAGTGTTCCGTCATCGAGGATGTGGTATGTAAGGTTCTCATAGTTGCCTGACTGCTTATCAGGTGTGTAGTTGTATACGTCCGGGAAGAAATCAGCTGTAAGTGTTGCATCGTAAAGCTCTGATACATAGCCGGTTCTCGGAATCTTGTCGTATACTACTTTTCCTTCTTCACTTGCATTTCTGTAGGTTGCTGTTGTTTCATCCTCATCAATCTCGAATGTGAGCTGTGTCTCAGTTGTTGTCTGTGTAATCGCATAACTCTTTACACCTGAGTTATTCTTTGTACCAACTGAAAGCTTAGATCCATCATCACTTATGCTATAAGTAACATCATCATTACCAGGTGTGTAGTTATATATAGCCTTAAGTACATTCTTCTGAGAGTTTGTAAGTGTGTTAATATTTCCTGTAAGGGGAATAGCTGTCTCAACTTCAGATTTATAATTTCTGAATACAATGTTTGCACCTGTATTCATATAAACTGAATATCCATTCTGATTAGCATACTCTTCGTTAGTTGATCTTGTTGTAGTTGTCTTGTAAATTGTCATCTTGCCATCATTGGCAATTTCGTAAGTATATGTATATGTATTATTTCCTTCGGATGATGGAATATCTTCTACTCCCATTCCATATACTTTAAGAAGATCTATTGATGTTGCATCAATATTTGACAATGTACCCTTTTTATCAAACGTACTGTTTATATCTGACTTCTTATTTGTGAAAAGTGCTTTGTCTGTATCAAGTGATGTGTAGTTATATGTAGAAGCGTAATTTATGTCATTCTGTGTAGAAGTAGTAGTTGTTTCTCTTGTAAAGGAAACTGTTGCTTCTGTTCCTGCTTCATTAGGTGTAACTGTATAGAAATATCTATAAGTATTATTTCCTGACGTAGCATGTATCTTTTCTGATGTAATTCCAAACGCTGTAAGCATTTCTTCCGGAGTTGTTCCTTCTACCAATTCTCCAGTTAAAGCAGGAAGATTATAGCCATTAAAAGTATTTGTTGCTGATACAAAGGATGCCGTCTTATCCGGCAAATCTGTTGTTGTTCCTGTAGACGTCTTCTTGATTGTAAGATTCAACTTGCCATTTTCTGATATCGTATAAGAATATGTATCTGAAGTAGGATACTTACCGGTTGTCAGGCCATAAGCATTTCTTATATCATCAGTAAGTGCACTGCCACTCTTAGGAACTTCAATATTTGTATCTGTCTCAGTATTATTAAAAGTAATTGTTGAATCTGTTGTCTTAATAACCCTGTAAGTTGAAGCCAGATCCTTTACTTCATTTGTGTATACATTCTTATTAAGAGTTACATAGCTTACACCATCTGAAGATAAAGCATATGAATAATCAATTTTTCCCGGATCAAACTCAAGACTGTCAATATCGAGATTGAACATTTCTTTCATAACTTCCTTCTGCTTATCATCAAGAACATCTGCATTTGGCATGTCAAGCGTTCTGGGAAGTGTAGCATATGTTGAGTTTTCATAGGTTCCGTAAGTAACAGTTGTATCTGTAGAGCTGTTCTTATAGAAAGTTCCAAGGCTTGAAGAAGCCTTATCTGATGATGTTACAGGATAAACACTTAATGATCCATCAGAATTTATTGTGTAATAATCTGTTGATGCTACTGAATTATCACCGGATACACCAACTGAAAGATTATATACGTTTCTAAGAAGCTGAGGAGCCTTATCAACCAGTGATGAAATTGATCCGCTTACAGGAATACCTGAATAAGCTGTTGCTCCAGAAGAATCCTTAAAGGATGCATTCTTTGCACCAACTGTTGCTGTGTAGTTAACTGTTGTAACTGTCTTTGTCCAGGAATCACGGATACCATAGGTCTGCTCATCATTATCAAGATCTGTGAATGTAACATGGCTGAGCTTCTGTGCCCCGATTGTATTTCCCTTTGAATCGAGGATGTCCTCGAGAGTCATTGTGTATGTATGTTCAAGATCATCAACATCGCGAACTGCGAATTTTGCTGTGTAAAGATATCCAAGATTATCGTAGAATTCGAGAGTTACTGTCTTACCATTGTCGCTTGTGATATTTGTATCGTGCGCATCGATGTTACCGCTTACAAGACCTTCTGTTGTTCCTTCCGGAGGATAGGTCATGTTCTCAGCGCTCATGATCTGAAGCTTGCCGATACCGCCGTTTGTATTAACGGTGATGGCACCTGTCTCAGGATCTTCTGCTGCTGTCCAGCCATATACGAAGTAACCTGTTGACTGCATTGCGAGGTTTCCCGCGCCGTCTACGTAGAAGGAACCATCTCTTGTGAACATTGTCTGGTTACCATTATTTACTACGAAGAAAGCGTCACCGGTAATTCGCATATCGAACGGATTGTTTGTTGTTTCCGTTGCGCCCTGCTGAGTGATTGCTGTAGCAATCGCGCCTGATTTTGCACCAAGACCGATCTGACGGGCATTTATACCACCGGTTGTCTCGGTAGCTCTGGATGCACGCTGTGTGGTCTGATACATCAAATCACTAAAGGTAATAGACTGTGACTTGAAGGATGTGGTGTTAACGTTCGCGATGTTATTACCGATAACATCCATCTTGACCTGGTGGGTCTTAAGTCCTGCTACACCAGAAAAAAGTGATCTCATCATAAGGCATGTCCTCCTAATGTACTGGGGGACGGCACACATATTCTATTTTCCGATTGGGAATGAAAAGAAAGGAAACGTAAATTTGAATTCCTTCTGGCATTCGGGAATTCGTGACCTCCTTAGACACCTGCCACTTCCGGCTGGCTTGTGGGCGGTATGCGCACCGCCCTCGGTCCGGTCAAATTTCTTCAATTCATTCTTCTCGTGATATAGAACTTATGCGATTACCGCTCCGTCTATATTGGTGAAAATGTTGCTGCCAGTTTCCTGACTATCCATCGCGGTCACTACTGTGCTCGTCTTTACATTTACGATGAAGGCTAGCTGATCTACCAGGATGAGAGATTCATTTATCCCTTTCGCATTGGCCTGATTTCTTGCATTGTTCAGGCGGTCCATCTGATCCTGTGTAAGCTCAATGTTACGGTCACTAAGTCTGTTGGAAGCGTGCTTTGAAAACTTCACGCCTTCTCTGTTCTGCTCGATCTGAGAGAGGATTTTACCGAAATCAGAATTCTGAACGCCGGCTCCGCCTCTGATCTTCTCGCCCTGACCTAAGTACTGGTTCTGAACCTGTTCAATTGAAAGGAATCCGCTATTATCTATTCTCACGGCTTACTCCTTTCTTTATACAAAACACTAAGCCACTAATTGCTCTACCGCTTTATATTTCGGCAGAGGTCTCATAAACATAAGACCTTTTTACAATTTTTTATAATTTTTATAATTAAATACTGGCTCCTTAGATGTTCTGTTACTCTGCTGACTCTATTTCTGCCGCTTCTGTGTCGGTTCCTTCATCCTGGTCTTCTGTCAGCTTTGCTGCCTTAGCCTCTTCTTCTGCCTTTTTCTTTGCTTCGTACTCTTCCTGATTCTTGGTTGCTTCCTGTACCAGCTCTACTGCTCTCTTGTAATATTTTTCAAGAGTATCGATATCCTTCTTATCCAGAAGTGCAACTGCATCAGAATCCATATTCTTATAAAAACTGTATGCCTCATAAACCTTCTGGGCATCTGTGTAAACCATGTTCTCATATGCAGGGAACTTATCCATCATCTCAGCAAGGTCATCCGCCTGATTGTGGATTTCTACAAAATGACTGTCGGCAACTGAGCTGACATCTTCCATCTTGTAATCCTTGCCATCGATATTCAGATAGGCTTCTCCGCTCTTATAGGTAACATAGTCAACCTTGCCCTGTACCTGAGTGCCATTCTCATCAGTAACTATTACAGTTTTTCCTACAAGATCAGATGCTCTCGACATAGTGAAGGCTTCTGCCATGTTTGACAGCTGCTCAACCTGGGTAAAGGTCGCATACTGATTTATGTACTCGGTGTTTGATGTAGGCTCCAAAGGATCCTGATACTTCATCTGAGCACACAGAATATTCATGAAGGCATTCTTGTCATATCCCTGATTAGCTGCAGCCGCGTTCTTTTTCGCTTCTTCAGCCTGAGCTTTGGTATCAAGAATCTTACCATTTTCAACTACTGCATTAACGCTCATATTGGTACCTCCGAAAAGTTATCAAGCGGAGAAATCTACTGAATTACCATTAATTGCCATCATCTCAGCTGTGAGCTGATCAGCTTCATCGATCTCATCAAGCTCATCCATTGAGATATCCTCAAGTCTGATTCTTCTCATGGGCTTTCTGATGGATTCCTGAGCATCCTGATCATCTTCCTTCTGACTCTGGCTGTCGTTAAGTGCCTGGTCAAAAGCTCCTGCATTAACAGTAACCTCTACCGCTGTAACCTTAACTCCCTGCTCGTTCAGTTTTTCCTGAAGCTGCTGAAGCTGGCTCTCGATTGCCGCTCTGACATCCTCATTCTGAGTAAGGAACTTTGCAACAATGTTTCCATCCTTAGCTGCTTCGACAATTACATTGACGCTGCCGAGGCTTGCGGGATGAAGCTGTAATTCCATTGTTGTGGTATCAGGCTTTACGCTCATCTTGATGTATTCAGTAATCTGATCCATGATATCCTGTGCGTTCGTCCTAGCCATCTGCCCATAGCTTTCCGTTTCCACTACCTCTGAAAGAGATGAGGATATCTGGTTCATAATGTGATTGTACTGAGAACCGTCAGGTGCTTCCTGCTGGGGTTCATCGTGCTTGTTTTCTTCCTTAGGCTGCTGCTCTGCATTTATCTCGATCTGGAACTTAGGCTCTTCAGTAACCTGGGGTTCTGCCTGAGTCTCAGGTGTTGTAGTAACCTCTTTAACTGTTCCTTCACCGTTCAGATCAAGTCTTACTGCCTCGGATGAAATGATAGCCTGCTCATTAACAACAGGATTTGCATGCTGCTCAACAATTACCGGACTCTCTTCAGTCTGAATGACTCTCTCTCCGGCTCTCTGCTCAAGTTCTTCGTTAAAATTCTCTAATGCTGAACTAAGACCTTCCTCAGAAAGACTGAATTCTTCCATTAGGTTATGTCTTGTAGTATCTACCGCATCCTGCATGTTCTGGACATTCAGATAAACATCTGCGTTGGTAACGATCGCCATCACATCATCGGCTCCCGTTATCTGTGCAACTATCTGAGTCATGTTAGTAGGATCAAGTATTGCTACATTTGTAAGTCCCAGTGTTGCCATGGCATTCTCGATATCTTCGATATCAACGCCCATCTCATCAGCGAGCTGCTGCATCAGGTCTCTACTGCTTTCAAGCAGTGCCTCTTCAAGCTCTGAAAGTGCTTCATCGAGCACTTCAGCAGCTGCAGCTTCACCTTCAGGATTTTCATTGATCTGTGCCAGAGCCTCCTGGACTTCATTTGTTTCTTCCGTGAGTTCAGAAGCGGCTACATTTTCAGTCTCGTTTCCTTCAGTAGCTACCTTTGTCTCAGATGCTTTTGCTGCTGTAGCTTCTGTGTCATCTGTCTTAGCGGTTGTTACTTCTCTCACCGTTCCGTCGTCTGCATTTTTCACATTCTGTGTCTGTTCATAAGCTGCAGCAACTGTGTTTTCAGCAGCTCCGGTTGTTGTGAGAGTTTTGGATACGCTAAGCGAAATTGACGCAGTCTGCTTCTGAGTATTTGCGTTACTAAGGGCTTTCTGAAAATCTGTAGTCTGCTCCTTTGTAGCAGCAATTCCTTTTGACTGCATGGTATTAGCAAAGAAATCTAAATTGTTAATACCCGGAATCGCGTTAGTAATCAAATCCTTTTCCTCCTTTCTTTGTTACTTACGGGTACACTCTACCCATAGTTCTACACAAAGTATATCGGCCATGTGTGTCAAAACTTAACCCACATGGCCGAAAAATATTAAAAATTTATAAAAATTAGTTTCCAACACCTGAGACCGTAGCCTTATGTGTAGAGGGCTCCATGTAGTCTGTAACTCTTCCTGCGTATTCCTCGTTCATCTTGTCCAGGATCGCTCCGCGGTTTTCAGCACTCATCTTGCCAAGGATTCTTGAGATAAGTCGTACTGCATCTCCGGTGTCATTCTCGATCATGGCATCAAATATCGCTGCTGCTTCCTTGGGCTTCATGGATGAGTACGCCTTTACGTACTGCTCAAGCTCAAGATCATCTGATTCGCCCTGAATAATCTGAGCATATATCTCAGCTGCTATATCAGGCTCTATCATCTCATAGTATTTTTTAAATTCCTCAGGTGAAGGTGCATTATCAGCGTAGACCACGTTTTTATAAAAGTCTTCCTTCTGTTCTTCAAGCTTTGCCTGTTCCTCTTCAAAGGGCTGAAGTCTTGAAACTTCAGTCTGGAGCTTTTCATTTTCCTCCTGAAGAGATGAGTTTTCCTCCATTTCCTTTCTCAGTTCATTCTCCAGTCTTTTTATATAAAGATTAGCCTCGTCAAGGCTGTTTGCCAGCTGCTCGTCCACAGGATTCACCGTGGTCTGCTGCTCTTCATATTTTTTCTGGGCAACAGGTGTGTAGCTTCCTTCGGGAAGAATCCCCTGAATACCCGGTATATCTCCGATTATCGGTGCAAGGACATTCGAACCAAAGCCTCCTACGTCGAGCTTTATCAGCAGTCCCATGATGATAAGCCAAATGACTATAATGAAAAAAGTAACAACAAGTGTTGCTATTCCGCCACCATCATCGCCGTTAAGCTCAGCAGTTCTCTCAGCAAGCTCTGCTTCGCGAAGCTTAGCCTGCTTCCTCTGTTCCTTGAGCTCTGCTCTTAAGGCTTTCCTGTCCTCTTTTATCTTTTTTCTCGCCTCTTTATCGGGGTCGAGTGGTTTAGGGAGTACCGAAGACTCTTTTTTCTCCTTAGCTTCCTTTTCTGCCATTATTCATCCTCTCTTGCACGCTGTGTATACGTGAAGCTGGTTCTTTCATCTACTTCCTTGGCTTCCGCCTCTTTCTCTTCCTCTATAAATTGCTCAAAGGCTTTTTCTTTAAGCCTCTCCTGCATCTTTCTCTCCTGAACGGCTCTTGCGAGCTTCATTCTGGCGACCTCAAACTTGGCTCTGTACGAATCGACCTTTACCTCCTGATCCTTGATGATAACATCCATCTGTCTCTGGTAGTAATTGTTGTCGGTGATCTTACGAACATCCATCAGACTGGCATTCCTGAGCTCATAACCCTCGCGGATAAATTCGTCACGGGTGCTAATGTACTCATTAAGAATGTCTATCTGATCATTAAGTGCCTTGGAGGCTTCGGCAAACTCCATTTTTACCTGTTCCTCCTGCTGCATTCTGAGGTTAAGAACGCCCTGAAGGCGATAATTGAATCTTGCCATATATTAATCCTTAAACATGCTTTCAAGCTTCGCCACAACTTCCTCATAGGTGAACTTCTCATCGGTTTCCTGCATAAGGAACTCATTAACCGCATCTATTTTCGATACAGCGTAGTCGATAGCTTTGTTGGCACCACTTTTGTAAGCTCCGATATTTATCAGATCCTCGGCATCCGAATAGGTCGCAAGAACGTTCTTAAGCTTACCTGCAGCCTTCTTCTGCTCCGGTGGAGCTATGGCGCTCATACATCTTGAAATACTTGCCAGAACATCTATCGCAGGATAGTGGTTCTTCTGTGCAAGCTTTCTGTTAAGTACAATATGTCCGTCAAGAATACCTCTGGCGGTATCCGTTATAGGCTCATTAAAATCATCACCATCTACAAGAACCGTATACAGTCCTGTAATGGAACCTTTTCTCGATTTCCCTGCACGCTCAAGGAGCTTTGGCATCTCCGCATAAACACTTGGCGGATATCCTCTTGATACAGGTGGCTCACCACTGGCAAGTCCGATTTCTCGCTGCGCCATTGAAAAACGTGTGAGGGAGTCCATCATTAGAAGGACGTCTTTTCCCTTATCACGGAAATATTCAGCAATTGATGTGGCTGTCTTTGCAGCCTTAAGTCTCTCCAAAGCAGGCTTATCAGAGGTTGCAACCACAACGATAGACCTCTCCATACCTTCAGGTCCAAGGTCACGCTCTATGAATTCACGCACCTCCCTGCCTCGCTCTCCGATAAGAGCGATGACGTTAATATCAGCGTTGGTATTTCTTGCAAACATGCCCATTAGTGTAGACTTGCCAACACCTGAACCTGCAAAGATTCCGATTCGCTGTCCCTTACCGACTGTCAGAAGTCCGTCAACAGCCTTAACTCCAAGGGATAACACATCTGATATCGGGTCTCTTGTCATAGGATCCGGAGGCTGGTTCTCAACAGAATAAGCTATTCCGTTTTCAAGCATGGTTCCTTTGCCGTAGTTTGTACCGTCAATCCTACCAAGCCCGTCCAGAGTTTTGCCAAGAAGTCCCTCACCTACATTTACACGAAGAGGTGAATCGGTATTCTCAACAATACTTCCGTTTCCTATACCACTGATATTTTCATAGGGCATAAGAAGCACATGGTTATCCTTAAAGCCAACAACCTCAGCCATAGTTCCACGTCCTGAGGGTCTGCCTGCTGTCTCGCCATCCTTTTTCTTCGAGTAGATATAGCAGATGTCGCCCATCTTAGCTTCAGGGCCTGCAGATTCAATGGTAAGACCAACTACATTAACGACCTTACCTCTTACTCTGTAAAACATCTGATTTGACAGCCTTTTGTACTTTGAATAATCAATAAATCCATTTGCCATCAGCGCTTATTCCTATCAAATGCTAAAAGCTTCAGTTTCCTTGATACTTCAGCAAGTTCAATACCAAGGGAGCAGTCAAATATACCGCCTTCTGATTCAATGATACATTCATTCTCCTTCAGAGTAGGGTCCTCGATGATCTCCAGTGTTGAATTGGGTGAAGCCATTGCTTCTTCAAGGTTTGGCTTCTCATCCGACACCAGATCGTAATCATCTGAAGAAATGTGAAGGATAATATCTGTTCCATTCTCCATCTTGCCAAGTGTAGTCCTGATCAGATGAAGAACAATGTCTTTATTTTCCCTAAACTCAACATTAAAAATATGCTCGTAAATCTGTGTTAAGGTATCGACCATATCAGGCTCAATACTGGCAACAAGCTGTTGGAAATCCGCCTGCTGCTTTGCACGCTCTTCTTCGATCTCAGCCTCAGCCTCAGCCTTCATTCTCTCTATCTCTTCCGAGGCCTGCTGAATTCCTTCCTGATATCCGGCATTTCTACCTTCCTCCATGGCCTGATTCTTTATCTGCTCGGCCTGGGAATTGGCATCATCAACTATCTGCTTAGCTTCTTCCTCTGCCATTCTGATCTGTTCATCTATCTGAGCCTGAATCTCTTCGAGGTTGATCTGGGGAACTTCCTCCGGTTCGGGAGCCGGCGGCTCCTCCATCTCCATTCCAAGATCCATATCCTCTTCGGACATCTGCATGCCCTGATTTTCAAAACCTTCGTTCTGGAACTCAGGATTGTTCACCATCTGGTTTTCACCGAAACCATTTATCTCGCCTTCACCATAGGAGCCTTCATCGAAAGAGCCATCATTAAAGCCGCCTTCTCCATTATCAAAGCCGTTTCCGTAGGAATTGTCCATTCCAGGAAATCCATCCTGAAATTCACCAAGCTCACCCGGATCGCCAAAATTGGTATTACCGATAATGTTCTGGCCATCGTCATAGGCATTTATCTGTTCAAAACCAAGGCCTTCTTCGAAACCACCAAAAGCAGGCACTGGTTCACCTTTCTCCAATGCCTCCCTTCTTTTGGCTTCTTCAGCCTGATATTTCTCTATCTTTTTCTGTGCAAGTTCGTTGTTATCTATGATATGTTTGTCATTTTCATCAACCTGATACCAACCGAACTTAAGCAAATTAGATTGATTAGACAACCAGGTCATCACCTCCGCCTCTAGAGATTACAATCTCACCGGCATCCTCAAGCTTACGAATAACATTAACGATCTTCTGCTGTGCTTCCTCAACATCCTTCATACGAACAGGTCCCATGAAGTCCATATCCTCCTTGATCATCTGAGCAAGACGCTTAGACAGGTTGTTGAAGATAGCAGTCTGTACCTGTTCGGTAGATCCCTTACATGCAAGACCAAGATCTGCATTATCAACGTCACGCAGCACTCGCTGAATAGCACGGTCGTCCAGAAGAAGGATATCCTCGAATACGAACATCTTCTTACGGATCTCATCAGCAAGCTCAGGCTGCTCGATTTCCAAAGTTTCCATGATGTGCTTTTCTGTCGCACGGTCAACCGCATTGAGGATTTCAACAACAGCATCTACACCACCGACAACAGTGTAATCCTGGTTAACCAGTGATGAGAGTTTTGATTCAAGTACTCGCTCTACTTCCTTGATGGTATCAGGACTTGTACGGTCCATGGTTGCGATACGTCTAGCAACATCAGCCTGTCTCTCAGGAGGCAGCGCACCAAGAATCATGGCACTCTGAGCTGAGGACATATAGGACATAACAAGGGCAATGGTCTGAGGATGCTCGTCCTGAATGAAGGTAAGAAGCTGTGAAGGATCAGCCTTACGAATAAACTCGAAGGGCTTAACCTGAAGAGATGCTGTCAGCTTACTGATAACATCCATCGCCTTATCTTCACCAAGGGCCTTCTCCAGAAGTTCCTTTGCATAGTTAATACCACCCTCAGCAATATACTGCTGAGCGAGGCAGATACCGTAGAACTCCTCTATAACCGCTTCCTTGATCTGTGGTGTTACACTTCTCGTGTTAGCGATTTCAAGAGTAAGCTCCTCTATTTCATCTTCCTTAAGATGTTTAAAAATTGCTGATGATTTTTCCGGTCCTAAGGCAATCAAAAGGATGGCTGCTTTCTGCGTACCTGAAAGATTCGCAGTAAGAGCCGGATCATAATTACCCGCCGGTGGAAGTGCTCCAGCCGCACCTGCGCCGCCTTCTAACTCGTCATCATCAAACTCTTCGCCGTCAATAGCCATGGCAATACTCCCCTCTGTGTATTTCTATCTACTCAGGTAAAATTATAGCTCGTAGTCCTCCTTAAGCCAGTTGCGAAGAAGAATCGCAGCAGCTTCAGGGTTCTCCTCAATAAATTTCTCAATAAGCTTCATGGTCTCGCTGCTCTCCTCCATAGTGATATCAGCAAGACTGTCCTCATCCTCCAGGAATTCTTCGGGCTGAGACTCAAGAAGCTCCTCAACTGAAAGCTCCTCAGGAAGAACCTCCTCCTCCTGCTCCTCAATCTCAATCTCTTCCTTCCTGGTTGTGATACTTCTCCAGATAACGAATCCGAGAAGGCCAAGAATAAGCAGAATAAGAATGAGCTGCAACAGGTCTGCAAAGGTAATTCCCTTAGGCTCTGCATCAAAGAATTCAGGCTGGTTATAAGCAGTCATTGAAATATTGGCTGCTGAAATACCTGAAGCCTTAGCTACAATATTGATAGTGTCCTCAGAAACCTCTGTCTGAGTAACTCCGGTATTCTCCTTGAATTCCTTCCAGGTCATATCGTTGTGATCAGAAGGATTATAATTATCTTCGTTATAAACCACATAGGTTGTGGCTGTTACGGAGATTGAGGATTCTTCGTAATTAACCTTACCTGAAGGTGTATCAACTGTTGTGATCTCCTCGTTAGGCAGGTAGTCCTTGGACTCTTCCTCAATTGTAGATGATGAATTCTCATTATCCTGCAGCATGTATGAGGTCTCATCATCGTTATTGGTATCTGTTCCGGGAATACCGCTTGTTCCGTTTACATTGTTAGCGTTATAGCTGTCCTCATGACTAAGTACACCCTGTGTCTGGCCTTCAGCCGGTGTATAGGTATGAGTTGTTTTCTTTATATTTGAAAAATCAAGTACGAGGTTACTTGCCACCTCGATCTCGTTGTAGAGCTTTGTTCCACGAAGGACTCTTATTATCTCATTTCTTATCTGAGCTTCTGCCTTGGTCTTAGCAGTGAGCTGTGTGCTTGCAAGTCCTGCAGCGGATGTATCCTCTGAGCCTGAGAACAGCATGTTACCTTCACTGTCCATAATAGTAATCTTCTCAGTGGTGTTGTTACCAAGTATAGTTGCCGTAGCCTTGGCAAGGTATGCTGCATTATCCTCGGTGAAAGCTTCAGGATCCTTTAATCTCAGGAAAATACTTGCTGAAGACTCTTCGTTTTTAGATAAAAGCGTTCCATCATTTGTAGGTATATGAAGCTCAACCTTGGCACTGTCGATTGCATCGAATCGTTCTGAAAAGTCATGTCCCAGCTTATCCTCAAGATAAGCTATGTATTTCTTCTGTTTATCTGATTCTGTGGTTGAAAAGCTTCCGTTTGTTACATTGTCAATGCTATAAGGCTCTGCCTGAATATTGTTTGTTGCAAGCAAAAGAGATGCACTGGTCTTATCCTCCGCCAAAACGTCGAATTTAAGCGCATCATCTGACATCCTGTATCTGATACCATTTTCATCAAAAAGCTCAATAATCTCATTGGATTGTTTGAGCGAATCTGCTGTAGCAATCGGTACATACTGAGGCTGATTAAACACCGTGACCAAAATGATAACCGTAAAGGCCACGGCAGCAAGTCCTGCCCCTATAAGCGTCTTCTGTCTGATTGTAAAACGATTCCACCACTCAAGAACCCTGTCCCTGAGTCCCAAAAGACGTTCTCGCATACTAAACTCCTCCCAAAACTTCTAAAAAGACCCCTCATCCGTCAGCTTCGCTGACACCTTCTTCCTTGGGAAGAAGGCTTTAATTACTAAATCTGCATCTGCATTATTTCTTTGTATGCAGCAAGCATTTTATCACGAACCGCAATGGTGTACTGCAGCGCTGTCTCAGCCTTCTGCAGTGCAATAGCCAGATCGTGTGTATTATCTGTCTCGCCAAGAGACCACTTGATCTCTTCGTTCTCAGCATCGGACAGATAAGCATTTGTCGTATTTATATTCTCAACTGCTCTGGTAAAAAAATTGGTGAAGGATCCGTCATTTCCAAATCTGTCCCCAAGAGGATTGGAAACTCTTGAATTAGCCTTCTCTGCATTTCTTATAGCAGTTGAATGTACATTTCTGATCTGACTGATATCAATATCTGCCATTTATATCCCCCTTAAACTTTTAACAAGGAAGTTATGCTCTTACTAAGTTCTCTTAACCCTGAGCTATAGATAATCCCTGCCCCATCAGGTACTTACTTGATGAAAAGGCTGTAGCGTTAGCTTCATAGCCTCTCTGTGCATCAATAAGGTTCGTCATCTCTGTCACTATATCAACATTCGGATAAGTAACATATCCGAACTCGTCTGCATCAGGATGTGACGGATCATATACCATCTTATAATCCGTCCAGGTATCGTCCTTAACAGATGACACCTTAACACCTCGTCCACTGTAGTGGTCAAGTCTCTCATTGAGAATCTTTGAAAAAGGTGTCTGCATACCCTTTTCAGAAAAGGTTACAACTTTTCTCGTATAAACATCGCCTGTAGCATCACGTGTAGTGTTGGCATTGGCAATGTTCTGTGAGATTATATCCATGCGGAATCTCTCCGCAGTCATTCCGGATGAATTAATGTTAAAGGAATCAAAAATGTTACCAGTACTGATCATAAGCTACACCCCATTATCCTTTCATTGCATTCTGAAGGTTGGTAAACTCTGACTTGATACCAAGCATAACGCCCTGATACTTGATCTGGTTAGCTGCAAGTGTAACGTTCTCGGTATCGATGTCCACGTTATTGCCATCCATTCTGTATGAGAAATTGGAATAGTCTGTATAAGGTCTTGGCTTAAGTCTGCTGATCTTAAGTCCTGCAACCTTAGCATCCATGGTCTTATACCTTGAATTACCAAGCGCACGCTCAAGCTCTCTTTCGAATGCAACATCCTGTCTCTTGTAATTAGGCGTATTTACATTCGCAAGGTTATTAGACAGAACCTCATTCCTTATCCATGAAGCATCTGCCGTCTTATCCAGTACATTAATGTAATCAAATGCATTGCTATTGATCATATTTTCTCCCCCGTAAACAAACGAAGTGGGTAAACATAATGAACCTTTTAACCCTTATTTACATATTAAAATGAAATTTATCAAATTACAAGTGATTTGAGGTAAAAACACACTTTATATTGTGTTTTTTAACCCGAGCTGATACAAGTATTAGTTTTCTCATCAGGTCCTTATTAAAAAATGAGGGATCTATCCAAAAAAGATAAATCCCTTCATCACCACCGTCCTATATAATGTTTCGGAGCATAAGCCGGATCATATTAGACAGTTCACAGAATGTTCAAGCATTTTCGCAAAATACCTTACATCTGAGACTTTAATTTCTTGATTTCATCGAATACCACATCATTCAGAACCTTGATATATGTTCCCTTCATTCCTGAAGATCTGGATTCGATTACTCCGGCACTTTCAAACTTTCTAAGAGCATTGACGATAACGCTTCTTGTGATGCCAACCCTGTCAGCAATCTTACTTGCTACAAGTACGCCCTCCATGCCATTTAATTCATCGAATATATGAATGATAGCTTCCATCTCTGAGAATGAAAGTGTTCCAATGGCAGATTTTACAACTGCAAGCTTTCTGCTCTCCTCAGCACTCTCCTCATTAACAGCTCTTAGCATCTCAAGACCAACAACTGTTGTGCCATATTCGCATAGAATTATGTCGTCAATGTCATAGGGTTCATCGCATTTATAGATAAAAAGAGTTCCAAGTCTTTCACCGGCAATCTCAATAGGTGTGATAATTGCCTGATATCTTCTCATATCAACGTCTTCAAATCCAAGTGTTTCGAGATTGACATTTTCTTTGGTGGACAAAACCGTAAGAAGTCTCTCGTTAAGCATCGGGTCGATAAAGCTGCCCACATCATCAACAAGCATCTCGCCAAGTGAGTCAACAGCCTTAGCCTCACCTATTCCGAGAACCTTTCCCTTTCTGCTTATAACAAGCATGTTAGAATTTAGTATTTCACATAACACCGAGCAAATGTCATTAAAAACCACCTTGCCGGAATTACTGTTGTGTAGAAGTTTACCAATTTTTCTGGTTTTGTCCAAAAGCTGTACGCTACTCATGAAAAAATTCTCCTTTTATCTGAAAACGTTAACAAAAATACATGAATCTACTACAACTAATGCGATTGTAACATATAATATAGACTACATCAAAGAGATTTGTACATCTTTTAATTAAAATTTAATGAATAGTTGATACAATATATATTATTCAAACCTGAACACCAATATAAAAAGCAGATGCCGTCTTTTTATCCGCACATCTGCTTTAGTATTTTTAAGTGATTTTATGTATTTTTATTCTTCGTCTTCCTTGTTGTGGTCAATAATATTGCCACACTCAGGATCATTACATACAAGCTTGTTATTCTTGATAAGCATCAGACCGCCACACTTAGGACATGCCTTCTTGGAAGGTCTCTGCCATACCATGAAGTCACAATCAGGATTATCAATACATCCGTAGTAGAGACGACCCTTTCTGGTTCTCTTAAGGACGATATCCTTACCACACTTAGGACAGAAAACGCCGGTCTTTTCATAATAAGGCATTGTATTTCTGCACTCCGGGAAACCGGGACATGCAAGGAACTTTCCGTGAGGTCCGTACTTGATTACCATGTTGCGTCCGCAGTTCTCGCAGACTACATCGGTTGCCTCATCCTGGATTTCAACTTTCTCTATCTCCTTCTGCGCCTTCTCAACTGCATCGGCAAGATCAGGATAGAAGTTCTCAACGATTGTCTTCCACTTAACGTCACCTTCTGCAACGCCATCAAGAAGTGTCTCCATGTTTGATGTGAAGCTTACGTCAACAATCTGAGGGAATGCCTCGTTCATCATCTTGTTAACTGCTTCTCCAAGCTCTGTCACATAGAGATTCTTGTTTTCCTTGGTTATATAATGTCTTGCAAGGATAGTTGTGATCGTAGGTGCATAGGTACTGGGTCTTCCGATTCCAAGCGCCTCTAGATCGTGAACGAGTGAAGCCTCTGTGTAGTGAGGTGCAGGCTGTGTAAAGTGCTGCTTCTCCTCGAACTCCTGAAGCTCAAGCTCTGAGTTCTCATCTATTCTCTTTGCAAGTGTATTCTTCTCGATCTGATCATCTTCATCTGTGTAAACGTTCATGAAACCGTCGAAGATTGTTCTGGATGCAGCGACTGTAAAACGATGATCGCCAGCATCAATTTTTACTGAAGTTGTCTCATACTTGGCAGCTGCCATTCTGCTGGCCATGAATCTGCGCCAGATAAGCTGGTAGAGACGGAACTGATCGCGGCTAAGGAATTCCTTAACAGCAACCGGTGTGTTATTTACATCAGTAGGTCTGATTGCTTCGTGCGCATCCTGGATCTTAGCTCCTGCCTTAGCACCGGGTGTCTTCTCAGCAAGATACTCATCACCGAATGCATCAGATATATACTTAGCAACTGAAGCCTGTGCCTCATCAGAAATACGTGTGGAATCTGTACGAAGGTAGGTAATAAGTCCGACTGTTCCGGCCTTACCCATGTCGATTCCTTCATAGAGCTGCTGCGCTGTTCTCATAGTCTTCTGAGTTGAGAAGTTGAGAGTCTTTGAAGCCTCCTGCTGAAGTGTTGATGTTGTAAAGGGAAGCGGAGCCTTCTTGGAACGCTCGCCCTTCTTAATCTCTGAAATCTTAAACTTTTTGCCCTTAAGGTCCTTTAAAATCTCATCGAGCTCAGCCTTTGATGCTATCTCAGCTTTCTTGCCATCTTTTCCGTAGTAATGCGCTACGATGGGCTTCTTCTCACCCTTTACCTTAAGTGTAGCATCAAGTGACCAGTATTCCTGAGGAATGAAGGAATTGATCTCATCCTCTCTGTCACAAATAATTCTAAGTGCAACTGACTGCACACGGCCCGCGCTGAGGCCTCTCTTAATCTTCTCCCAAAGGAGTGGTGATATCTGGTAACCAACCATTCTGTCGAGAACTCGTCTGGCCTGCTGAGCATCAACAAGGTTCATGTCAATGTCTCTGGGATGCTTCATAGCTTCCTTAACAGCAGACTGAGTGATCTCGTTAAATGTCACTCTTGAAAAACGATCCTTGGCATTCTCAAGCTTAAGTGCTGTCATAAGATGCCATGAAATAGCTTCACCCTCGCGGTCAGGGTCAGTTGCGAGATAAATATGGTCAGCGTTTTTCGCTGCCTTTCTCAAAGCCGCAAGTACGTCCCCCTTACCTCTTATGGTGATGTACTTAGGTTCAAAATCATGTTCAACATCAATTCCCATCTGGCTTCTGGGAAGGTCGCGAACGTGTCCGTTACTTGCTGCCACTTCGTATCCATTGCCCAGGAATTTCTTAATTGCCTTCACCTTTGTAGGTGACTCAACGATTAGTAAGTTCTTTTTCTTTGTTGCCATTAAATGTGCCCCTCTTACATTAATTAGTAGAAACTCGATTTCGAGCTTATCATAGTTTTGAAATATACACCATATTTTTGGGCAATGCAACATGATTTTTTTGCAACATGCCAAAAAAGAGAATTATTTTTATATGAAAGAACTCTGATTTTGGGCAAAATAAATGGGCACCGATCCTTCGATCAGTGCCCTCTAGTTCTGAATTTCCAATGGACTTGTTCTCCTTTTCTGTTTTTTTATATCAACGAATCTTCCAACCAAAATCATGTTGCGCATCATGATCTTTTTTGACTACCGGCATCCATATTACTCGCCGTTCATGTAGTCCAATTGATTCGTTAGAAAAATAATGAATAGCAGGATCGAATTGGTGAAGCACACGCCGCCTCATCTCACCCCTATTCACAAAACAGATAAAACTCTGTTCTTACTTAGGTAAAGCACACGCTACCTTTGCTACTACTGAGCATTTATCTGCTCGTCTGTTGGTAATATGATAATATCAAGACCTAGTTAAAATGTCAATACATTTTCAATTTATTTTTGTTTTATTTTGAAAATGATTGTCTCGTTTTAAATTTGTCACTATTTTCAGTCTATTTTAATCAAATTAACAGTATATTTCAAATTTCTTTAAATAAAATGTAGGAATGGCCACGTAAAAATACATTATATAGTGTTTGTTACGTTATATATCCTATATATTGTGTTTAGCAATTGTCACCCTGTATGTGTAATTGTGGTTGACAATTCAAACAATTCATCCTATTCTATCATTGTCACCTTAATATTATAATCTTATAGGGTGACAATTATAATATGAAAGAAGGATCTAAAATGAGTAATACCCGAGCACAAATACTTGAAACCAAACAATCTACTTCAGTAAAGGATCTATGTTTTATCGCCGCCTTTGCCGCAATCATATGCGTTTTATCGCAGATATCCATTCCCATGCCGGCTGGCGTTCCCATGACACTGCAAACACTTATCATTCCTCTTGCAGGAATCGTTATTGGCAAAAAAAGAGGTACCTATGCGACACTTTTATATCTCCTTATCGGAGCAGTAGGTCTTCCTGTTTTTTCAGGCTTTAAAGGCGGAATCGGCGTACTTCTTGGATTAACAGGTGGATTCCTTGTATCCTTCCCTGTTTTATCCCTTACAGCAGGCCTTGGCGACGAACTTGGCATTAAGCTTAGTCATAAGAGTGATAAAACCAATAAGATTATGTATTACTTTCCTATCGTGCTTTGTCTTGTAATTGGTGCTACAATAAACTATGTATTCGGAACCGTTTGGTTTATGATAGCTTCCAAAACTACATTTCTGGCAGGGCTTACCGCATGTGTATTGCCGTTCATCCCTACCGCAATTTTGAAGATAATAATTGTAGCCATTGTCGGTCCCGAACTCAAAAAGCGTTTATCGCCAATACTAAACTGACAGACAAAGGAAAAATAATATGCCGGACACAAAAGAAATGGTGCTTAGCTATCTTGAAGAAAACAGTGGAAAATTCTCATCAGGAGAAGCCATAGCTACCAAGCTTAACATTTCAAGAAACAGTGTCTGGAAAGCAATAGAATCCCTGCGAAGAGACGGCTTTCAGATAGAGGCCGCATCCCGCAGGGGTTATTCTTTATCTGGAAAAGCTGATAAAATCAGTGTTTCTGAGATTCTAAAGCACTCACAAACTTCGATAGATCCGGATCTTATTTTGGTCCACGACTCTCTTGAATCAACTAATAAAACTGCAAAGAGCGAAGCCACTTTTGATGCACCACACGGCACAGTGATCATCGCTGCGCAGCAGACCGGCGGAACCGGACATAAAAGGCTTTCTTTCTCCTCTCCTAAGGGTGGAATTTACATGAGCCTTATTATGCGTCCGGAAGAATTCTCAATTAAGAATTCAAAGCTATTTACACCCTTTTCTGTTCTTAGTGTATGCAGGGCAATTGAAGAATTAACAGGATTTACTCCGTCAATCAAGAATATAAATGACATTTTACTTGAGGATAAAAAGATCTGCGGAATTTTAACAGAAGCTGTCTCTGACTTTGATACTGGAGATATCCAGTTTATTGTAGTTGGAATCGGAATCTATTTTAATATCGATGTATCAGAGCTGCCTTCAGATATCAGGAAAAAAGCCGGATCAATTTATAAAAAGGGCGAAGAAAAAATATCAATAAATCAGCTGATTGCACGTATCCTTGATCTTATTCTCTCACCTGGTAATATAGATGAATCAGTTATTTCCAATGAATATAATAAAAGACTTTTACAATAAAAAATAAGCGGATCAAATATTCTTGATCCGCTCAACATTCAGAATCGTATCGATGTAAAGCTTTGCGCTCGCACCGGTAACTTTATTCCAGTTAAATCTCTTATAGCAATAAAATGTTATCTCACCATATGAATGGTAAATCTCAGGATGCTCAATACTCTCCTTCAGCATTCTTCTCAAATCCTCAACATCGGACTTTTTAAAGTACTGCGCATACTCACAACATGCTTCCTTGTTCTCAGGAATATCACTTGCAAGACATCTTCTTCCAAAGCTCATGGCTTCAAGAAGACTTATGGGCATACCCTCAATATCACTGGGAAGAACATACATATAGCAGTTACTGAAAAGCTCAGTCAGAGTATCACCCTGAACAAATCCTGTCATTACTACTCTGGGGTCCTTAGCTGCCATCTGTCTTACCTGCTCGATATAATCACCAGAGTGACTGGCGCCGCCTGCTATAACGAGCTTCATATCTGTATCCACCTTAGAAAAAGCTTCAAGAAGATATGTGATGCCCTTCTCAGGAACGATTCTGCCCAGATATAAAATATATTTTTCCTTCTCAAGTCCAAATTTATTTGCAATCTTATTAGGCGCCTTGAACTCTGTCTGATTAACTCCGTTTGGAATATATATGGTCTGTCTGTTGTATTTATCAAGGAAATACTGCTGAACGTTACGTGACAAAACAATAACCTCATCAGCATATCTTGCAGCAACCCACTCACCGAACTTTAAGTATCTTGTTGCGAAGCCGCCCCACTTCGCTCTCTGCCAGTCAAGACCATGAATTGTTGCAATCGTTCTTATTCCAAACATATGTGGAATAAGTAGCATCGCACTCGGTCCCTCAGCATGGTAATGAATAACATCGTAATTACCAAGAAGCGCTCCGATCGTAGCAATGAAAGAATAAACAACAGCATTTAATGACTTTAAGCCAGGAGTCGGTACATGAACTATACGAATTCCCTTATACTTTTTAAGCTTATGAGCCTCTTTATCTGCATTCTTATCAGCAACGTTATTTCCCATGCGGTTATATGCTGTAACTGAGTGTCCCATCTGAACAAGTCTTGTAGCAAGTTCCTCGACTACGATTTCCACTCCTCCTTCTCTGGACGGTATTCTCTTATGCCCGATCATTGCGATTTTCATATCTGCTCCTACTTAATACGAACCGTTTAATTTAAATAACTCAGACACAGTTCTGAAAAGTATTCTTATATCTATAAACGGTGTCCAGTTATCAATATAATCAACATCAAGTCCTACTACCTTATCAAAATCGGTAATATTACTTCTGCCACTACTCTGCCACATACCGGTAATACCGGGTTTAATACTGATTCTCCTCCACTGGTCGGTTGTATATTTCTCAACCTCATCCAGGGTCGGCGGTCTTGTTCCCACAAAACTCATGGAACCTGCAAGAACATTAAAAAACTGCGGAAGCTCATCAATGCTTGTCTTTCTTATGAACTTGCCAACTCTTGTAATTCTGGGATCATCTTTGATCTTGAACATCATACCGTCGCCAACTTCATTCATAGCCTGAAGTTCAGCCTTACGAGCCTCGGCATCAACATACATACTTCTGAATTTCCAGATTTTGAAATGTCTTCCGTTTTTACCCACTCTGACCTGCTTGAAAATAGCGGGTCCCGGAGAATCAAGTTTAATTGCAATTGCTGTGATTATCATAATAGGTGACGAAAGAACAATACCTATTATTGCAAACACAATGTCAAAAATTCTCTTGAGTGCTGCTTCCCATGTATTCATGCATACCGTATGGTAAGTCATGATAGGATAGGTTCCTATACTGCTGTTGTAGGAAAATGCCTTTCTTCTTCTGTAAATATCAACTACAACTCTGCAGGTAACACCCATTCTGATACACAGGTCGATGTAATTCTGGATATATGCAATATCCACATCGCGCTTCTGCATTATGAAAACCTGATCAATATTATATTTTCTAATAATCTTTTCAAGGTCCTTAAGGCAGCCGATGTACTCAAGAGACTCAGATTCCTCATCAAAGCTCACATAGCCAATCTCATTGACTGTAAGTGGAGTCTTGTTAAGGAAATATCTGAATTTGTTGTAAGAAGCCTTACTTCCCACATAGATACATCTGGGAATATGCTTTCTGTTTATAATCCTGTCAATTATCTTTAAGAAAAACAAAATCTCCAGCGACATTACCATGTAGGAAACCATCAGAAATCTAACAAAGAATCTGTGATCAATAGATTCTAAGAGGCTAAATTTATATGTAAGAAACCCACTTAGGAAAGCAAAGAAAAATGACACACTTTCCCTCTTAATCACTCTGTCTGTATAGAAAAACAAAGTGTTGTTATAAATGTTCGCTGCTCTGTTTGAAATAATAAAAATTAGTACAAAAATAAAAAACATTGATATTATACTTTTCCACTGCTCCGGTCTCACCAATGACCCCCAGGCAAGAACGGTCCCCCCAAGTGCAGCACATTGGAAAAAGATATCCAATATCATATGAACTACGTCAAAAGACGCTGATACATTAGAACGATTCATAACACTATACTCCAAACTCTGACCTGGGACCCGGGGTGCGCTACAGTGCGCACCTTAGCCCCCGGCCTTTGCAATCTGCAAATTCTGCCTTCAACTTACTGTTTAATAGTTCCTTTAAATCCTGCCTTCTCAAGTGCCTTCTTGAACTTCTTAAACTGCTTCTTTGACATCTTCTTGGTGACCTTAATGGTCATCTTCTTGGTGTCAAGGCCCTTGAAAGCGCCCTTCTTTACTTTGATGCTCTTCTTGCAATTAAACTTAATTGTCTTAAGCTTCTTGGCTTTTGAGAATGCCTTCTTGTCAATTGTTGTAACATTTGAAGAAACAACAATCTTTGTTGCCTTCTTGGCATCCTTGAATGCTTCAGCCTTAATCTCTGTAACTTTGTACTCAACACCATTAACAGTTACGGTACCAGGCACCCTTACGGTCTTATCCTTTGTGTCGATAGATACAAAGGCAGCAGTACCATCATCTTTGGTATCAACATTTTCGTTCAGATCAGGATTCTCTGCAGGTACATCAACTTTAGCATTATCCTGATTTATAGTAACGTTGCCTGTATCAGGTGACGGCGCAGCATGAACAGGTGTTGAAACAAGAAGCGCAGCCG
The DNA here is from genome assembly GCF_000424125.1 of Butyrivibrio sp. FC2001. Lineage (NCBI taxonomy): Bacteria > Bacillati > Bacillota > Clostridia > Lachnospirales > Lachnospiraceae > Butyrivibrio > Butyrivibrio sp. FC2001. Next base: position 694,522 of record NZ_KE384132.1, read on the forward strand.
CGAGAGCAGATGCAAGGACTTTTTTCATAACTTTAACCATTTTCCTCCTCCTTTCGTCGCCAATGCTATTGCAAAGGTTCGAATAAATATATGAGTAACTACAGCTTTCGCCATAGGTAACTCCATTCCACGAAAGCCTTAATTCACTTTTACCTGCTTGCTGTATAATATCTGCTGTTTCTCTTGTTGTAATAGTACTTACCCTTAGAGCTGCCCATTCTGTTGAGAACAACTCCAAGAAGCGGGCAACCGGCTCTCTCAAGCTGCATAGCGGAATGTCTTACCATTGATTTCGAGGTCACTCCGCTTCTGACAACAAGGATTGCTCCATCACAAAGTGAACCAATACGCTCACCATCTGATACAAGGTCAAGAGGTGATGAATCCACAAATGTATATCTAAAGTTCTCCCCTGCATAATTTAGAAGTTCCTCAAATCTCTTATTCTCAAGAAGCATTGAGGGATTAACAACATTCTCAACATTAGGAAGAATAAAACCATTATCAAAGGATGTCTTATAAAAAGCATCCTTAAAGTCACAGTCTCCAGCAAGAACTGAGCTGGTTCCCTTAATCATTCCTCCATCAGCTAGCTCCATTCCATACTTTGCCACTAATGTAGACTTTCTCATATCAGCATCAATAAGCGCGGTTTTTATTCCTGTCTGAACAAATTGTCTGTAAAGCTGCATAGCAACAAAGCTCTTGCCCTCATTGGGGGTTGATGATACGATCATTATTTTCTTTACATCATTTCCAAGAAATCCGATATTAATACGAAGAGAGTTAAGTGCCTCCTCCATTGCATATGGGAGTTCAGGATTATTATTTAAAATCAAAGTGCTCATGAAATCTTTTTCTCCTTTCGTGAACCACTATTTTTCATTGTTCTAACCTTTTTACCTGCATAAGAATCGCTTCCTTCTGCAAGGGTTCCAAGGTCACCCTCAGGGATAACTGCAAGAGGGAGACTACCAAACATTCTCTCTATATCATCACCGGAATTTACAGTATCCTGAAGTACGAATATTACTGTCAGAATTCCAAGTACAAGTGCGGTAGCAGCTAAAGCTCCCATCATGATATTCTTAGAGAAGCTGGGCGAACTCTTATACATAGGTACAATTGCAGGCTCAATAATGTGAGGCTTGGGAGTATCCATAAGCTTGGGAATCTGAATCTCAGCCTGCTTTGCAATATCATTAGCAATTGCCTCAGCCTCATTAGGGTCGGTACTTGTAACGCTTATAGTCATAATTCTGGTATTCTTAATAACTGCAATCTTAACCATTCCTATAAGTTGATCATATGTATAGTCAAGATCAAGATCCTTTATAACCTGATTAAAAATAGGTCTAATCGTAAGAACCTGTTCATAGTCTGAAGAAAGCCCTGTTCCAAGGTTAAGATCTGTTAAATTAACCATGGTATCTGTTGAAGCTGAAACCACATAAATCTTGGATGTCGCAGTATATAATGGTTCAACCAAGAAGTATGTATACGAGCCAGCTATTACAGAACCAAGAATAAAAGCTGCAATAATAAGAACAAGCTTCGTTCTGAAATAGTTCAAAAGTTCAAACAAATCAATCTCTATTCCATCCTGCTTTTTTTCAATGCTCAATCCTTCAAGAGCCTTTTTCTCAATATGTTTCTTTTCCATTTTTACTCCTCTACTAACTACAACTACTCATTTAACGGACTTAGCTGAAACAGCTTATCCATCACCTTATAATAGGAATCATCATCTATATAAAATTCCTGATGATCAACATCATCATTAATTAATTGTCCAATAACATGTTCACCTTCGAAGGAGATTGTGCCGAGGTTCTCTCCTCTGCTTACTCTGTTAAGAACCCTTGAGAAGTCATTACCTGACATATCAGTCACAGCAACTTCCTTCATTTCCTTATATATCTCATTGGGAAAGGTCTTATCCTCTTCTGATCTCTCCATGAGTTTATTCAGAAATGATTTTATATAAGCTTCCTGCCTTGCCATTCTTGCTTCATTGGTGCCATCACCAACTTCCATTCTGGCGTGAATATAGTTATATGCCTGCTTATCGTTAAGGGTTATCTCCTGTCCCTCGATAAGTGTGGGATCAACCTCACTAAAGTCACCTTCAACTGTAACAGTTACACCGCCAATAGCATGATTAAGCTGCTCAATTGAATCCATGTTGAGTTCGTAATAACCATCTATCGGAAGTCCTCCTAAAAGCTCTGATACTGCATTTACAGTATTTTCACTACTCATCTTAGGATCTCCGCCATACCAATGCGCTGTACATATCTGCATCATAGATCTGGCATTTACAGTTCCATCTGAATTCATCATAGGAACCTTCATAACCGTGTTACGGTCAATCTCAAGAACTGCATAATTATTATCTGATCGGTTCAGTACCACCAAAAGCAGCACATCTGCCATATTACCTCTATACTCAGATGGATTTTCCTCTCCGTAGGTTCCCGATATATCAGTTCCGATTATGAGATAGTTCCTAACTGCTGCATCATATCTGCATACCTTACCATTTATCAAAAGTTCGCCTTCATTAAGCGTTATCTCATCGTCCTCGTCATCCTCGTCATAATCAGCCATTGAGTGGTATTCAACAATGTCCTCTAGCTTACTTATTCCTACGAAGAAAAGAATCAACGCTAATACAACAGCCGACAATTCCAATATTAACTTGAATTGTTTACGATTCATCATTCCTCCATAACTTATCCGAAAGCTGATCAATCTCAGTTAAGATGCCTTCTCCAAATTTCTTCTTAAGAGCAGTGCGGCCCTCCGCCATATTAACAGGCCTTGAAGAAACATTATGAGCATCAGTTCCAAGAAGGATATCATGTCCTTCTTTAATGAATTTATATGCAAAACGGCGTGATTTCCATGAAAGAAAACACTCCGTATTTACCTGTGAAATAACTGGAAGTTCTAAAACTTCGTTCCAAACCGAAAGATCTTTTTGATAATGTCTGAAGCGCTCGATGTGAACAAGTACCACCGTAAGGTGTTGCTTTTCGACTATATCCCTCACTTCTCCGTAAACATCTCTAGTCCATTTCCTAAAGGGCATCTCCAAGAGGAGAACTCTCGTATCCTCAACACACAAATCAGTAAGACATCTTGAACTTCCTATCCCCGGAAAATATAACACTTCCGCACCAAGTTTAAATTCAGAAATATCAATTTCCTCAAAATCAGTATCTTCAGATAACGACTCGACTAGCTGTTCATAAGATTCTCGTCTTCTGGAAAGAAACCTAGCAAGATCATCATTATCTGCATAAAAATGCGGTGTAAATACAATTCTATCAACACCCTGCTCAAGTTCCATGCGGATCATTTTCTTAGTCATATTCATATCTTTACTGCCATCATCAATTCCAGGCAGTATATGCGTATGAAAGTCAATCATCGTATGCTCCGTCCACTAAAACCAATTACCATAACTCCATTAAATCAATATAATTCAAAAAGCATTGTTCATTTTTTCAAGTCTAATCTTCGGCATCATCTTCCGCATTCATTTATGCATCAAAATCACTCTCGTTCGAATTTCTCTAATTTACCATAAATTATTCCCAGCATTATTGCCAGCGGTATTGCCATTGGATTTACAAATGCCGACTCAGCTGTCGAACTAATAAGCAAATATGATAAACATATCAAACCACATGTATAAAATGATCTATCGAATTCTCTCAGTCTTTGAATCATTTTGAACATTCTTACAACTATGATAATTACACAAACCAAGCCTATGACCCCGGTTTGGCCAAGTATCATAGGCCAAAAACTATCTGAAGCAAAAAAAGTTTCACCCTCAATCAACCCATGTATATTTGATAATCCATATATATAATATATGGGCGAATAATTTATAGCCGACATATATGAACCAAAAGTCCCAAATCCGCTACCAAGGGGAAATGCATTTTTCGCTATCTCAATTGATGTCACCAACAATTGAAATCTTGCTGAATCATCTTGAATATCACTAAAATAATAAAACTCTATTTGATCCCATGTAATGAAAACAACTAGCGGTAAAAAAAGCAAAATCGTTTTATAATCAATTTTTTTATCCTTTTTATAAACAAAATATTGAATTAAAACAAATACTGTTGCAGCCACAAATGCTTTGCTCCTCAAGGAAGAACACATTAGTAATAGTAATAATACTAAATATAAGTAATATTTATCTATATAAGGTCGAATTATCATCAAGATAGATATCAAAAATGCGCAGGCAGCAACGAATCCAGTAGGGGATGAATAAAATAAATGTGTTGCTCTTATACCATATCGAATATTATCCGGATAAATATGTATAAAATTATCTAATATATACAATATCAGGAACAAAAATGTAGGCACTTTAACACACCAAATAAACAGTTTTTGTGAACATTTTTCTATGTTAAAGTTGGTGAATAGATATTTGCTTGTATAAATCGCCATCCAAAACTTTACGCATAAAAATACATCTGGAATTGCAACACTAAAAAAAGGTTGATATTCATATTTTATATTGCCACACACTCCCATTAAAACAAAAATAGAAAGAAGGCCAATAAAACCATCCCTATTTGTACGTATGACAAACTTTTTAGCCTTTAATTCGTGCATTTTTAGCAAAATAGCAACTATCGCAATTATTTCATCAATATATTTGGTTAGCCCAATAATATGTGATAATGGGTTCTGAAATAGCAATAAATAAAAAAGAAAAATAAATAAATAACATTTATTATTCTCACTTGAATCTCCTATCACTGCACCTCCCTATAAATCTCATAACTATTCTTCTTTCACCTAATCCGTATTCCTTTGCAAAAATAATTTACAACAGTTTAGATGCTATAATCACAAAAATAATGTTTGTCTTCTAGTTAAAAATATCAATTATCTTAAATGAACCTATGTTAAATAAATTGTGTTAAATCAACAGACCAGAAATTCATTCATAATATTCATAAAAACAAATAAAATGAACTGTATAATAATAGGAATGTATTATATCAGTCTTTTCAACGCCCAATTTAATCTTCTTAAAATATCATATCCTCCATATTTTTTAAGGATACTACTAAAGCCTTTTTTTGAATACATTTCCCAAAAATCATCTCTCATTTCACCCATTTTCGATGGTTCATATAAATTTTTTTGTATAATACTTTCTTTAGAAACTTCTCCAAAATAAATATAATCTGTGATTTTATCAAATAATGTTTTCGCCTTTGTAGTATTTAAAAATATTGAAGATATTCCCTTATTGTCATTTAATTCCGGATAATATTTTTTCACCCCCCAAAAATCTGCCAATGTAAAATCACCTACTCGTTCCATTTTTGCAAATTTGCAATTATAACAGCTAGGTCGCAAAGCATTATTTGAATAAAAAATTTTAGTGTAATTATTTCTATAATACTTTTTATTCTTAATTACAAAACTCTCAACATGACTATCCCAGCCATCAATAGTTTTATCTCTAAAATTGAATTCCGTTATCTTACCACCTTTTTTCTTTTCCCAAAACAATAAATAATCATTTAACAATGCTGATGAACACACTCCATGACAAACAATGTCTATTGTGTATAAATTGCTAATATCACTTTTATTCATAAATCCATAGAGTCCAGATACTTGGCACGCAGTACCACAAAACAATACTTTCTTCCTGTTCTCTAAATCTTTTTTTACTAGTGAATAAATTCCAGAGATATCACTTTCAACATATTTAGAGCCTTGCATTTTTTTGCATGTTTCTATATCTAATGCTCTAATATGCCTTACATAATTATTCTCATCAAGAATGCAACCATAAACAATTCCGCCCTGTTTAATCATCCATTGTGCTAAAACAAAGAAAAAGCCTCCACTTCTACTTCGCTTTCTATCTTCAGAATTCTTATTAATAACCCAATAATATTTTTGATCATCACTATTATGTCTTAAATTGTGTTCATTAAAAGAACATGCTTTAAGACATAATCCACAGTTTACACATAATGCTTCGTTTATGATTGGATAAGCAAATCCTTCTTTATCTTTTTGCATGACTATAGCTTTCTTAGGACATATTTGTTCACATGCCCTGCAGCCACAGCATTCTTTTTTAGCACTTCTATTTAATCTCATTTTTTCGTTCTCTTATCATCTTTGCTAAAATTTTTCCCAATAAGAAATTACAAATTCTTTATCAATCTTTACAATCATCTTTGTTTAACACTAATCAAATCACTTTTTTCGTATTATTTTTAAAAGATTAATAAAATACTTACGTTTTACAAATATTATTAGTAGAATAACTATAATAAAAATGTATCTCATAATTATTTTCGTATATAAATATTCAAACGTACCTAAAGATATTAGTAGAAATAAACTAATTCCAGTAATCATCTTCCCATCAAACAGCCCTATTGATATATTATGTTGTCTTAGGACTTTTTCTGCCATAAAGAAATGAAATACAGCAAGAAAAATATAGCATATTAGAGTTGTGAAAGCAGCCGCAATATACCCATAACGCGGGATAAGAAATGCATTTAATATAACATTCAATATTGCAGCTGAAATAGATGCAACCATTACTTTTTTTGTTTCTTCATAATACATTTCAATTATCGAAAATGTACTGTAAAGGAAAGTAAAAAAGGAACTTATCATAACAGGCGGCATACAATATATAGCCTCATAATAATTTATTGGTGCAACGATTTTTATTACTTCAGGTGCAAATGCTACAAATACTAGTGTTAAAGCAGACACAAATACAAGCAATCCATTCATTACATTTTTTACATTATCAGTTTTATTATCTCTTAAACACGTATATATCCATGGTCTTATAGCATCTATGATACTAGTCTTTATAAGATTAACCACAACAGCAACAGAATACGAAACACTATAAAGAGCAGTTGCTGTAGCACCTATTAATGTATTAATCATTATCTTATCAGCACCAGCTAGAATTTTAAGAGAAAGTGTATGTGGCAATAATGGCAAATGAAGCTTTAGTGCCCATTTCCAATATTTTATGGATATACTTATCTTTTTTTCTTTAAGCAAAATGTTTAGTAAAGCTATACCATATACTGCTTGAACAATTATTATTGAAAAAATTCTACCAATTGCTTGATTCCTGACAAAAAAATTCTTCAAAAATAAAATACCCAGTACAGCATTAGCCACAGCCATAGAAATCGATACAAAAACTAAACTTTTATATTTATATTGAAATCTGTTTTTTACAGACCAAAAGTTTACAGCTGGAATAAAGTATATCTGCACACACATTAACATAATTATATTTTTAGGTAATCCGATCCATTTAGATATCTGATTACCAGCAACCCAAAAAACAAGTAGCAAACTTGTTGTCAAAAAAAATGCCAGCTCGAGTAGTGACGATTCAGCCTCGTCTCTGTCTTTAATATTAAATTTGGTTAACACACACATATATGCGCATGACTCAAAGCCAAAAGTTCCTACAACTGTAAATATTTCACACCATGTAAGATAAACATTGTAAATTCCATATTGATCGGCATCCATCAAACGAGTAAATATAGGTACTGTAATAAATGATATTCCTTTTAATAAAACTGTACTTAATACAAACCAAAGACTAGCCTTCATTTGTATCGGAAGTTTTTTATAAGCATACATGAAATTATATTTTTTAATTTCTAACATACCAGTCCCTATTCGCATATTACCCTTTTCAAATATTCAAACGATTTCTTTCTTTCATCATCAATTATGTTGTTAATTGTAGAATAATCAATTTTCTCACAATCATCTATTTTCTTTATAGCATTCAAGTTTCTATCCTGTAATCCAAACATAGTTATTAAATCATTAAGTCTGCTATTCCTGCTTTCTTTACCCTTTTCAATTCCTTGCAATTCATAAAAAAATGTATTATTGGCCACAATTGAAAAAGCTATCCCATGAAATGAATTAGTGAATATTGCCGTCGCCTTAAAAAACAATCTTACAAACTCTTCCGGGCTACAATTACTAACATACTCACAATTATAATCCCGTCGTAATCCTGTTGATATCATAATTACATCTAGATTATTTTGATTTGCATACTCAAATGCGTTTTCAATTAATTTTTTTGATTTCTGAAGAGCATAAATCAAAACATATTTCTTATTCAATTCAACTTCTGAACTTTTAGAAATTCTTGCCCACTCTTCTCTTGTAAGTAAAAAAACAGGATCTATATTTTGTTGGCAAGTAATCCCCAGACTAGAAAGTTTATCCACAGCTGACTGTTCTCTTATTGAAACGCTGGATATGCTTCTTTCTTTGTCGTTCAAAGCCAAAACTAATCTGTCATCTACTTCTTTTCCAAGGCTTGCGGCATAAGATACACATTTAGAAACTGTTGGAGCGAAATCAAGAAAAAAGGCCGGATCATTATGCGTAATATCGAAATTCCATACTTGATCGCTACCAACAATAAATATATCTGTTTTCTTCCAATGCTCTTTACATAATTCATCATAACAGTTGTATTTACCAGTAAGAGATGCATTTCCTAGTATAAACTCCTCAAACTGTCTTCTTTTTTTTCTTGTATTATTTAATAGCAATGCCGACTTTAAGATATCCTTAAAAGGTGCCCCCTTTCTAAATATCTTATATCTTCGTTCTATAGCAGGTGATCTATAATCAATAATCTGGCAATTAGCCATTCTGTTAATAGCTTTATATAAAGCAACACATTGTAATACAGCACCATAATTTAACGCATTATGGAAGGTTACAAGATATACATTTTTATTCAATTTTTATCACTTCCTTTACTCAGTAATAAATGTATTAATGTCTAAATTGTAATACTCAAGTAATTTGTTAAAATAAATATCATTTTTATTCTCACAAACATTAGTATTGTATAATGCTGTTTTTTTTGTTCCTCTAACAGCTATCCATCCCTGATATTCACAAACTATCTGACATACTTTATAGTTATTCTTTAGTTCCAAGCATTTTAGCCACATATCATCAACATTAGGCGCTATTTTACAAAATGCCATATTATTCAAATCATTTTTTTTAAAAAAGAAGGCCGGATAAAGAACGCCTCCGCACCCAGTCGCTACTATGTCATGTCTTGGTATTGCACTATAATCATCACCGCTTACCCACGAGGAATATGGCGCTAATTTACCATTCTTTAGGATCATTTTATTACATCTATAGCAGCATACTGTATCTGGATAGTCTTCATTAGCTTTTAACAATTTTTTTAAAAAATAAGGCGGATAAATACAATCATCATCTACAGTAATTATTATTTTTTCTCTATTTTCTTTTGCACAATAAAATATTTTTTTATATGACTTGATATCCTTACAAAAACGGACTTCAAGGCCTCTTTTTACTAGTTTATTTATATTTTTCGGTAAATTATTAGCAGAAAACTCATTCTCGGATAACCACAGAACAACATTTGCTCGTTCACCTTTCTGGCGAAACAAGCTTTCAATTGTAATCCAAACCGTATCAGCGCGTTCACCATATGTAGTTAGACTAATAATGACATTTTTCGTTGTTTCTCTTAATTTCACTGGTGTCATGATATACCCTAATGGTATTATTCGAGACCCTATTTTCCGCACTATTCTATTCTTTATATCAATAATTTTATTTTGTTCTGATTCTTTTCCTATAAGCTTATAAGTAAATTCGCCTATCATTTTTTTCCTCATGTCATGAAACTATAGAAGCTTTTACAGCCGCCTTCGAATTGCTTCTAGTAATATTATTTTTTATCTTTGTTCTTAATGCCTTGATAACCTTCTTAATAGTCAGCTTTTTTCTTCTTTCCCAAAAAACAGCGCAATAAAAATGTAATGCAGAACATCTTCCGTGCTTCTTAACAAAAGAGACATCTACTCTGCTTTTATCTAGATTAATAAGCCGATCAGGATAAATAACAAACACACTGTCCTTATCATAATTATCAGCACAATATTTCATAGGCCTACAAAAGAAATGTAAATACATATACTCTTCATAATGTAATGCCCCTTCATGCAGATACACTCGCTCAAGCTTGCCATTTTCCCATATAAAAACTTGATATCGATTTTTATAATCTTCATTTTGGGGAAGATGTCCAAGGAAGAAACTTGTCGAGAACATATCAAGATGCGCAAAATTTGTTTCTCTGTAATATGGAATGTGTAACCATTCATAAATATTGGATATACCAACTTCATCAAAGCAACAACCTTTTTCACATGAAAAAGCTGTTTTATAGTTTATAATTCCGGGTGCTATTACTTTATATCTTTTATTCACGTCAGTCGTATTGCGATATACTGTAGAATGACCTTGGAATCCAATTTTATCGTACTTGTCAAGAATATCTTCATTTACAAACTTACGAATATTCCCCCAAATCAAATCCGTATCACAGTATCCCCAAAAATCATATCCCTGTAATTCAGAAGCAAAAATCTCTCCAAAAGCAGGCCTAAAATCACATAGCTTCCATGGTCTGTCTAAGCAGATTTCAAAATCAAACATTGATGCAATTCTTTTTTTTAGTTCTTCAAAGGAAGATTTATATACTTTTACATTCTTGGGATAATCATATTCTTCATCATCGTCAGTAATAATTATCCAATCAATATCATCATTAGTAGAACATGTTGCCAACCAAGCTTTAAATCCTTTTGGAAGCTTCCCAAAATAAGGGACAATATATGCTATTTTGTACATAATTCACCTTAATCCTTTACATTTTTGATTCTTTATGTATGATAATCTACTTAACCATAAAAGATATTTAATTAAACATCTTTTGATCTACTTCCATAAAATGCACATCATAAAATCTTTTAGAAATCCGTATTAGTACTATTTTTTTGACTCTCCTACTAATTCATATGCGCTTACAAAACTCTCTGAAAGAGCGTCCCAAGTAAAATGTGTTGAGATAGTCTTTGTAGCCATTTCAGAAATATCATCTCTCAATTTTTTATTATCGAAAATATCAACAATTTTTTTACACCACTCATCTGAATTAAAGGAATCAAATATGAAACCATTCTTCCCATTTTCTATCAAAGTACTCGATCCACCATTATTTGTTGTATACACAATATTTCCATAAAACATTGCTTCTAATAATACCATTCCAAATATTTCATAATGTGTTGGTAGCATAAAACAATCTGCTAATTTATATATTTCAGCCATATATTTTTGCTCTAGCTGCTGTTGATACTCGATATCTTCAAAAATATTCAATTCTTTTGCAATTTTCCAAACAGCATCCAAATAGTCATTATCACCATTTCCTATAAGAAACAATTTTGTATCTGGATTAATCTGCTTAACCTTTTTGAATACATGCAATATAAACGGAATATTTCTTCTCTCTTCAAAGCGTCCAATATACAGTATTTTTTTTCCAGAATATTGACGCATTTTTAAATAGATTGATTCCTCACATGCTTCACCTACATTTGAAAGCATTTGCGTATCTATTCCAACGCCTGCAACTGTTATATTTTCTTCATGAATGCCTTTTTGCACCAAGAAGTCCTTAGCCAATTCACTCTTAACCAAAAAATGTGTATTCAACTTCAGATAACGCTTAAGAAAAAACTTATCAAAAACCGAGCACATCAAGTTGTATCGCTTATTAAATGAAGAATAATACGGGCCATGATATATTATTGCTTTTTGCTGGTATTTCTTTGCACAGAGCCATGATTGCATTTGATTATACTCAGCAGTCTGCAAAACATCATATTTTTCGATTATTGAATCACATGAAGTAAAAACTGTATTTTTTAATGCAGTTTTTCCATGTCTGTAATAAACATGTACTACCCCACCATCAAAATTTAAATCTACATCTTTTTCTTCTTTATCAGTCCAAAAAAGGATATCGCAGCGATTATTCTTTCTTATTAGTGCCTTAGCTAGGCCTATCTCCTGAATATTATATGTATTATTCAAAACATCCATATAGCTAGGATAATTTCTAATAATCAGGATATTCATATCAACTCCTCCATCACAGCATCAATCTCTTCTAAACAGATCTCTCGTATAAACCTTATCCGCTACATCATCCAAACAGCTATCATACCTATTAGCAATAATGGCCTGTGACATTTTTTTAAACTCATCAAAATCATTCACTACCTTACTACCAAAGAAAGTATCTCCATCTTTGAGTGTTGGTTCATAAATAATTACAGTTGCCCCCTTTGACTTGATGCGCTTCATAACTCCCTGTATGCTGCTCTGTCGGAAATTGTCGCTATTACTCTTCATAGTAAGTCTATATACGCCAATTATCGTTTCTTTTTCTTTGCTTAAGTTCCAAGCATCATTTGCTTCATACGCCCCAGCTGTCTCAAGTACACGATCAGCAATGAAATCTTTTCGTGTTTTATTACTCAGTACAATGGCCTCAATAAGATTTTCCGGAACATCCTCGTAATTGGCTAAGAGCTGTTTTGTATCCTTAGGCAAACAATAGCCGCCATATCCAAATGAAGGATTGTTATAATGACTTCCTATTCTAGGATCCAAACATACTCCCTTAATTATCTGTTCAGTCTTTAAACCCTTCATCTCAGCATAAGTATCAAGCTCATTGAAATAACTTACTCTTAAAGCAAGATATGTATTGGCAAATAATTTAACCGCCTCAGCCTCAGTAAATCCCATGAAAAGAGTCTCTATATCCTCTTTTATAGCGCCTTCCTGAAGTAGTTCAGCAAATACATTCGCTGCCTTAACAAGCCTAGCATTCTCAGGATCAGTTCCCACAATAATTCTGCTCGGATATAAATTGTCAAACAAAGCTTTAGATTCCCTCAAGAATTCCGGACTAAAAATTATGTTATCGCAATGATATTTTTCTCTAACCGATAATGTAAATCCTACCGGTATAGTACTTTTAATAACCATTATTGCGTCAGGGTTATATTCAATAACAAGTTTGATCACCGCCTCTACAGCAGAAGTATCAAAAAAGTTCTTTTTGCTGTCATAATTTGTTGGAGCAGCAATAACTACAAAATCCGCATCAGAATATGCCTCTTTTGCATCAAGTGTCGCAACCAAGTCCAATTCTTTTTCCGCAAAATATTTCTCAATATATTCATCCTGAATTGGTGATTTTCTTTTATTTATCATTTCTACCTTTTCAGGCACTATATCAACTGCTGTAACCTTATGATGCTGTGAAAGCAGTGTTGCAATTGATAATCCAACATAACCAGTACCGGCAACAGCTACTTTTATATCTTTAAACTCTCTCATATTCTCCATTTCTCAAATCTATATATATTTCTAATTACTCCGCCATCTGTGCTGCAATATCAGCATCAACAATCTCTTCACCGGTCTTATTCTTAAGCTGCTCCATTGAAGCTGCAGAAAGACCATTGTTAATTACGCAGTTCATATCACATGTACTGCACTTATCAAGCTCTTCTTTAGTCACCTTGCCATCTCTGAGATCACGAACAATCTTGTTCTCATACATGCTGTACTTATGTTTTGTCCAGAACTTAAGCTTATGAGTGATTACCCACCACATAGGAACCCAGATGTACTTATGCATAGCAGGAGAAACTGAGCCGATCATCCAGCAATCTCTGTCGCAGCAACGAACTTTCTTACGAACTGACTCTGCCTCAGGTGAGCTCCAAAGCTCATCCCAACTCTGCTCATTAAGGTTACCCATAACCTCTTTATCCTTTGTACCGTTACAAGGCATAACATCTCCATAAGGGTCAATGAAGAATGTATCAAAGGACATATCACAAGGAAGAAGTCTCTTCTGTCCATAGATGTAGTTGATAAGTCCATGGTTGAAGTATGCTCTAAACCATTTCTTAGGGCTCTTGCTTGCAAGAAGCTCATTAACAAGGTTCTCAAAATTCTGAGCTACCATAGGACGATCCTTGATGATGTTCTTTGCCTCAACAAAGTAGAAGCTGTTATGAAGAGATGCTGTAGCAAACTCCATTCCCATCTCATCAGAAAGCTTGTAAAGAGGTACAAGATCAGGAGCATTTTTATCCTGAACTGTCATACCAAATCCAACGTCCTTCATACCCATTTCACGAAGCTTCTTAAGAGTCTGGTATCCTCTCTGGTAACCATTCTCAAGACCTCTGATTTCGTTGTTTGTGTTCTCAAGTCCTTCGATTGAAATTCTGATACCAATCTGAGGGAATTCCTTACAAAGATCTACGATACGGTCAGTGAAGAAACCATTGGTAGAAATAACGATACGATCAGACTTTTTATAAAGTTCACGTACAATATCCTTAATATCTGTTCTGATGAAAGGCTCACCACCAGTGATGTTTGTGAAGTACATCTTAGGAAGCTTTTTGATTGTCTCAATTGAAATCTCTTCCTCAGGCTTACTGGGCGCCTTGTATCTGTTGCACATTGAGCAACGTGCGTTACATCTGTAAGTTACGATTACTGTACCGTTAAGTTTCTTCTCTGCCATTTTATCTCCTCTTTCTTTTAAAAAATCCATCTATATATTGCTTGAGATTTACCGGTATCAATCCTGATAAATCTTCAATATTTTCTCTAAATACTCATCAATTGTGTCAAAGCTCAGTGTCTTGCATGCTTCATGCATTGCCTTAGCCTTTGCATCATCCTGCCAGATTTCATGGATGCAATCACAAAGTGCGTCCACATCTCCGCTTCTATATAAAAGTCCGGTCTCGCCTACTCTTATGAGTTCAGGAATTCCGCCTATGTCAGCACCGATAACCGGTGTTCCAAAGAGCTGTGATTCCATTACTGAGAATGGGCAATTTTCATACCATTCAGAAGGATATATGGAAGCCTTCGCTTTTCGTATAAGATTAGCGAGCTCCTCGCCTGTCTTAAAGCCTACGTTCTCGATGTTCTCTATTCCGCTAAGCTCGTTCTCGAGTGGTCCTTTGCCTGCGAAAATAAAGTTAACCTCAGGCATTCTCCTTGCTGCTTCGATAAGTGTTCTGATACCCTTTTCCTCAGAGTATCTTCCGAAATAAAGGATGTAATCTTCCTTAGCTGTCTCAACCCACTTAACCGGTTTGATGAAGTTGTGAATTGCGACAGTTTTCTTAGCAAAAAGAGGATTACTGTCGAGCTTGCTTTTCATGAACTGGCTACAACAGATGAATTTATCTATATATTTATAGGTTCCTCTCTTCTTCCAATAGGTAGCTTCGAGTGTACCGATAAAGCTCTTGGCTGTGCTTCCGTGGATGCATTTGCCCTTGGTGCAGTTTATAAAGTTACCACCAAGACACTTCTCGCAGTTCTCATGTGTGTTCGGATTGTTACACATGTGATTAGGACACACGAGCTGATAATCATGCGCGGTGAATACTATTCTGCACTTTCTCTTATTCTCTTTTCTCCATTTAACTATCTCGAGAATTATGGATGGGGTGAGCTGATAATTGAAATTGTTGAGATGCACTACATCCGGCTTGAAGTCATCAAGTACAAGCCTTATCTTGTTTCTGGCATCCTTGGAATATATTGTTTTTAATGGATATGTCATTTTCTCCAGCTTGCTGGCATTATGGAAATCCATATCAGAGGTATAGGCGTCCACGTTATTGCCAACGCATCTGCCCTCGTGTTCCATTCCGAAGTACTCAACCTGGTGTCCTTCTCCCACAAGCGCTGCACCAAGCTTGAAAATATATGTCTCTGATCCTCCGTTGGGATAGAGAAATTTGTTAACCATTAAAACTTTCATCTAAACACTCCACCGTATCTGCTCTATATTTGGCGTAATCAAGCGTATTTCGTCACACCAGTGCAGAATTATTAAATCTAACATTACATATAATCCACTAAAGAGTTTATAATAATTTTATAATTTGGACAATTGACACTTAGAAAGAATATTAATTAAATTCTATTGATATTTTTGTCGTATTTCACAAATGGATTTTTCGCCTTTGAACAAAGGCAGAGAATATGGATTTCTTCATAAATTATTAGAATATTTTAACAACACTTAATTTCTCACAAATATAGTTTAAATAATATCAAAGAGCCCGGACAAAAAATATCCGGGCTCTTAGTTATAATTATTTCATCTTCCTTCTTTGCTTCGTCATATCCTTGCTCAACCCCCTCTTCACGAATGCCTTCCATATGACCTTCAGCTGTATACCCTAAGATTCCCATATCAATTACCTCCTGCCTGTGCTGTTCAAAGAAATCCCGAAGGATATCATTGTCAATGCAATAATCAACGGCTTTAGAAACTGCATCCGCTATTATATTCTTCTGCTGAACTTCCTTATCTATTTCCAAAGAAATGTCAGTATCATTTATGTTTACAAGTATATCTTTCGTTTCTGATATATATTGTCTCACTTTATTGACAAAAATGGAATATCCCCAAATATTGCAAAACCGACCACTCCGCTTCTTACTTGCGAAATAGTCGGTTGATGGGCAAGGCCAGCACTGCACCAATAAATGTGCCTATAGTATTTGTCATAAGATCCGTCAATTCAAAGAACCCGGTCCCGGTCTTATACTGTATGCATTCCACCATAAGGCTTGTAAAAAATCCTATGGCAGTCGTGATAAATATTCCTTTCAGATAACCTTTTTTTCTAAATAACGGACCAATAAGGATTCCCCAGGGAATAAATAGAATCACATTCAAAAAGGTGATAAATAGACACCACCATAGCCAATAGCCCGTTCTTCCAAGGCCTATGTCAATGTAAAGATTCATCACCTTTTCTCTGGAGCCTAATGGGCGCCTTAGGATTGTAACGGATAAGATAAATCCGGCATATGCCATTAAGAGGTAGTAATGTATTATTCTCCTTATTGGAGTATTTTTCTTTTTAAAAAACAAAAACCAAGCCGCGCATAGTAAAAGAGCTTCGCCAATGAGCATAAAGAGCAGTCCTCGGATGGTCACTCCATCAAGTTGGCGAAAAAAAACACTCTTTATTGTATATAGGTAATAATATATTCTGTTTCTTGTGTAAACGTCTCGTATAAGATGCATATAGTCTCACTTTATTTTTAATCTTCACATAAGTATGAATAAATTGCCGCAAGATATCAACGCTTTTTTTGATAAATTGCCGCAAGATGTCAATACTTTTTTGATAAATTGCCGCAAAATATCAATCATGAGTCTCGCATGATAAATGCATCTTGTTTATCTTTCGCAGAAATTTATTCTGCAGGATTCCAAAACAAATTATTTTATTAAATAAAGCCGAAATCCGTAGTTTTATATACTCTTTTCGACTACAATAAAAGATAGAAATGGAGGACAGAATATATGTTATCCAAAATTGATATCGATGTTTTGAAGGGTGAATATGAGCGCACTATCGCTGCAAAGGATGCCGCTCTGGCTGAAAAAGATAATGCCTTGACTGAAAAAGATGCACGAATAGCAGAACTAGAAGCTCTTTTGGCCACTCTCACAAAAGAAGAACACTAAAATTCATATCTAAGGTAAAAAATAAACGCACCAATTTAGTGCGTTTATTTTTATATGCCTTTTTATTTCGCTTTTACAAGCATATTCCTAAGTTCATCCGGAGTAAAGGAATATGCCTTTCCACAGAAATGACACTTTATTTCTACATCTTCCTCGTCGTCAGCAAGGTTCTGCAATTCCTTTTTACCCAGAAGAATAAGAGCTCTCTCTACTCTGTCTCTGTCGCATCCACAGTGGAATTCCACGGGCATATTGGCTGTGATCTCATAATCAAAGCCATCAAGAACCATAGCAAGAAGCTCCTCAGGGTTCTTTCCATCTCTAAGGATTTCTGTGACGGTCTTCATTCCCTGGATGTTACCCTCAAGCTTACTGATAGTCTCTTCTGAAGCACCGGGCATAAGCTGAACTATGAAGCCACCGGCTTCCATAATAGAGAAATCATTTTTAACAAGAACGCCCAATCCCACTGATGAAGGGATCTGCTCTGATTCAACAAAATAGCAGGTAAGGTCGTCTGCAATCTCTCCTGAGAGAAGCTGGATTGTTCCTACATAAGGGTCCTTAAGACCAAGGTCCCTGGTAACAGTAAGTGTTCCGTTACCTACAGCTCCGCCTACATTCAGGTGTCCGCCCTCATTGTTAGGAAGTGCCACCTGGTTATTCTTAACGTAGCCCTTTACCTGGCCTCTGTTGTTAACAGTTGCGAGAAGTCCGCCAATAGGGCCATCACCATCGATGGTAATGGTAAGTGCATCCTTCTCATTTTTAAGCATATCGCCCATCATGAGTGCGCCGCTCATAAGTCTTCCGAGAGCTGCACTGCAGATAGGACTAAGATCGTGAATTTTTCTGGCCTCTTCCACCAGATTCCTTGATGTGATTGCGAAGGCTCTTATCTGCGCATTGGCAGCAGTAGCCCTCACCATGTAATCTTTGTATTCCATAAATCCTCTCAATTACGCCAAAGTTGCAGTAATAATAGCCATTGAGTAAACCTCTATAGCATTGCAGCCTCTTGAAAGGTCATTGATCTGCGCGTTAAGTCCAAGAAGAATAGGACCATATGCCTCGAAGTTACCCATACGCTGTGCAATCTTGTAACCGATGTTACCTGCATCGATGTTAGGGAAAATGAATGTATTTGCATGTCCGGCTACAGGTGAATCGGGAGTCTTAACTCTGGCAACCTTCGGTGAAACTGCAGCATCAAACTGAAGCTCGCCTTCGATAGGAAGTTCAGGATACTTTTCCTTTGCCTTAATAGTTGCGTTCTGCATCTTTGTAACTGAAGGGCTCTTTGCTGATCCCTTAGTTGAGAATGAAAGAAATGCAACCTTGGGATCTACGCCGAATGCCTTAGCACACTCAACTGTCTCGCCACAAATCTCAACAAGCTCATCCTCTGTAGGATCAATGTTAATAGCGCAGTCACCCATAGCAATAACCTCGTTATCACCGATAGCTGAAGGGCGAACAAGAATGAAGCATGAAGATACTACACTGTTGCCGGGCTTAGTCTTAATGATCTGAAGCGCAGGGCGAACAGTATCAGCTGTCGAATATGTAGCTCCACCAAGAAGACAGTCAGCCTTCTTCATCTTTACAAGCATTGTTCCAAAATAGTTAGACTGTGAAAGAATCTCACGTGCCTGCTCAGGTGTCATACCCTTGCTCTTACGAATCTCTACAAACTCATTAACCATCTCTTCGAAATCATCATAGTTTCTGGGATCAATGATCTGCGCGCCTCTGATATTGTAGCCTTCTTCCTCAGCATTTCTGTTGATTACATCAGGATTACCAAGAAGTATGGGCTTTAAGAAGTTACCTGCAAGTAATCTTGATGAAGCCTCAAGAATTCTGGGATCCTCTCCTTCTGTAAATACAATAGTCTTTGGGTTAGCCTTAAGCTTGGCAATCATTTCTCCAAAACCGTACATTTTATCTTCCTCCTAAATATGAAAATTGGTAAAAAATACCTAAAGTATTGATGTAAATTAATGGATTGCGTAAAAGGAATATTAATTACGCCCTAAGATTATACAACTTACCTACAGGCTAACTCAAGAATAGATAAATTATTATCAATGTTTCATAAATATGGCCCTCATCCGTCAGCTTCGCTGCCACCTTCTACCAAAAGGAGAAGGCTTACATGATAAAACCCTCATTCATCCAGTAGCACTGACGAATGAGGGTCTGCAGTTAAAATCAATCTGGAAGATCTATTTTTTTACCATCTCTGTGCATAGAGAACTTATCCATAGGATAGTTCTTGAGGTTCTCAAGAACCTTTCTGCCATCAGCTTTAGCAAGGAGACTTGCTCTTGCCTTAGTGATCTCTGTCTCAGTCTTGTGCTTGGAAGGACCACCTACACAGCCACCGGGACAAACCATTCCTTCGATGAAGTCATCAGGGAACTTGCCCATCTTGAGAAGTGTCAGTGCCTTCTTACACTCAATACCGCCGGCAGCTCTGTGGAGCTTAAGTTCTCCGATATCCTCGCCTCTCTCCTGCATACACTCGATAACAGCATTAGCAACACCACCGCTTGTAGCAAATCTCTTACCCCAGATTGAAGATTCCTGATACTCATCCTCAACAGGCTCGAACTCAATATCCTTAGATCTCATAAGAGCTCTGAGTTCACCATAGGTAACAACGAAATCTGCATTATCCGGAACGCTAGGATCCTGAGCCTCAGACTTCTTAGCAATGCAAGGGCCAACGAATACTGTAACGCATCCGGGACGTGTAGCCTTAAGATATCTTGAGATAGCACACATAGGTGATACAGTTGAAGACATGTTGTTCTCAAACTGCTCAGGGAAGTGCTTCTTAAGCATATTGATGAATGCAGGGCAGCATGATGTTGTCATCTTCTTGCCTTCAGCATAGGCCTCAGCCCATTCCTTAGACTCATAAGCAGCTGTCATATCGCCGCCAAGTCCAACCTCGACCATATCTGCAAAGCCAAGCTTAATAAGTGCCTTCTTAACTGCAGCCATTGTGATATTCTCACCAAACTGACCCTCAGTTGCAGGAGCGCACATTGCGATTACTTCCTTACCTTCCTTGATAGCTTCAATTATCTGAACAAGATAAGTCTTTGATCCAATAGCTCCGAAAGGACAGCTGTGGATGCAGTGTCCGCACTGGATACACTTTTCCTCGTCTATCTTACAATAGCCATACTCATCATATGTGATCGCACCTACAGGGCAAGCCTTGTGGCAGGGACGCTCAAGATGAACGATTGCGCCGTAAGGGCAGGCCTTTGCACACATTCCACACTCCTTACATTTAGCGGAATCGATGTGCATTCTTACATCACCGGGGTGAATCGCATCGAATTTACATGAGTTAAGACATGCTTTACCAATACAAAAACGGCAATTATCAGTTACTGAAAATGCTGAAATAGGACACTCATCACAAGCAGGATCAATAACCTGAACTATGTTATTTGAATCCTTATTGTAGGTTGTGCTCTGTCCACAGGCAAGGCGAATTCTCTGACGTACGATCTCGCGCTCCTTATAAACGCAGCATCTGTACTCAGGCTTCGGGCCCGGTGCAAGCTCATATGCAAGCTTGTCCTTGTGCTCCTCATCAAGTTCACCCTTCCAGGCAAGACGGCAAACCTCCTCCATAATCTTGTGTTTAAAACTTACCAGTCCCTTGTCGTTTGTAACCATAGAAATCTCCCAATTCTAATAAAAAAATGTTATTAACTACTTATATAATAGCATTTATGCCTATATATACAAATTAAAAGTTCTTAAAGCTCAATTTTCCTGCAAAACTCAAGTCCCTCTGTGTCATGAGCCGTAATAAGCAAAGGATTTCTGCCCTGTTTCTCTCTTATGTAATCGATAACCTTTTTCCTGTTCTCACTGTCAAGTCCCGTAAAGGGCTCATCAAGAATCAGCATATCTGACGGAATACAGCATGCTCTGACGATAGCCACTCGTCTCTTCATGCCTCCGGAAAGCTGTGATACAGGCTTATCAAGGCAGTCTGCAGGAAGAAGCTTTAACAGTTCTTCTCTTGCAACCTTCGCAGAGTTCTTGCGGTTAACCATAACCACATTCTGCACAGGAGTAAAATCCTCGCAAAGTCTGTTTTCCTGGAAAACAACTCCTGCATTCAGATAGGGATATTTGTAATCCCCCATAAAATGAACCTTCCCACTGTCAGGCTCTTCAAGACTAAGAAGAATCCTTATCAGAGTTGTCTTACCGCAGCCGGACGGTCCTGTGACAACATAGGAATGATCCTCTTCTATCTCGAGATTGAAATCCTTAAGGACGTTTAACTCGCCATAAGATTTGCAAATATTTTCAAGATCTATAGTCATTTAAGCCTCCTTACCGGATTTGTTATCCGCGGTTTGTGCCCCGGGCATGAATATCTTTTTACATATAAAAATCAATAGTAAAAAGATTTTCTCGGTAATCCAGGAAGCAAGAACTATCGTAAATGTCCATGCGAATACTTCGGCGGTATCAAGGTTTATCTTGGATCTGTAAAGACCGTTACCCATTGTAAGAAGTGGCTGGCCAATAACCTCCGCCGCAGCTCCGCTCTTAAAGCCCATTCCCACTGCTACGGAAAATGCTCCGATATATGAAGGAATAAGAGCCGGTATATATATGAATCTGATTTTATTCGGAGTAGGCATTCTGTATACATGAGCCATCTCCAGAAGTTCCTTATCTGCAGCAGTAAAACCGCTTGTAGTAGCAAGATATATAATCGGGAACACAACAAGTGTCACTATTACGGTTGACAAATTGTCACTGCCGATCCATATCAGGATAAGTACTACAAAGCTTGCTACAGGAACTGATTTAAGTACTGTCACTATGGGTGATACAAAATCCCCTAGCAGTCTGAATTTAAGGGATAGTGCTCCAAGAAGTATTCCAAGCACCGCTCCCATGACTATACCTGCAACTATATGCAAAACAGAGGTAATAACAGAAGTCGCAAAATCAGGAGTACCTGCCATATTAACAAGGGCAGTCGCAGATTCTATCGGTCCTGCAAGAAGTATTTTGTTGTGTATAAGCACAGCCACAATCTGCCATATCATAAGCCAGCATACAGCTATGCATATCTTTTTTATGTTTTTCAAAGTGACCCCCAATCGCTTCTAATCAGCATAAGTTATAGGTAAAGATTAACTCTGAATCAGTCAAGAGAATAAAATGCATCGTCAGGAAGATTTCCGCCAACTGACTTGGGATCCTGATCAAAGAGCACCTGAAGGTAGCCTGAAAGCGCAGTCTTTGCATCGTCTCCAGTAATGCATACAATATTACATTCGGGCATTGCCTTCTTTGCAATCTCAGCCTTCTCGATGATGCCATACTCAGCTACGAGTTCAGCTGTAGCTTCTACATCTGAATTAGCCTTCTCAGTGCTGCTCTCATGCTCTTCTATGAAAGTCTTAACAGCATCTCCATGTTCCTTTAAGAAATCGTTTCTTACAACAGTAACGCCTGTAAGAAGCTTGGAGCCATCTGAAACCGCATCCCACTCATCTGTAAGTGAAAATGCTACTGAAAGTGCTTCGTTCTTTGCAGTTGCAACAGTCACGAAGGGCTGGGGAAGAACTGCGATCTTGGTAGGATTTTCCTGAAGAAGTGCTGCGATCTCAGTCGCCTCTGACTTAAACTCCATATCACAGTCAGTCACGCCATTTTTATCAAGAAGATATCTGAGAACATATTCAGGTGATGCACCCTGGCCTGTAGAAACTACTGTCTTTCCTGCAAGGTCCTTAATGCTTTTAACACTCTCATCACCTGTCACGCAGTAAAGAACACCAAGTGTGTTGATATCTACAAGGCTTACACCGCCTTCAGTTTTATTGTAAAGAACAGCTGCCATGTTAGCAGGCACAAGTGCGATGTCGATGTTACCTGCGACAATTCCTGCCATGATCTCATCGGGCTGAATTTTCATATCAAACTCATAGCTGCCCTCAGTTTCACCATTCTCTGAAGCCTTCATGAGGTTTACAAGTCCCATTGTTGTGGGTCCTTTAAGTGAACCAACTCTTATTGTAACGCTCTTTGCATCAACATCTGTTACTTCTTCTGTTGCAGACACTTCGGTACCTTCATCAGCCTCTTCTTCTGTAGTTTCTTCAGTAACTTCCTCAGCTGCCACTTCTTCTGCAGCTTCAGTAGTCTCTGCGACTGTCTCCTCAGTAGCTTCAGTAGCAGCTTCAACAGCTTCCTCTGTCACTACTTCATTATTATCCTGTACTGCTTCTTCAGTCTTTCCAGCGCAGCCTGTGAAAGCAGTCATAAAAATTGCTCCTGCACATAAGATGGATACAAATTTTTTCATTTAATTCTCCTCAAGTCTAAATCAAACATTTATTTTTGCACAAAATCGAAATGTATTATATCATAATTAATGTAGTTTTCTCAACGATTAAAAAATAAGCAGTTTCCATAAGCATTGACACAGGCTTTACTTAGTGGCAAGATGAAATCTGCTTAATATTTATTACGGGAGGATTTTGTATGAAGAAAAGTTTTAACTTAGGCGTGTGCAAGGCCTTCGCCACTATCGCATGCGCTGCTTTTATTTTTGCGGGGATGAACGGGGTTAATTCCATTTCTGCAAAGGCAGCTGATGTTCCTTATTCAGTTGATCTTAGTAACGGCAAGAGCGTCACAATCGACTACAGAGAGAGATCTCGTGTAACCACCAAGAAAACCGGTACTGAGACTCAGACCTATTCCGAGGATTACAAAGATGCTTTCATGATTACTGCTGCAATTGAAGTATATGGTCCTGAAATTGTTAACACTGAAGCTACATTGGTTTTATCCAACAGCCCTTATCAGGCAATCACCACTTCAGTAACAGGCTACAACATGAAGTTCAGCGCAGCTAAGAATTCCGTAGGATCAGGAAAATATGTCATTTCCAAGGATGCCTACGTTTCAAGCATTTTAAAGAGAAGTAACTTACCTGAGAGCTGGCGTCCTTATGTTGAGGAAAGTGCCAGAAAGCGCATGCAGGATTACGAGCGTGTAGTAAACGGAAAAGAAGGCACAGGCGACAGCGTATTTGTTGTAACCATCAAGTACTCTTCACTTCCGGTTCTTATCACAAACAATGTGAACGGAGCTGCTACTGTTTCTTACATGACCGGCTACGAATTTGATGCCGATGGAATCAAGTACCGCGTTTCAAACACAAAGGGTAATCTTACAGCTCTCTACCTTACAAAAGGTGTAAAGACAGTTAATGTTCCCGATTCAGTTGTTTACTCAGGCTATACTATGAATGTTACTGATATCGCTCCTTTCTTTATCAGAGGCAATAAGAAGGTAAAGAACGTAACAGTTGGTAAAAACGTTACAACAATCGGTAAGCAGGCATTCTGGAACTGCAAGAAGCTCAAGAAGGTTAAGATCAAATCAACCAAGATCACTTCATTCGGAAGAAAAGCTTTCGGAAAAGATGCAAAGGATTTCTATGTAAAGACTCCTAAGAGCAGCAAGAAGAACTATGAAAAGCTCTTTACAAAGTCAAGCATCAAGGGCATAAAGGTTAAGTAATTCACTTTTATTACTACCATCTAAAAGCATAAATGATTAAAAATAAAAGCTGAGAAAATGATAATTTATCTTCTCAGCTTTTTTATTATACCTTTTTATGTTCCAGAGTTTATCTCCAAAGCACCCACAGGAAAACGTATGCGCCTATAACAGCAGCAAGTGTGAAAGGAATACCGATTCTAGTGAAGTCCTTAAAGCTAACCTCGTAGCCCTCTTTTCTAAGCATTCCTACACCGGCAATGTTGCAGCTTGCTCCGACAGGAGTGATGTTTCCGCCAAGTGTTGCTCCGCAGAGGAGTCCAAAATAAAGAAGGTAGGGAGCGATTCCAAGTGATGCGGTAACCCCCTGTAAAACAGGAAGCATTGTAGCAACATAAGGAATATTATCAATAAACGCAGAAATAAGAACCGATCCCCAAACTACAATAGTAAACAGAAGGAAAATGTTATTACCGCCTGCCTTAACAATAAGTCCTGCAAGATCATCCACAAGTCCTACCTCTGTAACACCACCAATTACCATGAACAAACCTGTAAGAAGAAGAACTGTGTCATAGTCAAGGTTCTTAACAACATTTTTGATACGCTCTGTATCGTGATCCTTGAAGTACTCCCATACAATACCGATAAGTGAGCAAACAAGACAGATAACACCATTTGTTATCTCAGGCTTATCCGGAATAAATGAAGCTCCCATAAGAAGAACAACGTGTGCCACCATCATGATTGTAGGAACATAATCCTTAACAACTGTCTTCTCTTCTGCTGATACAGGCTCTTTATCCTTTCTGAAAAGCGCCATCATAATCGGTACTGTAAGAAGTGCACCAAGCTCAACAGCGAAGAAAATACCAGGTCTTCCGTTCATCCAGAAGAAGTCATTAAAGTCCATCTTTGCATATGCACCAAGCATGATTGATGTTGTATCACCTACAAGTGTTGCAGCGCCCTGAAGGTTTGAAGATACAGCGATTGAAATTATCATGGATACAGGATTGATTTTCAGCTTCTTACAAATAGCAAGCCCAACCGGTGCTACCATTAGAAGTGTTGCCACGTTATCAATAAACGCAGATATAAGTCCTGAAAACAATGACATATAAATTGTGACCCACATCACATTAGGTGCAAGGTCAAGCAGATGGTCTGCAATGAGGTTCGGCATCTTTGATTCAATAAAATAATCAACAAGCAAAAGCGTACCGAATATCATGAGCAGTACGTTCCAATCCACGACAGAGAATACCTTTGTGTAAGGAAGTATTCCTGTAACTACGAAAATAGCAGCTACTCCAAGAGCGATAAATGCACGTTTCTTGGGAAAAGCGATGAGGCCCACGTACATGGCCACAAATAAGACAATTGCAAGTGTTTTCATTTTTTAAGTCCTTTCGTTTTGAAAATATTATAAAAACAGTAATCTGCAATAACATAAAAAGAGACTTTCACTGCAGATTTTGCAGTAAAAGTCTCGTTAATTACAACATACCCGGGGAACCATGTTCCCGTATTGACGGATGAATGTTACATGCAAAGCATGATAACTACTCCCTTTTACCTATAATAAGATAGCAAATTTATAATTGCTCGTCAAATTAATTCAAAATGCTTCATGGCATTCCAGATACCATCATTTTCAAGAGAGGTTGTGATATAATCCGCAAATTCAGAGAGGTCATGATAGGTGTCTCCCATGCCTACGCCAACACCGGCAGCAAGAAGCATTTCCTTATCGTTAATGCTATCACCAAAGGCAAAGGTATTTTTTATATCCTCGCCCAAAAGCTCACATACCTCTTTTATGCCCACGCCTTTATTAAAACCCTTGGGAACCATTTCAACAACCTTGTCCGAATGGATCATGTATTCGTAAAGATCTGAGAGTTTATCGAAGCATTCATCTCTTTTTTCAATGGGAACCTCCGTCGCGCAGGACATCTTTTGTATCTCCCATTTGCCCCAGCATTCATCTATGCCGCGGAGCTTATCTCCCATCTCCTTAATAACCTTATCGCCATACATGTCTCCCTGGAAATCTTCAAGTTCAAGATACAGATGATTGGGGCCTTCCAGAATCGGCTTAAAGCCATACTCACGGACAGTCTCGATTGACCTTATGGCATCCTCTGTCGGAATAAGCCTGCTATAGACCACTTCTCCGTTGTACTCGATCATCGTTCCACAGGCTGAAACTATGCCATCGAAACCGATACTAAGGAGCTTTTCATTAGTGACAAAGGCTCTCGCCCTGCCTGTGTTAATGAAGCACTTGTGCCCATTAGCCCTGGCAGTACGGATTGCCTCGATTGTCTTTTCATTTATCTCATTCTTATAGTTCCAAAGAGTTCCATCAATATCAAAAAATAAAACCATTAAAATACTACCTTCTTAAAGGACTTCTTTCCTCTCTTAACCATAACACCGTCACCTGCAAAGGTATCCTTTGTGTATGTGGTCTTGAAGTCTGTAACCTTCTCATCAGCAAAGGTTACGCCACCCTGCTGAACTGCTCTTCTTGCCTCACTTCTTGTAGGGCAAAGTCCTGAAGAAACAAGTACCTGAAGGATATCGATAACGCCGTCTCTGAAGTCCTCTTCCTTAAGATTAACTGCAGGTACGTTAGCGAGATCTCCGCCGCCTGCAAAGAGAGCCTTTGCGCCGTCCTGAGCCTTCTGAGCCTCTTCCTTGCCATGAACAAGGCTTGTAAGCTCGAATGCAAGAATTTCCTTCTTCTCGTTGATTCTGGAATCTTCCCACTTCTCCATCTCCTCGATCTCCTCGATAGGAAGGAATGTGAGCATCTTAAGGCACTTATCAACATCAGCATCGCCAACGTTTCTCCAGTACTGGTAGAAATCGTAGGGTGATGTCTTTTCAGGATCAAGCCATACAGCGTTACCTGCTGTCTTACCCATCTTATTACCCTGAGAGTCTGTAAGAAGAGTAATTGTCATAGCGTGAGCGTCCTTACCGAGCTTTCTTCTGATGAGCTCAGTACCACCAAGCATGTTACTCCACTGATCGTCACCGCCAAACTCTAAGTTACAGTTGTACTTCTGGAACATGTAATAGAAGTCGTAGGACTGCATGATCATGTAGTTAAACTCAAGGAAGGAAAGTCCCTTCTCCATACGCTGCTTGTAGCACTCTGCACGAAGCATGTTATTTACTGAAAAGCATGCACCAACCTCTCTTAAAAGCTCGATGTAGTTAAGGTTCATGAGCCAGTCAGCGTTGTTAACCATCATAGCCTTGCCTTCGCCGAAGTCGATGAATTTCTCCATCTGCTTCTTGAAGCACTCAGCATTGTGGTCGATGTCTTCTCTTGTGAGCATCTTTCTCATGTCGGATCTTCCTGAAGGATCACCGATCATAGTTGTACCGCCACCAATAAGTGCGATAGGCTTGTTACCTGCCTGCTGGAGTCTCTTCATAAGTGTAAGAGCCATGAAGTGACCAGCTGTAAGGCTGTCTGCTGTACAGTCAAAGCCGATGTAGAATGTAGCCTTTCCTGCGTTAACAAGCTCTCTTATCTGCTCTTCATCTGTTACCTGAGCGATAAGTCCTCTTCTTTTAAGTTCTTCATAAATCTGCATATTGCACCTTCCTTTTCTGCTCGGGCATTTTTGAAAATAAAAAACGCCCTGCGCAATCGTTAATAGATTACGAAGGACGGGTTTAAATCCGTGTTACCACCTTCATTTACATAAAGCTCACGCTTCATGCCTCAGTAAGTACTAGGAAAATATTCCGCATACTCTTCCGACTAACGCTCGGTTCTCGTCACAGCTTACTAGATAACTCATTCTTCCGCGCAGCTCCCGGAGGTATTCATCTAATGGTCATATCCGCGCCTCTCACCAACCGGCAACTCTCTGTGGCTGAATCATTAAACTACTTATTCCGTTCATAGCCTTTAAATAATAATTATCCTTATTTTTAATTTATTGTCAAGATAAAATCCCTGCAATTCCTCATCGAAATTGCAGGGATTATTAAACGCATTATATCTGTCTGAAAAACTAGCTATAAATTAAAGTCTTGTCCAGATAGAAAGCTTCTTCATCTTGTTCTTGAAGAATGCTGAGCTTGTGATAGGTGCGTTACCGTTTGCAAAATTAGTAACCTTAGAGCTGTTCTTTGTTACTTCCTTCTTTGTTCCAGCAACACCAAGGAGCATATTGCCTTCGTTAGCTGTGTAGTACTGTACTTCGTAGCTTGTATCCCAGCTGGTATCAAGATAGTAAGTTGCTCTGTAGTAACCGCTTGTCTGTCTGAATGTCTTCCACTCCTTGTTGTGTGAGTAGCCATAAGCATATCTTACCTTGCCTGCTGCGTTTGAACTGTTATAAGCACAACCTGTTGTAGCATCGATAAGGTAGCATCCGCACATGATATCATCCCATCTGTGCTTACTTGATCTTACAATCTTAACTGTGTTGTGCTTGATCTTGTTCTGAGTTGACTTCGGAACAGATACGTGCATCTCTACTGTTGCCTTCTTAAGCATTCCGTTGTAAAGGTAAGGAAGATAATAATCCTTAGTGATAGAATCAAATCTTACCTTAAGCTTCTGATAACCGATGCCAGGGAAGTATGTCTTGATTGTGTAGCTTCCGCCTGCACTTGCGTTTGTGTTGAGCTTGCTAGCTGAGTAGCTAACAGCGTGTGCTGTCTGAGGCATTGCTGTAAATGTGATTGCACATGCAAGAGCAATACCAGCGAGTGATTTTAATACTTTTCTCATACGTTTTTCCTCTTTCCTCTCTTGAGAGCAGATCTCTCCTTACGATAAGTCCCCTCTACTTATCTGAAGATCAGTTCCCTAAACTTTTCATGCGGTTAATATAATAACATAATTTTTCAAAAAAAGTAAGTTTTAATGAAATAAAATTTTATCAACCATCTTACTTAAATTTTAATATCAGAATTTAATCTTAGCCTTCTTAAGAAGCTTCTTATAAGCCTTCTTGCAACTCTTAGGCATCTTCAGTTTGAAGTTCTTAGCATCCTTACCGAATGCCTTCTTGCCAAATGATGCGATCTTTGTTGACTTAACTGTTACCTTCTTAAGCTTCTTACATTTGTAGAATGCTTCCTTGCCGATAGAAGTAACATTAGCGCCGATTGTAACCTTCTTAGTCTTCTTATTGCCCTTCATGAAGTTCCGAGCGATGTCTGTTACATTAAGGTTGAAGCCTGCAAGTTTTACTGTTTCAGGAATGGTAACTTCCTTAGAAGCTGTTGCAAGGCTGATTGCGCTCAAGTTACCGGCAGCATCCATAATACGGTAATTGATGCCGTTATCCTGGAACTCTCTTCCGGGCACGAATGATACTGCAGGAGCAGCGTTTACTCTGTTGTTTGCAATAATCGGAGCATCTGAATATTTGATTTCAACATTGAACTCAAGGTTTCCAAGTGCATCAAGGTCCTCTTGTGAATATATATTTCTATTTGTATCGCCGCCTGTTACTTCATCAAGAAACATAAGCATGATCAGTGCTTCCCTCTCTGTGCACTCAGGATTCTGCATTATAGTCTTCTTGTTAATTACATATGTACCTGTACCTGTTGAGCCATTAAGAGCAGATATTTTTACTGTATATCCATCAGACTGCTCTAAAAGAATTCCCTGATAAGGATTGTTTGATAAAACTGATGTAGCATGTCTGGAATCCTGATATTTTTCTGTAAACTTCCAATCATATGTAAGTACAGAAAACATAACTGCATAGCTATCACTAACTCCCTTGGGAATATTGTTAGGATCAGTAACACCATCTAAATCCTTTTCACTAAAGCCTACTGTCTTACCATTACTAAGATCTACAGACAGATTTTTTGTTGCAGCCTTTGCAGTTATGGAACCAAGTCCAAGCGCACCTGCAAACATAAATGTAGCGCATGCAATTGTTGTTAAAGCTTTGCATACGCCTGTTTTGAAACTTTTCTTCATTTCCCCATTTTCCTCCATAAAAACTAAAATTTGATATTTATTATCCTGCCATTTTTTTAAGTTTGTGTCCATATTGTGATCTGATTCTTAAGATTTCCTTAAGGATACTTACAAAAAGAGTCAGATAATTGCAGGTACTGTCAAAAAATCGGCGACCCGAATATAATTCAGGTCACCGAAAACACAATTTAAAATATTAGTATATATCAGCAATTAACACTTAATCTTTGCCTTCTTGAGAAGCTTCTTGTAAGTCTTCTTGCAGCTCTTGGGAAGCTTTAATTTGAATTTCTTTGCATCCTTACCGAATGCCTTCTTTCCAAAGGTTGTGATCTTTGTAGAAGTAATTGTAACTTTCTTTAGTTTTTTACATTTGTAGAACGCTTCATTCCCTATAGATGTAACGTTAGAACCGATTGTAACCTTCTTTACCTTCTTGTTGCCTTTCATAAAATTCGGAGCAACATCAATAACATTCAGGTTATAGCCTTCAAAGCCAACAGAATCAGGGATAGTAACGCTCTTTGAATTGGCAGTGAGGCTGATTGCGCTAAGGTTACCTATCGCATCCATTATGCGATATTTTATTCCGTTGTCCTCGAACTCTCCTCCCTGAATTAAGGATACTTTACCGGTTCCTTTTGCCTCCTCATCCTTAACAATTGGAGCATCCGAAAATTTTATTTCAACATTGAATACAGAGTCACCATACAAAGTCCGCTCTCCTAAGAGCAACTCCTCCAGCCAGTTTATATTCATCCAGGCTTCATCTTCATTAAACCTATGAGAATTAACTAATGTTTCCTTAGAAATTACATATTTTCCTGTTCCTGCTGAATTACTTAGGGCACTCACTGTAACATCAGAATTATCTGATTCTTTATATTCCGCTCCCTGGTAAGGTTTTTCAGAAAACACAATCTTGAAATCTTCTGCTTCAAAATCATCCATTATACCTTGCGTATCATACATCCACATTATAATTGCTACTACAACTGCATCCTTATAGTCTTTGGTATAATTTTTGTCTTTCCTCATCTGTTTTTCATTAAAAACAATATTTCTACCATTGCTAAGATCAACAGTCCAGGATGAAGTTGCTGCCTTTGCAGATATAGAGTTAATTCCAAATGCTCCTGCAAGCATAAAAACAACACACGAAGCGACCATCAAAAATTTATAGATACTTTGTTTATAACATTTCATCATATTACTCCCGATATTAAATAATTAAAGCTTATATCCTGCCTTCTTAAGGAGCTTCTTGTAAGTCTTCTTGCAGCTCTTGGGAAGCTTTAATTTGAATTTCTTTGCATCCTTACCGAATGCCTTCTTACCAATTGTTGTAAGCTTTGTAGACTTGATTGTTACTTTCTTAAGCTTCTTGCACTGGTAGAAAGCCTTGCTTCCAATAGATGTAACGTTAGAACCAATTGTTACTGTCTTGGTCTTCTTATTGCCCTTCATGAAATTCGGAGCAATGTCTATCACGTTTAAATTATATCCATTAAGATTTACCGAATCAGGTATTGTAACCTTCTTTTTGTCTTCAGTAAGCTTAATCGCGCTTAAGTTACCGGCAGCACCCAAGACGCGATACCTAATGCTGTCTGCTTCAAACTCTTTGTTAACGATAAAAGAAACTGCAGATGTGCCAAGTCCATTATTGGTTGTGATGATAGGCAGATCCGAAAAATTAACATCAACGACGATTTCAACATTATTATTTCTGACATAATCGTATTCAACCTTCTCACCATACAACACAGCTAACACTTCTTGTATGCAATAACAGGCACTCCATCTGTCCCAACCTGCCTTCATAAGACTATCCGCACTGACAACATATTTTCCTGTTCCAATTGCGCCATTAGCCCCTTTAATAGAAACGTTATCTTCATCTATAAAATTTAGCAAAACACCCTGATAAGGATTCTTAGAAAACTCAGCTGTAACTTCTGCTCCAATCTCGGGTTGTTTCATAGTTGCAATATCCAGAGTATATGTTTCAACAATCGCTGCTAATGCAAAGGCATCTCTTTCTTCTTTTGGAGGATTAGCCTCCTCAAAAACCTTCTCATTATAGGTATAGGTTTTTCCATTACTCAGGTCTATTGACCATGTCTTGTTAACAGCTGCCTTTGCAGATAAGGAATTAATTCCAAGTGCTCCTGCAAAAACAAAAGTAGCGCATGCAATAGTAGTTATAACCTTGCATGCGCCTATTTTAATACTTTTCTTCATTTCCCCAAATTCCTCCTAATACTTTTTTTCAGCAAAAGCTATCATGCCATATTTTAGGAGGATGAGTCAATAGATTATATTTTTTCGTAATTAGAACTTAATCTTTGCCTTCTTAAGGAGCTTCTTATAAGCCTTCTTGCAACTCTTAGGCATCTTTAATGTAAAGCTCTTTGCGTCCTTACCAAATGCCTTCTTACCAATAGTTGTAAGCTTTGTAGACTTGATAGTAGCCTTCTTAAGCTTCTTGCACTGATAAAATGCCTTGCTTCCTATTGATGTTACGTTAGAACCGATTGTAACCTTCTTTACCTTCTTGTTACCCTTCATGAAGTTCTGAGCAATGTCAGTAACGTTAAGAGCAATGCCTGAGTAATTTACAGAATCGGGAATAGTAACGCTCTTTGAATTAGCTGTGAGGCTGATTGCACTGAGGTTACCTTCAGCATCCATAATGCGGTACTTAATTCCATTATCCTCAAACTCGCTTCCTACTTCAAATGTTACTGCAGGAGTTGAATTCACCTTGTTATCTGTCTTAACAGGGATATCTGAAAACTTGATTTCAACTACATATTCAATGTCTTCTGGAACATTATGTGTTTCATAATATGTCAATATGTCTCCTGAATACATTGCATCAATTACTGTCATAAATTCCATAGCAGATTCATCAAGATTATCTTTATCAAGCCTAAAAGTATCGGCAGCCTGCTTGATAATCTCCTTATTAAGTACATATTTACCAGTACCTACGGAGCCATCAGCAGCACGCATAGTAATTGAATTATCAGAACTATTCGTTAAAGTAATTCCCTGATAAGGATTTTTAGATAAAACAGATGTGATCTGATTAGTTGTAGTAATATCAAGATCGCGCACACTCGGATCATAGCAAACCATTACTACTGAAGTTATATATGAATCCAGGTAATCTTTTGAAATCTTATTGTCATTCAGATTTTCCTCTTCTTTCTCAGTATTAAAACTAATAGTTCTTCCGTTTCTGTAATCGATAGTAACGTTCTTAGTTGTAGCAGCAGCCTTAGCAGACATTGAACCAAATCCAAGAGCACCGGCAATCATAAGTGCAGCGCATGCAACAGTTGTCAGCGCTTTGCAAACGCCTGTTTTGAAACTTTTTTTCATTTTCCCAATTTCCTCTCTAAAATTTTATTTCATTTTTACAGCAAGGGATATCTTGCCATACTTTAAAAATTTATTCAATGAGAAGGGTGATTTCTTAAGATTTACTTAAGATAAGATTCAAAAGGCGTCAGATAATTTCTTTTTATTTCCAAAAAAGTCGGTGACCTCACACAAAATGAAGTCACCGATAAAACACTATTCATTATTTATACAAATTTAGGAGTGAAGGATCCGGAATATCATCAGTTATCATCGTATAGGTCTCCCATTCGATGGTTTTGTGTTTATCCCAATAATCCTGATAGCACTTAAGTTTATCTTCAAGAGTGTTTCCCTTAGCCACATCCATATTATAGATATAATTATCAAACACCTTCTTTTCAAGGTAATCATCCATATAGCTGTAGTCCCAGGATTCATCAGTTGGTTTCATGAAAAGTGTAAACATAGGTGTCTCATAATCTGAAGTAAGAACTGCCTCAACACATATGGGCTCATTTCCAACAGGAGGCTTTATGATAGCAAACCATTCCTTGTCGCCATCGTCAGTACCTATTTCACCGGTAACCTGTATCCATCCGTCATCCCTGAACTCACTTTTCAGATTTTTAAAATTCCTGGAATCACCCATTATGGAACGGATAAATACTATCGGTTTCTTTTTTTCATCAATAACAATACGAGCGAAGGCATTTGTTCCTGTGCCGTCAAATGTTTTTCCGTAGAACTTACCTTCTCCGCCAAAAAACATCAATATTCCGTTGTAATCACTCACAAGCTTTAAAGCCTCGTCGAAGTCATAATCTGCTTCTACGCTTTCCTCCATGGAGTCATCTACAAGTCCAAGAGAACCTCCCTGCTCTTCACCGGGAAGACCAAGCGAGCCCCCACCCATGGCTTCCTGCCACTCATTCCACTTATCGCTGCCCTTCTTAGCAAACAAGTATTTTACCGTGTCAGACAAATTGAGAGTTATGCTGCCGTCGGCATTGATTTCGCCTACCTTTGTATTTCCATTAAGATAAAATTTGTTGTCTTCTATAGTTGTATCAAAATCCAGGCTCTGCTCAGCTACATACATGCTAAGAGTACCGTCTTCATTTACATTAAGATATTCTCCTGCCTCTATCCACACATCCTCTTCGCCATTTACAGAAGCTGCAACCGCATCGTAATATCCGCTTACTGAGCCATCATCAGCTTCCGCAGCACCAGCAATACTACTGGTCGTTGCCCCCGTATCATTCTCTGATATTGCATCACCTGCTAAAGGTTCTGCAGCCTGGTCTCCTTCTGTAGCCTCCGTTGTTTCATCACCAAAGGTTCCTGTAGAGGCTTTAGTCTGCTCACCTGTACCGGCCTTTTCTTTTCCCTTTTGGGATGAAACTATATCGTTACACACAAGCGTTACTGTAACTCCGGAGCCTTCAAGATCTTCAAGCACCATAACTCCGTCCTTTAACGTTCCGTCAAAGGTGGCTCCGCCGCCCTCGCCATGGAAGGTTTCTCCGTCAAGCTTCCATTTGAAGCTACCGTCCTCATCTTCGCTTTGGAGACGTGCTTTTCCGCCCTTCTTAAGCTCAATCGTAAGTCCATCTTCCCATACATCTTTTACGTTAAGCTCTATACCGCTCATTTTGGCAGTTGTGGCTTCATATAATCCAAGGTTTGGATCATCTGCTCCGCTGTCACTTCCACATGCGGTGAATAATAGCATGGCTAAGGTTACGATGGTACACGTCATCTTACTTATAATCATTCCCTTTTTCTTCATTATTGTTCCCCTCTTCATACTTTGCTAAAAAAAATAGTTTGCTTTATGAACTACGTGTCTTTCTCATATTTCTACTTTTTGTCGCGTAGTATTATCGCTTAAATTGCACAAGGCTACGCGCCTTTTACATATTTTCCAATTTTTGTCGCGTAGTATTATCGCTTAAATCGCATAAGGCTACGCGCCTTTTACATATTTTCCAATTTTTGTCGCGTAATCTTAAGGCTTAGGCCGCCCAAGACTACGCGCTTATTTCTAAATTTCCACTTTAATCAAGTAGTTCTATCGCAAAAGGTTCATGCTCTTCTATTAGTTACCTCTGATTTTTCATAAATTATTTGGCGCCAGTTACAGCATCATGAAATAAACTTGACCAGACAACTGTTTCAAAAAAGGGATGCCACCTAAGATATGTCATCTAATGTAGCATCCCCTTGATTATCTTCAATTTTATTTGAAACAAAAATCAGTTAACAATAGAACCGGCTATTGCAAAGCCCTTCTTGTTTCCAAAGCCTGCCTTTGTATATGTTATTGCACCATCCTTTAGCTTATCCTGATTCTTTTCTTTTATCTGTCCCTTCTTAAGACCTGCAACTCCTAAATAAATGCCTGTCTTTCCGTGCTCAATGTAAATCTTATATTTGTAAACTTCTGTTTTTCTCCAGCTCCAAATGTAATAAGTTGTACGTCCTTCTTTAGCTTTTAAAGTTTTAGAAGATGATGAAGCAGAATAATCCAGTCCTCCGCTCTGTATAAATACACCATCAGAATTGCCTTTTAGTGTATTGCCATTGGCGTCAATCAAAAAGGTACAATAACTTGCTATTTTACCACCCTTTTTTCTGGATTCCTTAACTGTCTTTATAATATCCGTTTTAGACATTTTAGCTTTCTTTAAATTGAGCGTAACCTCGTACTCATCATAATACCCCTTTTCTCCGTTAGCCCATTCAAGAGGAATCGCTTCTTTAATCTTTACAGAATTCATTGAAAAGGATGCTTTCTTAGCTTTAGCGCCCTTATACATTACAGCCTTTACTTTTCCGGAATTAGCAAATTTAACCTTTCCTGCTGCTTGCGCATTTACAGGCGCTAATGTAAATGCTACTACCAAAGCAAGCATCAGCGCTAACATCTGTTTCATAATTTTCTTCATTTCTTTCACCCCCATAGTTTTTTTAATTTTCCGTGACAAAAAAAATAATCGTTACAGAAAAAGCATCTCCATAACGATTAATATTTTAACATGTATCAATAACTAATTATCATTTTAATGTATAAAATTTTCATAAAATTTCATTCTAAACGAAATAAAAAATCATAATGCTGATTCAGTACTTTTTTCAGTAATGACAAAGAATCCTCTGCATTTTACCATCCCTGGAGATCGTTCTCATCCTTCTTCTCTCTGCTCATAAGCTCTCTGACAGCTTCTATTGCAGGCTTATTATTAAAGAGCACCTCATTTACCTGCTCAACAATAGGCATCTCAACATCATATTTCTTTGCAAGAGCAAGTGCAGCTGCGGCGCTGTTAACACCCTCAACTACCATCTTGACTTCTCTTGTAGCTTCTTCACAAGTTTTACCCTGACCAATGAGAATACCTGCTCTTCTGTTCCTGGAGTGCATGGACGCACAGGTAACAACAAGATCGCCTATACCTGAAAGGCCCGAGAAGGTCTCATAATCTCCGCCCATTGCAGCACCAAGTCTTGACATCTCAGCGATACCTCTGGTGATAAGAGCAGCCTTTGCATTATCTCCAAAGCCAAGTCCATCACATACACCTGCCGCCAGAGCTATTACGTTCTTAAGCGCTGCACCAATCTCGATGCCCAGCATATCAGGACTTGTATAAACTCTGAAGCAATCTGACATAAAGGCATCCTGAACAGCCTTGGCAGATTCCTTTGAAAATGCGCTTACAACAATAGTAGTGGGAAGGTCCTTTCCAACCTCCTCTGCGTGAGAAGGTCCTGAAAGTACAGCCACATCTCTGCCCGGAAGGACGTCTAATATTACATCTGACATCAGCATAAGTGAGTCAGCCTCAATACCCTTTGCACAGTTTACGATTATCTGATGCCTCTCATCTTCGTTTGCAAGATAAGGCTTCATCTTTTCACAAACTTCTCTGACAGCAATTGAAGGAACAGTTACGACAATCATATCCTTGTCCCTAAGCGCATCCTCCATGCTATCGGTTATCTTAATAGAACCATCAAGAATTACTCCGGGAAGCTTGTCCTTGTCCTCCCTGTTTAGTTTAAGTCTTTCAGCAGATTCTCTGCTTCGTGCCCAAATAGTTACATTTGCTCCGTTTTTCCAAAGTGTTCTTGCAAGTGCAATTCCCCAGCTACCAGAGCCTATGACCGCTATGTTGTTACTGTCCAAGTTGTCCTCCTTTTTTAATCTACCTTGTTCTTTTTCCAGATATAAGTCTTTCTCTCTTCGCCTCTTACAAGTCTTCCGATGTTAGTTCTGTGCTGATAAAAAGCCAGAGCAGTCATCGCAAAGGCAATCAGATACATCTCTATAAGATACGTCTGAGGCATTCCAAGAAGCCCCATCTGTCCCTCTGCCACCAGTTGAATAAAAAATACAGCGTAGAGACAAAGTGATCCAAGAGACACAAAATGTGTGATGTTAAAAGGAATCAGGAATGACAAAAGTCCCCCGATTACGAATGTCCATTTAAAAGCAACTATATATCCTGCAGTACATGCAATTCCTTTACCGCCTCTGAAGTTGGTATAAAAAGGAAAATCGTGTCCAAGAACACATCCGGCAGCGGTATATATTTTCAGAAGATATTTCATATCCGTATATCCGCTTCCAAGAATCTGTCTGGTGATAAGTGAAGCTACTACTACAGCAGCTATACACTTAAGCATGTCTGCAAAAAGTACGGTAAATCCGGCCCTCGGTCCAAGAGCTCTCAGTGTATTGGTGGTTCCTGCATTACCACTTCCGACGCTTCTGATATCGACGCCCTTCATGTTGCAGTAAATAACCGCAGACTGAATAAGACCAAAGCCATAGCCTATAAGCAGGCATAATCCCCTAACAAGTATGGGTGTTAAATTCATATCTTTCCCCTCCCAAGTGCATTATCGCTGCACTTATTTTTTCTGATCATTTTTTCTCTCGCGAATTATAAATCTCAAAGGCGTACCCTTAAATCCGAAGGACGCACGGATCTGATTCTCGATATATCTTGTATATGAAAAATGCATCAGCTTTTTATCATTAACAAATATTACAAAGGTCGGCGGCTTAACAGAAGCCTGGGTGATGTAATAGAGCTTAAGCATCTTACCCTTATCTGACGGGGGCTGCTGCATAACAACTGCCTGCATCATGATCTCGTTAAGGACACCTGTTGCAACTCTCATGGCATGATTCTCGCTTACGGCATCGATCATGTCATAGAGCTTAACAAGTCTCTGGCCTGTCTCTGCGGAGATGAAAATAATCTCTGCATAAGGCATGAATGAAAGGACGTTTCTTACATCCTTTGTAAATTCATTTACAGTCTTGTTGTCCTTCTCAATAAGATCCCACTTGTTAACCGCAATGATAATGCCCTTTCCTCTGTCGTGGGCGATTCCGGCGATCTTAGCATCCTGCTCTGTAACACCCTCATCCGCATTTATTACGATTACGGCTACGTCTGCACGCTCAACAGCTGTAACGGTTCTGAGGATCATGTATTCCTCAAGCTTTTCCTTTACCTTGTTCTTCCTGCGAAGACCTGCTGTATCAATGAAGGTGTACTTCTTACCGTTGTACTTAACCTCAGTATCAATGGCATCACGTGTAGTTCCTGCAACATCGGATACGATAAGTCTGTTCTCACCGCAAAGTCTGTTGATAATAGAGCTCTTACCAACATTGGGCTTACCGATAACGGCTACCCTTATAGAATCATCCTCTTCCTCTTCGCCATCTGAGGTTGTAAAGTTCTTGGTCACTTCCTCAAGGAGATCGCCGATTCCCTGCTTATTTGCAGCACTTATAGGGAAAGGCTCGCCGATTCCAAGGTTGTAGAACTCATATACATCCATGGAATCTCTCTTGAAGCTGTCCACCTTATTTACGCAAAGAACCACAGGCTTTCTGGACTTTCTAAGCATGTCCGCAACCTGAGAATCCGCATCTGTAAGTCCCTGCTTAACATCACACATGAAAATAATGACATCAGCAGTCTCAATTGCTATCTCAGCCTGATCTCGCATCTGCGCAAGAATAGTGTCATTTGTATCAGGCTCGATACCGCCGGTATCAACAAGGGTGAAGTTGTAGTTAAGCCACTCCACGTCCTGATAGATTCTGTCTCTTGTAACACCCGGTGTATCTTCAACTATGGAAATGTTTTTGCCGGCTACAGCATTAAAAAGTGTGCTCTTTCCGACGTTTGGTCTACCAACAACCGCAACTATGTTTTTTCTTTTCATAAATTACCATCCTGTTCAAAAATAAGTCCCCTGACAAAATCCATTCCCCCACTTTTGATTATTCGAACCTTAACGCCAAGCTCTCTCTCTATGTCACATACTCTGACATCATCAAGAAGATAATCCTCTCCGGCCCTCAAGACGTTCTGAGGAAGAATCAGCGTATCTCCTAGCTTCTGGCCCTTAAGCTGCTCTATTATGTCCTGTCCTGTAAGAAGACCTGTAACTGTGATCCTCTCTCCAAAGAAATTATTGGTTATCTCATGGACATGAACCGTAAGCCCCGGAATAACCTCCGTAAGCTTCTCTGCCATCTCACAGATGTACGGATAAATCAGCTTGCCGCTGGCCGTAGAAACCTCACTAGTATAAGTATTTAGATCTATTCCTTCAAGGCCGTTCTTCTTAATATCTTCAAGACCTTCGTAGAATTCATCAAGAAGGAGTCTCACCATTCCAACGCCGTTTTCAAGCTGACCGTAGTCATCATATATCTCAGCACCCGGAATAGGAAGTCCTGCAATCATATACCACTCATCAGATGCATGAACAAAGTGATCTCCGTATTCCTTAAAGGATTTATCCTGCCAGTACTCAATCTCTGCTATCACCTTTCTGGCATCATCCCTTTCAAAGGGTTCTAAGGGATAAAGCCCGTCTCTGAATTTTGAAAGGCCAACAGGAACTACCGATACGCTCCTTAGATTCGGTCTGTAATTATACAGGTCAGTCAGTGATCTGTGAAGCTCTGCTCCGTCATTTACATCCTTACAGAGAACTATCTGACCGTTAAGCTCTATTCCAGTGCCGGGAGCACATAGCTTATCAACCTTTTTAAGTGCTTCACCTGCAAAGCGGTTATTAAGCATCTTGCAGCGAAGCTCCGGATTGGTGGTCTGGAAGGATACGTTGATGGGTGATAAGTGATACTTGAGAATCCTGTTTATATCATCATCACTCATATTTGTAAGCGTGACATAGTTACCCTGCAAAAATGAGAGTCTCGCATCATCATCCTTAAAATAAAGGGTCTCTCTCATTCCCGGGGGCATCTGGTCTATGAAGCAAAATATGCATTTGTTGCAGCAGGATCTGTAGTCATCCATAAGTCCGTTATCAAACTCGATGCCCAGATCCTCGTCATAGTACTTCTCAATCTCAAGCTCCCACTCCTCGCCGTCAGGCTTTCTTACGAGCAGAGTGAGCTCTTCATCCTGTACCATGTACTGATAATCAAAAATATCCTTTATTGGTTCATCGTTTATTGCAAGCAAACGATCCCCGGCAGCAATCTCCATTTCCTCTGCAATGCTTCCGGGTTCAACCTTTTTAATTAAATGTCCTTCGTTTTTCATAATAGTGATTGTAACATAAATTAGGTTTGTGAGATACCTTATCTTGACGTATTGGGATATGATACAATAAAATAGTGGCGTAAAAAATCTATGTATTCATATATGTTAGGAGATAAAATGCCTGATTTTCATAAGTTAGATTCATCAATGCCCGTTGCTCCCATTGCACTTATTGTTATGGACAGCGCCAAGGAGCTGGGCGAACTTGTTAATTCACACCTTGTATCCTTTAGACACGATCTTCATGACACACCGGGTAATGATCCCGCTTTTCAGGGCTATGTTAAGGACGATTACAGAGTTAAATACTCAAATCCCCGCTTCGGAAGCGGCGAGTCCAAGGCTCAGATGCGTGAATCAGTCCGCGGTAAGGACGTTTTCATTCTGACAGATGTCATGAATCACAGCATGACATATAAAATGTACGGATATGACAATTACTACTCTCCCGATGATCACTACCAGGATTTAAAGAGAGTTATCGCAGCCATCAACGGCAAGGCAAGAAGAATAAACATCATCATGCCCTTCCTTTATGAAGGCAGACAGCACAACAAGAACAGCCGCGAGTCACTTGATGCGGCAGTAATGTTCTCAGAGCTTTATAAAATGGGCATCGGTAACTTCATTACCTTTGATGCTCACGATCCCAGAATTTCAAACGCTGCTCCTATCTGCGGCTTTGATAACTTCATGGCATCACCTCAGTTCATGAAGGCTCTCATCTCCGAGATTGACGATCTCACAGTTGATAAAGAGCACCTCACAGTAATAAGCCCGGACGAGGGCGCTTTGGACAGAGCCGTATACTTCGCTAACGTGCTTAACGTAGACACAGGAATGTTCTACAAGAGACGTGACTACAGCAAGGTCGTTAACGGCTCCAATCCTATCGTTGCACACGAATATCTTGGTTCATCCATAGATGGCAAGGACGTTATCATCATCGATGACATGATCTCATCAGGTTCAAGCATGATAGACACCTCCCGCCAGCTTAAGAAAAAAGGAGCAAAGCGTGTATTCATCTGCACAACCTTTGGTCTTTTCACAAACGGTATCGAGGTATTTGACGAAGGTTATAATAATGGCGACTTTGATGCGCTCATTACAACTAACCTGATATATCAGAATCCTGAATTTGTAAAAAGAGAATACTATCACGTAGCTGATATGAGTAAGTTCATGGCAACAATCATCGACTTCATGAACCACGATGATTCCCTGAGCAACGTTATCACTCCTACTGACAAGCTCCACAAGATTCTCGAAAAGTACAATTCACGTACAGCTAAAACTGAGGACCTGTTCGACTAAATGATTAATAAAGTAATCCCGCCGGCACATATACCGACGGGATATTTTTTACCCTTGTCTTTCAGATGCGGGATTACCGTTACTGAATTTACATGTCTCAAAGGATACATTCGCCTTGAACAGGTCACCGTCGAGAACAATCTCGAACTCTCCGCCCATGGCGGTGGTAAGACTCTTGGCAATGGAAAGACCAAGTCCGGAACCTTCCGTGCTTCTTGAAATATCTCCTCTGATAAATCTCTCTGTAAGCTCTTCAGCCTTGATATTAAGCTCATTCTTCGAGATATTCTTTACTGAGAAAACAGCCTTATGGGTATCGTTCTCAAGATCAACCACCACAAGATCCATATAAACTCTGGTATTCGGAAGAGCATATTTACATACATTGTTAAAGAGGTTCTCAATAACTCTGTATAGCTGTCTTGCATCCGCCTGAATTATAACATCATACTTTTCACACTTAAGGATCGGATAGAGATTGACGCTGTCAAACTTTTCATAAAACTCACCAAGAATCTGATTAACAAACTCGGCAAAGTTCAACTCTCCAAAGGTAAGTGTAATGTTACCTGATGAAATCTTGGATGCCTCCACCAGGTCCTCAGTAAGCTGACGAAGTCTCTGGGACTTATTATCAAGGACTCTTATATACTCACTGATCTTGGGATCGTCGATATTCTCTCTTTTCAAAAGATCCACATAGTTAATGATAGAAGTGAGCGGCGTCTTGATATCGTGAGAAACGTTAGTAATCAGGTCAGCCTTAAGCTTCTCATCTCTCATACTTCGGTTGACCGCTTCCTCAACTGATGAAGAAATATTGTTAAGCTCTTCACCAATGTATACGTTGGCACTGTGAAGCTTTGTGGTATCTATCTTAACGTCTATCTCACCCTTACCAATTCTCTGAAGTGCATCAAGGATAGTGAACTTATCCTTATTCAGATTGACGATGTAGATCAGTATAGCAACGTCAAACACT
The DNA here is from genome assembly GCF_000424125.1 of Butyrivibrio sp. FC2001. NCBI lineage: Bacteria > Bacillati > Bacillota > Clostridia > Lachnospirales > Lachnospiraceae > Butyrivibrio > Butyrivibrio sp. FC2001. The sequence continues at coordinate 738,894 of NZ_KE384132.1, forward strand.
ACTACGATCACTATTCCGACCATACTCCATCTGAGCACCAGATAAAGAGTCAGAACAGCTGAAATCATATATGGCACAACCGTTCTTACAAACAGGTTCTGCTTCAGCGTCATTTTGTCAAACAGACCGCGAACAGCCTCTGACATCATCTTCAGCAGCGAAGTCTTGTAAAGGTAGTGTGCCTTGGTTCTTCTTATAATGCTGTACAGCGCATAAGCAAGCGCATTGTCCGCACAGAATGCAAGTCCTCCCGCAATAATCGACATATTAAGTGTATTGCCACTAATAGAGGAATAGTTATTAATCGAAAACTGGAACAATCCAAACAGGATTCCGAATACCGCTAAAGTAAATATCACCACAAGCTCAATAGGAATCATGTCTATTCGCTCAATTCCGCCCACCGTTCCGTCCGGATACTCAATTCTTCCCTCATAAATTGCAAGATGAACAAGTACTATCAGATACACAACTACAAAAAATGCAATTATCATGTGCAGCTGCCTGTAGTAAGGCATATAGCGGTTAAAGGCCTCTTTTCCCACCTTGAAATCGTCTACGTTTGCGGTCTTATTCACATCAACCGCAAAATAGAATTTCATCTGATCGGGATAAGTATATTGGAAATTGCCAAGGAGCTGTCTTAAGGTATCCTCATCTATCTGTGTGTTGGTGGAGTACTCTATATCATACGGGCAGTAATAAATGTATCTGCCGTAGGACTTAAATACATCCTTTAAGTTAAGACCATTGGTTCCGTTTTTCAGGGACTCAACATTTGTAAATACCTCAGTTCTTGCATTGATAGTCCTTGTGATATAGTACCTTAGATTAGTCTTATAAAAACCGTATTTATCACTGTATTCAGCATAGCGGTCATAGCAGGCTGCCATGGTTGAAGCAGTCTCTGTGATGTTTGCGCATAGCTCGTTATACTCGTCCCAGTCTGATACGATGTCCTCTATATTTTCATCATAGATGGTTTTATATCTTGGAACCAGAACTGTGTGGAAGCCCGCTCCGTCCTTATCAGCTTCCTTAACATTGGTACGAACCGTATTGTTATCAAGCTGAGAATTGAGGAAGGCATTCATACCACCTTCAACATTGTTCTTCAGAAGATGCGTATAAACCGTTGTTGTAGCAAGATAGTTATTGCTCTCAGAGCTGGTAAAGTTAACATCCTCATACTCGAAGCCGTTCTGTGACCACTTAATAAGGTTGGACACAGGATAAACAGCTGTTATGTAGTCAGATTGCAGAATACTGTTTCTGTTGATAAAAGCTGTAACATCTATGCTCTTATTGCCATCATATACACCATCAGTCTCAAAGAGCGACTGATAGGCCGAAAGCTCTACAACATTTCTTAAATTGTTTTTCAGAATCTCATTAAACAGTCCCGAATCCGAATAGGATAATTCGCTGTCCTCATTCTGAAGGTTGTAAACATGGCTGTCTGCGCCCTTAAAGGAAGATCCCTTGTAAATGTAAAATATCAGCGCAACTACAATCGCAATACATGTGTGCAGAAAAATCCTCAGAATGTATCTGCTGACCCAGGACATCGTCTTTTGTCTAAACAGTTTCTTAATCATTATCAGTCCTCAGTGTCGATTTTATAACCTACACCCCATACAACCTTAAGATACTTAGGATTTTTAGGATCGATCTCAATTTTTTCTCTTATATGTCTGATATGTACTGCTACTGTATTATCAACTGATACGGCATTCTCATTCCAGATATTCTCGTATATCTGGTTTATTGAAAATACCTTACCCTTGTTTTTCAGAAGGAACATCAGGATGTTGTACTCAATCTTGGTGAGCTTAACCTCTTCTCCATCCACTGTAACTGATTTGGAATTATCGTTAAGCACAAGTCCTCCTGCCTGGAAAATGAATTCATCATCAGCGTCCTTGTCATCAGCATTTCCAAGCTGAGTATAACGACGAAGGTTGGACTTTACTCTCGCAACAAGCTCAAGCGGATTAAAGGGCTTTGTAACGTAGTCATCAGCGCCGATATTAAGACCAAGGATCTTATCTGCGTCCTCAGACTTTGCCGAAAGAATAATGATCGGTATAGAGCTCTGCTCTCTTATCTTCATGGTGCACTGAATGCCATCCATGACAGGCATCATTATGTCTATTATCGCAGCGTGGATCTCATTCTTCTGAACGATCTCCAGAGCCTCCAGACCGTTGTAAGCCTTGAAAACATTGATACCTTCCTGCTTCAGATATATATCAATCGCCTCAACTATTTCCTTATCATCATCACAAACCAGTACGTTCTGCACTTCTAAAACCTCCTCTAAAAAATAAACATATTACCAACTCTTGGATGGAATATATGAAAATGCATTTTTATGCCATATTATATGAACCATCGATGTTTCGTCAACCTTTATAGCCACAACATCATATCTTATAGGGAAATCATCGCTGATTCCATAGCGTCTTCTATAAAAATCAGAAACGCGGCAGATTATCCTTTGCTTGCGATAATCAACCGCTGCCTCCGCGTCCCCGAATCGGGTCCCGGTTCTGTATTTTACTTCTATAAAAGAAATATACTTATCATCTCTTGCAACTATATCAATCTCGCCTGATTTACTCCTGAAGTTCCTGCATACTATCTTAGCTCCGTTTTCAGTAAGATAATCACAGGCAAGATCTTCATAGTAGGTTCCTGTCTGTCTCTTATTCATAAATCCTAGTGGGCAGCTTCCTTGGCCTTTATCTTATCCATAGCATCCACGAATACAAGTATTTCTGCCACAACCTCGTAGAGCTCGGGAGGAATCATCTCACCGATCTCAAGCTTGGAAAGTGTGTCAGCCAGCTTGCTGTCCTCATGAATGGGGATGTTCTGTTCCTTAGCAGCGTCGATAATCTTCTCAGCCACAAGGCCCTGTCCGCTTGCTATAACCTTCGGCGCCCCGTCTTCATTTGGATCGTAGGCAAGGGCTATGGCCTGCTTTGGCTTCCCATCTTTAGCTTTTCCTTTTTCTTTATTTAAATCTGCCATAATCCATACCTCTTAAGCTCTCGCATCAAAAGATGTCATAGATAAAAAAGCAGTTTTCTTGGCATCAAGTATCGCTTCTACCGGTGGATCCTCGCTGTCGGAATCCTGGTCCGTATGAAGCAGCATCTTGGCTTCCATATTGTAGCCGCGTTTGTTAAGTCTGGCTGTCAGCTCATCTATGTGCTCTGCAATCAGATCAATTACAGATTCATCTGCCACATAGAAATTGGTCTTAACATTCTTGTCCTTCATCTTTACATACACATCAAGAGGACCAAGATTATCCATATCAAGATGTAAAATAGCGCTTACGGTATCTCCCGGCTCAAATTTTCTTTTGCCGTTGGAATATACATACAGATCTCCATGAGCATCCTGATCAGCCATCTTGAGTGGCAGCTGAACATAGTGGAACATCTGGTTTATCTGATTCATGAAATCGATGTTGTTCTGAAGATTGGCAGCGCTCTGGGCCACCTTATTGCCGGGCCCAAGGCTCTCTGTAAGCTGCTGTGTCAGCTGCTTTGCCTGCGTGTTTAATCTCTCGTACAGATTCTGTACATTTTCCTTAAGGCTCACATCATCAGGCTTTAAAAGCCATTCATCCTGCATGATACTCTTCATGAGCTTATTGTACTCATTATTTCCAAAGAGTCTTGTGAAGGCCTTCTCAGCGCCATCAGAGGAGTGGGCTGATGTGTTGTATGCCTCTGCAAGCTCTTTTAAAAGAGCTGTCTGATCTATCTTTGCAAGATCACCTGAGGTGGTCTGCGCCAGGAGCTTTTGTATCTCAGGTCCGGTGGCTCCGGTGCTGGAATTAAGCTCTTTAATTATATTTGCAAAATCATTACTAAGCGTAATCTTGGGATTCTCAGCTCTGCCTTCCCTAACCACTGCCTCGGGATCTCCCTTTATAGCGGCATCCTCAGCATTTACCTGTTTGGAAGTAACCTCTAATGCCTCACCATCTGCAAGCTTTGCATCCTGCAGCTTTCCTTCAACATTTTTTTCATCTGAGGCAGCTCCTTCTATAATCTCAGGACTAACGCCCTCAGCTGTTTTCATGGTTCCATCCTGGTTAAGGGCATCTGCTACATTTCCCTGACCCTGAGCATTTTCCTGCAAAACTGCGGTATTAGTGGCTTCGGGATTAGCCATATTGGCATCCGTAGTAACAGCCTTCTCACTTAAGACCGCAGCCTCTTCCATCTGCTGTGCTCCCTTTGAGAGCATATCCAGAATACCTCCATAGAGGTCGTTGGCAGCCTTTCCTTCGCCATTCTGAACAAGCTGGTTATATGCCTCAGGAAGATCATCCATTATGGAATTCATGGTTTCAACCACCTGATGCTCGTAGTTCTTATAGCTTTCGAACTGAGCAATATTCTGGTCTGTAATGGGAATATCAAGGGCTTTCATCTGAACAAGTGATGAAACGCCGGCATCCGGATTATTATTTACTATCTGATGCATGGCATTTAAGGAATCCTTGTCGATTCCCATACCATTTTCCATCATGGTCTTAACCATGTTAACTGTGTCCTGATTCACCTCTATTCCGGCGGCATTCAGGGCCTTAAGTGCGGTTGGATCTATTGAAGTATTTTCATAAAGAGGGGTAAGAGTTATCTGATTAGTTACTCCGCGAACCTCAAAGGAGAGAACCTGGCCTTCCTTAAGATACATGCCATCCTGCAATTTTGCAGAGATAACCATATCATCCCCAAGCCTTATCTGGGCGCTCTTAACACCGCCCTCATCAGTCATGGAAATGATTTTACCGGAAAGCCTCTCGCCGGTCTCTAAAGACCGCAAAGATTCCTGTGATTCAGACGTCTTCTGATTTATAATTCGCCCATCAACCTGTACTACAGGTCTGTTGGTGTTCAGATTCTGAATGATACTCATAGGCCTCTCATCCGTCAGCTGTGTTGACACCTTCTTACCAGTAAGAAGGCTTCATTTAACCTCTAAAAACAGGCATCAATTACAAAAATTCTTGATAAAGGATCTTCTGTGTATTTCACAGGGGCCGTTCTTCTTAAGCGCCTCTATATGATCAGCGCTGCCATAGCCCTTGTTATGTGCAAAGCCATACCCCGGATACTTGTCATCAAGCTCAGCCATAAGTCTGTCCCTTGTCACCTTGGCAATAATGCTGGCCGCGGCGATGGAAACGCTCTTGGCATCTCCCTTGATTATGGACTCCTGCTGATACTCCTCAAGCTGAGGAATGTGAACAGCATCTATCAAAAGGACATCCGGTTTAACTGAGAGATTGGCAACGGCCTTGGCCATAGCCTCATAGGTCGCCTGCAGAATATTGATCTCATCTATTCTGTTGTGATCACTACAACCGATACCTACAGAAATAGCCTTATCATAAATCTCCTGATAAAGCTCTTCTCTCTTTTTTTCGGATAATTTCTTAGAATCATTTATATAAAAAATTTCTGCATCCGCAGGCAATATTACAGCTGCTGCATAGACAGGACCTGCAAGAGGACCTCTTCCAACCTCATCGATTCCGCAGATATACTTCTTATCTGCATGAAGTCGCTCGTATGCACGCATCTCATAGAGACGCTGCTTTTCATTTTCTATAGCTGTAATATGCTTCTTTGCAGACTCCACAAGCTTAACAACGCCTGCTCGTGAATCCGCCTCGTACTTTTCACAAAAAAGCTGATATCCTTCCGTATCCCCGATACTCTGTAATTCAGCCTTAATATCACCTATTTTCTCAGCCATTACTAGTATTTTCCTTATTCTTGTCTATTATGCCAAAGGATGAGAAGGGATAGATTCTAAGCCAGGTTCTGCCTATGATGTCAGAGCCTTTGATATTACCAACGCTGGGCTCTCTTGAATCCATGCTGTAATTTCTGTTATCTCCCATTACAAAGTACTCATCTTCGCCAAGAGTTATAGGCTCTGCAGCCCTTCCGGGATTCTGGATGATCTCTGCTCCGAAATGCTCCTCAAGAATCTCTCCGTTAATGTAGATATTACCGTTATAATCGATCTGAACAGTCTCGCCGGGAAGTCCGATGACACGCTTAATGAAATATTCACTGGGATCCTGCGGATAAGGGAATATTACGATATCAAAGCGCTTAGGATCTGAAAATCTGTATGTGATCTTATCTGCCATAAGAACATCGCGATCATGAAGAGTGTACATCATTGATTCTCCATCAACGTCAGTTCTCTGTGCCACGAATTTCATAAAACACCATGTAGCAATTACTACAATAATGATTGTAATTATGGTACTTCCAGCATTCTCAAAAAACTCTTTCATCTTATTCATATCGGTCTCTCCAACGAAATTTTTCCAAGTCTCCCGTTTCTAAAGTCATCCAAAAGCTGCATGCAGGCTCTGTCTATATCAGCCTTGCCTCCCTGCTTTATAAGCTTTCTGTTATCAGCTATCGCAGTCAGAATTGATGACTCGGGAGTTTCATATGGGTCCTCCTCGTAGAGGAGCTTCTGCTCATCCGTAACACCGTACTTCTCAGAAAGTGTTCCCGGATACCAGTCCTCAAGGATCCTTATAAGATTAACAGCAAGTTCGCCCTTATCAAGGTTCTCATCATTCATTGAGCCTATGAGTGCAAGGTGAAGTCCCACAGTCTCATCATCAAACTTGGGCCACAGCACACCGGGTGTATCCAGAAGCTGTAAGTTCTTACCAAGCATTATCCACTGTTTTCCCTTGGTAACACCGGGCTTATTGCCGGTCTTGGCCGCTGCCTTACCTGAAATCTTATTTATAAAGGTGGATTTACCCACGTTGGGAATACCTGCAACCATAGCCCTTATGGGTCTGTTTACGATTCCCCTCTTTTTATCTCTCTCGATCTTCTCACGGCAGCTCTCCGTAACCTGGTCAAGAACCTGTCTCACCTGAGAACCGGTCTTGGAATTCATCTCCATTACCCTTGCTCCGGTAGAAGAAAAATACTCAATCCATTCCTTGCTTATGGCCGGGTCTGCCAAATCTGCCTTATTTAAAATTACAAGCCTGGATTTATTCTGCCCAAGCTTATCTATGTCAGGATTCCTTCCTGACATGGGTATTCTGGCGTCGGTAAGCTCAATAATGAGGTCAACCATGCGTATATTTTCCTGCATCATACGCATCGCCTTGGTCATATGACCGGGATACCACTGATAATTATTCATATACTCTTCCTTTTATTCTATAAGACCTGTTTTGCCTTCCTTAGATCCGTAGGCAAACCATGCCTTTCCCGCAATGGTGTCGCTCTTCACAATGCCGATATTGGCACTCCTGCTGTCCTCACTGCTGTTTCTGTTATCACCGAGAACGAAAAATTCTCCATTACCTAAGGTTATTTCGTTTTCAGCAATACCTGCTTCTTCCATTTTATCATATTTACCGTCCTCAGTGATGACAGTTTCACCATTAACCACAAGATTACCGTCCACGATCTGAACCTTCTCACCTGGAACAGCCACTACTCTCTTAACATAATAATGGGATTTTGCATTACCGTTGGGAAGAAAAACAATAACATCATTCTTCTTAGGAGATGTCAGTCTGTAAACTATCCTGTCAACAAGCACACTCTGGCTGTTGTAGAGGGCTGTCTCCATCGAATCACCGATTACGCGGACTCTCTTTCCAAAGGACAGCACAAGAACAAAGGCCACAAAGACCGCTATAGCAGTATAAAAAAGCCACGAAAGAAGTTCTCTTATAAACTCCGGCGTAACTGTTTTTTTCTTTTCCTGAAACATTGACTGATATCTCTGTCTTCTGCGCATATTATCTCCATTAACTACAAAATAGGATGCCGCTTAATGTTAAAAAAGGGCAATTACTAAAAAGTAACTGCCCTTACCAAAGAAATCAATTCTTAGCGAACCTTTTCCTTGACCTTTGCCTTCTTACCTGTGAGGCCCTTAAGGTAGTTAAGCTTAGCTCTTCTAACCTTACCCATTCTCACAACTTCAACCTTCTCTACAAGAGGAGAGTGAAGAGGCCATGTCTTCTCAACGCCTACGCCGTTTGAGATCTTACGAACTGTGAAAGTTGCGCGGTTTGAACCACCCTGAATCTTCTTAACAGTTCCTTCGAAAACCTGTACTCTTTCGCGGTTTCCTTCCTTGATCTTGTTGTAGACACGAACTGTGTCACCTGTGTTGAACTCGGGAGCGTTCTGGTTAAGCTGCTCCTTCTCGATCTCTGCAATGATTGTGTTCATTTGCTTTCTCCTATACTATATAAATGGACGTTCTTAAATACATTTCTAAAAGTGCGTACCAGAGGACCGTCATTTTCGCAACTACATGATATTAACATATCCAAAGTAAGCTCGTCAAGGTTTTTTACTTTATACCTATGCTTTTTGTCCGCCCTTTCAGGGTTCGATTTATCCATATAATCATTATCTTGAATTAGGTTTTATATGCATGTCTGTTGGGCCAAAGCTCAGAGGCAGGATTTCAGTAAGATCATATACCTCATATTGATTTTTACCATCTTCCTGTCCGGTGAGAAGGATTATCTTAAAATCATCATCACAAAATTCGCGGATTACCTGACGACATACACCGCAGGGTGAACAAAGCTCGAGTTTTTCCTGATCTTCAAAACCTCCTACTATAGCTAAAGCCTCAAATTCTCTTTCACCCTCGCTTATCGCCTTAAAGAACGCTGTGCGCTCAGCACAGTTTGTGGGTGTATAGGAAGCATTTTCAATATTACAGCCCTTGTATACCTTTCCTTCCTTTGTCATCAGCGCTGCACCCACCTTGAAATGACTGTAGGGTGTATACGCCATCTGTCTTGCCTCAAGTGCAAGCTCTACTAATTCATCATATGATTTCATTATAAAATTCCTGGCGCAGATACTCTTATCTGCTATCTTTCTTTAGTATTATCCTCATGCGGATTCTTATTTTGTATTCTTTTTATCCGCAGCTATGAGCTTCCTTATAGCCTCCACAGCAACCTTGATCGCAGAATCCGTATCATGTGCCTGAGGATTATCAAGTCCCGCCTTAGCTCTCTCCTGATTTGCTACAGTCAGCATTATAGCACCCGTTCTCGCGCGAAGCCACTGTCCTACTATGAAAAGAGTGGATGATTCCATCTCTGAGCCAAGACAGCCGCATCTCTTCCATGCCTCCCACTTGTTCTGAAGCTCATAGAATACAGGCTTTGTCTCAGGCTCATGCTGTCCGTAGAAAGCGTCCTTACACTGAACCACGCCCACATGGTGTCTGAAGCCAAGCTCCTTGGCTGACTCTTTTAGAGCCTGTGTCACTTCAAAGGTTGAAACTGCCGGATATTCTATCGGTGCATACTCCTTTGATGTTCCCTCAGCCCTTATAGCTCCATTAACGATAATAAGGTCACCGCCAACTACATCAAGCTGCATTCCGCCACAGGTTCCTACTCTGATAAAAGTATCAGCGCCTATTTTGTGTAATTCTTCAATAGCAATTGAGGCTGAAGCGCCGCCAATTCCGGTGGAAACAACGCTTACCTTTTCACCGTCTAAATATCCTGTATATGTATTGTATTCACGATTGTAAGCAACCTGCCTGGCATCATCAAAATATGCTGCAATTTTCTCACATCTTCCGGGATCGCCGGGCAAAATAACATATCTTCCGACGTCTCCTTCCTTAAGATGAATATGGTACTGATATCCAGCCCCTTCTGTATAATCAACCATTATTAAAACCTCCCGGTAATCATATTTTAAGTACTTATTTTATGAGTGGATTTTTATTATACCACTATTTTGTCAGGAACTCACTTTTAACGTACATACTCCTTAAAATATGTATTGCCCGAAGCATCTGACCTTAGCTGGCATCTGGCCTTTACTGTATGGTCATTCTTGCAGGCAACATACCATATATCTTCATCCGGTGAAGCACCTATTACATCCCATTTTTCAGGATTCTTATAATAGATGATCCCACAATAATCCAGCATATATCCATAGTCCTTAACAGGAGCCATTTCAAAGTCCATATATTCTGTCCCATCAGAATTTTTAAAATTATAGATATAGCCATTTTTCAAAATCGGCGAATCGCCGTAGTAATTGATATAACCTGTTGCTTCGACGTAGCCGTCAAAGGCATGAGCTGTAAAGGTACCGTTTGAATCAACTTCAATCCACGTAGGTAAATCCGATTCCTCTGTGAACCTATACCATATTCCGGGAAGTTCTTCTCCGTACTCACCTTCGATTTTAGACTTTCCTTCCTTTAAATATGAATCGTCAGTAATCGGAGCCCCAATAGGAGTTATCCCTATTGGAGCAACTTCCTTCATACGAGTAAGCTCAGCTTCCAAATCTTTGACTTCCGACAGCAGCGCAACATTATTATCAAAAAGCCTCAAAAATGCATTTTCATCTACACCAGGCTTAAATGTTATCGTTTTATCTGTTCCATATATATCTATATCCGTTTCCATTGCCGGAAGATAATACATAGGAAGTACATAACTTTTTTTCGGCGAATAATACATCTGTCCGTACATGGAGTACTCACCGCCCTGCTCCACTTTTCCGTCTGAATAGCTAAAAACATGTATCGGATGCCATGGACAATCTCCATTTGCAAGCGCCAGTTCGCATGTATCATCATCGTCAAGATAAATAAGTTCAAAATACACACAGCTCTTATCTACAGGCTCATCCGTCTCTCCAAAATCGTCTTTATATAAGGTGCTTACCGCAGGATGATCCATGTAATCAGACAAGAACTCAGCGTAGGCTTTTATTTCTTCATCTTGTCTGTTAGCACCCAAGCCCATAACAAAAACAGCACTAATGAATATTGAAAATAATGATTTCAAATTTCTCTTCTTCATTCTTCCCCTCACATTCTTTGTTACGGCGTATAAGGCTCTTTAATTAGATCTTCCGCAAACTCAGTATACCTGTATTTCACTAATGCAGGTGTCATCATACTTTGCCCCTTTTTTGGCACCTGTAATTGTTATAACAATAGTATCCGTAACAACCGGTTCATCAAGCCCTATCCTTGTACGACTGGTGTCTGCGATATATTTCGCATCAAAGCCTTCATCTGCATAACCTTCCATTACGTTTTCTGTGACTACATTACCATCTCCAAAATCCACTGTAGCTTCGGTCAGCATGCCGTTATTTGTGTATTGTTCATAGCCTGCTGTATAGCCATTGCAGATAAGAACTCCGCATACAGGCTGCTTTTTATCAAGATGAAGTACTATTTGCTCACCTTCTCCTGTTCCAGGAACCCCCTCAGCCCAAACAGTTGTATTATCACCATCCACAAGATTCGCTCCCGAATATGTCTTATCTCCGGATTTTGGAAGTTCAGATGAAGTCTCTACAGAAGCTACTTCAATCTTATGATCACGATATCTTCCGCACAACAATGTAACTCCATACCTGCTATCAGGATTTTTTCTAAAGAGTATATCAGCACAGCCTAAATATTCCTCGTCACCACCATTGCTCTCATAGAACCCCGGACCTGATACGAGAAAATACTCGTCATTATCATAATATTGCTTATTATATATTATCTGCCAGCCCTCACCATCAGCATAAAGCGGATAATAATAGTCATCATCAACGTTTTCATACTCATCGGGGATAAAATCCTCTTCGCCATAGAATTCTTTAAACAATTCCTTTACTTTGTCTAATGGAATTGCTGTTTCTCCATTCACCTTTTCAACAATGTCTTCATATAAAGGAAATTGCATAAAGAGAACACTGTTCATAATCTGAAAACGAAGGTAAAACTTATTATCATTATCCATCTCTGAAAAAATCTCATTCTCATAGCCAAGAATTCTTGCACCGCTTACACAATCGCACATTCCCGACAAGATATCAGCATTTGAAGGGACAACCGGCTCAGTCTCTCTAAGGGAATCAATTATAGAGATATAGTCTGAATTCGACAGTGCAGAGAACTCTGCCCCCACATTATCTTCTATTTGTTCTGATTCCTTGGTTTGTGCCAGTAAATCATCTTTTTCCTGCCCAAGCAACAATGTAGCAACCAGTGATGTTGCAATTATTGCATTTACTTTTCTCCAATTCATAATTTGTCCCCCTATCATCCGTACTCATGCTACTCCTTTGGCATAACATTTAATGTTTGCGGCTACACATAGATTATACAATCAAATAGCGTCTATCCAGTCTGTTTATAAAAATTTTAGTTATTAACTAATACTGGTAGCAATCTACCTATCAGATAGAAAAAACGCTTTAAAGAAAGACTCATATCATCTTTCCTTAAAGCGTTCAGTAATTATATGTCCCTTAGTCAAACAATCCATCCATTACATGAATTGTCATTACTTTGTTCTCAATATCAATATTTTTTACGCACTCCTTGATGCCCGGTATCATAACTGTTTCTGCATCCTCTTCATCAGTGCGTTTCATCTCGTAGACATCGTTGGCGCCTGTCTGGATGACCTGCTTGATAGTACCAAGCTCTTTACCATCTTCATCAATAACTGTCATACCCTCAAGATCGGCGAGATAATACTCACCCTCTTCAAGAGGAATTGCGTCCTCGCGGGGAACTATAAGGGGCTTCTGACGGAAGCGCTCAACCTCATTGATGTCATTATATTCCTTAAACTTCACTATAACGAACTTGCTTCCTATCTTCACACGCTCTATGTTGAGTTCCTTCTTCCCATCACGACCTGTATCCATTATTACCTTCTTCAGTTTCTTGAATCTGTACGGATCATCTGTTGTAGGGAAAACATTTACTTCACCCTTAAGTCCGTGTGCTTTTACAATTACACCTACCTGAAAATACTCTTGCATTATATTCCTCCGTAGCCTAGTGTCACCTCATCCCGGTCACAACAAAGTATCAGCTGTTTTCTTCTATCTTATCTAATATTTTATTCCTCTTTTTCAGTGCCTTGGCTGTAAATTGTTCCGGATGCTCCTCCACATATTTATCGTAAAGCTCCGGTCTGCGCTCCTTAGTTCTCTCAAGAGACTTCTGAAAGCGCCACATATCAACATTAGCATGATTCCCCGACAAAAGTACAGGCGGAACTTTTTTATCCATCCATATCTCGGGCCTTGAATACTGAGGGTACTCAAGCAGACCATCGTCAAAGGACTCTGTCTCTGCTGATTCTTCGTTATTCAAAACTCCCGGAACAAGCCTCGATACTGCATCTATCATTACCATGGCCGGTAACTCACCACCTGTAAGAACATAGTCCCCAATAGAAATGTAATCAGTCACTATCTCCTCAAGAACTCTCTCATCAATTCCCTCGTAATGTCCACAAAGAAAAATCAGATCCTCGCTCTGTGACAGCTCCCTTGCCATGCCCTGTGAAAATACTTTTCCCTGGGGAGTGACATATATCACTCTGGGATTAGCATTAGGATTTTTCTCCCTTATCTCTTCAAGGATTGCCTTGTAGCAATCGTAAATAGGCTGTGCCTGCATAAGCATACCTGCACCGCCTCCATATGTATAATCATCAACCTTGTTATGCTTATTGTTAGCATAGTCTCGGATGTTTACTGCCTTTGCAAAAATTGTTCCCTTATCAATGGCTCTCTTAAGTATGCTGGTGTTAAGTACATCCATAACCATTTCAGGGAATAACGTCATTATATAAAAATTCATTACATCACCACACACCCTTATCAGGCGCCTCGCGCCACCTTCCATCACTCTTCCGTGAAGGTAGGGTTATTATTAAAATAAATAACCCGGAACTGGAACACAGCTCCGGGCATAGTCATATCATATCAGTCGACAATTTCGACATCAACTCTAAGATTTTCTCTGGAAGATGCTGCCTTCACAACAGAGCGAATAGCTTTAGCAATTCTTCCTTGTCTTCCGATTACCTTACCCATATCGGAAGGTGCAACATGCAGCTCTATAACGATGTTGCGGCCTTCGTTTTTCTCGTTAACCACAACTTCATTCGGATTATCAACCAGAGCCTTTGCAATTACTTCAACCAATTCTTTCATGAATTTTCCCCTAGTTTTAAGTGATTACTTAATACCTGCCTGCTTGAAGATCTTGTTTACAACGTTTGTAGGCTGAGCACCGTTTGAAAGCCACTTCTTAGCAAGCTCCTCGTTAACCTTGCATGTGCTGGGATCTGTGTTAGGATCGTATGTACCGATCTCCTCGATGAACTTTCCGCTTACAGGGAACTTAGAATCAGCTACTACGATACGATAAAAAGGAACCTTCTTCTTTCCGATTCTCTTAAGTCTAATTTTTACTGCCATTTTTAAAATCCTCCATTTAAAAATAAAAAATAATGTTGACTATGATAAACGAATTTCTCCGCAATCATTTAGTTTTATATATGAAATCCGGCTATGCCGAATATGCATATCAGAAAAATTTACCAAATCCGCCTTTTCCTAAACCGCCAAGACCGCCCAGGCCTCTTCTGCCCTTCTTACCCATAAGTCCGGGCATCTGCTTCATCATCTTCTGCATCTGCTCAAACTGCTTAATAAAACGGTTTACTTCAGCTATATCATTACCTGAGCCCTTAGCTATTCTGTATTTTCTCTGAGGACTCATGAGCTTGGGATTCTTACGCTCTTCAGGAGTCATTGAAAGCACGATAGCTTCAATCCTTGCAAGCTGCTTCTCATCCGGGAGCTGATCATCACTGATCTTACCCATTCCGGGAAGCATCCCCATTATTGCACCAAGGCCGCCCATGTTGCGCATCTGCTTCATGGATTCAAGGTACATCTCAAAATCGATCTTACCCTTTTTCATCTTGGAAGCCATCTCGCGCTCTTTTTCCTCATCGCGCTCACGATTTGCTTCCACAGCCTTATCTATCAGACTAAGGACATCACCCATTCCGAGGATTCTGCTCGCCATACGATCCGGATAAAACTGCTCCAGATCTGAGAGCTTCTCTCCCATACCTACGTAAAGAATAGGCTTACCTGTAACCTGTCTCGCAGAAAGTGCCGCACCACCTCGGGTATCACCGTCCATCTTACTGAGGACGATACCATCGATACCGATGCGATCATTGAACTGAACTGCCACATCAACTGCAGCCTGTCCTGTCATGGCATCAACAACAAGGAGTGACTGATGTACAGTAACTGCATTCTTGATGTCGATAAGCTCCTGCATCATATCTTCATCGATCTGCAGACGACCTGCAGTATCGAGAATTACCACATTCTCATTGTTCTTCTCAGCATGAGCGATCGCAGCCTTGGCAATCTCTACAGGACTGACGTCCGTACCCATTGAGAAGAAATCAACCTCCTGCTTCTCAGCATTTATCTTAAGCTGATCTATAGCAGCCGGTCTGTAAATATCGCAGGCAACAAGCAGGGGCTTTTTACCCTTAAGCTTAACCTTGCCGGCAATCTTGGCAGCGGTGGTTGTCTTACCAGTACCCTGAAGACCACACATCATGATAACTGTGATGCTCTTACCGGGCTGAAACTGAATCTCAGTGATCTCAGAACCCATGAGATCTGTCAGCTCTTCATCAACTATCTTAACAACCATCTGAGCAGGATTAAGTCCGTTTAAAACGTCCTCACCGACCGCTCTCTCCTGAACCTTGTTAACAAAGTATTTTACAACACGGAAGTTAACATCTGCCTCAAGAAGTGCCATTTTTACTTCCTTCATGGCAGTCTTGACATCTTCCTCCGACAGACGGCCCTTACCGCGCAGATTCTTAAATACGTTCTGCAGTTTATCGGATAAACTCTCAAATGCCATCTATTATGACAACTCCTCTGTGATTGATTCTATAGTCTCAAGGACTCTGCTTCTAAGCTCATCATCCTTAAGTTCCTTATCAGAAGCTGCCATCTTAAGCTCATCAAGCTGTCTTCTGATTCTGTCTGTTCTCTCGATCATATGAAGTCTCTTCTCATATCCTTCAAGAGAATTGGTGCACCTCTTCAAAAGATCATGTACTCCCTGCTTGCTGATATCGTACTCCTCAGCTATCTCTACAAGGGAAAGATCATTGTAGACCGCATCCTCATATACCTTCTTCTGATGATCCGTCAGAAGCTCACCATAAAAATCATATAAGAGCCCCTGCTCAACTATCTTCTCCATAACTGCTCCGAATCAAAAAATGTAATAGAAAATGCGATACTATAGGCACGATGCTTATAATATCGCATTATTATTTATGTGTCAAGTATTTTTACTTTACTTTGTTCCGATATAGATATCCAGGCTTACATCCCCTTCAATTCCGTCTATATGTCCGCTTTTACTGTACTGCCACATGCCAAATTCATAGGGATAATACTGCGGGAATCCATGATATACGATCCATACGGGATACTTCTGCAAATCCTCAATATCAAGAAGTTCGCTGAAGGTTCTGATACCTCCCTGGATCATAGGTCTGTATCCGGCCTCGTCAATTTTCTGGCAAAAAGCATTGGCAATCTCAGAATAAAGCTGAGGTGAAAGCTTGGATGTTCTTGCCTCGGAAGAGCTTATCTGCTCTAAGTCTATTGCAATAGGATAAGTAATATCAGCTCCGTTCAAAAGGTCTATTACAAACTGAGCTTCCTCTGCAGCCTCAGTGGTATCTATCGCCTGGGAATAGAAATACACGCCAACCTCAAGTCCGGCCTTCTGCGCTTTAGCAAAATTAGTCTTAAAGTAATCATCCTCAAGGAGCTGACCCTCGGCTGAACCTCTAAGCCCTGCTCTTATCATAACAAAGTCGATTCCGGCTTCCTTAACCTTATTGAAATCAATATCTCCCTGTGATCTGGAGACATCAATTCCGCGGGTCACTAATATATTAGCATCCATGCCGGCGTATGATATGGATCCGTCATCACCTACCACGAAATCTTCCGGTGAAAAAGGATTTCTTGCTACATTGGGATCTATAGGTTTAAAGAAATACTGTCCTGCATATTCGGTAACAATATCGTCAGGAAAAATGCTCCTTATAGCTCCGAGCTTATCTCCCGCTTCAAGCCTTTTTCTGAACTCATTCCTGAGTTCGTCCCCCGCCTGCTTCATTGCCTCTGAAACTGCCTGATCCATAAGCTGCTGTGCCTGAGCAGTGGTGTAATATCCCTCACTCTCCAGCGCATCCAGCTCACTCTGCGAAGCATCCGCCTGTCTCTTTGTAGCCGCATTACTAAGAAGCAGTGCTATACAGGTAGAAAGTGAAAAGACACTGACCAGACTAAGGAAGATTACCGAAATGAGGATCTTCGTATTCTTTACCATTTTGCTGTAATTTTTTGGATTATCAGTATTTTTCATAAGTCTTATATTCGCTCATCAAAATAGCTCTTATAGCCTTCACCGAAAATCTCTGAAGCACTTGTTACTATCATAAACGCATCAGGATCCTCCTCGCGAACAATATCCTCCGCCAAAGGAGAAAGTCTCTTCTTTATAGCACAGAGAATAACTTTCTTGTCCTCTCCGCTATAAGCCCCCTGTCCGAAAACATGGGTAACACCAACATCAAGCTCCTCGAGAAGTCTGGATGTAATCTTATCCGTATTATCAGAAATGATGTAGATAAGCTTTGCCTCATCTCTACCATATAATACGAAATCGATAACAAATGAAGTGATCATGACTGCGAGGAATGAATAAAGCACAACCTTTATATCCCTAAGCACGATCCCCGCAAAGGTAACTACGAATACATCGCTTATCAAAAACAGTACACCTGTCTTGATATGAGGATATTTAAGTCTCAGTACTTTTATTATAACATCAGTACCGCCTGTCGTCGCATGACTTTTAAAAGTGATACCGATTCCCACCGCAACAAAGGCACTTCCGAAAATTGCGCCAAGCATTACATCCTTAACGATGAAGCCGGTGGCGTATTTGGCCAAAAGATCCGTAAAAATTGAATTCGCAATCGTAGCGTAGATAGTTGAAATTGTAAATCTTATGCCAAACTTATAGATCGCCAGGAACAATATAGGAATATTCATGAGCATGAACCAGATACCTGTTCCAATAGGCACTATCCTGTTAAGGACAATTGCCGCACCTGTTATTCCTCCGGGAGCAATATTGTTTGGGTCATTGAACAGACTGGTCCCTATAGCATACAGAAATGCTCCGAAGGTTATAAGAAAATAGTCTGTTCCTTTTTTTGATATTTTTTCAACGTAAGTCATAGATTAAATATTTGTACGAACAAGTCTCGGCTTATATCCATTCTCTTCAAGGACCTTAATAATCTCTTCCTTGTGCTCGCTACCAAATGCCTCCAAAGTGATTCGCAGTTCTACAGCTGCGTTTCTGTTTATTGATACAAACTGATTATGCTCAAGCTTGATAACGTTACCGCCTGTCTTAGCAACAACTCCGGCAACAGCAGCAAGCTGACCCGGCTTATCGGGAAGAAGAACGGAAACTGTGAAGATACGATTTCTCATTATAAGTCCCTGCTGAACAACAGATGACATTGTAATGATATCCATGTTACCGCCTGAAAGTACACAGACGATTCTCTTATCCTTCACATCAAGCTGCTTGAGTGCAGCAACTGATAAAAGGCCTGAGTTCTCAACAACCATCTTGTGGTTCTCAACCATATCAAGGAATGAAACTACAAGATCCTCATCAGGAACGGCAATTATTTCGTCAATATTCTGCTGGATATAGGGAAAAATCTTTTCTCCGGGAGTCTTAACAGCAGTACCATCAGCGATAGTATTAACTGAAGGAAGTGTTGTTACCTTTCCGTTTTTAAGACTCACCTGCATGCAGTTAGCTCCTGCAGGCTCAACACCTATAACCTTTATCTTGGGATTAAGAAGCTTTGCAAGTGTACCAACACCTGTAGCAAGTCCGCCTCCACCGATGGGCACGAGAATCATGTCAACTGTGGGAAGCTCCTTGATGATCTCCATCGCGATGGTTCCCTGACCTGTAGCAACATCCAGATCATCGAAGGGATGAACGAAGGTGTAGCCCTTCTCATCAGCAAGCTTAAGTGCATGCTCGCAGGCTTCATCATACACATCTCCGTGAAGGATAACCTCAGCACCAAGAGCCTTTGTTCTGTTTACCTTAATAAGAGGTGTGGATGTAGGCATTACAATAGTTGCCTTAACTCCATAGCTCTTTGCAGCGTAAGCAACGCCCTGAGCATGGTTACCGGCTGAAGCGGTAATAAGCCCCTTTTCCCTCTCATCCTCAGACATGGTGGAAATCTTATAGTAAGCACCTCTTACCTTATAAGCACCTGTTCTCTGAAGATTCTCAGGCTTAAGGTATACCTTGTTACCTGTTGTAGCACTCCAGTAGTCACTGAAGATCAGCTTTGTTTCAAGTGTAACCTTTTTTACATCCTCATACGCCTCCTCAAAAGCAGGAAGTGTTAAGCTTTTGTTGTTCTCAGACATGGTTTTCTCCTCCCGAATAATCTATTGAAATCCCCTCATCCGTCAGCTACGCAGCCACCTTCCCCCCAAGGGGAAGGCTTTAATTATATTGCCTTCCCCCTCTGGGGGAAGGTGTCAGCGAAGCTGACGGATGAGGGCCAATTCTTTATGAAAATAGTGCATCTACAAACTGGTCTGATTCAAATCTCTCAAGATCCTCAAGACCTTCGCCGACACCAATATACTTAACCGGCACATTGAGTTCGGATACTATCGCTACAGCGATACCTCCCTTGGCTGTACCGTCGAGTTTTGTAAGAACAATTCCTGTAAGGTTTGCAACCTCACCGAATTCCCTGGCCTGGGAAATAGCATTCTGTCCGGTTGTTCCGTCAAGAACGATAAAGTTTTCTCTATGAATATCAGGAAGCTCCTTATCAAGAATTCTGTTCATCTTGGCAAGCTCTTCCATGAGGTTCTTCTTATTGTGAAGTCTTCCTGCAGTATCGATCATAAGGATATCGCAGTCCCTTGATCTGAATGCAGCAACCGCATCATAAATAACGCTGGCGGGATCTGCACCCTCCTTACCTGCTATAAGCGGAACCTCAGCGCGCTCAGTCCACTGTCTGAGCTGCTCTGTCGCACCTGCTCTGTAGGTATCGGCAGCTGCCACAAGAACCTTCTTGCCCTTTCTTCTGTAAAGAGCAGCAAGCTTACCGACAGAGGTTGTCTTACCAACTCCATTTACACCGATCACGAAAATAACAGCCTTATTATTCTCAAAATCATAGGTGTCTTCATCTGTCTTCATCTGCTCACGGATATTGGAAATAAGCAGAGTCTTGCATGCCCAGGTATCTGTAATGTGGTTATCTCTAACCTGTTCTCTGAGCTTATCCATGATACGGCTTGTGGCATTAACACCAATGTCACCCATAATAAGGGTTTCCTCAAGCTCCTCATAGAAATCCTCATCGACTGTAGAGAAGTTACTAAGGACATTATTTATGCCCTTGACCACACCTTCTTTAGTTTTAGTAAGACCATTTGACAGCCTTGCAAAAAAGCCATTTGCCATTAGTCAGTTAGCTCCTTATCAATCAAATTAACGCTGACAAGCGTGGATACGCCCTTCTCCTGCATGGTAATACCGTAGAGTCTGTCAGCACTTTCCATTGTACCACGCCTATGGGTAATTACAACAAACTGCGTGGACTTAAGTTTATGCAGATAATGTGCGAATCTTACGACGTTATTCTCATCAAGCGCAGCCTCGATCTCGTCAAGCAGACAGAAGGGGGAAGGCTTGAGGTTCTGAATAGCAAACAAAAGTGCAATTGCTGCCAGAGCCTTCTCACCACCGGAGAGCTGCATCATGTTAACAAGCTTCTTTCCCGGGGGCTGAGCGTTGATTCTGATTCCTGCCTCAAGGATGTCAACATCCTCAACGAGCTCCAGAGTTCCCTTACCGCCTCCAAACATCTCCTTGAATACCTTATCAAACTCTGTCTGGATCTTGGTGAACTCCTCCATGAACTGCTTTCTCATGGATTCATCGAGCTCTGCGATAATCTCTCTAAGCTGCTGCTCGGCTGCAACAAGGTCATCGTGCTGGGTCTTCATAAAGGTGTATCTCTCCATGAGTACCCTGTAGTCCTCGATAGCGTTTACATTTACGTCCCCAAGTTTTCTTATTGCATCCTTTAAGCTGCTAATCTGCTTCTTCATGGCAGAAACATCTGTCATGTTCTCATCACGCATGGATGCTGCATCTGTAAGGGTAATCTCATACTCATCCCACATGTAATTGATCTGAGTTTCGATTGCTTCCTTAGCGCGCTCGCATCTTGCGCCAAGTCTTGTAACCTCTTTATCGAGGCCGTTCATTGTCTGATTAAGCTCTTCTGTAAGCTTGAAGAAATTCTTCTGGGAAGCTGTGAGCTCTTCCTTCCTTGCTCTCTTTTCATCAAGCTCCTTGCTGACATCAGTCTGCACATCCTTGGAGCTCTCGATCGTGAGCTTGATCTCTTCAATATCCTTCTTCCTCTGAGTAAGGATTTCGTCATTCTTCTTAATGGATTCAAGTATCTCATCAAGAGCTGCCTTCTCAGTATCAATCTCACCGTTTATACGATCGAGATTCTGCTGTTCGAAGGTCTCCTTCTGAAGGATCTTCTCATATTCAATATCCCAGGAGGAAACATTCTCTGATTCCTTTTCCTCCTCAGCATGAAGAGCTTCAAGCCTGGCCTGATACTCAGTAACCTTGGCCGACTCATCCTTCTCGGTCTTCTCTGAGAGCTCGAGAGCATTCTTATACTCATCGCGCTCGGTCTTTATTTCAACCATGAGCTGCTCGATGTTCTCGCTCTCAGCCTTAAGGTCTGAATAGTCACCCTTCTGCTGGTTCTGTCTCTCCTTCTCATTCTCAACATTTATTCTTGCAGTATTCTGCTCGATAAATTTGCTCTGGAGAGCAGTTCTCAGCTCCTCTATTGCTGTACGAAGCTCATTTCTGCGCTTCTTGGTATCATCAATCTCCTTCTGGAAAAGAGCGATGTCATCCTTGCACTTCTTAATGCTCTTCTCAAGGTCCTCCATCTCACGTCTTCTACCAAGGAGATTGGAGTTATTACGGAAGGTACCACCACTTATGGCACCGCCGGGAACAAGAAGCTCTCCTTCAAGGGTAACCATTCTGATTGTGTACTTATATTTTCTTGCGATAAGAACCGCGTTATCTACTGTATCTACAACTACGATTCTTCCAAGCATCGCCTTTGCAACGCTTCTGTATTTATCCTCTGTATCTACAAGCTCATCAGCCATGCCGAGGACGCCCTTTTCATTAAGAGCCTCCTGAGCCTTGAATTCCTGGGGCTCACGAATACTTGTCAGAGGAAGAAAGGTCGCACGACCTGCCCTTGATTTCTTAAGGTATTCGATCATATCCTTAGCAGTATCCTCATCATCGGTAACGATGTTCTGGATATTACCGCCAAGAGCGATCTCAATAGCCGTCTCATACTTGGGCTGTGTCTTAATGATATCTGCAACAACACCGATGATTCCCGGGTTGTCATCCTTTTTCTCCATGACCTTCTTAACACTGCCGCCGTATCCCTCATAGCGCTCTGTAAGGTTACTGAGTGCTTCAAGCTTGGACTTCTGCTGTGTGTAAAGGTTCTGTACATCACGAAGCTTGGTATCCTTCTGAGTGAGCTTATCCCTTATTCCATCAAGCTCATTCTGAGAATCCTTCTGCTTCATATTCATTGTGCGGATTTCTTCAGTGATCTGATCGAATTCAGCCTGGAGCTTCTTGATTATCTCCTCCTGCTGTGACTCATCGGAACGGGCCTTGACCAGCTTACCTGTAAGCTCCGCCTTGCGAATGTTTATCTGCTCCTGTCTTGTATCAAGGGAGCTGAGCTTGGACTTTATAGTAGAGCGGTCAGACAGAGTCTGAATGATCTTGCTCTTGCAGTTCTCGATCTCATTGTTGATATCGCTTATTTGCGCGATGATTCCGTCCAGCTTCTTTCTTGCTTCCTGTCTGTCAGCAGAGAGAGCTTCAAGCTCCTTGTCGATCTCATTCTTTCCAAGAAGGACCTTCTCCTTTTCCTTCTCCTTATCAGCGATCTTAGCTTCCTCGTCAGCCTTTCTCTTGGCAAAGTGCTCCGCATCACTTGTAGCGAAACGAATCTGCTCATTCATGATACCGATCTGACCTTCGAGTTTTTCTCTCATTACGGAAGTATCGGTGATCTTGGCTCTTGCCTCTTCAATATCATGATCAAGTGTCTCAAGCTCAGTCTGAATCTCCTCGTACTGATGCTTGGTATCCTCGTATTTTGCCTTAGCTTCATCCAGGTTCTTGGATGCTATCTTGAGGTTAGCCTCTGAATCCTCCAGGTTCTTTTTCTGAGCCTGATTATCCAAAAGGAACATATTAACATCAAGAGTCTTAAGCTCTTCCTTGTGCTTTAAGTAAACCTTTGCAACCTCAGACTGCTTCTCCAAAGGCTCTACCTGTTTCTCAAGCTCAGAGAGAATGTCGTTTACACGAGTGAGGTTCTGCTTTTCCTGCTCAAGCTTTTTAACCGCAGTATCCTTGCGGGACTTGAACTTAACGATACCTGCAGCCTCATCAAAAAGGTTACGTCTGTCCTCAGGCTTACTGGACAAAATCTGATCGATCTGACCCTGTCCGATGATAGAGTAGCCCTCTTTACCGATACCGGTATCAAAGAACAGCTCATTTACATCCTTAAGTCTGCAAGTATTGCCATTAATCATATATTCACTCTCTCCGGAGCGATAAAGCCTTCTGGAGACAGTTACTTCATCATATTCGATAGGAAGCGCATGATCTGAATTATCAAGCGTGATAGCGACATAAGCGTAGCCCAAGGGTTTCCTGAGCTCCGTTCCTGCAAAGATTACGTCTGTCATGGTACCGCCACGAAGCTGCTTGATTCTCTGTTCTCCGAGAACCCATCTTACAGCGTCCGCGACGTTACTCTTACCTGAACCGTTAGGTCCAACAATTCCTGATATTCCGTTGTGGAATTCAAGTTTTATCTTATTTGCAAATGACTTAAAGCCATGAATTTCGATGCTTTTTAAATACATGCTACTCTTTTTTCAATTCCAGGATTGCCTGATATGCAGCCTTCTGCTCGGCTGACTTCTTGGTCCTTCCTGACCCCTCTCCCAATTTTTTATCACCTACGTAGACCGCAGCCTCAAATATTTTATCATGTTCAGGACCTTTTTCGCCACAAATTTCATAGCGCAGCTCTAAAGCACTGTCTCTCTGGACAATTTCCTGAAGCACAGACTTGCTGTCGTAGAAGATCTGCTTTTCCTCGGGGTTGTTCAAAATAAATTTCTCTATATGAGCCCTGGCAGCATCAATTCCGCTGTCAAGGTAAATAGCTCCAATAATAGCCTCCATAACATCAGCTATGATGGACTCTCTGTGGCGACCGCCTGTAGCCTCTTCGCCCTTACCCAGAATGAGATACTTTTCAAGATGAACTTCTGCAGCACAATATGCAAGAGCAGGCTCACATACCATGGATGCTCTCATCTTTGTCATCTCACCCTCTTTTTTATCCGGGTATTTCATATATAAGTAGTCACTTGAAACAAGCTCAAGGACAGCGTCACCGAGGAACTCAAGTCTCTCGTAATCCCCGCGCTTGTTTATTTTCTGCTCATTGGCATAAGAGCTGTGTGTCAGTGCCTGAAGCAAAAGATTTTTATCCTTAAAATGATATCCGATGCTATTCTGTAATTCATCAAGTTCATTATCGCCTATCATAGTTATCTCCTATACAAGAAATATCTTTTTATAAACAAAATGATATGATGCAGAGCAAACAAAGCCCTGCCTCATACCACCATCATTTCGAAAAAATCATTTATAGATCAGCCTTCATTTCTGGCTTTCTTCAGAAGCTCTACTGCCTCACCAACTGTTGAAATCTTCTCAGCAAGTTCAGCGTCGATTTTTACATCAAACTCATCCTCGATTCCCATGATGATCTGGAAAACATCAAGTGAATCAGCACCAAGATCGTCAGTGAATGTTGAATCCATTGTGATCTCGTTCACATCAACATTAAGTACATTGGCAATAACTTCCTTAAGCTTTTCGAATTCCATAACTTCTCCATTCCTTCTATAACGAATTCACAGATGTAAATCTGTGTTCTAAAACTATAATACGATTTGCAGTATCTTTACAAGTACTTTCTTTAAATAATTGCCGATTATGAATCTGCTGTGATGGATTCTCTGATCTTCTCAGCAATATTCTGCTCTTTGAAGGTTACGCACTGTAAAATACTGTTCTTAACCTCGATCGCGTTAGCGCTTCCGTGGGTCTTAACAACAAGTCCCTCAAGACCAAGCATGGGTGCTCCGCCGTAGCGATCCATATCATAGTCCTTAAGAACTGACTTAAGTGCGGGCTTGATCAAAAGTCCGCCGATCTTGGATCTAAGGTCACTCATAAGTCCCTTCTTAACAACCTTAAGAAGTGTCTTGGCAACGCCTTCATACATCTTAAGAACAACGTTACCGGTAAATGCCTCGCAGACAATTACATCAGCTGCTCCGCTGGGAATATCCCTGGCCTCTACAGAACCGATGAAGTTGATATCGGGACAATTCTTAAGAAGCGGGAAGGTCTCTTTAACAAGAGCGTTACCCTTCTCCTCCTCAGCACCAATATTCACGATGCCGACTCTGGGATTGGCGATTCCACATACATTCTGCATGTAGATTGTTCCCATCTTGGCAAACTGAACCAGGTGTGAAGGTCTTGCATCAACATTAGCCCCACAGTCAATCAAAAGTGATACGCCGTTTTCAGTAGGAATAAGTGGTGCAAGAGGTGATCTCTCCACTCCCTTTATTCTTCCGACTATAACCTGTCCGCCTACAAGAGTAGCTCCTGTACTACCTGCGGAAACATAAGCATCGCACTCTCCGTGCTTTACAAGGAACATGGCCTTAACTATAGAAGAATCCTTCTTAGTTCTGATAGCCATAACCGGAGGCTCAGCCATCTCGATTACTTCCTCTGCATTAACAACTTCCATTCTATCTTTATCATAAGAATATTTTGAAAGCTCGTCCTTAACTATCTGTTCCTTACCAACAAGAAAAATCTTGAGTTTATCGGATTCGTTAAGTGCATCAACTGCGCCCTTTACTATTTCAAAAGGGGCATTATCTCCTCCCATTGCGTCTACCGCAACTCTTACTAATTCTGCCATCATTACTCCCCAAAAAGTATTAGTTTTCTGTTAAAACATCCACTGAAAAGTTTACTAGAAAATAGCATAAAAAGCAACAAACCCGAGACTTTAAAAAGTCTCGGGTTTGAAAAAGATCTAATTGATTATCAATCTTCGTTAGCTACAACGCTCTTCTTGTTGTAGTAGCCACATTTCTTGCAAACCTTGTGAGGCTGCATAAGCGCGCCACAGTGGCTGCACTTAACCAGTGTGGGAGCAGTCATTTTCCAGTTTGCTCTTCTCTGGTCTCTGTGACCCTTTGAAGATTTATTCTTCGGGCAGATAGACATTCGGTAACACCTCCTTACAGCGTTATATCAATAACCACGAAAGTGATCATTCATTGCATTTGTTAACACACTTAAAATATTATATGCACACTTGCCTTTATTGTCAACAAAGATTTTATTAATTCTATATTCAAGGCCTGTCTGTGGAAACTATCTTCCTTCGTAACGACCAAAGAGAAGGTAATGTCTGTAATACTGGGAAAGGTTGTCACCATAGGCTGCAGACACGTCAGTGTTCTTGGTTCTGTAGCTTGCAGGATTAAATGTAGCGTTACCCTGACGACCTTCCTTCATACCATACTTCACAAAATGAGTAAGAAGTGCATTAGCATCATTACCGATGGCAGCCTGAAGGTCCGCATTGTTATTATAATAATATGTAGCATCAAATACTCCTGCAAGATCCGCTGCGGTAAGGGCCTCTCCTGTCACACATTTATATGTATAGGAAGAAATAAGGCCGTCCTTATACAACATTTTCATCGCCTCAGCAGGGACATTCATTGTCTTATCAAAATAGAAATGATTAACAGCACCTTCATTTATCTGCTCATATTTAAGAGCAAGTCTGAGCTGTCTGTAAACACCGTTTGCATCGGTATTTTTAGTCATTGCAGGTGCAAGGAGTTCCTCTCCTGTGTAGCACTTTTTAAGATCTGCGGCACTGGCGCTTATAGAAAAGGCTGTGCTTGCAATACCAAATGACATAGTGATCCCAAGAACCGATATCCCCAGCTTTTTTAAGATTTTCATTGATTTCATACCTTATCTCCTCCACTTTCTATGTATTAACAATATCATCATTCACTTCTAAGTGCATCAATAGGATTGAGCTGGCTTGCTCTCTTGGCAGGCATCCATCCAAAGATAATGCCGACTGCCGCTGAGAATCCCGTTCCAAGAGCTATTGCACTGTACGAAATTCGAAAATCGATTTTCATTAGTACAGCTCCAACAAATGCAATAAGCAGGCCCAGGCCTATTCCAATTATTCCTCCTATCATGGACAGAACAATCGATTCAATAAGAAACTGCATCTGTATTCTCACAGGCTCAGCTCCAAGAGCCTTTCTTAATCCAATCTCCTTCGTTCTCTCAGAGACTGATACCAGCATCATGTTCATGATACCAATTCCACCTACCACAAGGGCTATAGATGCGATTCCCGCCAGCATGGCAGTCATCATATCCGTAACGGTACTCATGGTATCCATGAGGCTCTCCATATTAATAATGGAATAGCTGTTATCTGCATCATTGTATATGCCATCAAGAACAGATCTCAGATTATCCTCGGCAGTAGTACTTTCATAGCCTTCAGCAATGTAAACCTCTACGCTGGATACGTTCTGCTTTCCGCTCATTCTAAGAACATTCTTATAAGGAACTATTACAGTACCATCCCTGTCGCTGGTGTCATACATGGCACTGAAAAGGCTCTCATCGTCTTTTCTTACACCTACAACTATGTACTCATAGCCATTTAGCTTAAACTGTCTGCCAAGTACATCCGGCGTCTTGAAAACATTTTTGGCAAAATCAGCATCAACAATGCACACCTTGACGTCACCGTTCATATCGTCATTATTAAATATGCGTCCTCTGTCGAGAATGTCATTATGTTCAAAGTAAACTACATCATATCCGGAAATTGAGACCTTATCATAAACCTCATTTCCAAGGCTTGCTGCGCCGTTCATCGAAGCTGTGGGAGCTATTCCCGAAACACCCTCCGTGCCCCTCAGTCTGTCGAGGTCACTCTCAGAAAGTCCCTGTTTTAGAGCGGTTCCAACTGCATTTACATTAAGGGTTCCCGCACCAAGATCTGAAAGCTTCCCGATAACCGAGTCGGTTGCTCCCTTTACCATAGTGACAAGTCCGATTACAGAGGCAACACCTATCACTATACCAAGCATAGTCAGAAATGATCTTAGCTTGTTTGCTTTTATATTCTGCAAAGACATCCTAAAGCTTTGCTTAACTACTGATAAATTAAGCATCTGTCAGATCTCCTTCACTCAGCTCTCCATCAAGAATCCTTACAATTCTTGATGCATGCTCTGCTATATGTCTGTCATGGGTTATCATTATTATAGTTCTGCCCTCTTCATTTAGCTGATGGAAAAGCTCAATGATCTGGGCACCGGTCTTTTGATCCAGGGCTCCCGTGGGCTCATCTGCAAGAAGTATAGTCGGGTTAGCCGCAAGTGCTCTTGCTATGGCAACTCTCTGCTGCTGTCCTCCGGATAGCTGATTGGGAAAATACTCCATTTTATCCCCCAGCTGAACCTTTTCAAGCATCTCTCTTACTCTCTCCCTTCGCTGCTTTTCAGGCATATTGGCATAGATAAGAGGGAGCTCGACATTTTCAAAGGCAGTCTGTCTCTGCAGAAGCTGAAACTGCTGAAAAATGAATCCAACCTCCTTATTCCTGATCTGGGCAAGGGATGCTTCATCCTGATCTGCAATCTTTTTGCCACTGAGATAATATTCACCCTCTGTAGGAACATCAAGACAGCCTATTATGTTCATAAGCGTAGACTTACCGGAACCTGAAGGGCCAAGAATAGCAAGGAACTCACCTCTGTCAACGGTAAGGTCAATCCCCTTAAGAACTCTCGAGGTACCACTTCCAAGAACATAGTCCTTTATGATTCCTTTCATTCTGAGAATCTCATTATCACTCATCGTCTTCCACCCATCCGGCCCATGCCATAGGCTCCATACATAGCATTCTGATTCTCAAGAATTACTTCACCCTCTGATAATCCTTCTACTATCTGCACATAGGTTCCATCTGTTGCACCTGTGGTAACAGTCTTCTTTACAGGATTTTTCCCGTCTCCCTTTACAAGAACATAGGAAGAACCATCCTCATTATCACTTACGGCTGCACTGGGCACTGCGAGCACCTGCTTAAGATCATTAACAGCAAGGCGGATTTCCACGCTCATTCCGCTTTTAATATCATCATCAGCATCAAAATCAACCTCTGCCTCAAAGTAGGAAACGCCATTTTCTATTGTTGCTGTCTTGGATATATGGTTAAGGGCGCCGGTATATTTCTTATCAAGCGCATTAACATCGATCTCGACCTCTTTACCCTCTGTTACTCCCAGGGTGTCATACTCATTGATCTTGATATCGACCTTCATCTTGTCAAAATTGGTAATGACCGCAAGCTTTGTTGATAATGTTGTTGCATCGCCCACCTTAACAGGGACATCTGTAATTATTCCGCTTGTTGCCGCCTTAACCTCACAGTCATTTAACTGTCTCTGATAATTCTCAAGTCTGACCTCATTTACGCTGTCATCACCCTGAAGCTTTGCCTGCTCTATCTTAAGGGCATAGGCTTCAAGCTGCTGACGTGAGCTTGTAACTGCAGCGTTGTAGTTATCAACAGCGTTAAGATAGCTCTGCTGTGCCTGCAGAAGCTGATCAAAAAAATTGGTAAGACTGTTCTGCTCGTTTATCTTTGCAGCCTCATAGCTTGCAAGAGTATCGTTATAGCTGGTCCATGCATTTTCAAGCAAAAGCGATGCCTGATCCTTTTGATTATTAGCTGAATCAACAACATCCTGCGCTGATTCAACCGCCTTCTTGGCAGCATCTCTTGCTGATCTTGCGCTCTCTAAGGCAGTCTTATTAGCTGCACTTTTATCTGATTTATATTTATCCTTTGCATCGGATACGTCATCCTTTGCATCCTCGTAGTCCTTCTTTGCATCGGAAAGCTTACCATCAGCATCGGAAACATTGCCCTCCGCCTGCTCAAGGGAAAGCTGGTTATTTCTTACGTTATTGTAGGAGTTATCAAGACTTGCAATAGCATTAAGCATGGTTCCTGATAAGCCCTGATTATTCAGTTCAACCTCATTGTTATAGTTCTCCTGAGCTGAAACGAGCTGCGCGTATGAGTTATCTATAGCCTGCTCAGCGCTGAGTATTGTTGAATTGAGGTCGTTATCAAGATTGTATTTATAATCGCTGTAGCTCTTCTGAGCCTCCTTAAGAGACAGGGAAGCTGATTCCTCGGTTGATGTCATGGTAGCTTCAAGTTCCTTCACAGACTCCTCAATAGAGCTGGGATCAAGCTTCATTATCACATCGCCCTTTTTAACCTCATCTCCCTCTTCCACAAGAATTTCCTTTACCTTGGGTCCGGCAACATCGGGATAAACATTCATCTCATCAACCGGTGCTATGGTTCCCGTAAAGCTGTGATAGGTCTTTATATCGCGGAGCTGGGCTGTATCCTCAATGAACATCCCGTTATCTCCGCTCTTGGGCATAAGAAAAAGCCCGGCAACAAGCGCAATAGCAGCGACTATCACAACGGGCTTAAACCATTTCTTTTTTCTGATATCCAAAACTTTTTTCAACATTGCTAACTAAACCTCCCCACAAAAGCATTGCATTTCTATTATATCCGAGAAATAGAGTGTGTACAATATAAAACGCTCCCTTTGGACAAGTCCTTAGGGAGCGTATCTTGATCATTTTATATTATTTGCAAAGCTCGTTAGTGTCTCTTGCGATTGCAAGCTCTTCGTTTGTAGGAACTACGAGAACTTTAATCTTTGAATCAGGAGTTGATACCTCCTTATCCTTACCATGAACCTCGTTAGCCTCCTTATCAAGCTTAACGCCAAGGAAACCAAGTCTCTCACATATAATGCTTCTTACAAGAGGTCCGTTCTCACCTACACCTGCTGTAAAGCAGATGCAGTCTACACCGTCCATAGCTGCTGCATAGGAGCCAATGTATTTTGCTACTCTGTAGCAGAAGGTGTTGATCGCACGGATGCAGCCCTTGTCGCCCTTGAAGTAACCGTCCTCAAGATCTCTGAAGTCTGAAGATACATCTCCTGAAAGGCCGTAAACGCCGGACTTTTTGTTGAGAATATTCTCTGCCTCAGCAACATCACAGCCCTCTTTTTTCATAATGAACTCAACAACTGAAGGGTCAATGTCACCACTTCTGGTACCCATGATAAGACCTTCAAGGGGAGTAAGACCCATGGAAGTATCTACGCACTTACCGTTCTTAACTGCTGATACGGATGCACCGTTACCAAGGTGGCATACGATTGTCTTAAGCTCGCTGTAATCCTTACCAAGCATCTCAGCTGCTCTCTTACTTACATAAGAATGGCTTGTTCCGTGGAAGCCGTATCTGCGGATCTTGTACTTTTCATATAAAGAGTAAGGAATACCGTAAAGGTAAGCCTCCTCAGGCATTGTCTGATGGAATGCTGTGTCGAATACTGCAACCATAGGTACTCCGGGCATTGACTTCTGGCATGCTCTGATACCGATCAGGTTAGCAGGATTGTGAAGAGGTGCAAGATCTGAAACCTCCTCGATAGCCTTGATAACTTCCTCGTCGATGACAACTGACTTAGTGAACTTCTCACCGCCGTGTACGATTCTGTGACCTACAGCTCCGATCTCATCAAGAGAAGCGATAACGCCTGTGTCCTTGTTTGTAAGAGCCTCGATAACAAGCTCGATTGCACGGTTGTGATCCGGAATAGCTGTGTCATTTGTAATCTTATCGCCATCACCGGGAGTGAACACTATTCTGCCATCGATGCCGATTCTCTCACAAATACCTTTCCCCAATACATTCTCTGTTTCTGAATCAATAAGCTGGAATTTAAGTGATGAGCTTCCGCAATTGATAACCAGTATTTTCATTATGAAACCTCCATGATAATATATTTTTTATGAAGACTGTAGGAATTATTGCCGAATTTAATCCATTCCACAAAGGACATGAATATCTGATCCGTACTCTGAAAAAAGAGACCGGGTCTGATTATGCTGTCATCGTAATGAGTGGGGATTATACTCAGCGAGGAGCTCCCGCAATCCTCGATAAATATACAAGAACAAAAATGGCCCTTCTGGGAGGAGCCGACCTTGTATTAGAATTGCCTATTTATTATAGCACATCCAGCGCAGAATTTTTCGCCGGAGGTGCCGTTTCTATATTAAATAATATCGGAGTGACAAACTGCCTTGGATTTGGCTCAGAATCAGGGGATATTTCCGCCATAAAAAAAGTGGCCGGGGTGCTTGCTGATGAGCCTGAAGGGTTCTCCGGTCTTCTTAAGGATAACCTTAGAAGCGGCATGAACTACGCTGCCGCAAGGGCCGCTGCTCTAAATAAATATTTATCTAAAGAAAGCGAAAGTGATACAGTAATCACTTCACTTATTTCAAACCCCAATGACATTCTTGCAACAGAATATGTGAAGGCCCTGATTCTTCAAAAGAGCACTGTCACACCTTACGCCATTAAGCGTGTAGGCGCTTCTTATGATGCCGAAGCACTCTCTTCCGACAGTGCCGGGTTTTCTTCCGCGAAGGCTATAAGAGCTGCTCTTGAAGGTAACGCTCCTGATACAGACGCGGGCGTTAATAATCAGGATCTTCTTTCAAGTGAGGACTCCTTAAGAGCCCTCTCTAACATGCCGGAGGAAGTATGTGCATATATTAAAGCTCTACATTCTGAGGGAGAATTAAAGCTCACCACACTGGATGATTTTTCAGAGCTTCTTCACTACAAGCTCATCTTAGAGAAAAATGCTGGCTATACCAGATATCTTGATGTAAATTCCGATCTCTCTGATAAAATAGCCGGAGCCATCAATGGCTTTACCACTTTTTCAGATTTTGTAATGAAGCTTAAGTCCAAGAACCTTACCTACACAAGGATAAACAGAGCACTTCTACACATTCTCCTTGGTATGGCTTCAGATAAGCTTGATGTCTACAGCGCAGACAGAAGCGCCTTTACTTCCTATGCACGAATACTTGGCTTTAACAAAACCGCTTCACCCTTACTAAAAAAAATACAGGAATGCTCTCGCATTCCTGTTATATCTACTCTCTCTGATGCATATAAGGCTCTTGACGAAAAGGCCTATATGCTTCTTAGCGATACCGTTTCGGCATCAAATATTTATGACCTCGTAAGAGGGTGCTCGCCGATTAACGAATATTCAAAGGCGCCCATCATTCTGGTTTCTGATATGCATAAGGACTAAACGCCTGAACATTCTCACTTCCGTAAAGGGCATCTTCATCAATGTCAAAGCTCGGAACAGCATTAAGTGCACTTGTGCCTGCTGTTTCAGCCTTCATCTGATTTTTCTTTATCTCCTTAACATACTCAATCTCATATCCGATGGTTTTTGCAAGGAACAACAGACCTCCAAGCTCCTGAACATCATAATCCTGATAGGCAATTCTGGCGTTCTCTTCAATCTTTTCCCTGACCATTGTCTTAGGATATGCCTTTAAGAGATCAACTGCCATGGGGAAATATGCTTCATCGACATCATTTAAGCACTGAAAGAGGAAATCCATTCCGGGCAGTCTCAGCTCTCTGTCGAGGCTTTTCAGAATGCGTATTCCGTTGCAGACAGCATATTCATTCTGGTAGTTTTCCATAGTTGTATAGGTCTGAAGTATTACCTTATTTTTTCTTACAGCCTTCACCGCCTTTGCTATCTCAGCATCAGTTAAGACTCTTTCAAAAATATCATCATCTATATGTCCGCTTTTGGTAACAGGTTCAAAGATCAGTGGCCTCTCTTTTCCATCAATAACCTCCGTTCTGTTTCCGGCATTAAGCTTCTCCCACTGATAACGAACTGAGCCCCAGTCCGCCTTGGAAAGCTCTTCCTTTGGACGATCAAGAGCTGTTTCAAATTTGTTCCTTGCCTTTATGGGCATTTTCTTAAAGTACTCGCCTCTGCTCTCAAAAAATGCTTCTATATCTGCCTTTACTGAAGGAAGCTTACCTCTAAGCGGAAGGCTTATCATCGTTCCGTCAATAGCATAGAGCATATTCATTTCTTTGTTATATCCACAGATAAGGTCAATCGGATAGTAGCCACCAAGAATGCAAACCCACTTATCATCCTCGCTTACCTTAATAGATTTTATCTTCTTACCATTTTCATCAACAAATGGATGAAAGGTCTGACTCGCTATGATATCGGAAATCTGACTTTGTCTGTACATCCTGCCAAAATGCGGCATCTTGCCGTCTGCACTTACTATTAAGTCATAATCGTTTGTTTTCCTGGGTAATACATCTTCAACGGGAAGTTCCTTTTCATTCTCCTCCATTCCCATATGATCGGTATCCATAGCAATAAACGTCCATACAGAAATCATGGGAACAAAGAAACAGAAGGATATAATACCTACCTCATCGCTATTGGTAACCATGCTGAGCAGCACTGAAATAATCGACGAACTAATGGCTGCAAAGGTTTCCACGCCTACAACAGTCTTTAAAATAATCCTGCTTATCCTATTCCTTTCGGCATAGCTTACCCTCTCGGCCTTTTTTACTAAATAATCAAACATAATAAAACTCCAACTTACTAATACAAACTCTACGATTATAGCAGATATAGCTTCATTAATCGAGACCACAAAAAGGGCCGCAAAGCTGCGACCCTGAGTATCAGTATATGAAGTTTTCACCCTGCGGTGACCTGATCCGGAAAGATTTCAGACGGCATGGGCTTTGCAAAATAGAAGCCCTGGATCATCTCGCAGTGAAGCTTTCTGATGTAATCGTACTGCTCCTGAGTTTCAACGCCCTCTACCACGATCTTAAGGCCAAGGCGCTTAGCCATTTGAACTACGGATTCAAGGACGATCATGCCCTTTTCGCTATTCTCGATGTTCCTTAAGAAATACATATCAATCTTAACTATATCAACAGGCATATCCTTGAACATATTGAGATTGGAATAGCCGCTTCCAAAGTCATCCATCATGATAATAAAGCCATTTTCACGGAGCTTATTTAGCATATTTATGATGTTTTCCATGTTGTCGTTAAATGCACTCTCTGTAAGCTCGATCTTAATAAGGCTGTGATCGATATCATATTTGTCAACAATCCTTACAATCTCTTCAACTATACCGTGGTGATCAACATCAACTCTTGAGAAGTTAACTGACACGGGAACCACATCCATTCCCTGATTCATCCACTCCCTGAGTATCCTGCAGACCTCCTCCAGAACATAAAGGTCAAGCTCAGTAATAAAGCCGTTCTTTTCAAGAATCGGAATAAAGTCCCCGGGATTTATCATCTGATTTTTGCCATCTATCCAGCGTACAAGCGCCTCTGCGCTAACTCTTCTGCGGGACATGGTATCACATACGGGCTGCAGATATACCTTGAACTCTTTATCCTGGATTGCTCCTCTTACGCGCTGCTCAACCGATTTTCTATGCTCGTCCTCACGTCTTATGTCAGCATCATAAAAGGCAACATTGGTCTTAAAGTTACCGGAAACCCACTTCAAAGCATAGCCTGCATGATCAAGCATTTTATCAATGTCTTTATCACCCTCTTCGAGCCTGTAAACACCAGCATAGAAGGAAACCGCATAATCAAGACCTGTCATAGGATTAATTATGGCATCCGACAGATCCATATCACTGATGGTGTTAACGGTTATCTCCTCATGGGTCAGAATTGCAAAGGTATCACCACCAATTCTTCCGCACACGGATTTTTTCTCTGCAGTATCGACACAGCTCTTAACGCTCTCAGCCAAAAGCAAAAGAATCCTGTCCCCATTTTCCATACCGGTTCTCTCATTGAGCTCCTGCATGTGATATACCTGGATCTTCACCATGGCATAGCCAACCATATCCTGCTTATGCATAAGCTCATCGCAGGAACGTATAAAGCCTATTTTGTTATTTAGTCCCGTTAGCTCATCAACTGTGACATCGACAAAGCAGAACACAACAATCGTCATCGCTACAGCCAAAGCTATGATAAGTCCCGTTAGAGACTGCTCCGGTAAAAATCCCTGATAAATAAGGTTAAAGATCGTGATAAAGAAAACAGTGAAAAGAAGTCTTCTTCTGACGCGGCCAAGATACCTTTTATGCCTGAAGGCACAAACGCCGACCATGCTCGCACAGATAATATAGTAGATAAATGTGACAGGAACACCAATACCGCGACTGTATTCCAGCGTTACCCTGTCCAGCTTAAAGAACAAATCAAAGAAAATATTGCCAAAGGTCGCAAGGAACATCATTATGCCAAGTCCGATGTTCATTTTCCAGGTATTACTGCTCTCACCGCATAGCTCATAAAAGTACCTGGTAGCACTGTAAGGAATCATGTAAAGCACGACAAAGTACGCAATAAGAGCAATATACGTCACATAAAAAGTCTGGGGATTACCTATATTAAGTAGAATTATAGTGAGAGAATCAAGGATGTTGTAGGCAATTGCGCAGCAAATTAAAAGCTTTAAACTAAAGCCAAAATTTTTCATAAGCTTAGGACGGATCCATGCGCATATTAAGCTGGTAAATATTACCATTATTCCGGCAACATCAAACTGATATGAAAACTGCATATATATTCCTCAAGCAACTTATCGCTTTATGGAAAAATAAATGAAGCATTTTTCCTGATAAAAAGCAAAAAAGATGATGGCCCCGTAACGGTTCATCATCTCTCCTCCACCTATAACTATAATATATTATCTGTAATTTAATTTATCAAGGGATTTTTTGATTGATAATAGGATTTTTCGCAGCAGTTTGAAATATATTTACCAAACTTTAATAAATAGCTATCAAAAAATCGTCTATAATATTTTTAATGGTAACTTTAGTTTTGATGGGTTATTATGCACTTTTTTAGGTGTAAAGGAGCATTATGGGGCTTATAACACTTAATCCAAATCAGGTACTCCATAAAACCGGCGACAAGGTCGAAACCCTTGAAATTGTCGTAAAAGGATCTGTCTCCGTAATCATGGAAGGTGAGTCCATCGTTGTCGGTGTAGGTGGCATACTGGGAGCTCCCGAGCATCCCGGCGCAGAATATGTCTATACCTACACAGCACTGGAGGAAACCTCTGTATTTTCATATCCCTTCACTTCTATCGATGACATATTCAAGATCATAGCTTCCAATCCAAAAATATCGCCTATTCTTGCTGCACAGACAGTAAAAATAGCGGTTCTGAGTCTTGATAAGTATAATGAAGATTTTGAAAAAATCCTGGCAGAATACAATCAGCTTGATATAGATCTGGCTGATTATCCCATGATGGCTGTTTCTGTGGGAATGGATGTTGAAGATTTCCCTGAACTTGAAGACATTGAGCCACCTGTAAGGACTCAGGCTCTCTCCGACTGGCAGGAAAAATTCTACCGCACATTAAATGACAACGAAGAGATCATGAAAAAGACCTGCTATGCCCGCTCCGCCGATATTTCAAACGGCTTTATCATGTATGCCCTAGAAGCAATATCTTTTACCGCAGCATGCAGAGAACAGCTTGCTGAGTATAAGCGCGAGTTCCAGAGACAGACTAATAAATTCCGCTCAGCTATGCAGCTTATCAGAGCTAAATCCGATGACATGAAGCGAAACGGCGCAGAGGGCGAGGCTACCCATATTGACATCAAGGATGCACTCAACACCATCCTTCAGTATGCAGATGCTGACGAGACTTCTACCGAGAACTTCCGCAGCATCATCATGGAATTCAAAAATACCAAGAACAGGTATGATACCTCTGACGAGAGTAGAGCTTTAAGAAGAAGTGTTGCAAAGGACTACTACACCATTTACACCTCAGCTTTCCTGCGCAGTCTTAGCGACTCTTCCATTCCTTCAGAGGTCATGATGTTCTTGATGTTCGGCTTTGTGGATGAAGATCTCGCCGGACTTGAGAACACAAGACAGCTCTATGCTCTTATGAAAACCTATAAGCCTGATCCCGAAGGTCGCGTTGTTACTGTGTATGAATGGCTAAAAAAGGTTTATTCCATGGAGCTTGAGCCCTCAAGAAACGAATTTGATGAGGACTATTTCACTGCTCTTCGCACCCTTAAAACCAGCGGCGACATAACCGAAGATCAGATGGAGATGATGAAAACAGATCCCCTTGAGCGGTTAAAGTTCGAGATAAAGAACCTTCTCGCTCTCGGTAACAGAATGAGCTTTGGACGCCCGTCCATGTTTGTGCCTGTATTTGATCAGGAAAATGTCATAAGGCCTCTTGACGTTGCCTACGTAAATACCGAGAAGATCAACGACTTTTATAAATATATCAGATCCATCGATTTTTCACTGTTCTGCAGACAGAGTATCTTTTCAGATCCGGAAATCGGCGTAACCCAGGCATTTATCGATGAAGACGTAACTCCGTATATGATACTTATGCCCAATATGGGAAGCCGCGCTTCTCTCTGGCAGGAAATCGAGGGTAAAAAAAGAAGTACTCCTGCAAGATTTATTATTTCGATTTTTAACACAGAAACCTTTGAAGATGTTATGATACGTCTATGCGGCGAATTCCGCTGGGAGATGTGCAAGACCATACAGGGAGTTCATTGGAACGATGTTACGGATCCTTCCCTTACCTCCATGTACTGCGATTATCTCCAGTTCTATAAAAAGAACCACTCTCTTTCTACAGAGATGAAGGAGAAGCTAAGAACTGACCTTAAGAAGTTCAACAACAACTACAAGAATCTGTTCGTCTCAGAATATATGTGCTATATAAAATTTGA
Source organism: Butyrivibrio sp. FC2001 (assembly GCF_000424125.1). Classification (NCBI taxonomy): domain Bacteria; kingdom Bacillati; phylum Bacillota; class Clostridia; order Lachnospirales; family Lachnospiraceae; genus Butyrivibrio; species Butyrivibrio sp. FC2001. The sequence goes on from NZ_KE384132.1 coordinate 778,035, forward strand.
GGCAAACCAGTCACCAAGACTAAATAAGATTTCAAGAGAGATCATTTTCACCTACTGTCCTTTCTCTGCTGAGCTCCGCGAGAAGTTCGCAGATAATCCTCAGTACGGAGAGCTCATTAAGAAATACACGGCTCATATTAACGGACTGATAAGGCCGATCTCCAACATGATAAGAAGGATTCAGAATGACGGCTTCGAGGTGCCACAGGTTCTTAAGGATCAGTATGAATATCTGAAAAAATAATGTTTTAGGAAGGATTTTTATTTATGCAAATGCGCTGTGACGAATGTACTTACTACGAGTACGACGAGGATGATGAGGCCTACTACTGCGGAGTCGATATGGATGAAGACGACTACGCAAGGCTGATGGGTAATTCCAAAAGCGAATGCCCATACTTCCGCAATAACAACGAATATGAGGTTGTTAAACACCAGATGTAAAAAAGCGTACCTGCCCTTTTCGAGCAGGTACGTTTCTTTTATTTTACGATCATTCCGGTTTCCCGATCAGCGAATACTGCAACCATGATAAGGAATACGATACCCATTATAAGCTGCTGGGTCTTGGGCTCAATACCAAGCATTACAAGACCGGCAGTCAGGATTTTGTAGGTCAGTGCGCCAAGGATGATGTTGTAGAACTTAACCTTTGCACCACCGTTTACCGGCATTCCGCCAAGAACCAGAGCGATCATGATCTGTGTCTCAAGCTGATTACCAGCTGTTGATGTAACGGAGCCAACCTTGATACTGTTTATGAAGGCTGCGAGTCCTGTGATCATACCTGCTGCAGCATATACGAGCATCTTGGTTCTCTCTACTCTTACACCTGCGAATCTCGCAGCTGTTTCTCCTGCACCGATTGCCTTAAGTCTGTTACCAAGACCTGTGTACTGGAATACCGCGAAGGCTACCACCAGTATTATCAGTGTAAAGGTCAGATTAAAGGGCATTGTGTTGTAGGATGTGATATTTGACACACCATACACCGGTGTCTTCGTTGTGGCGTAAGCAACAATACCTCTTAAAAGATACATGTTACAGATTGTAACGATAAAGGATGTGATCTTGCGCTTTACATTGAAAAATCCGTTTACAAGACCGATGATTCCTCCTGTCAGAACTCCGCATATGATCGCAAGGATGATGTTAACGTTAGATAAAAAGCAAACAACAACCGAGCACACACCGAGCATTGACCCTTGTGAGAAATCAAGACCACCCATGGTCATTACCATGAATACTCCCACACATGCTATCAGAAGCACATAGGACTGTGATAATAAAAGTTTGAGATTCCCCGCTGTAAACAGCTGGCCCCCTGTAAGAACCGCAAACAAAACAACTATAAATATAAAGCCTGCAAAGGGCATTACATTTCTTATAAAAGCACGCTCCGTGAAGGGAACTGCTACCTTTTTACCGTTTTCCATAAATCCTCCTAAACCATCTTGGCAATGAGATCTGTATCCTTAAGATCTTCTGATCTCATAAACTCTCCGTTCTGCTTTCCGTCCTTCATAATGATGATTCGGTCAGCCATTCCCAGAAGCTCTGAAATCTCTTCAGAGATCATGATGATTGACTTTCCGTCTTTTCTCATGTGACTCATCATCTGGTAAATCGTAGCCTTTACCTTGACGTCAATGCCTCGGGTAGGTGAATCGAGGATGATAATGTCGGAATTCTTTCCTATCCATCTTGCCAGAACAACCTTCTGCTTATTACCTCCTGAAAGAGCTGACATAAACTGATGAACACCTTCCATCTTTGTACTCATCTGCTTTGCATATTTTTCAGCAAAGGCCTTCTCGTCCCTGGCGTGAAGGATATGGTTCCTTTTAAGCTCCTCAAGAGACGGCAGACAGATGTTGTCCTGAATCGTGTCGTTAATTACAAGTGACTCGTTATCTCTGTCCTTGGAGGCGTAGGCGATGCTGTTATCTATGGCAGTTTTTATGTCATTTATCTCTGTTCCGTTTGCAAGATAGACATTGCCCTCTCTGTCATAGGAAGCACCGAATAGTGCTTTTCCAACCTCATGCATTCCACACTCGGACAGGCCTCCTATTCCAATGATCTCTCCCTTGTGGAGCTCGATGTTAAAGTCATCTATCTCTCCGGGAACAGTCAGGTGCTCGCCCCTTAGAACAACCTCATCTGATATCTTAGTGCCGTAGTCTGTTCGATAATAGTTATTACTCATCTCACGGCCTACCATGAGCTTTTTAAGATCGTCAGTGTCAACCTCGCTGCTTTTTACTGTATCGATGAGGACGCCGTCTCTAAGTACGCTTATGTTGTCAGACTGCTCAATTACTTCGTCAAGGTCATGAGATATGAAAATAACACATCTTCCGTCATCCTTTGTCTGCTTCATAACCTTGAAAAGCTCTTTACGTCCCTTTTCTCCAAGGGCTGTAGTCGTCTCATCAACCACGAGGATCTGAGGCTTAAAGTGAGTTGCCTTAACAATCTCTATGAGCTTTCTGTCCTCGAAGTTATATTTATCGATGACGTCCGTAGCTTTGATGTAATTAAAGCCGTAGGAGTTTAAAAGCTCCTGAGCCTTCCTGTTCATTGCGTTAGTATTTTTAACACAGAGGCTTGTAAATTCCTTTTCTTTTCCAAGAAAGATATTCTCAGCAACGGTAAGGCCGGACAGGGTTCCTATCTCCTGAACTATTATGGCAACGCCCTGGTAGTTTCCATCCACCTGATTCTTTGCATTTACCTCTGTTCCATTCAAGGTAAAGGTTCCGGAATCCTTGTGATAAATTCCCGTAAGACAGGATGTGAAGGTAGACTTTCCTGATCCGTTTTCGCCTATCAGCGCATGCACTTCTCCCTTGTAGAAGTCGAGAGTGACATGGTCGATAGCATGAGTAACACCAAAATTTTTGTCGATTTTCTCGGCATGAAGTAAAACTTCGCTCATGTCTTTCTCCTTTACTTAACTACTGCGCCCTTAACAGGCTTGATTGTCATTGTTACGATTGCAAGAAGAACGATACCGGTTACGATGTTCTGAACTGTTGTGGGTGCTCCGAGAGCAACGAAGCCCTGGAAAAGGAGCTGGATAATAAACTCGCCGACAACAATTGCAACTACCGGATGCCCGTACTTTTTAAATGCAAGGCCGAAGAAGGTTCCCATAAGAGGCGGGAAGTTTCGGCTCATTGACTGAAGGTTGGATGCACTTGTCATGGAAGTTCCGTAGGAAATTGTAAGGATTGATTCCACGCCTACGAAGAATCCACAAAGGACAAAGGCAACTACCTTGTATCTGTCAACGTCCACACCCATGTTTTTCGCAACAACCTCGTTAGAGCCTATTGCATAGGTGTATGTTCCTATCTTGGTATACTTTAAAATGAAACCGCATAAGAAAAATGCTAAAAGAGCAAGTATAAGATTTCCCGGATAATCGCCGAAGGCTCTGTACTGCGGAGCAAGTATTGCCTCCTTGCCGTTTGTCGCAAAGATCGATAACGCCTCGTAAACCAGTGATAAGCCTGCTGTTACGATAAGGGATGAAATTCTGAATTTAATATATACAAGTCCGTTGAGGAGACCTACAAGCACTCCGCTTATCATGGGAGCAATGAGGAGTCCTGCATAACCGAAACGTTCGCTCATATTTACTGCAAGCACCGATGAAAGCACGATGTTTGCGCCGACACTCATATCGAAGGGACCCATTACACAGATAAAATACAGTCCGCAACCACCTACTGCATAATACAGGGCGGTCTTAAGATAAGTCTGTAATTTGTTAAAATCTCCGAAAGTCTGTGGTGCCAGAGCTTTAAAGAAAGCCCAGAAGACAAAAGCTATCAAAGCCAGAAGAAGCATTCCATACCACTGGCTCTGTTTGAATTTTTGAAACTTACTCATAAAATCCTCCCGCAAGAGTCACGAATTATATGTCTCTTTTTTCATAGGATACACCGTATCTTCTGGATGGCAGAAAATACGGCATATCCAATTTAAATCTTTATAGATATGGCTTTTATACTAAAATTCTTAGTTGCTGTGACGTGTGATAACATCGTCAATTGAAAGATTTGTAGCTGCCTTGTTGAGCTCATCAAAGCTGTAGTCTGCCATTGCTGCAAGCTCTTCATCTGTATAAGGATCATCCTTTACGAAATACTTCTCGTAATTTGCATAATCATCAGGAGATGATACATACAGATACGGGAAAAGGATCTCATAACCGAAGGTTCCTTCTTCCTTCACATAGTTGCCCTTAACTGCGTTAAGAACGAGATAGTATGCGAAAAGAGGATCACAGAAGTGTCCGCCTGACTCTGCGAACATTCCGCCAGACTTAAGCTGATCTGCGAGGTCATCAAGGAAGTCTGTTGATACAACGTCGATCTTGCCTGTAAGACCTTCGTTTGCATAAGCACCGATAGAACCTACAAGAGGATCACCGCCGCCACCTGCAACGATAAGAGCGTCCATACCGGGATTTGAGTTGTAAAGTGACATAGCTGCTGCAGCACCTTCTTCAGAAGATGTGTTAGCGTAAACGGGCTCAGTCATTGTAGCCTGATCATCGGGATGAGCTGAATTCCACTCTTCGATTGCCTGCTGATATCCCTGCCATCTAAGCTGGAATGTAGCATCACCAACTGTCCATGCTTCAAGACCGATGGTTCTGTCGCCCTTTTCAAGAAGGAGATTTACAAGTGTGTAGCCGTTTGTAACCTCATCCTCATGAACAGCACCAACATAGTACTTGGAGTTACATGCTGTCTTATAAACCTCAGGGCTGTTTTCCTGGGAAATGATACGGAAGAACTGTGCGATATATACGCCATTCTCTGTACATGTATTGATTGCTGATGTCATCTCGGAATCAGCTGAGTTACAGATGATAATACCCTTACAGCCTGCTGCACAAAGCTGCTCAACAGAAGCTGTAACCTGCTCTGATACGTGTCCCTGGTCAACATACTGAACTTCAACGCCTGTAGCCTTTGCAGCCTTATCAACGATCTTTTTGCACTGGCTTCCGAGAACGTCTGTAGAACTCCAGATTGAAACACCGATCTTAATGTCGGATGAACCTGAGCCTGAACCAGCATCAGATGCCCCGCCGGTACCACCGCCACCTGCAGCTTTTCCGCATCCTGTCATCAGAGATGATGCCACAACACCTGCCATGAGCAGTGCTCCCAACTTCCTAAAATTCTTTTTCATAGATCTGTTGCCCTCCTTTTAGAAATAAAAACATATATTTGACCGGTCCGTGCCATCCGCGGAACCGATTTGATACCTTTACTTCTTTAACCCCTTAACCTCAAAGGTCTTGCTCTTCTCATTTCCAAAGACAACTCCTGCAGACTGTGCCGCAGTGTCGTCATAGGATACTGAAACTATTACCTGCTCCCCATTTGAAAGACCTGAGTTTTTATCGATATTGAAAGATATTGAAGAAACTGCATTGATATATTTTGTAAGCTCTGAGAGATCCTCTATCTCATCGAGCTCCTTTATCCTGTCCTCTCCGCCTACCATCTCTGTCTCTAATCCGTCGTAGTCCACATTCACATAGGCGGTTCCCTCGCCATTATTCCCATCAAATGTGACTGTGACATAATCGAGGATATTGGTTATTCCATCCTCTGTATCTATTCCCTGATATTTCTGAGCTCCACAGCCGGAAGTCATCAGCATGAATGCGATTCCCGCGCCGGCAATAAAAGCTGTAATTTTCCTGATTCTAAACACCTTTGTTTCCTCCCATATAGAAAATAACCTCGCAAACTAACTCGTTTACGAGGTTATTGTAACAATTATATTTTTCTGTCATTAGCACAATTTCGAAAAACTTACTATCACTATTTTGAAAATCTGCTAGCACAAAACTTTTTTCCTGTATTCCGTGGGGCTGGTTCCCTCAAACCTTCTGAACACACGGCTAAAGTAATTGTAGTCATCATAGCCAACTTTAAACGAGATAACTTCAAGCTTATTTCCCTTATCCTTCATGAGCTGTTTTGCCTGATCCATTCTGCATCTTGTAATGAAAGCCGTGATAGTCTCATTGTATTTTTGTGAAAACTTCCTTGATAGATAGCTTGGCTCCACAAAGAACATTTCCGCAAGGTCAGACAAGGACAGATGCTCCATATAGTGCTGCTTGATATAATCATGGACGCTCTCAACCTGACGACTAATGGAATTATCCTCCACCGCACCGACACCTGACGCAATGCTGAGGGCCAGTTCAATATTTTCAAGGACTATTCCCTTATTAAGGGACCTGAGGCCGTAGTTTATCGCGTCCTGAACCTCCTCATAGGTTCTGCCGTCACTTCCTTTGTCACTGTCTGCAATGGTGTTTATAACTCTTGTGGTAAACTGCGTAACATCCAAAAGACTCCAACCGGAGATGTCACATTTTTTAAGTCCGGCTGTTTCCATGATCGCGAACTTGGCCTGTCTTGTATCATGGTTATTGATATGACCTGAAATCAGTGACTCAAGCCTTCCGGAATACTTATCCTGAGACACATTTGTCTTCTTACTTCCCCTGCACATAACAATGCTGTGCTCTTTTCCAAATGGTCTTGTAACAAGCTCTGCGATCATCTCCCTGTACACAGTGGCTATATCATCAAGAGAGCTTGCTCTGTCATGAATTACTGCCGTGACAGGCCCCTGCTTCTCAATTGGAAAGGCTTCCAGAATCTTATTCGCAATGAGCTTTAGTCTACCCGGTGTGGCGTTAAGCTCTATTATGAATTCATTTACCTTATCCGTGTAGTTAAAGACGATTGTTCTCTCGTTTCCAATGATTTCCCTGAGCTTTGCCTTCAGGTCATAGGACATCCTTAAGACATCCTTTTCATAGCTCTGTTTCAATATCTCGACATCGTGGAACTTAACGAGAATCGTCGACATCTCTGAAAAGACTCTGGTGCTTGGAACATGGAATTCCTTGCCGGGTCTAAAGAGCTTCCCGTTTAAAAGTGATGAAAACTCATCGTCCTCTAAAAATGATGACACATAGTTTTCCCTTAAAAGGCTGTCCTCCTTTACTGCCATCTCAGCCCTTCTCTCCTCTAAGGTCTTAAGAGCTTTGCTTAAGGAATCAACAAGCTGCTCCCTGCTCACGGGCTTAAGAAGATAGTCTATTCCCCCTGACATGAATACGCCCTTTACCTTTTTGAAGTCGTCATAGCCGCTTACAGCAAGGGTTATGATATCCGGGTAATCCTTATGGATCCTGTCTAAAAGCTCAAGGCCGCTTAAAAACGGCATGTTTATATCAGTTATGACAATGTCCGGCTTTTCCTCAGGTATTCTCTCCAAAACCTCATCGCCATCGCAGGCAGGTTCAAGAAAATCAATCGAGTAGTCCTCCCACGGTAGCATTCTTCTTATATTTTCGCGACTCCACAGCTCATCATCAGCTGACAATACCTTGTATTTCTTCCCCAATTTCTTCCTCCTCTTTTGCTATAGGCAAAACGATAACTGCCTTTGTTCCATCCTCCGCTACACTTTCGTAATGTATTCCATATTCGCTTCCATAGACACTCTTTACTCTGGCATTTACATTCATGATTCCGATGGATCTTCCCATTTCGATCCTGCCTATATCAGCCTTACTAAGCTCCTCATTCATGGCCTCAGCATCCATTCCGGCGCCGTTGTCATTTATGGTTATTACAAGCTTTCCATCCTTGTGCTTTGCTGAAATAATCAGCTCCTTATCCTTACGGCGACTCTTTCTTAAGCCGTGCTGAATTGCGTTTTCAACAATAGGCTGCAGGGTAATTCTTGGAATGCTGTCCCTTAGCGTATCCGACTCGATTTTGTATGTGTACTTTATTGAGTTTCCTGTTCTGACATCCATTACATACAGATAGTTCCTGACATGGGCCATCTCCTGCTGAAGAGTTGACTGGGTATCTGATATGTCCAGACTATATCTGAAAATCGCCGAGAGCGACTGGCAAAGTCCGCTAACCAGAGTGCAGTCCTGGGATGCAGCAATTCCGCTCATGGTATCAAGTGTATTGTATAAAAAGTGAGGATTTATCTGTGCCTGAAGCACCTTGTACTGAGTGCGCTCCATTAAAACCTTCGCCTCATACTCCTCCTGAACCATGGTCTGGATGCGGTCAAGCATCTCATTAAACTCTTCGCCCATGACCTTCAGCTCTTCGCTCCAACCATCTGTCTTCGCACGAAGCTCGGTATCTCCATCCTTTATTCGGATTATAGTCCTGTTAAGCTTGGCAACAGGTCTGTAGATAAAGCTCGAAATAAGCGTTCCGAGAAACAGTGTTACAAGCAGAATGATTATGGCAATTACCAGGAGCATCCTTGCAAGAGCGCTCTGAGTCTGCAGCATAAGCGACTGCGGGGTCAGCATGTATATGCACATGTTGTATTTTTCAGAGGGTCTGTTATTTAGATAAAAGTCTCCGTACTCATCATCAAGCTCTGCGCCTATCTGAGAATCCGTGGCTATGTTCTTTGTAAGCTCCGAAAAAATCCTGCTCTCTTCCTTGGTTGTATTTCCAACCTTTGCAATTGGTGTGTCGCCATTTGGCTGCAGCCATACATACACATCTCTTGAGGAAATATACTTACTCATGATGTCTGATAAGTTCTGCGTATTAAAATCGCATACCAGGTAGCCGAGCTGCGATCTGTCATCATCATAGGTGTGAAGCTTCAAGCAAAATCTCAGCACATCCTTGTCTGCTTCCTCGTTATAATATCCGGAAAGCATAAGTACGTAGTTGTCTGAATTTATATAGCTTTTTAAATGGGATACATTTACATACTGATCGGTATTGTATAGATCACGCGGATAATTATAGGGCTGCTTCCTCCAGGAGCTTACCAGATTGTCGTCATTGTCATAGATATACATGGCAAGAAGCTGGTCTGAGACTTCGAAGCGCCCCTCAGAAAGATGCCAGGCCTTCCAGTAATAATTCAGAAGCCTTCTTCGTTTTGCATGAGAGTATCTCATGTCGTAAAGCATTTCACTTTCCGAATAGATGGTCTGCATTTTTACTGTAAGGCTGTGAATATAAGAATTTAACTCAGTTTCGATTCGCTGAAGAGTTTCATCATTGTTAAGAAGGCTCTCCCTACGGATCTGATTCCTGGATGTAAGCTCAAAAGCCACTGTCTGCGCGATAATCGCAAACAGAGTACACCCAATGACCAGACCAAGAATAGCCTGACGCATCGTCCATTTTACTTTTTTCATTCCCTTTTATTCCCCAATAAAACCGCTCCGCTAAAAACGGTGTGTAATTCTATCCCCATAGAATTATGCATTAAAGTTTACGTAAAAAAATGATATCACAAATACTTCCGCAAAGTCTCCAAAAATTAGTTTCCATTTTTGTGCAAAAAAACGGAAGCATACCTTTTTATATGCTTCCGTCCTGAAAATTCATTATATATAGCTCTTTGATTCTTACTTAAGATCTGATGTACAGCAAGGACATTTTGTAGCCTTGATGTTGATCTCGCTCTGGCAGTGAGGGCAGATCTTGGTTGTAGGAGCTTCTTCTTCCTTCTCCTTCTTAACCTTATCGCTGAGCTTGTTAAGAGACTTAACAATGCAGAAAATAACAAGCGCCATAAGCAGGAAATTGATAATTGCTGTGATGAACACACCGTAGTTAAGTGTAGCTGCTCCTGCCTCCTGAGCTGCTGCAAGTGAAGCGTACTTTGTTCCATCAAGTGTGATGAACCAGTTTGAGAAATCAATTCCACCTGTGAGTACACTGATGACAGGCATGATAATGTCATTAACAAGTGAATTTATAATCCCCTGAAAAGCTCCACCAATGATGACACCGACTGCCAGGTCCATTACGTTTCCACGCATTATGAACTCACGAAATTCATTTGCAAAACCCTTACTTTTTTCAATAGCTTTACTCTTATCTACCACTGTTTTTTCCTCCCCTATTTATTTTGGAAACTAATTTCAAACCACTTGAAATTATACCACATATTAAGTAAGATAAAGAAGGATTTTCACTGAAGAGTTTCCAGTAATAAGACATATAATTTAATCAGATATCATGCAGGACTAGTACATCGGTAGTATGTCAGCTTCCCAAGCTGAAGAGGCGGGTTCGACTCCCGTGTTCTGCTTATAAACAGGGGAAAAGCTGGCGCCTTGTCACGGGAAACGCCAGCTTTTTTGTGTTTTGAAGAAAAGTTTCTATTTCTTATGAGGGAGTTTCAAGAGGTTTGTTCCTCTTGATGGTTTATATATTACTCTCAAATTCGTAAAAGAAAGTGATAAGTCTGTGTTTATTTTGTGAAATCAATAATGGATTTTTTAACATATAAAAAAGCCTGAACCCAGATATTTTCTGAGGTTTCAGGCTTCTAATCATAAATTCTTAATTGTGTTCTTTAATAACAAATGTGAACATTTCTTTTGAAGCTACGCTGATAACATAATTCTCTGCATAAGAAAAGCTTTCAATATTCCAGCCATCCATAAGGGCTTCGTCCGCTCTTGGATCAATATGGAAGCCTTTCCCCTCTGCCTTTATTATTGCCTCAACCGATGTCCAGCTTTTTGCAAGAATCATCTGTTTTTCTTCACCCGATGCATCATTTACAACCTTTTCGTAATATATCGGAGGAAGGACTCTTTTCAAGACGTCAGGCTTAACCCTCGCTATGCGTTCAATATCTGCTCCAACAGGATAGTCGGAAACTGCAAGAATAACATAATCTCCGCTGTGGGATAAGCTGAATTCCTTCTCTCCGTTTTTGAGCATAGGCTTTCCATACTCATTGAAGGTCAGCTGTTCATCACTTGTTACTCCCAGATATTTGTACAGCAAATAACCTGCGCATAATTCCTGCTTATTTACTCTTTTCACCTTGGCTCTTTCATACTTGTTCCTGTAGTGGGTGGTTATGGTGTTTAGGATTTCTGATTCAGGTTCTTTGAGATTGTTGATGTTTATGGTATGGATAGTTATTGTGTTCATGTCTTTTTGTTTTTTCTTTATATTCCTATATTATTAGGTCTTTTTAGAATTCTCTTTATTTTTGAACGTTTTACTGTTAATTACCCTTCGTAAAACAAACAATCAAAGGCAGCTTTACGTCTATTGGATGCTTTTCACGAAATCAGGATGAACAAAGCATTTCAAAAGTTAACGTTATTTCGCACACAGTAAGTCTATTATTCTTGTAATAGTATTACCGGTGTAATTTTCTTGATATTCAATCCAATGAAGAGTCATGAAACCTATGATAATTCAATCTATAAGTAAGCATAAGACCAAACCGGTGTAACCGCCTATCAAAAACAATTCTTTATTCCGCAAATCGATACGCCAGTTTACAGTCTTAAGATTTCATAGACGTAACGCCAGACAAAAATATGGATTGAAACATCAATTCCCGGACTTCAGCATATCCTTCAATCCTTCAATAAGCTTGTCCTGCTCTTCTTCGGTGAGGATATCGTCGATATCCAGGTCCTTACCGGTCCTATCCTTATAGATTTCATCAAAGGTCTTATTCTGGTCCTCAGGATCAAAGTCCACATCCTTGGCGTGGCTCTTTAAAGGTGAATCATCCGGAAGCGCCATGTAAGCCACATTGTGCTGCATCCACTCATAGGCCATGTCGGAAGCTTCTCTGTAGCTCTTCATATCACGACCATGAACAGGACTTGTATCTATAAGTGCCTGACATATTATGGTCATGTCAGCCATGTTATTTATCTTGTAGGAATCGAAAATCGTCCAGTTGTCAGTTCTGTAAACTGCCTTGTAGGTCTCTGAATCATAGACAAAAGTGTAGTTTGTGCCGCTTCCGTCTGTGTCTGTAAGATTGATATCGGAGGTTGATGTAAGAATTCCAGTCTCTTCAGAAATTCTTTCGGCGGTATCTTTAGTATCTTCAACTATATCTGAATCCAGATTGGAATCCTCATCAGAATCTGTGCCCTCATCAACATCTTCAACTTCAACAGTATTGGAATCCGCATCAGAATTACGCTCACTTCCAATTGATTCAAATAAACCAGCATTATTCTGCGCGTCTTCTGAAGTACCGCATCCCAACATGACAGTACTCATCAGCAGCACCGCTGCATATACTCTGTATCTTTTCCCTCTAAATATTCCCATATTTCCCCTGAACATATCTCCTTAATAATTCTTTGTTTTTCCCGACAATTCGCATATTGGTTTTATTCTTTTCATCAAGCTCTTCATTAAGCTGTGTTAACTTATGCTGCATCATCCATTGCCTTTTCAAGAAAGGCCTTTGTACGCTTCTGCACATTCTCCTGAAGGTTTACAAAGAAAAGGAAATTATCATAGAGATGCAGGCATCCGTCAGAGAAAATATCCAGTACCTTGGGATACTGATTCATATCAATATCAGTCACAACAAGTGATCCTCTGTTGGGATCAATATAAGCTCCGTATTTTCCCACCTGAACAGATGTGATAGCCCCTGTCACCGAATCCTGCGTCACAGAGCCTTTATTAAGTGACTTATCAGCCTTTTTACTGTCAGTTCTCCAGTTGAGCGGATTTATTGAAATCATCTTCTCACCGGTAGGTAAAATAAAGGAACCAGTAACATTTCCATCCTCACACTCATAGCTGATGACTACGCCTGTATCTGTCTCTCCCTTTGCAGGAACAATCTGAGGATACTTATCAATCATCTCCTGAGTCATGGGCCAGCCTATCGCATATACTGCGATGAGATTATCGCGGAGACTCTTTGCTCTCTCACCCTCGCCGCCATAGAACTCTTCGAGAAGTCTGTAGCACATCTCTGCTCCCTGTGAAAAACCGGCAAGAATAAGCGGTCTTCCGTTATTCTTATGCTCTAAGTAGTACTTAAATGCTGCAGCAACATCCATGAAGGCATTTTTCTTCGCCTGCTCTTTATCTGCCCCCTCTTCCATGGTATACACATTCATAGCAATCTGCCTGTAATATGGAGCATAAATCCTTGCAGTATTTGCATAAATGGCCTGCTGCTGATTCATTGCATTTCTGAACCTGGTCTTAAACTCCGGCGTGATAGATGAATTGACCTCGCTTACAACATCCACTGTTGGTGCGATGATGAAAACATCAACCTCATTTTCAGGATAGGCACCATCATACAGCCAGTTTTCAGCCTTGGAATAATCAAGAGAGCTCGTAAATGGGACCACTCTCGCAGCAGAAGCTGTTATCCCTGAAGGAACCAGCATTGTTACAGCTACTAAAACAGTAATCAGTACACTAAAAATTCTCTTATTCATTTTTCCCCCTCAAAAAACAGCGTAAGGGTCAAAAATTAAATTTTGCCCCTTACTAAGATACGAATTGTCTTAAGTGCAACAAAAATGTGTATATCTAAAACAATTGTATTACATTATTCTTTTATAAAACAGACCTGTTTTCACATATATTCATCAAACACGCCTGTTATAAACACAAAAAGTTCACAAAATTATCCCTAACATCTTATTAACCCTGGCCGATATATAAGATAGCAAGGGATATGCCGAATATCAAAGGATGGAGTTCTAATGGTATTTGGCGTAATTTTTTATAGAAGTATCCGGTAGTAAAGGTCTCCATCATTCTTAGAGGAAGGAGGACATGCACATGCTAGAGCTCTCAAAGGTTAAGCAGGTTCAGAATATAGGTACATACAATTACAACAGTTCAAATTCCGCATCAAAAGCAAAAGCTGGAACGACAAGTACTAATGGTACTAATATAACAACCAGCAAAGTATCTGGTGCCAAAGAGGTCACCAAGACACAGAAAACCAACGTTCCCGCAAAAACAAACAAAGCTCAAAGCTCTGCTAACAAGCCTAAAACTCAGAGCTTTCAGGCTCATCTTAATAATGCCGCAGCTACTCCTCAGTTAACCTCTAACTCAGACTATACAGCTGAAGAATGGGATGCTCAGAGAAAAAAGAACAGCGCAATAAGTAAGCTCCAAAAGACAGATGCTGACGTTGCCGCCCTTGAAAGAGTTGCTCCTAACGCCTCAGAAGAAGTAAAGAGTGCATGGATGGATGCGTCAGAAGAAACCGGCACAAATGGCCTTGGCTATGACGAGGATCCTTCCAAGAATACAGCAACAAGGCTTTATGCTGAGATAAACAACAGCGCAAAAATGACTGATAACAGCGTATCAGGTGTTCAGGATATCCTGGGTGGAACAGTCGATTCAGCAATTGATGCTGTCTCCTCTGCTAAGCAGGATAGAGTAAATATGACAGGTGATGATTCAGATACTGCTGATAAAGAAGTAGAGTTTTATGATGAGCTCTTAGAGAACCTGAACGGAATTAAAGATGGCACCTATGAGCCCTCTGATAAAAGTACCTTTGATAGAATGAATAAAAATAATATGGCGATTTTCCCCGTAGATGACAGCCCGTCTGCATCTGCTATGGATATACCTGACAGATACTCCGAGAATTATTTCTTCCACAGTACCACATCAAGTGATGAAAACGGAGTCGAGTTTGAGCTTAAAGCTAAATATCCTGCTGATTATGATCCTACAAATCCTAAGATTGAAGTTTATTCATCATATGACGGCAAGGAGAATCTATATGAAGTAGATGTAAATAGTGTAAATCCTGAAACTGCATCACAGACTGAGCTATATGGATTATTCGCATACGTTGAGGATGATAAGAACATACCTCGAACCATAGATCCCAACTCATCTGATCTGTACTACAGTGCACTGGATAGAAAGCTGGAAGTAATTCATCAGGATGATTCAAAAAATGTTAACTCAAACAATGATACGGAACTTGCCGCAACAATGAACACTTTCAGAACTATGGATAATCTTTCTTATTGGGATAAAAAAGAATTACTTGAAAGTGTATATAACGAAGGTTGATTTAAAAATAGCCTATGCACCAATTTGCGCATAGGCCTATTTTATTACTATTGGTTACGCAGCTTTTTGTTCTTCCCTATAACTTCTGGGCCTATCTCTTATATGTCATGCAAAGCCACAAGAAATCGTGAGCAGGAACGGTGACGTTCTTCGCATCGAATCTCTTGCCTGTCATGAGGTTCTTGTAAGGGCCCTCCTCGTTGATATAGGCAAGTTCATCATAGTCGCCGAAGTTAAAGAGCGCTATCAGCTTTTCATTCTCGTAATATCTTCCGATTCCAAGTACATGATTATTGTAGGTCTCAACGATCCACGCATCAGCTTTACTGTCGAATACGCGGTGCTTTTTCCTTATTTTGGCCAGCTTCGTTATGCCGTTAAAAAGAGCATTCTCTCTTGTGCCCTTTTTCCTGCGCTTCTTGGCGTTATCCCAGTTGAAGTCGCCGCGGTGAAGGTATCTGGAGTCAGACCACTTAACAGGATCCTTGTGATAGTCGTAGTCGTTAAGCTGACCTATCTCATCTCCGCTGTAAAGAACAGGAATGCCGCTTTGTGTGAACAGGAAGGCATGGAGCATGATGTCCAGTCTTATAGCCCAGTCCAATTTATTTAAATTCATCTCATACTCAGCAGCCTCGATTCCGCAAAGGGAAGCTGTAGTTCCGCAGAGTCTTGCATCACCGAGCTTGGGATCATCGTTATAGAGCTCTCCTCTGGAGGAGGACTCATACAAGGCACCTCTCAAATAATCGTTCAGGTACTTTTTGTGTGAAACCTGCTCAATCTTAAACTGTCTCAAATAGTCATAATCAAGTCCCCAGCCGATGTCATCATGGCATCTTAGGTAATTTAGGAAAATGTACTGCTTGGGAAGATTGAATACAAGCCCCAGCTGATGCTTTAAAAGTCTGACATCCTTAGTTGCAACCGTATGCCAGGTGCTGGCCATTGTCGTAACATTGTATAGCATCTGACACTCAGGCTTTTCAGGAGTTCCAAAGTAAGGAACAACCTTAGAGGGTTCCATTACAACCTCGCCAAGGAGTATTGTTCCGGGACACACTATCTTAGCCGCTATCTGCATGAGCCTTACAAGTATATGTACCTGCGGAAGGTTTCTGCAGCTTGTTCCAACGGTCTTCCATATATAGGGAACCGCATCAAGGCGGATGATATCAACGCCCTGATTACATAAAAACAGCATGTTGGCAGTCATGTCGTTAAAGACTGTGGGATTTCTGTAATTAAGGTCCCACTGATATGGATAAAAGGTGGTCATAACGACTTTTCCTGCTTCAGAACACCAGATAAAATTACCGGGAGCCGTCTGAGGAAAAACCTCCGGAACGGTCTCTTCATAATCATTGGGCTCATTCCAGTCATCGAAGAAGAAATATCTTTCCTGAAACTCCCTCTCTCCGCGCCTTGCTCTTACAGCCCACTCATGATCCTCACTTGTGTGGTTCATGACAAAATCGAGACATACACTCATGCCTCTCTTATGGCATTCATGAGAAAGCTCAGCCAGATCCTCCATTGTTCCAAGCTCTGGATTAACCTTCCTGAAATCAGAAACAGCGTAGCCACCGTCACTTCTATCCTTCGGGCTCTCCAGAAGCGGCATCAAATGGATATAGTTAACGCCACAGGATTCCACATAATCAAGGTGACTCTGTACGCCCTTAAGTGTTCCTCCAAAACAGCCTGTATACATGAGCATTCCAAGCATATCGCAGCCGGTATACCAGCCGGGATCCGCTTCCTTTTTAATATCCCACTCTTTGAGCTCCTTGCTTCTGTTGTCGTAAAACTCGCGAAGCATCTTCACAAAGTACTGATAGGCCTGCTCATCATTGCTATAAAGCTCATTGTAAAGCCATTTTAATTCATCCTGATATTCTGCAAATCTCTTATAAAACATCTTAGATTATCCCCTCTTAAAAATAATTGCTATATTTAAGATATCACATAACCTCATAAAATAGAATTTCGCTTGCGAAATTCTCGCGCGAGTGTGCATCCTTGCGGAGCGCTTTTTTATGAAATAAAAAAGCCATCGGCTACGCGATGGCTTAGTCTTTAAGTCATTCTTCCGGAGCCGTCCTCGGAATGAACCAACAGATGACTGCCGCAATTAAAATTAAAATAGATGCTACAATATGTACCATAGAAATCCCCCCCTCAATAAATGGTCTTTCTAGAATCACTATAACAAATAATTAATAGTCTGTTTATTGGCATTTTATATGATTTTGTGATTCCTCTTTTACGCATTTTTGCCAAAACCTTTTCCTGCCACAAGAGCTGTTAAGAAAATCGAAAAGCTGGCAAGCATTCCAATAAATGTTATGAGTATTCTGTCGTCATCTCCGGTCTTGGGGAGATCCGTGGTCTGCGTGGTAGACACAGGCGTTACCGTAGTTCCTGTTGATGCAGCGCTTGACGCAGCTGAGGATGCCGTACTACTTGCTGAAGAAGCTGCGCTTGAGCTCTTTGAAGCTGCACTGCTGGATGAAGCTGATGAGCTTGCCGATGAGGATGAAGTCGAAGAAGCCGCATCCGCAGCACTTCCCTCCATGGTATAATCCACATTCTTGGAATCAGACTCTTCCTGCAAAAGTCCGGCATTATAATTATCCTTTATATCCACCGTTACAGCGCCTGCCTTAATAGCAGATACAGGTGTCATCATAAGCATGCAGCACATCGGAATAACTATAAGCATTTTAATCTTTTTCATTCGTATCACCACACCTTTCAAAATCATCCAACTCTCTTGGCAACCACCAGTAATCTTCCGTTTTTCATGGTATAGTCACAGGTGGAAAGAGTCAGCAGCTGATCCCCATAGGAAGCGGTTGCAGCTATTTTGTGCATTGATCTGGCCTTTAAGTTCGCCACGTAACTATCAAAGGTTTCCTTGTTATCTATATGAATATAATCTGCGTAATTAAATCCGTTTTTCTCACCGTTAGCTGTGGTATCAACAACAGCGATAACCTCATAGAACCTCTGCTCAGAGGGAGTATCAAGCTCAACTGCCTGATGCTTTCTTAGATATGCATCATCCTTGTAGTACTTTAGGGTTCCGAAAAGAGCCCCTGATTTCATGTTGTGTCCGTGTATCAGAAGGTGGTTATCGGACAGGTCAAAGCTGCATCTTTTATCCAAAACCAGAAGACCGTTTCTGTCTTCATTCCCGAAGAAGTCATGCTGAAGATAATAGTCATTATCCCCATCTCTATACATGATCGGATAATCAATCTCAGACCCGTTCACTCGGAGCCAGCCCGTGAGGTCCTTATTCTTTTTGTAAAGGTATTCGATTTTGAGGGAAACAAGATTCGTGTTTTGCTCTTCAGGAGACTCATTTATAGCGTCCATAGCAGCCTTGGATTCCGAAACTGAGACCGCTGCCATAGCCTGTACCTTTTTCATGTTAGCGCTGCTAACCTGCTCCTGATATATCTCTACAGCAAAAATACCTGTCACTACCAGAAAGGTAATACAGGATAACGTAAGGATAGTATTTCTGATTGTCTGTTTTATTTTCCCCCTACGCCTTCGCATAAGCACAAATCCCCATACCAAATTATTATTTTACAAAGATTATTTCGGCATAAGGGGGTAAAAAGTTTAGTCCAAAAGTAAATTCATTCCAATGTCATAGACATTCCCATTCACTGCATCGTAGAGCCATCTGGCCATGCTGACATCATCCTGGGTAAAGCGTGTAAAATAGGGTTCTCTGACCGCAGTATGAACAGTACCGCCCTTGGTAACAATCGGAAGTGTCCAGTTATTTATGTACATCCCAAAGGAAGGAGAAAGAGCCTTGAGCTCATGCACCATCTCCTTTAACTGACCCAGATATGCATCCTGAACATCGGAATCCGTCTTATAGGTCTTGTTGGTAATGTCGTTATAATAAGCCGTAAGGACATAATCCCTCGTGGAGCTCGAGTACAGATAGCGCAGCTTATCACCATATTTTGCATACAGATTCCTGTACCAGCTAAGGGTTATATTATCCGACTTTATCGCATCACATATATGCTCCGGAGCCTTCCAGACATTTCTCGCTGTATACTCCCACTTGGAGTATAGAAGAAGCGCACTGTCCGAAAGCAGTGTCACGTCCTTTACCTCAGGATACCAGTCCCTAAGAATTTCATCTGTAAGGGCAGGCACGGTAAATGCTCCGGCGCTGTTACCTGCAATAAGAAGCTGCTCGGGAGTCTCAAAAAGCTGCTTTGAAATTTTCATGGACTCCAGGAAATTACGATAGCCATGGAAATGCAGTACATGCTGTTCGTGATCCTCACCCTCATAGGGGAAGTCATTATCACCAACATGAAAATCGCCCGTAGCATAAGCAATATCGATAATGCTCCAGTCCCTGAAGGGATTTTCAGGGTCCTTGAGATTCATTATGCCAAGGTCTATATTCATAATCTGCGTCAAAGGACGAAGGTTATTCCAATAATAGTTCGGAAGATCGGCAGCAACCTTGCCACCTGTGATGGGTCTTGCCGCAGTGTACTCGTCATACGCTACGCCGCCACCTGAAAAGAAAATACATAGTTTTTTAGGATCAGCTATTTTTACATAGATATGGTATCCTGATCCATCTCCTGATAAGCCCATGGGAATAATGACCCTGTACCACTTTTTCTCCTCCGGCTCCTTAGGAAGCTCCGGTGCTATAAGGTCACGATCCACCATCGTTTTATCTATGGAATTCTCTAGAAAATCTCCTATTTGCTGCCCTAACTGCTGTTTTCGGAGTATTCGTTTTTCCTTATAATTCATACGTTGAACATCCTCTGCGTTGCACTTCGAAGTTCTCTGAATCTGAATAAAACTGTTGCAATAAGAGCTATGGCAAAGCCGGCTATAACAAATACTGCAGCGTAAGGAAGCTTGTTTTCACCGTTCCAGATAAAGATCATCTGGAGAAAGGCCATAACTGCATCAATTACGATATAAATAATATATTCCTCAAATCTTAGCTTCATGAATTTGGCGATGATCCAGCTAAGTATCGTATGTCCCACCAGGCAGAAGGGAATCATCCAGGTGACACTCCAGCCGTAGAAACCGGTCTGTTTATCAATGTAATAATCGACTATGATCGCCACGATAACTTCCACGGTTAAGACCTTCAGAATGTTGTACCGATATCTCATTATTGCCAGGATATCAAGCCACAGCACAATGCTTCCAAGCACCACCATTCCCGTCCATGACACGGCATCTCCGAAGAGATACTTGATCGCGGCACACATTACAATGGTAACAGCCAGTAAAAAGGTACAGATTTTCACGAAGGTAACTCCGCTGATCCTTCTCTCAGGAAGGGTCGGATAAGGAGCCTCATCATCCTCTGAAAATTCGTCGATGTCATACATCTTCTCATCGATTCCTGTTCTGAGTACGTCCTGCCTTCCGAGAATCTTACCCTCACACAAAGGACAGCAGGACTTATTTCCCCTTATTACAATTTTACATTTCGGGCAATAATACATTACTTACTCTCCTTTGTTTTCTTTTCATGAACAGGGATATCAAAATCGTTGGTACTAAGCTCAACGCCAAGTCCCTCCGCCGTCAGTCTTCTGCACAGATTCAGCATTGTGGGATGTGATGTAAATGCAGAGCACTCTCCAAACACCATCCTATCGCCGAAGCTGCATATAGTGATCTGCTCCTTAGCTGCAGTCATAAAGGCTGAAAATCTGTCGATAAACGGTGTTACTTCCGTTGGCATTTTTATAAGTCCCATATTGGAAATTGATGTTGTAACACCCTTCTTGGCTGCGGCATCAAAACGCCCTATGGCATAGTCCTTAATGAAAAGCGGAACAACCTTGATCGCTATATTATGCTCAAGTGCCGCATAGGAATTCATGGTTGAATTTACTCTGGTGGGCTCAAGCTGCTGCTTAAAGGCATCATCCACCTCTTCTATTACGCTCTCAAGAGTTCCATCATAGTCATAGGGATCGAACTTTATGCTGATAACGCCAAAAAAGTTTCTTGCTGTGTAGGACTGAAAATACTGCCTTAAGTTAACAGGAACACTTACAACTATCGGCTTTTTCTTCTGAGCCTCAGACATTGTATCTATTATGGCCAGAATGTAAATCGAGGTACTAAGAATTCCTACTGTTGTACCATAATTCACTGCCAGCTCTTTAAATCTCTCAGCTGACACGCAGGCTTCAACTATGTGGGATTCATTGTTACTGTCAATCTCACCATGAAGCTGGTAGGCGTTGTTTCTTGCCAGTGTCTTAAGCTGTTTTAATCCCTTCTGATTGCGATAGTAATGAGTAAATGCGTCCTTGTTTCTCTCCTCCAGAGAGGCTATCTCCTCAGCGAAGAACCCTGTATCCACATGAAAATCATGGGCAATCTCAAGATATCTTGTGATCATTCTTCTAAAGAACATGAAAGCACCGGTTCCGTCTGCCAGAACATGGAACATCTCTATGCTTATTCTTCTCTTGTAATAAAAAACTCTGTATAAAAGGTTCTTTTTTCCGGGAAGATAAAGCGGACTACAGGCAGGAAGATGCTCCTCCTCAACAGTACAGGACAGATTACTGTCCTCAAGGTAGTACCAGAAAAGTCCCCTCCTCAGGACACAGTTAAAGAAAGGGTATTCGACGATAGATTCATCAAGTGCCCTTTGTAGAATGACAGGATCTATTTCCTCCAATAGCTCGCAGGAAATACGAAATACTCTCGTATTTGCTCCGCGAACCGTGGAGGGAATGATCTTTGCTGCATTATCAAGTTTGTACCAGTTTGCACGTTTTTCCATTATATATATAAATCTAATGTCACAGATTCTCTACAATCTCAGTGACAGGCTCAATCGGAGCTGTCTTTACTCTGTAAATGACGTCCTCAAGTGAGATAAATTTTTTCTCCTGTATAAATTTCAGATATTTTGGTGTAAGTCTCATTGTGATCCTGGGCTCTAAAGCCTTGTTGACCCTTGTGCTTATGGCCTTGCAGGCATCCGTGGGATCGTGAGCCATGCTCTTACTAAGTACACACAGAAGTGTTCCAACTGTCTGAGCAAGTCCGCTCATATTGGGATCCCGACTTACATCAATTGACTGCAGGGAGTTTACACTCCATCTTTTCCTCTCAGAGTATATACCATATTCGCAGTCTACCTCAACAAGCTTCTGGGTTTTCATATCCCTCAGCCACGCAGTATTACCTCTTACGAATATATCCTGAACCTGGAAAAGTGTTCCATTATAAGGGAAGGTTATATTCTCACAGCCTGTCATGGTGATGTCAGCCTGAACCCTTACAATCTCGTCTTCCTTTTCAGCAGCCTCCCAGCTGCCCTCTCCCTCAGGACCGGTCTCAAAATCTCCCCAGGGTGAAGTCTCAGGCTCTACCTCAGAAAACTCCCTCTGAGAAATTCTTTTTCTTGCGCGGCCTTCAAGGCGGTGCTTATCATGATGATATATTGCGCGGCCTCCCATGGTAGGATAAGCCACTGTAAAGCGGTCTCCCGCACCCTCTTCGAAGGGTCCGCAAAGTGGATGGATACTTCTTTTCCTTCCAAAATAATCCGTATCAAGAATAATCTCTGTGCCGTCGTTATTTTCAAAAAGCTGCTCAGGCTCAAATGCCTCGCCGAGAACCTTCGTGGAGATCATGGAGGTCATGCTCCGTGGCAGATACTCGTAGAGATTGGTATGGAGTCTGAACTGTCCATCCTCCTCTGATACCATGATCCTGACGGTGTGATTGTTCTCAATATATGCACCCTTCTCACTATCGCAGGGCTGCGCTCCGTTAAAGAATGCATTGCCGCCTGTGTAGATAGGAAGATGATCGTAGTATCTGTCATTTTCACCGGGAGTAGCAAAGTCTCCTGACATGGGTTTTAATGTGGCAAGATACTTCTCTCTTGTGGGATATCCGTCATAGGGCTTGGTTCCGCAGATAAAGTTGTAAAGATTAAGGGACTCAAAGCCTACGGAATGAACATAGTCCCTGAGATCCTGCCTTATTTCCTTCTGTACGAAGATGTTGTTATAGAATCTTGCATCTCCGTGAAGTATCGTCATAAAGCCCGCAATCTTAGTGGAATGCGGAACATGATAAGGCGTGTATCTGCAGCTCTGGAATCTCTTACCACCATTATCCGTGCCCTCTCCAACAAATGAAAATGAGCCATAGAAAAGGTTATGCACAAGAGCAATTCCCTGGGTACTGAGTCTGCAGGAAATATCCGAGAGCATAATGTTGTGGTCAACAAGGGTAGGTCCATGGGAAACCTCGATAAAGACATCCTCTCCCAGCGCAAGACCGTTTGTAATCTCGCAACCTTCCGGAGGCGTGTTGTCATGGAAGAAGTTCTGGGTGACTCTCGTTCCCTGAGCCTGCCAGTCAAGCCACAGACCTCTCGTACAATGATGAATGTGATTTCTTCTGAAAATCGTATCAATAGCAGCATGCATCTTAATGCCGCCAATCTCAGCGCCATCAACATCATGCTTATTATTTATCCTGTAGATGTGATTATCCTCAATAATACTGAAAATACCGCCTAGGTGACCCACAATACCTGTCTGTCCGCAGTCATGGATCTCACACCTTCTGATAATATGTGAGCCTATAGTTTCCTTATCCCAGCCCTCATTTACAGCCTGGCAGACAGCATCTCTTTCCGTCTGAGTGCCGTCCTTTATATAAGTCTTTGTCCACTTGTTATTGTTATTAGGCTGCAGATATTTTCCAAGTGAAATACCTGAGCACTTGGACTCTGATATCTCGCAGTCCTCGATTATCCAGCCCTTTGACCAGTGAGGTCCTATAAGACCGTCCTGATATGCCGTAGGCGGAGCCCACTGAGTAGCTGCCTGCCTCAGTGCAAAGCCTGAAACAGTTATATAATTTATGCCGTTTTCAAGTGGCATGAAGCAGTTTCTTCTGACAGTGATCTCGACATTTTCTTCGTTTGGATTCTTTCCATGAAAATTGGCAAAGATAACCGTATTATCCATGTCCTGAGCCGTGTACCAGGCATATACGCTAAACTCCGGATCCCAGGAATCCTTACGCACTTCAGGCTTCTCAACACCGGTAAGTGTCTCGGATTCATACATGGATTTACCGTTCAGGAACACTTCACCTGTATGGTTAATCTTCCCGGGAATACACCAGTCACCTTCCAGGATCGTAGTATATGGATTGTAATTACCAAACATATTGTTCGGGATACTTACCTTCCATACATCTCCGTTAAAGAGCTCCCACTCCTTTATCTCCTCGGCTCCGGTAATAACGGCGCCCTGAGGCTCAGTAGTACAGTAGACAATAGGATTATCTTTTGTACCGCCGTGAGCAGGATGAACATATTCTCTGTAAATGCCCGGTGCAACTATTACAATATCACCAGGCTGCGCAATGTCAGCAGCTTCCTGAATAAAGCGGAATGGATGATTTCTCGTTCCGTCGCCACTTCGAACTACGCTTTGTGAAACATAAATCTGCATGGCAATACCCCCATAATTAAGAATAATTTATACAAACAATTATAGCAGATATGTAAGGAAAAGGGCTGCCGATTTGCTATACGGCAGCCCGAAAATTTTACTCATTTCTAGCATGTTTCATATGGTAAAGGTCCGTATCCGCTCTTGCTATCAGTGATGGAATCGGAACTGGTGATGCAAAATCATATTCAGCAATTCCGACACAGACAGACAGGTTATAGGGTGCTCCCGCCTTCTCATTCAATATACGAACGCTTGACCTTATTTTGTCAGAGAGCCAGTTGACCTCGCCCTTATACTCTGTTTCAGCGATGATAATAAACTCATCTCCGCCATATCTCGATACAAAGAAGCGGTTTCTGTGTGCCTGACATGCTTCCTTCATTGCTGTTGCCACACGGACCAGAGCCTTATCACCCTCCACATGCCCGTAGGTGTCATTTATCTCCTTGAAATGGTCAACATCGATGATCATCAGATAAAGTGAAAGTCCGGGAGACGGTGCTTTCATTTTTCTCATAAGGTATCTCTGCATCTGGTGACGGTTATTTACCTGAGTGAGTGAATCCATGGATACCAGATTCTCAATAGAAGTAAGATAAACAATCAGCACAGAAAGTGTTGCGCCATAGCACATGATCGGTGTAGTAAGGAAAATCGACTGCAGAGCGCCGCACACAAGAGGCAGGATAGGGAAAATACCTACTACAAAATAAAGGCTGTTATCAAGGTAACGCTCCTGGGTGTAGGCTCTATAGAAGCCCTTTGCAGAGGAATACAGCATATATCCTGTAGGAATAAGCAGGAATATCGCGTAAAGCGGACCATACTTAAGGGTTCCGTTTTCATCAAAATAGAACACGTAACCTCTGAAGGAGCCGAATATTATCATTATTATCGCTGCAAGCATTGGAATCGAGCTGCGAATCAAGGATCTCGCCGTGACTATATTCTTGTTTTGCTGAAGAAGCTCACAGTATATGAACCAGCAAAAGCTGCAGCCCACAATGAATCCGTATGGAATAATAGTAATAATATACATTCCGCTTTCGTTCACAGGAAATACATCGCCCTCAAACAGCGCCCACACTGCATCGGACAGAAAGTAACCCATCATAATCCAAATCATGCGTCTTATTACTATTGTTGAAATCTGACGATCTATGCCCTGATTGATTTTAACAAGAACAAGCCCCAAAATAAGCATGCAGGCTATATTAGCCTCTGCATAGTAAAAAACTTCTGTCACTTGAAGCCCCCTAAAAACTTTATTTCGTAAAACACGATATATTATGCACCGTTGGCCACAGCCTTAAGTGCCTCGAATTCCGATTCAAAAACTCCGCCCATCTGTTCAAGCTCATTCCAGGTATACCAGGAGCCTGAAAGCTGAATGCCATTAATGGAAACATCTGTCACAACAACCATAAACGGCTTGTGATTTATGACAATATAAGCCGTCCTGTTCATGCCAAGTGGTGCCACAAAAACATGACCGGTATCTATCAGATGATTGATCTGATCCAGTGTGAGATTTTTTGTAAGAGGCATTGTTCTAAGCATCAGACAGCTCCGACGAAGTATTTGGCTAAAAAAATGATTAAAAAGCCCTACAATTATTCTAAAGTCCAAGCGGTATATTATCAATTAAATGAATATGAAAAATTGGTAAACTCGCTATCACTTTTTAGAGTAATCTCTCTCACCGAATATTCCGGTTCCAACCCTTACAAAGGTTGCTCCCTCTTCGATTGCAACCTCGTAATCACCGGTCATACCCATTGAAAGGGTATCCAGCTGTGTTCCTTCAATATTCTCAGCCTTCAGAGCTTCCAGAAGTTCTCGCAGGCCCTTAAAATATACCCTGTTTGATTCCGGGTCATCTGTATAAGGAGCAATGGTCATAAGACCACGGACACGTACATGAGGAAGCTTTGCTATTGTTCTTACAAACTCGGGAGTCTCCTCCGGAGTGAGTCCAAACTTTGTGTCCTCAGCTGCCATATTTACCTCGCAGAGAACATCCATTACAAGGTCATTTTTTGCTGCCTGCTTCTCTATCTCCTCAGCCAGGCTGAGCTTATCAACGGAGTGGATCATATCCACCTTTCCGGGAAGATACTTTACCTTGTTGGTCTGAAGGTGTCCTATCATGTGCCAATGAAGAGGCTCTTTTATCTCCTCGGTTTTATCCCTTATCTCCTGAACCTTATTCTCGCCGAAAACTGTTATTCCGCAGTCCATAGCCTGCCTTATGTCAGATACTGGCTTGGTCTTACTTACAGCAATAAGTGTAACCTCGCTTCTGTCGCGACCGCTTCTGTCACAGGCGGCCTGTATTTTCTTTTCTACGTCCTGTAGATTCTCTCTTATTGACATTTTTCTCCCTTCTCCCCTCATCCGTCACTTCGTGCCAACTTCTCCCCAAGGGAGAAGGCAGATGATTTAACCATCTGGCGCTACAGCCACTTTGTGAAACTTATTTTTGCAAAAATGCGAACGGATCCTCATCATGTAAGAAGTGCTGGAGCTGATAGGCTGCAAGAATTGCCACGTGCTCCTCCCTGAGAATTCTTCTCACTTCGTCTCTGTCTGCTATAACTACCTGAATCTCTTCGCTGGCCTCCTGATATTTGTCTGTAATCTTGCCGTCAGCATATCCAAACACCATCGCTACGGATTCATCGGTCATTCCAACTGATGAAAAGCGGGGAAGCTCGTACATAGGATCCACATCAAGGGGATGGAAATCAAGTCCTGTCTCCTCATGAAGCTCCCTTACTGCAGCTTCCTTGTAGTCCTCGCCGGGCTCGCAAAGCCCTGCCGGAAATTCATAAATATAAGTATCTATGGGATATCTGTACTGTCTTACGAGTACAACCTTATCCTTATTTTCTCCGCAGAGTGCATAGATTGATACACCATCAGCCACGTTTTTACCTGTGGTTATCATCAGATCATCCTTTGTTTTTGACCTTGATGCCACATAGTAATTAGCCTGATGTCCTTTATCATTTTCACCCTTTACATGGAAAAGATTCACAAATCTGTTTTCTGTAAGCTGTTCAACAGAATTGATTGTTGCCATTTTTCATTATCTCCTTAAATGCCCAAAATTCCTTTTACGAATATTTCTATTCCAATGCCGATAAGAATGAGTCCGCCTACAATGGTAGCTCTTCCCGCAAGCTTAAGTCCGAATTTTCTTCCAAGGCGGAGTCCTATTCTGCATATAACAAAGGTCATCGCTCCGATAATAAGCGACGAAGCAACTGCCTCTGCTACCCCGTAGTCTGAAATCGTAAAGCCTACTGATAGCGCATCTATCGCTGTGGCAATGCCCTGAATCATAAGGAGCTTAAAGGTTAAGGGCTCCTTCTCTACAGGTTCATCGCTCTTTTGCTCAACAATTCCTTCCTTAAGCATCTTCGCGCCGATATATGAAAGAAGAATCAGGGCAATCCAGGGAATCGAAGCCTGGAACTGAGTGAATAAGGTAGCAATCGTGTGTACACATATCCATCCAAGAAGAGGCATCAGAAACTGAAATCCCGCAAAAGTACCTGCAATTACATTTTTTCTCCTGGGACTCATGGCCGGATCGGCCATTGCATTAGCTATAGATACAGAAAAGGCATCCATCGCAAGTCCTATTCCCAGCAAAATGGAATTACCGATAAGAAGTATTAAATTTGTCATCAAAAATCTCCAACCTTATCTAAAAAAAGTATACTCACAATTATGCACTTCCAAACATGCTAAAGTCAATCAACAGCGGGATTTTTTTATTATCATTCACTGCGCCTTCGCTGTATAATATTTCTATGGAAAACGAAAAGACAAAACTACGATATAAAAAAATATTGCATACCTCCCTCATTGGGATTCTGGTCAATATCGGACTTGTAATAATAAAGTCCATATTCGGAGTGATGGCGGGATCTATCGCTATGCTTATGGATGCCCTGAACAACCTGACTGATGTAGTGAGCTCCGTGGTCACCATAGCAGGCTTAAAGCTCTCCGAGAAGGCACCTGATGAGGACCATCCCATGGGACATGGAAGAATCGAGTATATCAGTGCTGTAATTGTAGCCATAATCATTATCTATGCAGGAGCGACCGCCGGCTTTGAATCCATAAAAAAGATCCTAAAGCCCACTGTTACCAATTATTCAGGCTATAGCATCTTAATTCTTCTCATCACAATTTTCACAAAGTACTCCCTTGGAAACTTTGTAAAGCACCGCGGAGAAGAAAACTCATCTCCCGCCCTTATTGCATCCGGACAGGACGCGATAAATGACTGCATGATTTCACTGGCAGTTCTGGTATCGGCAATCCTGTCTATTTTTGCCCATATACAGATAGATGCATATATAGGTCTTTTAATTGCGCTTTGTATTATCAAAGCCGGTTTTGAGCTTCTTTTAGACGATATGAATGATATCCTGGGAAAACGCGCAGACAGAGAGCTTGCTGACAGACTAAAGGCGTATATTTCAGGCTTTGAAGAGGTTTTAGATGTCCATGATCTTGTTCTCCACAATTATGGTCCCGAGAGACTTATAGGCTCTGTTGTCATTGATGTGGACAGCAATATGACAGCCAATGAGATCTATAAGATAAGTCACCACATAAAGGATGATGTTCTTGATGCCTACAACATTATCCTCAGTGCGATAGGTATATGCGTTGTAAACAGCGAAAGCAATGATATGCGCGATGAGATCATAAGGCGCCTTGAGCATATAGATGGTATATTACAGGTTCATGGAGTTCACATAGATATTGAAGAAAAAAGCATTGATCTGGATGTAATTGTAAGCTTTGATGCACAATACCCTGACGCAGTAGTTGACCACGCAAGGATGCACCTCACTGAGAGCTATCCCGACTACACCATAGACATCCACAGCGACAGAGACATGTAGCTTCCACAAAAAAATCACAGCTTAATAAGACTGTGATTTTATTTTGCATATTTAGTTGCACTTCATGGGAATCAGCTGCAGATTCCCTGTTCCGAAGAATAATGAATTACGGATCATTCCGATCCTGTAAAGATTAAGTACATAAAACATCTTATACATAATTATAGGTAATCCAAATACTCTTATAAGCTCTTCCACTGTAGGCTGATAGCCGTGATTTCTGGAATAGTTTCCAACAAACTCCGCAATTTTCAGTTCAAGTAAACCCATTTTCATACCGTCCTTTCCAAATTTTTTGCCATAAAAAACCCTAATAAAGATGGTAACAAGGTTTTGTTATCAAATTGTGTTCATAATCTTAATAAAAATTGAACGCCAAGTTTCCTCGTATATGTGATAAAATATTAAAAATTCATAAACAACAGCAAAGGGGGATCCATCATGGCCAGACAAAGCAGCGTCAAAAGAGCTCTTGAGGCAACAGGGAGCTTTGCCAGCGCACAGAAAAATATTGTAGTTCAGTTTCAGAACAAGGATCGTAACACAGATGAGCTTTTAAAGCAGATCAAGGAGGATGCCATATTAAAGGGCGTTTCCGAGGCTGATTTCAAAAAGGTTGATGTCTATGTAAAGCCTGAAGAACAGAAAGTATTCTACGTTGTTAACGATGAGGTCAACGGTTCTATTGACTTCTAAGGAGGAGGAAAAATGTCTACAATATTTGTAGTCGCCAATCAAAAAGGCGGTATTGGAAAAAGTACAACAGCAACAAATCTTGCCGGAATTTTGGGGAAGAAGGCAAAGACACTTTTAATAGATGCTGATCCACAGTGCAATAGCACCAGCACCTATGAAGCTAAAATTGAAGACGTCGCAACTCTTTACGACGTAATCATTGACTCAGACAAGCTTCCTATTTCAGAAGCAATTCAGCACACAGAAAACGGAGACATCGTTGCATCCGACCCTCTGCTTGTAAAAGCTGAGAAGATGCTTGACGGTGACCTTGAGGGCTTTTACAGATTGAAGGACGCTCTTGATGAGCTTGAGGGCTACGAATATATCGTTATCGATACTGCCCCTTCACTTAACGTAATTCTCTATAACTGCCTTATCGCCGCTGACAAGGTTATCATTCCCGTAACTGCAGACTCCTATGCCATGCAGGGTATTCAGCAGCTCCACGACACTATCATGTCAGTGAAGAAGCGTCAGAACAAAAATCTGTCTATCGCAGGTCTCCTTCTTGTCAGGTACTCAGGCAGGTCCAATCTTGAAAGAGAAACCCGTGACAACATAGAACAGGTTGCCAAGAAAATGGATACACGTCTGTTTAAGACCGTCATCCGCGAATGCGTAAAGACAAAGGAAGCACAGGAAGCTAAAAAACTCCTTATAGACTACGCCCCCAAGTGCAATACCTGTCTTGATTACATCGATTTTTCAAAAGAGCTTCTTAAGAAATCAAAATAAAAACATTTTTATGTGAACAAAAACTCCGTCTCAAATCTGAGGCGGAGTTCATTTTTTCTATTCATGTAGCTTTAATTAAGGAATAAGTCCCTGAATCAATATAATAAGTATCAATATTGGAAGAACAAACTTAAAATAGTTTTTCAAAAAGGCAGGCATCTGGCGACCTGATCCTGTATTTGTCTCTGCAAGATACTTGTCAAATCCCCAGCCAAATTTAGTTGTACAAAAAAGCAAGAATATAAGTGATCCGCCGGGAAGAAGCAGATTACTTACAATAAAGTCCTCAGAATCAAGGACATCCCTTGCTCCTATGATGTGGAGATCACTCCACACGTTGTAGCCCAGAACACAGGGAATACTTGCGA
Organism: Butyrivibrio sp. FC2001; assembly: GCF_000424125.1. Taxonomy (NCBI): domain Bacteria; kingdom Bacillati; phylum Bacillota; class Clostridia; order Lachnospirales; family Lachnospiraceae; genus Butyrivibrio; species Butyrivibrio sp. FC2001. Next base: position 809,261 of record NZ_KE384132.1, read on the forward strand.
TCAGAATAAATGCACCGTTTACAAGAATAGACTTGCCTCTGCTCCAGCCAAAATTATCTGAAAGGAACGCCACCAGATTCTCAAATACAGCTGTAACAGTTGAAAAGCTTGCAAAGGTCATAAATACAAAGAAAAGTGTTCCCCAAATCCTTCCCATGTTCATATTCATAAATACTCTGGGAAGAGTTATGAAAATAAGTGAAGGCCCCTGACCTGGCTCAACATTAAAGCTGAAGCATGCAGGGAAAATGATAAGTCCGGCTATAAGTGCAACAAAGGTATCAAGCGCACAAATTCTCACTGCTTCTCCTGTAAGAGTATGATCCTTTGACATATAGCTTCCAAATATCTCAATGGCGCCGATTCCAAGGCTTAGTGTAAAGAAGGCCTGGTTCATGGCAGCGCTTATAACCTTTCCTATTCCCACCTCCATAGCTCTGTTCCAGTCGGGAAGAAGGTAAAACTTCACGCCCTCAGCGGCATTACTAAGTGTAAGTGAATGACCTGCAAGAACTATGATAAGAGCAAGAAGTCCAATCATCATAATCTTGTTTACTCTCTCAAGGCCATCAGCAACACCAAGGCTCAGCACTCCAAAGCCAAAAATTACTGTAAGAGCCATGAATATGCCCATCTCCTCAGGATCTGCAAGCATGGAAGTAAATACATCTCCCACATTTTCGGGATCAATCCTTGAAAACTGTCCGGAAGCAAATTTAAAGAAATAGTCGACCATCCAGCCTGATACGGTTGTGTAATACATCATCAGAAGATAACAGCCAAGCATACACAGCCATCCGTGTATATGCCAGTGCTGCCCCTTTTTCTGAAGCTTCTGATATCCACGGACAACCGTCTTACCGCTGGCTCTTCCTATTGCCAGCTCCATGGTCATTACCGGAATTCCCATAAGAACAAGGAACACCAGATAAAAAAGTACAAAAACTGCTCCTCCGTTAGCACCGGCAACATACGGGAATTTCCATACATTTCCTATTCCGATAGCACATCCTGCACTAACTAAAATAAAGCCTAGTCTGGAGCCAAAACTCCCTCTCTCTTCGTTCATTTTTTAATATCCCCTTTTTTATACAAAACTCTATTGTATAATCATATTAAGAAATTACTATTTTATCAACAAAGGTGTACTATGGATTTTCATAAAGCTTGGGAAGAAAACGAAATAAGGTTATCAGAGAACGAGGTAACTCACCGTCAGCAAAACGATGAATACATGTTCTATCAAAGTGTGGCAAATGGTGATATCGACGCCATTCAGGACAATATCGACAATCACAGGTTCCTTGATTCCAACGGAACTGGAACATTATCAAGAGATCCTCTTCAAAATCTAAAATATCACTTTGTAGTCAGTGTTGCGCTCATCACCAGAATCTGTACAGAAAAAGGAATGGAAATGGAACGAGCCTTCAGGCTAAGCGATTTTTATATACAAAAGCTTGACGACATAAGCTCCATACAGGAATTATCCAATCTCCACTCAAAGATGGTAATGGACTACACAGTGCGAATGAAGGACCTTCGCCACAACGCGAATCTCTCAAAGACCACCAATGAATGTCTGAATTACATTTATGCCAATGTAAATGACAGAATAACAATTGATGATCTGGCTGACCATCTGGATACATCCACAAGTCATATTTCAAGGCTTTTTAAGGAAGAGCTCGGGATATCCCCCAGCGATTATATCCGCAATGTAAAGCTCGATAAAGCCAAGAACCTTTTAAGATTCAGCGATTATTCTATTATAGAGATTTCCAACTATCTCTCATTCTCTTCACAAAGTCATTTTAGTAAGCTCTTCTTCGAGGATACCGGAATGACACCAAAAAAATACAGAGAAACCTATTACGGAACAACCTGGAAGTGATACACTTTCAGGTTTTCTTTTATAATTTCAATGTAAGTACATTCAGTCCCAGTACGTTCTGGTAGGTAACATCCTTTGCAAGCTTGTAAACCATACGTATGCCTATGTTCTTAGTAATATCATCTGCATCGTCTATATTATTTCTGGTTGCAGGATCGAACGCTACACAGTCATCCTTTATTCTGAGAATAAGGGTGTCATCCTTTGTAACGGTCTTAATATCGACAGAATGGTTCTTCTTATCCTTGGTAAAACCATGGGCAACAACATTTCCTGCCATTTCTTCCAGGGAAAGTCCTGCGATCATTGATCTTCTGTGATCAATTCCCTTTCTCTCACAAAATTCCTGTACTTTCTCGGAAATTCCTGCCACCTCATCCATTTTGTGGACTGAGAGCTCAAGTACATGATCATCAGGCACACCAAAGTCCTCGGGAAATACCATCAGGTCTACCAGATTTCGAGGTATATGTTTAATATTTACAGCTGCATAAAGGAAAATAATTATTGTAGTCAGTACTCCATTGATAACATTGGCAATATAAACTGCATTCATGCCAATGGAGCCAATCAAAAATGACGCTCCGGCTGCAACACCTATAACACCGTCAACGATTGCAAGTATATTGATAAGAACATTTTTTCCTGATGCCTGTGCATAGCATGTAAAATGCATACACAGTATAGAAAACGGCATACAAAGTGGAAGAATCCTAAATCCCCACGCTGTCATCAGATAAACCGGCTGCGTAGGATCATGATAGAAAATATTGGTGAACGGAACGGCAAATGCTATAATTCCTGCACTAACAGCGCATTGTATCAGCATATATTTTGTCAGCATAACCTTCATGATTTCTGTGAGTGCATGCTTATCCTCTTCACCCATGCCTATACTTATGAGTAATCGTGAAACAGCAAGCATGCCACCCGGAATTGCCCAGAAAAGTCCCATAAAGTTGTTCGCAGTACCGAAAGCAGAAATACCGGCGCTTCCAACATACGCTGCAAGAAGTGCGTTTACGATCAAACCTCTTCCGGCCTGATATATATATGAAAGGCCACTGGGAATACCCTTGGTAAATACTTTGAAAGTTTTCTTTATATTAAATGCGGAAATAGCAAAACCGATATAGGATTTCCCTGACATGAAGTACAAAGCTTCAACCAGACAGAACACCCACATTCCAAGTGAAGAAGCAAGTGACAGTCCAAAGGCTTCCATCCTGAGCACCTGGACAAATAAATAATTAAAGAATAAGTTTGCAAATATAAATGTCACACTGGCTACTACCGATAGTCTCTGCCTGTTTTCAAGGGAGAGAAATACTGTCAGCTGATTTCCAACAATAAATGGAATTATACCTATAGCCTGACCTAAAAGGTACCTTCCAAAAAAAGGGATAACGTTTTCATCCTGTGTGAACATGTAGACCATGGGAGTAGTTCCAATAGCTACCAGCACCAGTGAAATAACTATAGATAGCAAAGCGGTAATAGTTATGTCTCCGGTAAAAATTGCCTTGACTTCATCTCTGTCATTCTGTCCAATATATTTACCACATATAATCGCAGCACCACCTACAAAGACTGAACTGAGTGCCGAAATCAGCTGGTTTAATGGTGCATATAGTCCTACTGCAGTCATTGCATCTATGCCTATGTAATTAGTCGCAAAGTAACTGGAAACAATTGCGTTTACACTTCCTATAAGCGCAAACATGATCTGAACCGGCAAAAGATGAAGCATCAGCCTTGATATCATTTTTGCGTTTCCACTTTTTTTACTCATAATAGCCCCTGGTCATAAGAAAATAGACAATAATTACATTAAAATTTTACCATGCAACATTTATAAAAATGCGATTTAAAGAATTTTTTAATGAAAGATTTAGATTTACATAGCAAAAGGCACTTTGACATTTCTGCCAAAGTGCCTCCGCCGTATTTTTTTAACAAAGTATAGGGAGTTTTTGTATATGAAAAGCTGTTATTTTCGTACGAAGGTTACATCTGTAAGCCCCGCATCCTTAAAGAGATTAACAACTTTCTCATAGCTTTCATCATCATTTGCCCAAATGATAACCTTGAAGTCCTTGTTAAGCTTGCAATTCTTGAAAGCGTACTTCTCGATCTTCTTAAGCTTATTACCTTTTACAGTAATGCTTCTGAGCTTTTTACAGCCGCTGAATGCACTCTTTCCTATGGTCTTAACATTCTTACCAAGTGTTACCTTCCTGAGCTTTTTATTGCCCTTGAATGCATTCTTGGCAAGCTTGGTTACCTTAAGCTTTGTTCCGTCAATAACAACTGATGAAGGAACTGTTACATTCTTACCTGCTGACTCAGGGTTCTGCTTGTAGCTGACACTCTTTTTACCGATCACTGTGTAAATTGAGTTCTTTGTAACCCTGATTTCACCCTTTTCAGCCTTGCCGTTGTTATTAACCTTTGTCTGCTCTTTTGTCTCATCCTGCTTAGCCTCTACAGTATCAGTTGCCTTCTGAGACTTATCTGTCGTAGTCTGCTCCTCCTTATTTTCTACTGCAGGAGTTTCCTCCGGCTCTTTAGAGGGCTGCTCTGAGGGCTCTTCAGAAGGATTTTCTACAGGCTCCTCAGAGCTATTAAGTTTATCGAACTCTTCCTTTGTCAGCTCGACAAGTTCAATATCATCAACATAAACATCGTGCCTGCTCTGGATTCTCACACCACCTATTGAACCAAAGGTAATGTTGAATCTAGTCTTTGTATCAGTAGCATTAGTCATCTGGAATGCATGAGAGAATGTCTTCCACTCACTTCCAACCTCTACTTCACCTGTTCCGCTATAGTTAGCCCAGTCGCCACCATTCTGCTGCAGGCAGTACTTGATAATTCTGTCCATAGTGGACTTTGCCTTAAATGATACATAGTAGTATTTGCCTTCTTCAATCTTAAGGCCGTCCTGGTTAAGCTGGATGTACCAGTCGTTGCTTTCTCCTGTATCTTCGATTGTAATTGCAAATGCATTTTCATTGCCGTTCATGCTGTCGATGACATAGTTAGCCTTTGCTGCATTGTCAATATAGGGAGACCAACCAGCTATTCCTGCGCTGAAGGAGCCATTCTTAAGAAGTGCCTTCTCTGTCAGGAATACATCATCCAGGTAATAGGTTCCGGGCTTTGTAAATGAAAACTCAATGTCAGACTCTTCTCTTGTAAGGTCCTTGTCGAGATTTATTATCCTGCTAAAGGTTGTCTTCTCAGTAGTAAGCTCAGGCACAAACTCCTCACCGACTACATTTACTCTAAGGCCATCTGCTTCTCCTCCATCATGATAAGCACTGAAGGAAAGGTCGTACTGTCCCTTTATAAGAGGTGCCAGATCAGACTGTGAAATCTTTACAGGATCAGCTTCTGTTGCGCCTTCCGGAACCTCAATCTTAACCATGAGCTGTCTGTCATTTTTCTTATTTGTTACGGAAATCTGAGCTGCATCTTCCTCATCAAATTCCCAGTAGCCAAGTCTCTTTTCACCCTGGTCGAAGGAGCCGTTATAAACATAGTTTCCATCCGGACGGATAACCTTCTCGTTGTCCTCCTTAACCTCTTCCCCTGACTTGTGAATAAGCTTAACGTTCTTGATTGTTACAGGTGCTACGGAGCCCTGATTACCAAGATTGAACTCCAGTGAACCGTTAGGATCTGTCTTTTCGTTCATTGTAAACTCGTATGTGTAATGTGCCTCGCCTGTTGTTATGGCAAAGGGTGTATCCTGCATGTATCTTGTCCAGCCTTTGTCAGGGCCTTCAACATCTACAACAATCTTTCTATCCTCTGTAGCATACGCATCAAAGGAGAGCTCGTAATCCCATCCCTTATACATGGGTATACCTGTCTGCTTAAGCTGGATTGCATAGTCCACTGATCCATTTGCAGAAGGTGTGATTGTAACAGCATTATTTTCTACAACTGCTGTTGATCCATCAGCATCAGACTCTGTATGAAGAACCCAGTTACTATTAGAATCACCGGTCTCATCGCTTTCAATACTCTCTGTGAAGCTGCCGTTTAATACGTAGTTACCCTCTTCATCTGCTTCTCTGTAAACTACAGGCTCCTTTTCAGGACGCTTTGCCTCATTTTCACCCTGCTCATATTCGCTCTCATCCTTCTGATAAACACGAACATAATCAATGGCATATTCCTTGTCATTTATAGCGTCAAGGTCAGGATCTCCTACCCACGAGCCGCCTACTGCAAGGTTCAGTATAATATAGAAGTTCTGGTCGAAGGGTGCAGGATATGTGATCTGATTATCATCATCTGTTCCTGTGTACCAGTCGCTTGTCTCATAGACCTGCTCATCATCTACAAACCATGTGATCTTACCGGGCTCCCAGTCAACTCTGAATACATGATAGTCATCTGAAAAGCTGCTGTCTGTAAGTGTCTTTGTACCCTGGTTTTCTTTATGACCATTTCCGGAGTTATATCCATAATGAATGGTGTGATAGGACTTATCTGTGTTCTGTCCCATAACCTCCATGATGTCGATCTCACCGCACTTAGGCCACTGTCCATAAAGGCCCTCGTCTGTAGCCATAAGCCAGAATGCAGGAAGGAAGCCCTTTCCTTCAGGAACCTTGGCTCTTGCTTCAAAACGTCCATAGGTAAAGTCGTGCTTACCCTGGGTTGTAATTCTTCCGGATGTGATCTCGCTCTCTGTTCCTAATGAGCTGCCGGACTTGCCGCTTCCCTTTATGAGGATTTTGCTGCCGCCGTACCATTTCCATCCATTAGTATCAAGAAGACTTATCTCACTGACTCTGTCAATATCAGATGCAGCATCCATTGAAAATACATATTTATGTCCCGGAATAAGCTTTAAGCCTCTCTGCTGTAGCTGTACATTCCAGTTTTCGTTGCCTGCATTATCTATTTTGATATTGATACTTCCGTCTTCAAAATTGTAAGTTCCTTCAGCGGGAGCTGTTATACCCATATTCCATGTATCCGGGTTATCCAAGCCTCCGGCAAGAATATTTACTTCCTCACCCTCAGTTACATCAACAAGGGAGATATTTTTAAGAGTAACCTCTGCCTTTGAATCAAAAGCCTCTGTATTATCAGGAAAATCATCTGCAGCATTAACCGCTCCGAAATTAATCTGAAGCGCAATTGACTCAGACTCTTCCATATCTTCTCCGACATCAACCCCCACATTGAATGTCTCGAAGGTTCTCTCAGAGGACTCCTCCGATCCCTCCTCTGCTGCTTCACCTGCAACATATTTAGGAATGATATGAAGCGAGCCATCCTTAACCGCAATATTCCCACCATCCAGTGATGTATATCTCTGCCATTCTGAGTTGACCCAGCCCGGATCATGCTCTTCCACATTCCAGTCTGCTGTGTTTAAGCTTTCGCCATCAAACTCATCGCTCCATACCAGAGAATAGCCATCACCTGTGTCTGCAGGCTCTTCCTCAGCCCTTGCAGTAAGCGGAATGCTTGTAACAGTCAAGGCTGTTGCCATTGCCATAGCAACCATTCTTCCCCATTTTCTTTTTCCCATGTCCTTCTCCTTCCAAACTCAATTGATGAATATATCCTATTGAATTTTAGAAAGAGTTTATATCAAATTTATGCTTTTTTTATAATTTTCATATCGGCGCCAAAAGTAACAAAAAATGACATGGAAGTCTGCTCTGTAACAGATATCCATGTCATTCACATTTTTATAGTTTATGCTCAGCCTGCATATATGAGGCCTTCAAACAGATCATCGATATTTCCCTCCGGAAGGGCTGCAGGATAATCAAAGGATGTATATGTAAGTCTTATGATCTTACCACCGTCGATAGTAAAATCCATGTACGTTTTCTCATCTGTACGAAGGGGAACAAAATGCGTTCCTGCCTGAATTGTCACACCGGCATTTATCACCTTTCCATTTTCATCCACTTCATCACCCTTGATCTCAGCAGTGGAAACTGCATCCTCAGTTTTCCAGCTGAACTTATATTCATCAGAGATCTGAACCGGCATTCCGTCATCTCCGACCTCATACGAGGTATAGCAGGTGTAGGTTCCAAAGGCATCTCCGACTGAGCCAAAGTGCATGTTGTACGGATTGGAATACAATGGCTCAGTTTCTGTGCCCTTCTCATAATCAAAGTTCTCAAAATAGTGATAGTGCTGTTTTCCAACATACTTAACATCGCCGCCTGTGATGTCAAAAACAAGGAGCTCGCAGTAATCATTATCAGTAGGATTGATGTAATAAACGTACTCCTTACCATCCATCGTTGTTATCTTATAGGTTTCAAAATGATAATCACTTGGAACATTAAAGCCTGTATCTGCCTTTGCTGATTTTCCATTTAAAACCAGTCCAAAGGACTCAGCATAAATCCAGTCATCATACTCTTCCATGCCGGCTAATGGTGTGTACCTGAAGTGTAAATAATCTATATCAGAATCATTTCCTTCTTTTACAAACATAAGGTTTCCATTCTGACAGTCAGGTGCATTAGTGTCAGGTATGAATTTATCCTTTATAGTCCCGGGATACTCAGTGTAGCCAATAACTATATCCTGCATTCCATCCGCATAGGAAGCGAGCTCATATACATTAAAAATAATATGCAGACCATCATGGGCAAAGTACCATTTATATCCCAACTCAAAAATATTGTTTTCTGAATCATTTATGGGATTAAATTTATAATCCTTAAGATTCTCATCAAGGGACACAAACTGATTATCATACTCCTGAATCTCAAGGAGCTTCTTTTTAATAATCTCATCCAGTTCTTCCTTAGTCACATCAATGACATCTGATATATCAAGAAGTTCACCTGTCTGAGCATCATAGTTTGTACCGCCAGCGCCATACATTCCATGGGCTCCGCCCATATAATTGTCATCCCAGTCATATATACTTACAACCTTATTGTCTGCTCTTTTCACTGTGATATCACAGTGATCATAATATGGACCAAAAAAACTGTAGCCTTCTTTAGCAGAAGTTTCATATTGTTCTTTTGCATCCTTTATTGTTTCTTCAACACAATCTTCAGTAATTTTAAATGATTTTTCTGCAGCATCATTTATATTCTTATAAAGAGCGGGATATTTTGCTGCTGATTCTTCATCTACATAGATAAAGGCAAAATCTCCTTCATATAAAACACCGTTGGAGTAATCCTTTGAATCCTCATTTGATTCATCGAATTTTGCATCTCCGTCGTATTTCTGCGAAAAGGATTTTCTGGTAATTCTGAACGAAGGGGCTTCCCATTTGTAAGATACCCTGGATTCAACAGTTTCACCAGTCTCTTCCTCGGAATCTGTAGCTTCCCCGGTGCTTTCAGACGGCTCCTCTGTCGCATCTGCTACAGTATCCTCTTTTGCTTCCTTTACATTGTCAGCTTCTGAAGTTTTGTTCTTATCGATTATAGATAAAAAATCATCCCCTGTATCAGCCTGCGCATCGGTTGTTCCGTTTTCTTTACCTGTTTCTCCCAGCTTGTCTGCCAAACCGCAGCCTGAAATCATGGATGCTGTCATTGCAGTACAAAGCAAATATGTAACTATTCTTTTATTCATTTCCATTCCGCTCCCATATAGTACAACACTTTTTCCCTTTTTCTTTTGACTTATATAAAGCCTTATCCGCCATCTTCAAATTATCAGCCAGGGACAATCTCGAATCAATCTTGCATATACCACAGCTAAATGTAATTGGCATCTTTGTATCCTTATGCTTTAAGTTTTCCAAAGCCCCATTCAAAATGCTTAACGCAATTTCAGGTTCTTCATATATCTCGCCTACAAATTCGTCGCCGCCCCATCTGCACAATTCTCCATCATCACCTACGGAATCCTTGAGCTCATTGGCCATGGTCTTTAGCACAGTATTTCCATATAAATGTCCAAAGGTATCGTTGAAGCTTTTAAAATCATCAACATCAAGAATAAACAAAGAACCAGCCGTTTCTTTTACATGTTTTTTCAGCTTGGCATTATGTCTTTTATCAAACCTCTCCTTAAAGAGCTTGTTATTAAATAGTCCGGTAAATTCATCAGTATTTTCAGCAATCGAATTTAAGTCACGTATTTTTTTCAGGAAAGTGAAGCTGACCAGAATATAGAGAACAATGATAATAATCAAAAATGTCACTCTCATATAAGATCGTTTCAGCAATTCACTTATCTCATCCGAAATGTCTTTCTGCACAATGATATTCCATTTCAGATCCTCGTTCTTTTGGACAGAGGTTATCTTATTCCCATTAGTCCAAACATGACCATTACTACCAACATCCATCAAAACATCTTCTTTAGATATACCAAGCTCATTGGCAGCGTCTTCTGCAGTCTTGTATACCCCGGAGCTCCCGGTAAAGGAATTATGCGCATTGCCGGTATTAACAATACAAACATTTATATCAAAAGATTCTATTATTTCATTGACAGAAGACTCAAAATCATCGATTTTCTGCCCCACTCCAACTACACCTGCAATATCACCGGCTTCATTAAGTACCAGGCAATTCACAAATAGTGTTACGCTAAAATCATTTACCTCGTCATGGTCAATCTGTATATCATATTCCTGATTCAGATCAAGGAAATTGAAATACCATATATCAAAATCGTCATCCTTTGATATAACCTTATTAAGGCCGCCATCATAGTAATAATTATAGGTTTTGTTCGACACAAAGAACACAACATCATAGTTATATTTTTCTTTGTATTCATTCAGGTATCCATACAACTGCTTTGCATGTTCGGAATTTACATCTGAGGTCTCTTTATTACACCATTCCTTTAAAAATATATCATTTGCCATCATCTGAGATGCAACTCTTTGCTCAGAAGAAATGCTTGTGATACGGGATTTGATGTCTATAGATGTCAGACCAACATCGTTTTGCGCCTGATTTCTGGCCGTTTCTTTATAAAAAGAAAATTCATTAAACTGAATACCGGCAAACACAACCACAATCAGTATGATTATAACTATATTCGCTATTGCGGTATAATTCTTTTTCTTCATATTGACAGTCCTTTTTTAATTTTCATCGACTACCAGCTGTAATTATATCATTCAGATTTTCACTGCTCAATTATTCCGAGTAAATACGCTGCCACTCCCAGAAACCAGTGCACTATCCACACTCCAGGTAAAACTGGTGTGTCTCATCATTTCGATAAAAAGAAACACACCAAGCGCATCCTCAGCCTGAACCATATAAGCGATTGAGAATGGTCTTCCCAAAGATTCCCATAATGCATAAAACAAGAGCCATGCACATATTCCACTCATTAAGATAGCCAGTAGTGCAGAGGCATCATGGAATTTTTGTTCCATCTTTTTGGCTAATTCTTCAGGATCGGTGATGTCATCTTTTATCTTATGTTTTTCAGCTATATGAAAAGGATCAACATGCTTATGTTCCATATTTCCCAAAGCAAATCCTCCTATGTTCCCATACTTACATTTTAATTATCCTATATAGCGCTTAAATGCTGCTAAACTGTGTATTAAATTTGGGTTAAGTCCTATATTTTCATAAATAAAAAAGAGTTATGGCGAGACAATACCATACCTCTTTTTCATATAATACGAATAATAATTTTGAACGAGAATTATAACTTTCCACCGGAAGTAGCAATACCTTCAATGAACTGCTTCTGGAAGAATACATAGATAACTATCATAGGGAGACATGCGATAAGTGCTGCAGCCATAAGCTCGGGATAGTTTGAAGAGAACTGTCCCTGCATCTTGGAAAGTGCACTTGCAAGTGTAGTCTTGTTTGTATCAGGACAAACGATCATGGGCCACATGAGGTCTTTATATGCGAACACTGCTGTAAAGATACCAAGAGCGACCATTGATGATCTGGTAAGTGGAGCCATGATAAACAGGAAGGTCTGTCCAATGTTACATCCATCAAGTCTTGCTGCTTCTTCCAGTTCCTTGGGAAGTCCCATATAGGCCTGCCTTAAAAGGAAGGTTCCGAAGGCTGATACAAGTCCGGGGAACAGAAGTCCCAGCATTGAGTTAGTCCATCCAAGCTTACTTACCATTACATACTGAGGGATGATGAAAATCTGTGAAGGAATCATCATCTGGAAAAGAACAAGACCAAACATGAAGTCCTTTCCAAAGAAGTTCAGTCTTGCAAATGCGTAGCCGGCAAGTGTAGCTGTAAGCACCGCAAAGAGAACTCTCAGTACTATCATCATAATTGTGTTGTAGTAGAGCTTTACAAAATTAACGTTTTTCATAACCTCTTTGAAGTTATCCATCCTGAATTTGGAAGGAAAGATTACGAAGGGGTCCATCTGTGTAGACTCTCCTACTGTCTTAAATGCTGTGAGGGCCATCCACAAAAAAGGCACCAGCATTATGAAAGACATTATCGCAAGTATTATATATATCAAAATCTTATTTCTATTTCGTTCCATTTTTTTACACCTTTTTCCTTAGTTGTAGTGAACCCATTTCTTCTGTCCTATCATCTGCAAAACAGTAAGGAGCAATATTACCATCAGCAGAACAACCACAACAGTGGATCCATATCCTTTATTGCTCTGTGTAAATGAATACTTATAGAACAGGCATACCAAAGACTGTGTCTTTTTAAGTGCCGGATTGTTATTATCGATTACCATGTAAATAACATCGAATACCTGCATCGCAGCAATTACTCTTGTAACAAGTACAAAGAAAATTGTGGGTGAAATGAGCGGTACTGTGATGTTAAAGAACTGCTGTACTCCTGAAGCTCCGTCGATTGATGCAGCTTCATAAAAATCCTTTGGAACCTCCTGAAGTCCTGCCAGAAAAAGAACCATGTTATATCCAATAATGGACCATATACCAATAACAGCGATTGAATAAATTGCGATGTTAGGATTTGAAATCCAGTTTGTTTTTCCGGGTAAAATATGGTTCAAAAGACCGAACTCAGAATTGTAAAGCCATCTCCAAACCATAGCTATTGCTGCAGGAGCAGCTACCATAGGTAAGAAGAAAATTGTTCTGAATGTGCCCTTTCCTTTAATTTTTCCATTAAGGAAAACAGCGAGCACAAGTGAAATTGCTATCGAAATCGGAACCTCTACTATTGCATATTTTATTGTATTCCAGAGAGCCTGCCACACTTCTGTGTCGGCAAATACCTTAGCATAGTTGTTGAATCCGACAAATATGTTTCCTTTTCCAAAATCACCAGTCTTGAAAAAACTCTGATATATTGTAGAAAAGATCGGGAAAATATTTAAAATAATAAGACCTGCCATAGTCGGAAGTATGAAAGCCCATCCCCAAATAAACTCACTTTTTTCTCTTGATGTCATTTTGCTTCTTGCCATAATTTATATCTCTCCCTATAAAGAGTAGGAGAAATTGCTTCCTCCTACTCTTGTAAAACTGTTTAATTACTCTTCACTAAGAGTCTGGTTCATGCTGTCGCAAATTTCTTTGCAGACATCTTCAACACTCTTCTCACCTGTCCAAGCTTCCTTAAGCTTCTCAGTCTGCATGTCTTCCCAAACTGTTGTGTACTTTGAGTAAGGTCTGAATACGAGGTCTGCCTCAAGCATCTTCATGTGGCCGTTAAGATCGAACTTATCTGTGCAGTTAACCCAGAGATCTGAGCATCCTTCATAAGCTGACATTGTTACACCAAGCTCTGCCTGTTTCTCCTGCATTTCCTTGGAACCAAGCCACTCGATAAGGCTCCATGCTGCATCGGGGTTCTTTGTGTTAGCTGAAGCTGCCCATCCAAGACCGTTGTAGATAGAAACTCTCTTGCCTGTCTCTGCATCCTTAGGAAGAACTGCTACGTCACAGTTCTCAGCTGTGTATTCGTTGTCCTTGAATGCTGCTACCATCCATGAACCCTGTGTTACCATTGCAACCTTGCCTGACTCGAAAAGAACGTCTGCGCCAGACTCAGAAATTGTGTTAAGGTCAGGGCAGGAACCAGCCTGTACCATGTCTACGAAAAGCTGAATAGCCTTGATTGTGCCGGGCTTATCATAGCCTGAAGCCTTCTTGTCATCGCTTATGATCTCTCCGCCCATGGAGTATACTGCATTATAGAATGAATCCTGGTTGTTTGAAGGTGCAATTGCATATCCCCAGTGATCATCGTTTGTGAGCTTAGCTGCTGCTTCTGAGAAGTCATCCCATGTCCATGTGTCATCGGGATAAGCAACGCCCATCTCATCAAAGATTGTCTTGTTGTACCAAAGAGCGATTGTATCGATATCCTTTGGAACTGCGTACTGCTTTCCATTCAGCTGATAAAGATCTACGATACCCTGATAGTAGTTAGCCATATCAATCTTATCGCTTCCAGAAATCTTATCTGTAAGGTCCATAAGCATATCGTTTTCCATATACTTCTGAGCCTGATTGGAATGCATCCAGAATACGTCGGGCATCTCGCCGCCTGAAGCGCCTGCCTCAAGGAGTGTCCAGTAATCATCCCAGCCTACAACCTGAATTGTAGCCTTAACACCTGACTCTGCTGACCACTCGTCGATGATCTGCTGAAGTCCGGGTCTCTGGTTCTCATCCCAGATAGTAACTGTGAGCTCGCCTTCAACACTGCCCTTCATCTCTGTAGGAGCCTCTTCTGTAGACTCAGCTGTATCAGCAGCTGCCTCTGTTGTCTCTGTGCTCTCTGCTGTAGCCGGCTCTGCGCCTCCAGTTGAACCTGAGCCTCCGCAGGCTGCCAGTGACATTGCCATTACGCAGCTCATAAGTAATGCTGCAAGTTTTTTTGCTTTCATAATTATCCTCCCTTTATTATGTGCAATTTTTGGTGTTTCTCAAAAACTATAGTAATAATACTAGTATTATGATTTTATTTATATGGAATAATAATAACTTTTCATGTCATTTTGTGACATTCTTTTTCAAGATATACATACTTGATGTGAAATCGCCATCTGCGAAGAACCATTCCTTATCTCCATCAGGCACCTGTATTCCGCCCTCCATAAGGATATCTCCGTACAATTCCTTCTTCTCATCCACTGTATAAACAGCATTGGGATCAAGTCCCTTAAGTCGTATTCTTACTATTCCCTCATTAGGGCTCTTGAGGTTTTTATATACCGCAACAAGCGCTGTGGACTTATCCTTTGAAACAACCATCCATGCAGAAATATTCTTCTTAAAGGGTGATTCTAATCTGTAGAGATCACCATACTGCAGAAGCTCACGGTATTCCTTCATGAACTTTATCTGCTCTTTTACCTCCACAAAATCAGCCTCTGAAATCTCATTAAGATCAAGCTCATATCCGAAGGTACCAAAGCAAGCGATGTTCGCTCTGTCACCTATTGCAATTGCTCTTCCTGTCTGAAGGTTCGGAGATGCTGATACGTGTGCACCTACCATTGATAACGGATAACCGTAGCTGGTACCGTACTGAATCTTTATTCTCTCATGGGCATCTGTGTCATCAGAGCACCATGCCTGAGGCGCATAGTACAGGATTCCCGCATCAAATCTTGATCCGCCGCTTGCACAGGATTCAAAGAGAATGTCAGGGAATGCCTTTATCAGTCTCTCATAGAGGCTGTAAACACCCAGGATATATCTGTGATATACCATACCCTGAACGCCTGCAGCTGCTCCCTGGCTGTAGCACTCCGTGATTGAGCGGTTCATGTCCCACTTGATATAGCTTATATTTGCATCTGCAAACACTGCATAGAGCTGGTCAAAAATGTTATCAACAACCTCTTTCTTGGAGAAATCAAGAACCATCTGATGTCTTCCAAGGGATCTTACTCTGTCAGGAGCAGCCAGCACCCAGTCAGGATGTGCTCTGTAAAGATCTGAATCCTCATTTACCATCTCGGGCTCGATCCATATACCGAATTTAAGCCCAAGGTCATTTACCTTTTTAGCAAGCCCTTTGACACCTTCCGGCAGCTTTTTGGTGTTAACAAACCAGTCACCAAGACCTGCGTAGTCATCATTTCTTTTACCGAACCATCCGTCGTCGAGAACAAAGAGCTCAACTCCTGCTTCCTTGCCCTTCTTAGCGATTTTCAGGATCTTTTCTTCATCAAAATCCATCTCTGTTGCTTCCCAGTTATTGAGAAGAATAGGTCTGGGTGTATTCTTATATTTTCCTCTTACAATGTTGTTGTTCATGAAGCCGTGAATACTCTGACTGAGGGCATTTAATCCGCTATTTGAGTAGCTGATTATAACCTCGGGAGTCTCAAAGCTTTCGTCCTTCGCAAGAGGCCACTCGAACCATCTGGGATTGATTCCCATAAGGATTCTGAGCTTTCCGTAAGTATCTGCTTCACTCTGTGCAACAAAGTTACCACTGTATACAAAATTGAGACCAATTGCCTCTCCCATGAACTCGTCAGTGTTTTTTCTCTTAACAATGACGAAGGGATTGTAGTTTGCACTGGAGTGTCCGCGCATACTCTCTATCTGGGTTGTTCCGTTTGAAAGGCTTCTCTCTACAGGGTATCTCTCTCTTCCCCATGTACCTTCAAACTGCATCCAGTTATACTCTACATCCGGAAGATCAAGACAGAGGCTGAGAGCCTTTGTGAGCACAACTTCCTCATCTCCTGCGTTTTTGATAGATGCGTGACGGCAGATTACAGGGTACTTTTCCCATACTGTGTAAAAAAGTGTAACCTCAACCTTTGCAACCTCATCGACGCACAGGATTTCAAGGGTTGTAGCCTCATCATCCGTGTTGGTATAGGATGCCGGAAGTCCATTTAGCGGCTTTTTGCCATTGTAAATACTGTGACTCTTATAGATGAGATTAGTAACCCTTGAGCCGTTCTTCTGCTTTATCTCATAGGCAGGAGTTCTGAAATCACCATTGCCAAATGCAGGATATTCAAGCATTGAGAGCTCTTTGGTATAATTCTCATCCTCTTTTAAATTGCAGCAAAGAGGCCTTACTCCCTTTGTCTGAGTGTATGTTATCTTCTGATTTTCATTTATTTTTCTCCCAAAATACAACTGTCCAAGCTCACCGTCAGGGCAAACGCCCATACAGTAGCTCACCTGAGAATTGAACAAATGAAACTGCTTTTCTTTTTCATGAAATATAATTCCCATCTTGCCTCCCACTTTGCTTATTTTTTATAATGTTAAGTGAATACGTACATCATTATATTTGTGGTACGGCTTCATGTTTATGTCTAAATATCATTTATTTATGTCAGTATGTGACATTATGAGCAGCAAAAAATTTCACTTTTTTATATAAGGGGATTTCAAATCATGATAGTTACAGGCGTTGATAAGGTTAAATTCGTTGATTATACAAAGTCCAATGACTTCTATTTATTTGAGGTAGGAAAATATAAATGCGGACCCGGATACAGCTATGGTCCTATCGTAAGAACAAGAACCATTTTTCATTATGTTCTGTCAGGAAAAGGTCACCTCGTAATAGGCGACAAGAGATTCGACATACATGAGCATCAGGGCTTCCTTATCCCTGCAAGGGTCAAGGCTTACTATGAGGCAGACACCGAGGAGCCCTGGGAATACGCCTGGATTCACGTGGACGGTCCAAGAACCCTGGAGCTCTTTGCAAGTGCAGGTATCACCTTGGAAAATCCTATATACAACCCTGTATCAGATTCCTCCATGGTCTATGAATGTATTGCAGAAATCTTCCGCAATAGTGACAGGGAGTGTTTTTGCTATGCAAAGGTTTATGAATTTTTTGATTATCTGATCGCCACCTCGGAAAATCAGGTAAAGAATGACGTAGACCCACGCCTTGCTTACGTAAAAAGCGCTATCAGCTTTATTCGTCTCAAATATTCTGAGCCCATAGGCGTAGAAGAAATTGCGGCAGCCTGCGGACTTAACAGAAGCTACCTGACAAGACTCTTTAAGCATGCAACAGGCTACACTCCGCAGGCATATCTTGCCAGCTACCGCATAAAAAAGGCTTCTGAGCTGCTACTGGAAACATCAGAGACCATAAACTCAATAGCGTTTCTGGTCGGTTACTCTGATTCCTTCACCTTCTCAAAAGCCTTTAAAAGATATCGTAATGAATCACCAAGTGACTATAGAAAAAAACTTGGCAAGGGTTAGTACTAACTTATAAAAACAGCAAAACTTAGCGGTTATAATCTATTCTCTTATCTATTTCATTTACACAATCATAGATAAGCTCACCATTGCGTGATGCGAGGATAAGCTTATCATGGTCAAGCTCATTAACAAGATATAAGTAAACATCCATATCATGAAGCTTATACGCCTGATAATATTGGTCACATGCTTCACACATACTATCATCCATATGACTCCACAACTCTTTATAAGTAGGATCCGTCTCCACAATCTTAAGCATGTCATCCATGCCGTCATACCACATGGTAATTATGATACAATCATCTTTTTCCTCAAGCTCATAGCCACCTTCAACCGGAGATGATGAATCCAAAGCTGCTTTTGTGTGCTCTATAAGTTCTTCCCTTGTCATACTCGCCGGATCCACGCCGGAGAGTCCGGAAAGGTCTTCTGTTTCTTCAGTAACGGTTCCTGTCTTTGGTACTGAATCACTCCCATTAACAGATCCTGATGTTGCATAAGCTTTGGTTGCAGGTACAAGCATTACCGACATCATCAATGCAATAACTGAGGTAGCAATAAATTTCTTAATAATCATAAAAAAGTCCTCCTTTAATTATTACTTTCTTCTATTCCTCTCTTTTACAAGAATATTTATATTCTTTTTTTCAATGTCATTTAGAAGTCCATCCTGAATCTTATCGAATTCTGCGGGCTCATACATTCCCACATACCATGATGTACTATTAAAATAGTTCTGCAGCTCTTTGTCCTTAAAACGTCTGCCATGTCTTGCATAGATCTCATTTAAAGCAATCCTGAGTTCATAGTCTGACAATATCTGTGCATCAAACTCTGATATCAGGTTCGTTGACGAATACGGAAAAACAAATTCATAAGCGGCATTATATCCCTGGTTTTGCTGTATTGAATTATAGTAGCCACTGTTGTAACCATCGTTATAGCCATCACTATAGCCATTGTTGTAGTTGTTATTGTACTGATTATTGGCAGGACCATTCTGTGTATTATTAGGGTCGTAATAGTAAGAATTCGGAGTATATGTGCAGACATGTGTCTGACCGCCACTACTTATCCTTACGGTGTTCTTATCATCGGAAACCGCTATAAGCATTTGCGTCGTTACATCACCACTATTCTCAGGCCATGCCATATAGCATCCATGCCCTACGGGAGTAAGAGTGCAGGTCATATAGACTTCACCGGTCTGCATATACGCAATTTGTACTTTCTGTGTGCCGCCGGTATTGGTTAGCTTAAAAATCCAGATATTACCATTACCTTCATAAGCTCCTTCATAGGGATCAACATCCCAGGTTCTCTGAGTTCTCGTGCTGTCCCATGCTCCATTTTCTCCACAGTAAAAGCCGTCAGAGGAATAATTATTCTTTACAATACAGCCGTCGTATCCTACAAAAAACAGCATATCCTGATCCAAAACCCAACAGTTTCTGACAATCTGGTTTGTGCTGTCTCTATACATCCACACACCATCACTGTTTTTCTCCCAGGTGCCACCACTCATCGCATACCTTCGCGGACTGTCAGTGCCATTTTCGCCACGGCTGTTAATTTCCATCACAGTAGCCGCATCCTGTTTTCCGGTGTGAGCACTGGTAGGAAGAATGCCCGATATCAATACCATTCCCGTCATAAAAAATGAAGCAATAATCTTTCCGTAGTGTCTCATGGTGACCTCCCTTCCGATACAGATAGATTTTTTTCTTCAGAAACAGAAATCTATAGATTATTGCGTGCATTTCCACTTTTGCACGCAAGAAGTCATAATCCTAATCCTCATCCACATATGAATCAGTATATTTATTTCTTATCGCTTCTATTTCGTCATAATGTTCAACAAACACATCAACAATCTCAGGCGCAAACTGCCCACCTCTCTGATTTTCTATCTCAGCCTTTGCTTCCTCCGGTTGCCATGGTTCCTTATAGGAGCGGGCACTTGTAAGGGCATCATAGACATCAGCAACGGATACTATCCTTGCATATATAGAAATTTCTTCTCCTTTAAGCCCTCTTGGATACCCCATTCCATCCCATCTCTCCTGATTTAGCCTCTGAAATAGTTGCGAAATCCCTGATAATATCCGTCTGGTTATCCTGGAATTTACGCATATATGTAATTTTATCTTCCTGCTCCTGCGACAAGGTAATATTCAACTTTGAAAAGCCTGCAGCTGCAAGCACGGACATTATCACAAGAGCATCAATCCATATGATAGGAATCGTAATTCCATACGCTCCAAGCTCCGGTACAAACAGATAGGCTACATAACAGGCATCCATGGTTATGAAAAGCGAAAGGTTATAATAAAATACCGGTTTCCAACTGACTGCATCCTTGTGTCCAAAAATATAGTCCATCTCTTTATGATGAATAAGCCCCAGCACAACCTGCTCACCTATATAAACGATCAGGTATGACAAAGGAGAAAACGAAATAATCTGTGCAAATCTGTCCTGAAGTATAAACTCCATGTACACCGTTCCTATAATAAGACGATCTTCATGCAGGAGTTTAGCGCATATAAAGCTTGGAATTATGTATATAAAAAGATCAATAATTATCTTTACCAATGCATATACTGCATTGAAAGTGACCTGATCAGATATTATTGGTTTAAGTATTAAATATCTGATCGGCACAACCAAAAGAATCTCGGAAGCAATGGATATAACTGTGCAGGATAAAAAGAAAAAAGCCGCAAAGCACAACAGCTTGCTTATACCCTCACGCTTTTTTAGTGAAAAACGTGTGCATATGCAGGCAAAGAACAGTGCGACTATCAGTCTTGGCCAGTAATAAGTGATTATCTCATGCACGTCCTACCTCCGGTGGACTATAATCAAAAGTTTTTTATAAAAAAAGGCATAGAGCCCCCTTACCCCATGCCTTTTTCTAATATTCATTCTCTCATATAATTCTAAAAACTACGTAAATCGCGCTTTAAGAATTTCTTAAGATTGTGTTCGATACAAACTCATTAATTTAGTGTTATACTCTTCGCCGGGTGCTGCCTTAAAATGCGGTAGCGGTCAGTCCTTTGCCGGAGTTATCCGAGAACTTCCGATCCCGGAGGTGATCATTATGGAAAATATGTGGGAAAGGCTCGAAAGAGATAGGTGTTTGAATTAATACTTGAAATCACAGGTATTGTAGTCACAATTATCGGGATCATTGTGACCATCATCAGTATCTGTGTTACACTACTTAAAGATAAACATCAAAAATGACCGCACAGCTCGGGATAGTTGACGGTCATTTTTTTGATTAACAACTATAAACGGGACTGACCGCTATCGGCAGTACCTTTAATAAAATAATAACATATCTATAACATATTTCAACGCGTATAGTAAAAATCCCTCCATTATTCAACCCACTTTGCGCTCGCCAGAACGAAGTAGTACACCAGGCTCGAAAGAACCTCGCTAAGTAAAGATGAAGTTCTGCTCTCGCTGGCGCTCGCCAGAACGAAGTAGTACACTAAGCTCGAAAAAACCTCGCTAAGTGATTACTTCAGTCGCTGAAATCTCGGTCCATATTTATTTTGTAATCATATTGAGGATACAGTACTTTTAATTCGGAAATCACATCTTCATGTAGCTTTTGTTTATCCTTTACCTTGAAGGAAACTACCATATCAAACGCTACTATATTTTTGATCTCGTCAAGATAAAATCCGTGAATCTGCTTTATATTTTCATGCTTGTTTATTATGCTTCTTACTATCTCATTCCTAAGTTTTCCTGCAGCTGAGCTGTCTGAGTTCTGGGAATAGATACTTATTCCCTCGATTGCAACTCCATGCTTCTCATATACTTTTGAAGCTATCTCTCTCTGCAGCTGGTCGAGTCTGTAAATAGTGATGTTTTCAGGAACCTCTATATGCACTGACCCGATATATCTGTCCGGTCCGTAGTTGTGAAGAAGAAGGTCATAAGCTCCCTGAACCTCAGGAAATGATGCGATCGTCTTCTTTATCTCACTGGAAAGCTCAAGATCAACTCTCTCACCAAGAATAAGTGATAAGTTATCGCGGAGCATTTCTAGGCCGGCCTTAATGATCACAAGTGAAATAATTGCGCCAAGCCAGGCTTCAAGACTTACATGTGTAAATATAAAAATAATTGCAGCAACAAGGGTGGATGCTGAAATAACAGAATCCAGCTTTGCATCTTCACCGGAAGCCACCAGTGATTCTGAATTAACTTTCTCTCCTACCTTTTTTACATAGGTTCCAAGAACAATCTTCACTACAATTGCAACCGCAACGATAATAAGGGATGCCGTCTGGTAATTGGGAAGTTCAGGATTGATAATCTTTTTTATTGATTCAACAAGCGAAGTTATACCTGCGTAGAGAACGATCACAGAAATCAGTGCTGCACTAAGATACTCGATACGTCCATATCCCAGCGGATGCTTCTTATCCGGCTCTTTTCCCGCAAGCTTGGTTCCAATGATCGTGATTACGGAAGATAATGCGTCACTTAAGTTATTTACCGCATCAAGTACAATCGCAATTGAGCCTGATAATATGCCCACAGCTGCCTTGAAGCCAGCAAGAAGCATGTTAGTGATTATTCCAATAATACTTGTTTTTATAATGGTGGTATTTCTATCCATGATGTTAATCCCCTTTGATGTAAAATAGATTTATATAAGGATTATACACATTTGTATCTGTTGTGTGAAATTGTTTTTGTCGCTTATAATTGGAATATGAATACAAAAGAATTGCTAGAAAAAATCAGAAACAACACAAAAGAAGACATGATTCCACCAAAGAGCTCAGCTGTGATAATTCCACTGGTTGAGATATCCGGTGAGATTCATGTTTTATTTGAAGTGCGCTCCCCTGCCCTTAAATTCCAACCTGGAGAGGTATGCTTTCCAGGAGGCAGAATCGAAGCTGGCGAAGCGCCAATGGATGCTGCTCTTAGGGAGATTAGCGAGGAGCTTCTTATCGATTCCGGTAAAACAGAAATAATAAGCTCTCTAGCACCACTGTTTGGCCCTACGGGTTCACTGGTTTACCCCTATGTCGCTCTTTTGCATGATTACAAAATGACATATTCTACTGATGAGGTAGCAAAAGTATTTACCTATCCTATCTCATTTTTTAAGGAGCATCCTGCTAATCGATATCCTATGCAGAAACCAACAATTCCTCCGGACAATTTCCCATTTCAGAAAGTGACCGGAGGAACTGATACTTACAATTGGCATGTACAAAAATATGATATGTGGATATATGAAGATACCGATCCTGTTGTCTGGGGCTTTACAGGAAGGCTTCTCCACGCATTTTTAGAGCTTATCTGATAATATCCGACTCTGAACCAATATTATTTACGCAGTCATAGATAACTTCACCATTTTTGCAGTATATAAGAGCCGTACCGGGATTCTTGTCATCAACAACGCAGATGCTAAAATCCATACCAAATTTCTGATAATACGGTGCATATACCTCTGTAACCTGCCTCATTGTATCAACTACATAGTTCCAGCTGTCTATGTACTGACTATCTTCCTTGGCAATTTTTGCAAACTCTCCAACGTCTTCGAATGCAACCTCTGCAAGTGCATAATCATCTCCTGTTGTAAATTTCACCTCTGCATTCTCATCACTCTTCATCAGTCCTTCGGTGAATTTAATGAGTTCCTCCTTGGTAAAGGAATCCAACGCGTCCGCGCCCTCAGTGATAATCTCCTCTTCAGTTAATTCTCCGGCTATAGGCTCTGTTACACTCTGAGTGCTGCCTTCAATAGCATATACCTTAACAGCAGGTGCCATAACCAGTGACATCATAATAGCTAAAACTGAAGTCGCTACTAATTTCTTGCTAATTGTCATAAATGTTTACCTCCTTCTCCTAAAAAAGGCACAGAGATACATCCCCATGCCTTAAATTTTCAATATCATCTGCCTACCTTTTCTATATCTGATTCGCCGTCGTTTACTATGTCATATATCTTCTGTCCATTGCAGGAATAGATCAGGACCTTATCACGGTCTGAGTCATCAACTGCATAGAGATGAACATTCATATCAAATTTCTTATATAAGTCATAGTAAACTCCTGTGACGTCGCTTATGCCATCAACCACGTTATCCCATGACTCTTTATACGCGCTGTTGTTCTTTGCCAGCTCAGCAAATTGGGCAACATCATTAAAGCTGACCTCGATTGAAATATAGTCTTCTCCAACGTTAAATACGCAATCGGTACTGCCATCACCCTTCATCTGCTCTTCGGTAAACTTGATGAGCTCCTCGCGATTCATATTTTCGGCTATAGCTCTGGGGCTAAGCTCTACATCCTCTTCAGTAGTCTCTGCATCTATCTCAATAGCAGCTTTTTTAGTATCTCCACTTACGCTTCCTTCTATAGCGTATGCCTTAACAGAAGGAGCAAATACAAACGACATCATAATTCCAATTATTGAAGCAGCAACAAATCTCTTATTTATAGCCATAGAAAACCCTCCATAAATAACTCTTCTTCAACACCTTAATTATATGAATCGCTGTTGTTACATACTATAAACACCATATAAAATCCCACTGACAATGATTTTATATATCAAAAAAATGCACGAATCCTGAAATTAAAATTCAAAAATCCCAAGATCCGTGCACTATTGATCGCAATATGGTATTTAATCCTATTCTCTCTGGATTATGCCGCCGCCAAGGACAATATCACCGTCATATAAAACAGCTGACTGTCCCGCTGTAATAGCTCGCTGAGGCTCGTCAAAAAGTATACGCGCCACTCCCCCTTCCTCTGCAGGAAGTGTAACCGTAGCAGGCTGCTCTTTATGTTTATATCGTATCTTAGCGCTGCATCTGATATCACCCTCAGGCATCTTACCGGTTATCCAGTGGAAGTCCTTCACGATAACCTCTCTCTCAAAAAGGTCCTCATTATCTGACAGAACCACCTTGTTATTCTTTATATCAAGCTTGGTAACATAGAGCCTTCTGTCAGCCGGAACGCCCAGTCCGCGGCGCTGACCGATGGTGTAGTTGATTATTCCGTTGTGATGTCCAAGAACATTGCCATCCTTATCAACAATATCGCCGCCGGGATATTCCTTACCCCTGTAACGTTTTATCATGCCGGCATAATCACCATCCGGAACAAAGCAGATATCCTGAGAGTCGCTCTTATGAGAGGTCACAAATTCATTATTCTCTGCAATCTGTCTCGCTTCCGTCTTAGTAAATTCACCAAGCGGGAAAACGGTATGGGACAGTTGTTCCTCTGTAAGGTCATATAAAACGTAGCTCTGATCCTTGTTAAGGTCAGCGGCTTTTTTCAGATAAAAATGTCCGTCCTTCTCTTCAATTCTCGCATAATGACCTGTGACGATATATTCACAGTCAAGCTCCTTAGCCTTTTTATAGAGAATATCAAACTTAAGATACTTGTTGCATCTGATGCAGGGATTGGGTGTCTCTCCTCTCTCATAGCTGCATACAAAGGGCTCTATTACATTATCTATGAATTCCTTTTCATAATGAAAAATATGATAGGGTATCCCAATCTTCTCAGTGACTGCCCTGGCATCGTCAGTGTCCTTCTTGCTGCAGCAGGTTCCGAAAAGATCCTCACCTATCATATCGTTCTCATATAAGCGCATTGTACAGCCTATGCAGGAAAAGCCTCTCTCCTTCATAAGTTCTGCCGCAACGCTGCTGTCTACGCCACCACTCATGGCGATAAGTGCTGTCTTACTCATATTTCCTCATTTCCAAAATAGCCGTCTCAAAGTACCGACATATAACCAGAGGTCAGATGAATTTCTGTACTGCCTTCTGGAATTCCTCAACTGCAGTCATGTCACCGTCCTCAAGGGCATGCACAATGCAATGTGACATGTGCTCGTTGATTATCTCTTTGCCAAGGCTTTTAAGGGCTGAATTAACTGCAGAGAGCTGCATAAGTACATCTGCGCAATCCTCATCCTCTTCGATCATGGCCTTTACATGGTTAAGATGGCCGATCGCCTTGCTGAGTCTGTTTAATTGTTTTTTCTTCTCCTCCGGGGAGTGATAGTGGGCGTGTTCGTGTATCACGTGTCCCTCGTGGTTGTGTGTATGTTCGTGGCTACTCATATTTTTGATACCTCAACGGAAGCTCAAGTCCGTGTGCTTCTAATAATTCCTTATCCTTAAGTATAACATCTGCGCTGTCATCTGCGACAATCTTTCCGTCATGAAGAAGAATAATCCTGTCACAGGTATCCATTATAAAATCAAGATCATGAGATGCAACTATCTTAAGGCAGGTAAGCTCGTTCAAAATCCCTATAAGATTGCGCCTGTTTCTGGGATCAAGTGCTATTGACGGCTCATCCATCAGTATTATATCAGGCTCCATTGATAAAATGGTGGCTATTGCAGAAAGCTTCTTTTCACCACCAGAGAGCTTATAATTCTGCTTTTTTCGAAGGCTCTCAATGTGAACCTTTTTTAGAGCCTCTGTCACGCGGCTCTCCACCTCTTCCTTTGTAAGGCCATAATTCCTTGGACCAAAAGCCACGTCCTCTTCAACAGTAGCCATAAAAAGCTGACTGTCGGAGTCCTGAAAGACATATCCTATATGCTCTCGTATATGATTCAGGTTAGCCTTGTTTACAGCATGTCCTGCAACCTCGAGCTTGCCTTCATAATCAAGATATAACCCCACAAGAAGCTTTAACAGGGTTGATTTACCTATTCCGTTTGCTCCTATGAGTCCTATTTTCTCGCCGTCCTTAGCATGAAGATTAATATCAAAAAGGACCTGGTGGCTCTTTTCATAAGAAAAGTTCAAATGTTCAATTGTCAGTAGTTCGCCGTGAACACCGGTATGCATAAATCCACCTCTATCACAAAGCTATTAAGTGCCTGATAATCACAAATATCAATATCCAGGTAACAGTATATACTATATCAATTGGTTTCGCCTTTATTTTTTCCTGATCAAAATCGCCCTTGAAGCCGCGAAGCAGCATACTCTCATAGACGATTCCGGCACGGTCCATACTCCTTATGAGCCACATTCCAACAAGTGTCCCCCATGCACTGTAGTGGATACCGTTCTGACGGGGAGCGCGGAGCTTATAAGCGGTAATTATCCTGTCAGCTTCCTCACCCATGATGTAAAAATATCGTTCTATCAAAAGTATGACAATAACTATTATCTTGGGTACATGGATCATCCGAAGTGCCTGACAGAGCTTTTCAATTGAAGTCGTAGCGATCAGAATATACGCTGCCAGAACGGAATAAAAGCCCTTAAGCATAAGCGTCAGCATTGATATCACACCACCTGAAACACCAATCTCTCCTATATAGAGTACGATGTCCGTATCAAAAAACGGATTCAGAATTCCAACGAAGATCACCAGTGGAAGAATAAGCCTCATTCGGTATATACCCTGCCTTATGGACAGTTCTCCCACAATAAAACCGAAAATAGGATATGCTGACATCAAAATAAGTGGTGCCATTTCATACTTCCCAAATGATACCACTGTAAAAATATACAAAACGCTAACAAGCAGCTTCCCCAGAGGATGTAGGTCATTCATCCAGTGAGAACGCTGCCATAGCTCTTGTATCTTCTGAAATTCGTGTAGCTTTTTTTCGATTGAATCCATTAAACCTCATTCACGAAGATCCTCTCTCCCACATGAGGATAATAAAGTCTCTTCGATTATTATACAGTCTGCTGATCTGCACCCTTCTTCTTGAAGAATCTGAATGCATAGCAGGCGCCAACAAGAATAGCCACTACTACAAGGGCACCAACTATTCCCGAGAAGCTGGTTCCTGCAGCAGCCTCGCTGTTTTTAAATGCATAATCAGGAAGAAGTGATGTTGCGCTCTGAATGCTGTCAGCAATCGCATAAGCTCCGCCTTTTGCCTCAAGTTCAGTGGTTCCTGCAACCTTCTCCATGGACCACTCAAGACCATCCGGGAACGCTGAAGCAAAGAGAGAAACGATACCGCCACAGATAGCAGCTGCAACTCCAAGTACGATAACAGTTGTCTTAAGTGAGAGCTTACTCTCTTTTTTCTCCTCACCTACGCCCCATAAAAGCTCAGGTCTTGCTTCATTAACAAAGATAAGCACTGCTGCTGTTATAAGGCCTTCAACAAAGCCGATAGCAAGGTGAATCGGCTGCATGGTTGCTAAAAATACTCCGAAGGGAAGCTCTGTAATACCTGATGCAAGTGTCTCAAGAGTAACTGAAAAAGCTCCAAGCTGAAGTGTCAGAACGCATCCTAATATAGAAGCAAGAAGAATTTTGCCTCTTGTAGCTCCCTTTTTCATAATGGGCTTCCATATAAGCAGCGCCCCTATAAAGCACCCGTAAAAGGCCATATTCCAAACATTACACCCAAGCGCCAGCAGTCCGCCGTCAGCAAATAGCAGACACTGGACAAGCAGTACTCCTATCATGGTAAGGAATCCGGCATAGGGGCCAAGGAGAGATGAAAGCATCATGCCTCCGCAGAGATGTCCTGATGATCCGGTTCCGGGTATTGTAAAGTTAAGCATCTGAGTAGCAAAAACAAACGCACCCATAACTCCCATTACAGGAATTTTCTTAGGATCATTCTCCTCTCTGACCTGCTTAATTGAATAAGCAGCAGCTCCTGTAGATAATACATACATTGTCCCCGCAACAGCAGGTGATACCAAAGCATCCGCCATGTGCATAATACAAATCCTCCGTATATTTGAATTGTTTAAAATTAGCTTTATCTTAGAAACTGGTAGTATCCATGTCAGTTCCAGGGATAAGTATAATCATACATAATATTACTTACAAGCCCCCCAGGGGGTTATTAAATCTTGTATATTGTATGCAAAAAATTCAGTTACTCATACAATTCAATCATATTTAAATGGTATATTTGCATTATGTGATATGTTTATGATTTTATTATATTTTGTTCAAACTTTCCTTAGAATTATAATTGTTCTTTTAGGCTTCGGACATACTTTGGACAAATATAATCGCTATTATAGACTTATCAGAAGTGAGAACTTCTGACTCCCCCAACAAAACTTTTTTCATACCAGAGCCGTCAGATTCCCCATCTGACGGCTCCTCCTCCGTTTAGGGATAAATTAGTTACTCCGGAGCCTTTGCTCCGGAGTTTTTTATTTTCTCCTTCCGGATTTTCTTCTATTGTTTGACCTGTTAGCTTTAGGTGCATTCTTATTTGTATTCTTATTCGTATGCTTGGAATTATTATTTGAAGCTTTAACCGGCGGTTTATCAGATGGTTTTCTCGGTGGGATCAAAAACTGCGGTCCAAATCCGATAAGATCCTCTCTATGCTCCCGGAGTAGTGCTTCCTTTACAAGATCATAGTTCTCAGGTCTTCTAAACTGAATAAGTGCTCTCTGCATGGCCTTCTCATGAGGGTCTCTTGCCACATAAACAGGCTCCATGGTCAGCGGATCAATTCCCGTGTAGTACATACAGGTTGATACAGTTCCAGGTGTAGGATAAAAATCCTGAACCTGCTCAGGGCTAAGTCTGTGCTTACACAGATATTCCGCAAGGGCTATAGCATCCTTAAGGGTGCTTCCCGGGTGGGATGACATAAGATAAGGTACTGCATACTGCTGCAGTCCTATCTGCTTGTTTACCTTATCGAATTTCTCAATAAAGCGGTCGTATACCTTTACCTTGGGCTTACCCATTTTTTCCAATACGTTATCTGATATATGCTCAGGAGCAACTCGAAGCTGGCCGCTTATATGGTGCTTACATAGCTCTCGTAAAAATGTGTCATCCTTATCTGCCAGCAGATAGTCAAATCTGATTCCGGAACGCACAAATACCTTCTTCACTCCGGGTAGACCACGAAGCTTCTTAAGGATACTGAGGTAGTCACTGTGATCCACCTCCATGTTTTTGCACACTTCAGGGTGGAGGCACTTTTTATTCGGGCATGCTCCAACCTTCATCTGCTTTTTGCAGGCAGGCTTCCTGAATTGGGCTGTAGGACCTCCCACGTCATGGATATAGCCCTTGAAGTCCTTCTCTTCCAGGAAAACCTTAGCCTCACGGATTATGGAATCATGACTTCTGCTCTGGATGATACGTCCCTGGTGGAAGGTCAGGGCGCAGAAATTACACTCACCAAAGCAGCCTCTGTTGGAGGTGATGGAATACTTGATCTCGTTGAAAGCAGGAATACCTCCTGCCGCATCATAAGAAGGATGCCAGGCTCTAAGATACTCTCTCTCATAAACGTCATCAAACTCCTGCTGGGTAAGAGGCCTTGAGGGCGGATTCTGTACCACATAAAGACTTCCGTCGTAGGTCTCGTAAAGTCTTTTTCCATTAAAGGGATCCGTGTTTCTATACTGAATGCTGAAGCTCTCAGCGTATTTCTTCTTATCTGTTTTAATCTCTTCGAAGGAGGGAAGCTTTATGGCATCATAGATATTCTCTTCATTTCTGGTCTTAAAGACAGTTCCATTAATGAAGGTTATATCAGCCACATCAAGCCCGGAGGCAAGAGCATCTGCTATCTCAACGATACTCACCTCTCCCATTCCATAGGATATGATATCCGCTCCGGAATCAAGAAGGATCGACCTTCTAACCTTATTAGACCAATAATCGTAATGGCCAAGTCTCCTGAGGCTCGCCTCAATTCCGCCAACGATAATGGGCTCGTGCTTATAAACCTTCCTTATGAGATTACAATAAACGATCGTCGCATAGTCAGGGCGGCGTCCCATCTCTCCGCCGGGGCTGTAGGCATCAGTCTTTCTTTTTTTCAGGGCAACCGTATAGTGGTTAACCATGGAATCCATGTTACCTGCTGATACCAGAAAACCAAGTCTGGGAGTTCCGAGAACTGTTATGCTCTTTTCATCCCTAAAATCGGGCTGACAAATAAGGCCCACGCTATAACCGTGAGCCTCAAGTGTTCTTGTAATAATGGCCGCACCAAAGCTTGAGTGGTCTACATAAGCATCACCGCAAACATAGACGAAATCAAGCTGGTCGATACCACGTTCTTTTAAGTCTTCCTTACTGAAAGGAGGAAACCAGTTCATGCCTTCTCTGCCTCATCCATTTCCTTTAAAAGCTTGGTTGCATAAACGAGCTTTACGCAAACTGTGAATATTTCCATAGCTGTGCGAAGATCTGAAAGTGAAGGATATGTGGGAGCAATTCTGATATTGCTGTCCTTAGGATCCTTCTTGTAAGGGAAGGTCGCACCTGCACCTGTCATTGTTACACCGGCCTTCTTAGCTCTGTCAACAATAGCCTTGGCACAGCCCTCGGGTGCATCAAAGCTGATGAAGTAACCACCATTAGGTCTTGTCCACTCACCAATATTGTAAGGAGCAAGGTCTCTGTCGAGAATCTCTAAAACTGCTTCAAACTTAGGTCTGATAATAGCAGCATGCTTTTTCATATGCGCCTTCATTCCTTCGAAATCGCCAAAGTATCTTACATGACGAAGCTGGTTAACCTTATCGTGTCCGATGGTCTGGTTAGTGAGCTGCGCCTTGATCTCCTCGAGGTTGTTAAGAGATGTAGCGATAGCTGCTATACCACTTCCGGGGAATGTGATCTTGGAAGTAGATGAAAACTTGTAGACCATATCAGGACTTCCGGCCTTCTTACACTCCTCAAGAATCTCGATCAGGTAATCCTGATGATCATCGTAAAGGTGGTGAATTCCGTATGCGTTATCCCAGAAAATACGGAAGTCTCTTGCAGCAGGACGAAGTCTTGCAAATCTTCTTACTGTCTCATCTGAGTATGAATAACCCTGAGGGTTGGAATACTTAGGCACGCACCAGATACCCTTGATAGCCTCGTCGCTTGATACAAGCTTCTCAACTACGTCCATATCAGGACCTGTAGGTGTCATCTCAACCGGAATCATCTCAATTCCGAAGTACTCTGTAATAGCAAAGTGCCTGTCATATCCGGGAACAGGGCAAAGGAACTTAACCTTATCAAGCTTGCACCAGGGTGTGTTGCCCATGATACCGTGAGTGTATGCTCTTGATACTGTATCGTACATAACGTTAAGAGAAGAATTACCATAGATAATAATATTCTCAGGCTTATTCTCCATCATTGCACCGATAAGCACCTTAGCCTCATGGATACCATCAAGAACACCGTAGTTACGGCAGTCAGTTCCATCCTCGCAGGACAGATCAGCCTCAGAATTAAGTGTATCCATCATTCCCATGGAAATATCAAGCTGCTCGTGGCACGGCTTACCTCTTGCCATGTTAAGAGTCAGATCCATGTCCTGGAATCTCTTGTATTCAGCACGCAAATTAGCAAGTTCTTTTTCAAGTTCCTGCTTTGTCATCTCCTTATAATCTTTAATCATAATTTAAAAGCTCCTCACTTCGATTTAAACTGCTAAAAATTATACAACATTTCTGTATCAAAAAAAATAGCCAACGCATAATTATGCGTTGGCTAAATATACATTTCAGATAATTATTTGATAGGATCAATGAGATCCCTATACCACTTAAGTGCATCGGTATATGCCTTATACACTGCATCCATCTCCAGATTCTCAAGAATCATAAGTCTGGATACTTCCTGCCATGAAGCATTTTCATATTCAAACATAAGCTGCATAATAGGCCACAGATCACCGCTTCTGCGAAGAAGAACATCCTCGATCTTCTTTGATACATGAACCAGCTTAAGGGATTGCTCCATGGTCTGGTCGAGCATTACATCGAGAAGTGAGAACAGTCCGGCAAGGAACAGCTCAGCTGCAAAGCCCTTTACCTCGTAGCACTCTGCAAGATTCTCTGCGAATTTTGCACGTACCATTGATATACGCATGATCTCACTGGGCTTATCTGAGCAGAGCTCCTTTGTAACCGCAGTGTTGATCCACCTCTTCAGCTCCTTCTGACCGAGCATTGCAGCCGCATGTCTTACGGATGTGATCTCGGAGTTGATGGTAAGGTGATTAACCATCTCAAGAAGTGAAATTACAAGAGCGGGGTCTTTTCCGATAACGTCAGCAGCATCCTGCAGATCAAAATCAGGATTGTTAACCACGTTCAAAAGCTCTATGTAGGTCACCTTCAAAGGTGCTACTGACTTTTCTGATTCTTCAACGGGTAAACGGAAGAAATTACCCTCGTAGAGATCATAAGCACCGTCAGATGCAAGTCTCTCATAATCTTCCTTGGTGTCCACACCTACAGCACAGAGCTTAATATTGGGATATGCTCTGTTGAAATAAATTCTGGCGCTGCGGATATTGATTTTCCTGTGATCCAAGAGAATATAATCACACATATCGAGAATAGGCTTATAGGTCTCAAACTGATTACCTGCAAGCTTACGGATTGCAATCTTATATCCCTGACCACGAAGATCCCATAATCTGGACAGATATGGCTCCTCCGGAAGGACGGAAGTATCAAGCAGTAACACTATGATATCCTTGGGAGCTTTGCATTGTTCTTCTATATTGGCAAAAAGTGAAATGTTGGTTATCTCAACAAATACTTCTTTTCCACCTGAAAGTACAGATGTCCCGATACTTTCAACAATATCGAGTCCAACAATATTAACAACATTATCGAGGAAACCAGTGCCCATGAGATGGGGATGCATCAGATGATTATCTCTTTGCGCAAAAACAGAATATGCGCAAACCTTCATTTCATCATCAAACAATGGAATAAGCGAAGCAAGCATTACATTACTCCTTTCGAACAGTCTCGAATATCGTAAAAATATGTCTGTTAATTTATTATATCATCACAAAATAGTATAAACAATATAACGCTTGAAGAATTTGCTCAAAGAAAAAAAACAGCCAACTAGGGCTGTTTAAAAATAATCCCGAGGATGCCGGTTCCGGTTATTTGACTCCTAGCAAACGCCAGGTGGGTTACCGCAGCCCTTTTCGCTGTCTTCCTCTCCCATAGCTTGTCTGCACATGTGCAGGGCCGGAGGCGTGACATTTGAAAATGCGATCTAGGTGTCCCGTTTAAAGTAACTGTAGGTTCAAATTAAACCGGAGTTGTCGAACATCTCAGGCGAGCTCAAGGCTCGATATAAACCACTCTCTGGTGGTTCTTTAATTACATTATAATTCATAGTATTCTGAAATCAATAGATTTTCCCTAAAAAATTCTTAATATTATATGAAGAAAAGCGCATGAAATCCACGTTTCAGGCGCTTTTTTTGTGAAATTTTATTTCGCTTATCCGTTAGTCTGTCTGCCACCTTCTCCCCATGGAAAAAGCTATGCATTTCAGGCTTTATAAGGCTTTTGTCTCTTCCTTTAACCACTCCTGAATTTCAGGCTCCTCGATAAGAGGAAGGAGTGTTTTGCAGACCAATTTATTGTACTCATTAATTGCCTTCACTTCTCTGGGCTGTAAGTACTTTTTGTCGATTGCATCACGGTCAAGAGGTACATAGGTCAGATGTCTGAACTCAAGGAACTGACCATCACTGTTCTTCTCACCATTTACGACCTCAAGGATATTCTCGATTCTGATACCGTGCTTACCCTCGATATAAACACCGGGCTCATCAGACATTATCATGCCGACCTTAAGCGCAGCCTCATCCTCTGAGGATCTGGACTTCCATCTGATGCTGTGAGGTCCCTCATGAACGTTAAGCATATAGCCTATTCCATGACCTGTTCCGCACTTGTAATCAATACCGATGTTCCAAAGGGGCTGTCTTGCAAGGATATCAAGATTTCTACCATTGCAGCCCTCAAGGAAATGTGCATTTGCAAGCTGAAGCATTCCGACAGCTGTCAGAGTGTAGTGCTTCTTCTCATCATCAGTAAGGGGTCCTAAGGTTATTGTTCTTGTTACATCTGTGGTACCGCCCATATAGGTTGCACCGGAATCTACAAGAAGGAAGCCTTCTGCTGCAAGCTCTGCGTTTGAATCCTCAGTAGCTTCATAATGCATCATTGCTGCATTATCCTTGTAAGCACTGATCGTAGGGAATGAAAGCTCGATGAATCCCGGAAGGGCTGCTCTCATACCGTCAAGATGCATTGCTGCCGTATACTCGTTTAACTTAGCACCATTTTTAATCTCATTTTTAACCCAGTAGATGAACTTAGTAAGAACTGCGCTGTCCTTGATATAAACCTCGCGGATGTTCTTAATCTCAGTCTCATTCTTGCAGGCCTTCATCATCTCAGTAGGATCATAGATATTCTTGATGCCTGCGCCTGCGGACTCTGAGTTATCCTTAACTGTCCTGTATACGGAATAGCTTACGTTTCTCTCATCGTAGAGAGTTATGCCTTCGTACTCATATTCATCAAGCCATGAAATAATGCGGTTATAAGCAACAAGTTCAATGCCGTTATTTTCACAATAAGCGCGAACCTCGTCATTAAGCTCATCAAACTGAACGAACATGCTTACAGATTTTTTTGTGATAAAAAGGTAGCTTAGGATAACGGGATTGCACTCTACGTCGTTACCTCTTAAGTTAGTGAGCCAGCAGATATCATCCAGCTTACAAAGAAGGTAGGAATTAGCTTTTTCCTTCTCCATAACCTCTCTTACCTCTGCAAGCTTTTCTGCAAAGGACTTACCACAGAGCTCATCTGAAAGAACATAAATAGGATTGCAGGGAAGCGCAGGTCTGTCTGCCCATACCTCACCGGCAAGGTCCTTATCAAACTTTATCTTGATCTGTTTTTTCTTAAGCTTGTTCTCGTAGGAAAGGCCTTCCCTTGCAGGAACCACTTTTCCATCAAAACCGAGGACCTGGCCGTTTTCCATATTATCAAAAAGATATTCCGAGATAGTCGGCACGCCCTCTTCACCCATCTTGTAAAGAGTTACCCCTGTACCCTTCATCTCTCTCTCAGCCTGAATGAAATATCTTCCATCAGTCCACATTCCTGCCCAGTCCTTAGAAACAACAAGTGTTCCGTTGGAGCCTGTAAATCCGCAGAAATACTCTCTCGCTTTAAAAAAGTCCGCTGAATACTCAGAATTGTGATAATCCGATGTAGGCATAAGATAATAATCAATGCCGTATGTGGTCATCTTTTCTCTGAGGGCAGAGAGTCTGTCCTGTATAACTTTGTTCATTAAAAATATATCCTCCCTAAGATTATCGTTTTTCCATCGGAACATAGTCATAGATATCACTTACAGCCATGTATGCAGGACGAATAATCTTACTATTATTTGCAAGCTCCTCCATTCTGTGAGCACTCCAACCAACGATACGTGCAATAGCAAACATCGGTGTGAAAAGCTCCTCAGGAAGCTCAAGCATCTTATATACAAATCCGGAATAGAAATCGACGTTAATACTTACACCCTTGTACATCTTGCGCTCGCTACTTATAACCTCAGGAGCAAGACGCTCAACCATCTCATAAAGAGCAAGCTCTTTTTCCATTCCCTTTTCCTTGGCAAGCTTAACAGTATACTCCTTAAGAAGAACTGCTCTCGGGTCAGACTTTGAATAAATAGCATGACCTACACCATAGATAAGACCGGCTTTATCAAAGGCCTCCTTGTTAAGGAGCTTACCGAGATAGACCTTAACCTCTTCCTCATCTGCCCAGTCCTTAAGCTCTTTTTCCATCTGGTCAAACATGTGAATAACCTTGATGTTGGCACCACCGTGACGGGGTCCCTTAAGAGATCCGATAGCTGCTGCAATAACAGAGTAGGTATCTGTCATTGATGAGCTCACAACGTGAGTTGTGAAGGATGAGTTGTTACCACCACCATGCTCCATATGGAGAATAAGGCAGATATCAAGAAGCCTTGCCTCAAGCTCTGTGTACTTACTGTCCGGACGAAGAAGATACAGAATGTGCTCTGCTGTTGAGAGCTCTGCCTTCGGCGGATGTATGAAAAGACTATTGCCTTCATGATAGTGGTTATAAGCCTGATAACCGTAAATAGCCAGAAGCGGGAACAGACTTATCATCTGAAGACACTGCCTTAATACATTAGGCATGGATACGTCATCAGCGTGATTATCATAAGAATATAAGGTAAGCACACTTCTTGAAAGTGTATTCATCATGTCACGGCTGGGAGCCTTCATGATGATATCTCTGACAAAGCCTGTAGGCAGAGATCTGTAGAAGCCTAAAAGCTGTGTGAAGCCCTGAAGCTCATCCTTATCCGGAAGCTTACCGAAAAGAAGCAGATATGCTGCCTCTTCGAAACCGAATTTAGATTCACTGGCAGTTCCATGAACAATATCTCTAACATTTATGCCGCGGTAAAAAAGCTCACCGTCAGCAGGAATCCTTTCCCCATTAACTTCCTTAGTAGCATTGATTGTGGAGATGTTAGTAAGTCCTGTAAGAACGCCCTTACCATTTAAATCTCGAAGACCTCTTTTTACATCGTACTTAGCAAAAAGTTCGGGATCAATTCTATCTGCGCCCTCAACAACCTTCGCGAGATCTACTAATTCCGGTGTGTTATCTGAGTAAATGTTTCTCTCGTTATCTTTGTTTCCCATACTACCTCCTGTTTATAATTTACTGTAAAAAAGCACGAACAGCGTCAGCAAGTCCATCCTTTCCTACGATCTTGGTATGTCTTACAGCTGCATCACGTATAGATGTTACAGCCTCAGGTATCTCGACCCCTGATACCTCTGAGAGCTTGTCAGCAAGTTGGAAGTCATCAAGATTTGCATCATCCTTACCAAGTGCCTGCATAACGCTTCTTGTAAACTTGTAAGGACTTGCAGTTGATGCAATAACAGTAACTGTCTTATCACCAGTTTCCTCAACATACTTTTTGTATACACTTGAAGCTACTGCTGTGTGAGTATCGATAAGATATCCTGTCTTTTCGAAGAGCTCCTTGATAGCAGCTGCTGTCTCTTCCTCTGAAGCATATCCGCCAAAGAAGCATTCAAGTGACTGCTTCATTGAATCGGTAATAGCATATTTTCCTTCCTCTGTAAGCTGCTTCATATATGAAGCATTCTTAGCTGCCTCATCGCCTGCGATGTGATAGATAAGTCTCTCAAGGTTGGATGAGATAAGAATATCCATTGAAGGTGATGTTGTGAGGATGAAATCACGATTTCTGTCATACTCACCTGTCTTGAAGAAATCATATAAAACCTTGTTTGAGTTTGAAGCGCATACAAAGGTCTTGATAGGAAGTCCCATCTTACGTGCATAGTAAGAAGCAAGGATATTACCGAAGTTACCTGTGGGAACTACTACGTTTATCTCATCGCCCTCAGCGATTCTGCCCTCCTTAAGAAGGCGTGTGTATGCGTAAACATAATATACGATCTGAGGAACAAGTCTTCCGATATTGATTGAGTTAGCGGATGAGAACTGGAAGCCCTTGGCATCAAGCTCCTTGGCAAAATCGGGATCTGTGAAGATCTTCTTAACGCCTGTCTGAGCGTCATCAAAGTTACCCTCGATACCGATAACGCAGGTGTTATCTCCCTCCTGGGTTACCATCTGCTGCTTCTGGATAGGTGATACGCCATCCTTGGGGTAGAATACGATGATTCTTGTGCCCGGAACATCTGCAAAGCCTGCAAGTGCTGCCTTACCTGTGTCACCGCTGGTAGCTGTAAGAATAACAATCTCGTTCTTGATCTGATTCTTCTTGGCAGCTGTTGTCATAAGATAAGGAAGAATTGAAAGAGCCATATCCTTAAAAGCGATTGTCTTTCCGTGGTAAAGCTCTAAGTAGAAGGCACCGTCTGCCTCTGTCATGGGAGCCATCTCCTCAGTATCAAACTTGGAGTCATAGGCATGATCAATACAATAACGAAGCTCTTCCTCGGTAAAATCAGTAAACAAAAGCTTCATAACCTGATAAGCTGTCTCGCGATAATCCATCTCCTTAAGCTCTGCAAAAGTCTTGTCAAGCTTAGGGAAGCTGTCCGGAACAAAAAGTCCTCCGTCTGACGCAAGTCCCTGCAGTATTGCCTGTGATGCAGTTACCTTTTGCTTATCTCCTCTGGTACTCGAATACATAACGTTCATGTTGCTAGGCTCCTCCATTTTCTTGTTCTGTCTTTGTTTTAGATATGATAAAATAAAAGTAATAAAAGATGACTCTACACTTATGAGTCTTAGAAATTTTTCTTATGAAAATAACTTTAATACTTTGAATAAAAAGTATACCACAAAAATGAATATAAATACAATTTTACATATGATGCTTTAGTGACTGCTGGCTTTAAGCTTATGGGGGTAAACTTAAAATGACTGGTAAAGTTACGGGGGTGTATGAAACTTGTTTGAAGGACGGAACAAAGTCCTTTAGGGCGTCAATAACATTCAGGGGTAAGCACATAGCACTTGGTTCCTTTTCCGATGCGAAGGCAGCGGGAAGGGCTTATTCTCAAGCGCAAAAAATTCTGACTGATAATTCCTATGAATTATCCTCATACAGGAAGGGGCAGTCTCTGCCATTCGAAAAGTGTGTGGTTTTAGTTAATTTCAGAGACAAGGGCCTGTACATACCAACTCCGATTTACCTGGAAAAAAAGTATTTCTTCTATTATCTGTCACCACATCACACGCTGATTTTCGATATCGATGATCTGTTTTATTATTCATCTCATAAAATAATGAAGCGTGGCTCACATCTTTTTGTGGCTGACTATGGTTCACAGATAAGTATCCTCAGCAGATACGGAATAAGAAGCTATGCTGTTGAAGGCAGAGACTACCGCTTTGCCAACGGCAATTCCAATGACCTTCGCTATGAAAATATCGAGGTACTAAACCGCTACCACGGTGTACGTCAGTACGCTGAGCGAGGCTTCCAGAAGTACAAAGCCGTCATTCATGTAAATGGCGATTTTGTTGTGGGAAAATACAATACTGAAAACGAAGCTGCCATTGCCTATAACAAGGCTGCTGATGTTCTTAAGAAAAACGGCATAGACAGAAACTATATGCTTAATTATATAGAAGATCTGACTGCTTCGGAGTATGCGGAAATTTATACAAAGATCCGTATATCGCCAAAAATAATAAAACTTACGGGAGATAACATAAAGAAGGATGCGTAACTATTGCCCTCATCCGGCGCTTCGCGCCACCTTCCCCCACTGTGGGAAGGCACAATATAATAATCCCGGCATAAATCGCCGGATGAAGATGGCGCTTATTTTTCTCCTTTTTTCTATACTTTGCGGCTGCTCTGCCCCCGCAAATGATACTTCATACGAAAAGGTGGGGTTCTTTTTTGATACCGTCGTAACCTTTACCATCTATGAAAAGGATTTTATTTCAGAGGATTCCTCATTTTTCACAAGAAGTAAGGATGCGCAGAAAAAATGCGAAGAATTTATAGATGAATGCTCGGCTGCATGCACCAGATACGACTTCCTCTTCTCTACCACCAAGGAGGGCGGCGATATTTGGAGCATCAACCATGCAGAGGGTGATCCTGTCGAGGTTGATAAGGAAACCTATGACCTAATAGAAAAAGCTCTGTACTATGCAGAGCTCTCTGATGGTGCCTTTGACCCAACTATCGGCACAGTAACTGACCTTTGGAATTTTCATGCTGACACGGACATGGCTGTTCCGGATGACAGCTCAATGTCTGAAGCACTCTCTCATGTCGACTACAAAAATGTAGTGCTCTCAAGTGAAGATGGCAGGTACAAAGTGCAGCTTCTTGATAAGGATGCCCGTCTTGACCTTGGCGGAATAGCAAAGGGCTACATTGCTGACAGATTAAAGGAGCTTTATATAGAGCGCGGTGCTACCAGCGGAATAATAAACCTTGGAGGAAATGTACTTTTAATAGGTTCAAAGCCCTCCGGCACAGGGGCTTCTATCTCCTATACAACCGGAGTTCAAAAGCCCTTTGGAGAAGCAAACGAAACAATGGTAACCCTCTCTCTTGAGGATAAATCCGTTGTCACCTCCGGTATCTATGACAGATTCTTCGAGAAGGACGGCAATATCTATCATCACCTTCTTGATTCCAGAACAGGAATGCCCGTGGAGAACAACCTTTACAGCGCCACAATAGTTTCTGATTCCTCTGCTGACGGAGATGCTCTTTCCACCATCTGCTACTGTCTTGGCCAAGAAAAAGGGATGGAGCTCATAGAGTCCATCCCTGATACATATCTTCTGTTTATAACAGATCAATATGAAGTTGTTTCCTCAGACAATTTTCCGGGACTAAAGCCTTAAAGCATGATGTTCATGTTGTTCTTTTGGGCTTCATCCTCCTGCTGCTTCTTCTGCATCTGCAGACGATAAGCGTCCAGTGTCTGATTCTTCTTAAGCTCCGTAATCTCCTGTGCAACATCAGTCTCTGCAATACTGCTCTGTGCGCTTAAGAGATTCTCTCTTGCTATAGAATTATAGCTTACATTATGCTCAAGACCATTGGTTACTGCACCAACTCCGCCTCTGGCATCACTAACGCTCTTAAGTGCATTATCAATTGAATCTACGTCGTTGACATCCAGATTATCAAGCCCCAACGACTTCATCTGTGAGGAGCTAAGCTCCTGTCCAATGCCCTTCATAAGCTGTGAATTAGCATTGGCAATATCTCCTCTTTCACCATCAGACAATGTACCGTTCTTGGCATAAAGTGCATTCTCACGCATGCTCTGCAGATAATCAGTAACTCCATCAAGGACACCATCCTTAATGTTCATCTGCCCAATATTGTCTCTGCCATTTCTTACCTGAACATTGTCTGTTCTCTGCTCCTTTTCAAGCTTCTGACTGATTGCAAGTTCAGCTGCACCGTCGGCTGCTCTCGGGAGCTTGTTTCCACTGGCGATCTTGCCATAGGAATAATCATTGCGGTAACTGTTACTTCCTATGCCTCCTATCATATGTGCGCTCCTTTCTTCCTCCATGAATAAGGATAAATCCATTTTCGCGCCGCAGCTCCTCTCCGGTCCCCACCATTAATAAGCTGCTGGGCATGCCACCTGCAGATTGATGTCATGCCTAGGATCCTTCCTAAAACATCTGCCACTCAGGACAGAATAACTTATAGTTAATTAATACAATAACATTTTCGCAATTATTTGTAAATACAATTTATTATATGATTTTTCATAAAATTACAGTCATCCAGTTGGAAGTATTAGACAACTCTTTTTATTTCTCCACCTCAGCGAGAACTGTCTGGAAAATATTCTCATCTGTCATACCTTCATCAGTCCTGAGGGCACAGGCTATCCTTGCTCTTACAGTCACACTATAGCCTTCCACCTCGGTTATCTCTTCTACCGCTTCCATAATGGACTTTGCAAGATAGCTTAATGCATCATTGGTCTTTACAAATGTAAGGATTACAAAATAGCTCTCCTTTAGTCTTCCAACAGCACAGGTCTGGCTTGTAACTGAAGTGATCTTTTTACTCATGGCTACAAGGAACTTATCGCAGATCTTCTTCCCATAGGTTTCAAGAATTCTTGCATATTTTTCATTACGGATAATTATCACTCCGTAGTTTCTGCCCTTATCAATAAATTCTCCTGCATAGTCAAGGAGACAGATCATCACAGCCCTTGCATTCATCATCTTTGTGACTTCATCTATGTTATTTGGAATAGCGATATTTTCAAGCCTGTAGAGCTCCTCGTCCTTATCCTCGAAAAATCCTACAAGTCCTACAATCTCACCATTCCTGTAAATTGGCATCTTCTGGCATCTTATATCGTGTATTACACCGTTTACAATACACTGTCCGGATGCATCTATAATACGTTCACCGTTCTCAAGGACGCGGTACTCATCATTTTTGTAAGGATCCTCATTCACATGCCATCCCATGTCCTCGTCTGTTTTCCCCAGTATCTCATCCAGAGATTTAAAGCCATAAAAATCGAGGAATGACTGGCTGGCACCCAGGAATCTTCTACTCTTGTCCTTCCAGAAGAACTTTATTGAGGAATCCCATATCATGTTCTCCCATAGCTCTGTGTAGGTGATAGCGCCGCTATCAAGCAGATATTTATCAACAAGAGAACGTGCAGATGCAGTGAGTCCGTCAAGCACTCTTGCAATCTCATCCGGCACAGATTTCCAGCATAAAAGATATTCGTTTCCACCGGTTCCCGGAACCATCATAACTATAATATTCTTGCGCTTATAGGAGCCATTGGGCTGCTTTATTCTGAACATCTTTTCTATGTAGCCCTTATTACTTTTTTCAATCCTCTCCTCAAGGCTGTCGAGTTCCATAAACTTCTGGAAATCCATTCCCTCAGGAGGATATATACTCTCTCTGGCAATTATTTTTACAGCATTCCTAAGGTCCGAATAAACATAAGACTCATTGGTAATATATTTAAATCTGCCAAGAAGCGGAAGAATTACGTTATCTCCCAGATTAATAAGATCAACCACATCAAAGAGAAGGTTAAGCACCCTTAGCTTGCCATCAAGCATATCCCTCTGATTGCTGTTCTGATCCATTGATATGTTAATGATGGAGCCCTTGATAATATAGTGTCCATCATGTTCTGCAAGACATTTAGCTCTGAATCTTAAGTAATTACCGTTATCTGTATAATAGAAGGTCTCAATATTAGAGCTTGCCTCTATAATATTTGCGAATTCCCTGTACTTTTCAATAAGCGGAGATCCCGTGTGATAAATTCGCCTGTCAATCTCTGCATAGTCAATATCATATATATGAAGAATCTGCTCC
Organism: Butyrivibrio sp. FC2001; assembly: GCF_000424125.1. NCBI lineage: Bacteria > Bacillati > Bacillota > Clostridia > Lachnospirales > Lachnospiraceae > Butyrivibrio > Butyrivibrio sp. FC2001. Next base: position 852,998 of record NZ_KE384132.1, read on the forward strand.
ATATAGGCCCTATTCATGAAAAGTGTATGGAATTCCTTTCCATCATCTTCAATGATCTCAAGCGGAACATCCACATCCTTTACGTGGAAGCCTGCAACATCATAAAAATGACGCCACTGCCTCTCCTCAGTTTTTATGCCCTTCTCAGCCATGTGTTCAAGCATATCGTCAATACGTTCAGGTCTTCCAAAATAGAAGCCCTGTATTCTTTCGCAGCCTATGCTCTTTAAAAACTCAAGCTGTTCCTCGGTCTCCACGCCTTCAGCCAGTGTCTTTATTCCGATTTCCTTGGCCATATTTATGGTAGAGCGCATGATGGCCTTGGACTTATCTGTAAAGGATGTCAGGAAGTTCATATCGAGCTTTAGCATATCGAAATCATAATCCTTCAAAAGATTAAGGGATGAATAGCCACTTCCAAAGTCGTCCATCCATATCTCATAGCCTCTGCTTCTGAACTTATCAATGACATCATTTAAGAAGCCTTCGTCCGAAACAAAGATGCTCTCTGTAATCTCTATATGTATATAATCTCTGGGAATATCATATTTGGCGACCTCTGCTTCGACCAGGCCGAACATGTCGCATTTGAGGAAATCAAGGCGTGAAAAATTAATCGAAACAGGTATTACAGGCTTACCTTTTTTCAATAAATCATCAAGAGTTCTGCATACTGCCTTAACAATGTAGCAGTCAAGCTTATATATGAGGTCATTATCCTCAAGAGGCTTTACAAACTTATAGGGCGCAAGCATCCCCCAGTGGGGGTCATTCCACCGAGCCAGTGCCTCCATGCCGCATAGTTCATTTGTTATGGCACGAATAACAGGCTGGAAAAATACTTCTATCCAACCTTGTTCAACAGCTTCGTCTATTTTGTTAATAACATAAATATTTAAGTCATCCATAACAATTTTATTGTAACTGAATTATCGGTAAAAAGTATTGATTTTACGGAATATTACCAAAGTTTAGACTTTTTTAATATAATAAAGAAACCTCTCATATCGAGGTGTTTTTTCACCTCAATATGAGAGATATTCTTATTGCTTATCAGCCGTTATTAACACATTTTACCCAGCCGCTTTTGCTTTCACGATATAGGGCGGCATCATCACCTACAAAGCATTTTTTCTTAAGCTCGTCAGGAAGCTCATCCTTGTTAAGAATAACAAGATAATCAGAGTAGGTTCCTGCGGATGTATTGAATGTAATCTGAACAGTTGTGGCATCATCATCTTCATCATAGACATCGGAATTCATTCCTGTAACATTGTAGTTATCAGTAGGAATGATATTTTTTAGTACAGTATCAATTTCTGAACTGTCACTGCTTTCCCAATTTGAATATATCTCCTGCTTATTTACATCATCCCATCTTTCAATTTCTACCTTGATACTATTCACATCCTTATCGCCATTCCACCAGGAAGTCGGTATTTCATGAGCCTTAAGGAACTCATTAGTCCTTGTGAAGGAATCAAAAATATAGAAATTGTACTTCTGAGAATAATAAGCCTGTTTTCCTGCATCCATGACACCATACAGAGTAATGTTGGGAATCTGGGTAGCAAGATCATCAAAGGACTGACCGGAAAGCTCCTCTGAATAGATTTTCAGGAACTCATCCATCTCATCATCAGTAAGCTTCTTTCTTACTTCCCCTGTCAGAGTCTGACCCTCAAGGCTGTTTATCTCGCCTCTTGCAATACCATATACGGGGAATTTGCCCTTTCTGAATTCATCAGTATTATAAATATCCTTAAACGCTGAAAGTACTTCTTCGTTATTTATATCCAGTTCATATATTCTTCTGACTGTTTTTCCATTCTTTAAATTCCACTGTACCTGGAACTGGCGGTAACAGGTATTCTCGTCATCTTCACGATATGTATGACCATAAATTCCCTGGCCACCTGAAAAAGCATCCTTATGGAACTCCTTGGCATTTATCGCACCAAGTCTTGTAAGCTTTTCAGCCTTATCAATATCTGTAAGCTTCATATTGTAAAGAGCGTATTCCATTCCATTGGCAGTAGAACCATAGTAAAAATCTGCACTGACCACATCCCTGGTCTTACTATACGGAGCCATGATTCCTGAATAGGTAACGTCATCGCCGATTGCAACACTTGCTACCCTTGCAGGCATAGGCTGCCAGCTCTCATATCCAAAAATATCAAAGAAGAATACTGCAAAAACAATAAGTGAAATAACAGCGCTTACTATCAAAGATGCATAATGACTCAGGCACGCCTTGAAATCAAATTCATAAATGGTCTCGATCACAGCGTGAACCACTAAAACTCCGCAGATAATTCCAAATATAAACATCGGAACACTGTGAATGTCCCCGATATAATACATAACAAGTCCGGCACCCAGGCCTGCAACACATGCAATAGCAACCTTAATTACGGGTCTTGTTATACTAAATGCCATAGCCTTACCTGCTGCCTCTGCAGGTCTTCTTTTCACAAGAATCCTTGAAACGACAAATGAAAGTATTGCTATTACGAGCATCTTTAAAATTGCAGGCGCCGCATAAAAAGTATAGAAGGCTATCTCACTGTTTACATCTCCGTGTAATCTGGCTATTGCCTCACCTGCAAGCCCCATAGGTGAGCCTGTATAGCCTATATTATAATCCGAAACCTCATTCCAATAGCTTGTAAAAAACGTAGCCATAAGGAATGAAAAAATTGAATAGGCGAAAGACCCAAGGAGGTAAAACACTCCACAGCCGAGTACTGCTACTACTATGTGCCCTGTAAGAACCACTGCCAGTGTGCAGATTTCATACAGCATAATGAATGACAAAAGAATAACCAGCGCGTTTAAAGGATATAAGAGGATCGTATCAAAGGTAGCATATCCCCTTGCAAGTCCCATAATCACTGTAATTATGTTAAATACCAGATACGGTATGGCAAATACAAGTATTCCGCAGAGGTTATTTATATCAAAAAGCTTTTCCCTCTTAATAGGTAGCGAGTAGTACAGGTCAGTCTGCTTTGAATCCAGAAGATAATAATATCCCTGAAGAGCGAGGATGACCGGAAGTATAAAGGTTATGCCAATAACCATGACATTTCCCATACCACCTACATTGTTGTAAAAATGTATCCTTATATCGTCCAGAGTAGTGCGGTCAGTTGCAAGTCTTTCACTATAGCGGCCAAACATCAAAATTGCGTATACGATCTGAGCAAAGAAATTGGCAGTGATCGACATCGCTATAGTCCAGAGGCGTCTTTTAGAATTTTCCTTCAGTAAATTAACAAATAATCTTTTTAATGTCATATCCCTGTACCCCCGTTTCACTTATAAATATCTCCTCCAGAGACAGCGGCAGGATTTCCATGAAAATAGGATTCTCTGCCCTAAGTGCATCACTAATATCCTCCTCCTGACCACGGATGGTCATTGTAATAAGCTTTCCTCTGCTCTCGGATGTGAGAACCGTGAGCTGCTCCTCAATTCTCTTTCTGCTCTCCTCATCCCTGAATACGCACTGCAGCTTATGTATATCAGTCTTTGCGTCATCGAGGTTCTTGGACAGGAGGATACCTCCCTTGTGAAGGAGCCCGACCGTATCGCATATATCCTCAAGCTCTCTGAGGTTATGGGATGCTATGACGGGAGTGAATTTTCTTGAAGCCATATCTCCTATGAAAAGACTCTTAACTGCCTGTCTCATAACAGGATCAAGGCCATCGAAGGTCTCATCGCAGTACAGATATCTGGTATTGGCCGATATGCCCAGAATAATAGACAGCTGCTTTTTCATTCCCTTTGAAAAGGTCTTGATCTTTCTCTTTCTATCAAGGCCAAAATTATTCATGAGATAGTTGAAGCGCTCCATGTTGAAGCTGTCATAGACGCGATTATAGAAGGTCGCCATCTCCTGGGGTGTGGTGTTTGAAAAGAACGCAGTATCATCTGAGATGTAGAATATCTCCCTTTTCACTGCAGGGTTCTCATACACAGGTCTCCCATCAATGGTAACTGTTCCTCTATCAGGCTGCAGGATGCCTGCTGCCATTCGCAAGAATGTGCTCTTACCGGCGCCGTTCGTTCCAACGAGGCCAAAGACCTGTCCGTCCTCTATCGTAAGGTCAACACCGGCAATCGCCTGTATATCATCAAATCTTTTAGAAAGATTGGTTGCCTTAATCATACTCTTCCTCCTAAACTTTTCTTCCTACTGTGGCTTATTGGTATTTCTCGTGAACGTATTTCCCGATATCCTTCTCGGTAATCCCCACTTTGATTGCTTTATCAACAACCTTCCCGAGCTCATCCAGAATTTCCTGCTTCCTTGCAGGAAGTACTTCATCAGCTGCTGCCGCAAATCTTCCACGGCCTGCTACCGAATAGCAAAAGCCCTTCTGCTCCAGCGCATCATACGCCTTCTGAATGGTGTTGGGATTAATTGATAGATCCATAGCAAGAGATCTAACCGAAGGAAGCGCCTCATCCGCGCCTATTACGCCGCACAGTATTAGTTCTTCCAGTTTCCCTGATATTTGTTCATATAGGGGCCGCTTGTCTCTGAAGTCAATTTCGATCAGCATAATATCCCTCCTGTTTGTAGTGTACTATCATATCTAGTACACCTAGAATATTATTATAGGTGCTGACTTATGTCAACACCTATATATCAAGAAACGCGCTTTATTATTGCGATTATAGGCTCATCACAGATAGGTCTCGGGAAGTGTAACATCCTCTCTGTAAAGTACCAGCTTATCAAATACAGCTCCTGCATCGCCCGCATAGATGGTCACTGTATTAATACCCATGTGAAGGTACGCTTTCACTGAAGAGACGTGCTCATGGGCAAGAACAGATTCGCACCACTCCCTGCAGGGAAAATCCGTAAAGTAGCCTTCACCAACGCCGTGCTCTGTGCTTATCCTTCCATCATTTACGGCATATCCAAACTTAAGTCTTCCGCCCTTTACTATGGGATTAGTCATAGTAAGATGGAAATCCAGATTGTAGGTACCATCACTTTCCGCAAAGATATTGTATTTAACGAAGGGTACTTCTCCTTTAAGAATCTCATCCTCACTAAAATCAGCTACTGAAGGGAATACCTTTATGGCCGGCTTTCCACTTTTTCCAAGGAAGTCTACAGCCTTAAATTCTGCGCCGCCTGCTGCTTTCTTCTCACTAAAATTCTCAGCCTTCACTGATATGATTCCGCAGTTTTCCATTGCAATGTTATCGCTTGTATATCCATCAGGAACTACTACATTATCAGCTTCAAAGATAAGGTCGCAGTATGTAGTAGCGCCGTTATCAAACTTAACGTTAACCCTTACCTTGGCTGTAGTTTTTCCTGATATGAGAGCTCTGTCTATAGTAAAGCGCACTGTCTTTCTTCCGGGCTTATCGCTGTCATAGATAACCGCAGCATTTCTTCCATCGCTTACTTCAACTCTGCCCTCCTTCTCAGCACAGATAAGCCAGTCATTTTCATTTTCTATCTCGTATGAGTAGCTGACATCTCCTCTGCTATCAAGATCAAGAAGAACCTCTTTTGTCTCAGGTCTCGTAAAGCCAAAGCTCCTGGGAGCAGGATATCCCTGCCAGTGGTCTCCAAGATAAACGTACTTCTCACCTCTAAATGATACAGCAACCTTGGGCTCATGAAGAGGAGTCACAACGGATACAGACGGATATGTCCAGTTATAGGCATCCCAGGTTCTAAAGCCTGTATGAGCTGAGCTCATCATGTGATTCCATTTGCCGTTATTAAATGTGTGGAATTCCTCCACGTATCTCTTATCTTCGTTTATCCTCTTCCTTACTGACTCAGCGTAGTAATTTGCATACACGCAGCCCCTCTTTGCCAGTTCCTTATTCATGCCTGCTTCAACGCACATAAGAACGTTATTAAGACTGGCTGCTGCCGGATAATAGATAATGCTGTGGAAAGCCATAAGTGCCTCGTCCTTAAGCTCCGCATTAAGCTTGTCAGCAGTATCAAGTATATCCTTTGCATCAGCATGTACCCTGTCGCCCTCAAGACCGTTCACAGGATTATAGACATCCTCATTCATGGTCTCGGGAGTTCTCTGGGCGTTGAATCTCGTATAGCCCTCAATAACCTTGGTGATATCGTTTTTCTGCTCTGCACTTGCTCCTGCAAACTGCACATCGATCCAGCCGCGGACATACTCCTCTATTTTGTTGATGTTTTTCTCCCCATACTTTTCATAGTCATAGGCAAGGTCCATGAAAAATGAAAGTGGATACTCGTTCATCTTAAGATCGCCCACATTCACAATCCACATCTGCCTTACTCCTGACTCATAAGCAAGACTCATCTGCTCCCAGGTTTTGGTAAGTCTGTTGCAGTTAACCCACTCATAGCTGACAGGAGCGCCGTGATAGTCAAAGTGGTAATACATTCCAAAGCCGCCCGGATGATTTCTGGTATCATCTGTAGGAAGAGCCCTTACATGTCCGTGGTTATCATCACTAAGTAAAAAGATGACATCCTTCAGCTCATCCCAGTCCTTAAGACCCTCAGCTGTCTCATCTCCAAAGTAATAGTCCTCGACCTCCTTGTAGATCGCCAGCATTCTCGGAACCTTCTGAATATCCTCATTTACATTCTTTTTGATAAGCTCGTCCTGAACAGTTATGGCCTTCTTAATGACATCTATATTATCCTTAAGAGTTGCATCCTCGGGCATGAGCTTTGAATCAGCTTCACCTCTCATACCTATAGTGATCACATTTTCAAAATCCTTATTGCGCTTTACGCCATCCTCCCAGAACCTTGTAATTCCTTCTGTATTGGATAAAAAGCTCCAGGCGTTATCATCACTGTATTTCTTATACTGTCTCTGCCATTCAACACCTGCTCTGCAAAGAGGCTCATGGTGAGATGTTCCCATTATTACGCCCATCTTATCAGCAAGCTCTGCATTTAAAAGTCCCGGTCCATCCTCTGAAAATGAGGAGTTCCACATGGCAGGCCACATGTAATTACCCTTAAGCCTGAGAAGAAGCTCAAATATCTTCTCATAGGCTTTAGCATTAACATCCCCGAACTTCTCTGTAGCCCAGCCGCCAAATGCCGGCCACTCATCATTTATGAAAAATCCGCGGTACTTAACTGAAGGCTCCTTTGAAACTATCTCCTTATCAAAATCAAGGGCTATCTCGTTCTTCTTAACAGGAGCTACATCTCCAAAATAGATAAGAGGTGATACTCCGCACATCTTAGATAAGTGGAACATACCGTAGATAGTTCCCCTCTTATCACTTCCTGCGATCACGAGAAGCTCCTTCACATTTTGGCTATCCTCAAAGGGCGCTTCTATTACAGTAATCTTATACACCTCTCGCTTATCTCTGATATCAGAAAGGCCAAGCTTTCCCTCTTTTTCAAGTCTGTCAAGGAGAGGGCTTTTCCCTATGGTAGCCATAAGCACAAGGCTATTGTCTGATATGGCACCTTTATTTAAGCTGCTCTCCAGAGTGCCTACACTACTTACTATTTCCGGGCAAACATCTGTAACTGCCTCAACATCAGAAGCCACAGTCTCCCCTATCATCTTTATTCCTTCAAAGCTCTCATTCTCAATTATGAATGCAGCTGCTTTATCGTCTTTATACAAACTGAAACTGCTCATAAAAATACCTCCGTACTTTCCTAGTATCACACATAGAAAGTACGAAGGCTTATTCATTCTTGCTATTCTTATATATTATTTTGCGCTTCTAATATGCCGTATAAAACAATATGTTATATCGCTTTTGCTTCCATCTCCTCAAACTGCCTTGAGAACAGCTGGTGATAATAGCCGCCCACATTTTTCATAAGCTCCTTGTGGGTTCCGCGCTCGATTATCTTGCCGTCCTTTACAACAAGGATTACATCAGCATCAACTACAGTTGATAATCTGTGCGCTATCATAAATGAGGTTCTTCCCTTTATCACTACGGAAATAGCATCCTGGATCGCTTTTTCAGTAACGGTATCAATGGATGAGGTCGCCTCATCAAGAACCAGGATTCTGGGATCAGCAAGGATCGCTCTTGCAAAGGACAGAAGCTGTTTTTCTCCTGTTGAGAGCATATCTCCGCCTTCACCTACGTCACTGTCAAGGCCATTATCCATTCTCTCCACAATCTTATCTGCTGAAACCAGTTTTAATGCATCCCATATCTTATCATCAGTGGCATCGGGATTACCGTACTTTAGGTTCTCCCTTACGCTTCCTGAAAACAGGTGAGGTGTCTGCAGCACATAGCCGATATTGCTGTGGAGCCAGAGCTGTGATCTCTCCTTGGCGTTTCTGCCGTCTATCAGAACCTCTCCGCTTGTGGGCTCAAAGAATCTGCACACAAGATTAACAAGTGTGGACTTACCTGCTCCTGTCTCACCAACTATCGCAACGTTTGTGCCCTGAGGGACCTTTAAGTTAAAGTGCTCAAGCACGTACTCTTTTCCATCAGGATAATGGAAGGATACATCCTTAAACTCCACATCCCCGATAAGCTCCTCCCAGTTCTCCTTCTTGGGATTAAAGGTATCGCCGTATTTTTCAATAACCTCAGGTGAATCTGCAACATCAGATTCTGTTCCCAAAAGTCTTGTAAGTCTCTCTACGTTAACCTGAACCGCAATTAGGTCTGATATTGTTACAATAATATTCTGTATAGGCTCAAGAATTCCAAGGGCATAGGACAGGAAAATTGAAAGGGTTCCTATCTCCATAACTCCCTCCATGGTTATCTTTCCGCCTCTCCAGAGCACAAGTGCCAGGGCGCAGGATGAGAGCATTGTAACGGAGGCAGAGAACATCGCTGAAAAATGTGTTGCGTGTACCGCATTTTTCCTGTAGTTCTCCGTATCCTTCCTGAAGTCGTTCTGTATCCTGTCCTCAATAACGAGAGTCTTTATGGCTTTAGCGCCGGTTATACCCTCGTTGAAGTTACCGGTAATTGTTGAGTTCAGCTCCCTGATGTGTCTGTTTAATATGATCAGATGTCTCTGAAAATAAATAACAAGCACGATCGCGATTGGTATCAGCATCAGTATATACATAGCAAGCCTTACGTTTACTGCCAGCATGACTATCAGCACGAACAGGATATAGCTTCCGTTCCAGACTATATCCATAAGTCTCCATGCGCACATCACACCGATCTTTCCGGTATCACTCATAACCCTGGCGTGGATATAGCCCACGTTGTTCTGATTGAAATATGAAAAGGACAGCTCCTGCAGATGATTAAATGCAGCGTTTCTAAGGTCCCTGTCAATTGACATCTCAATCTCTCCGCAGGTGTTTGCACTTATAAAGTCCATGACGAGCTTTACTATAAGCACAGTGGCATAGATAAGAGCAAAGTATCCAATCCCCTTGGTCGTACCCTTTGCAATAAAGTTATTAAGTGCATATCTGTTAAAAAGCGGAATGAAGGAATCCACCATACTTACCATACTTCCAAGAAAAATCATCATAGCCATCTTTGGCAGATAGGGTTTTAAAAATGGCATAAGTCTTGGGATTCCAAACCAGGGGAGCTTGACGTATTTTTTATCTTTTGATGTCTTACTATTAGGCAATGTCTTCTCCTCCTCCCTGAATCTGAATATCATATATTCTGCGATACAGACCGCTCTTCTCCAGGAGTTCTTCGTGAGTTCCCTCCTCAGCCACCTTTCCGTGACTAAGAACTATTATGTGGTCTGCATGCATAAGTGTAGTAATTCTATGTGAAATGATAATTGTTGTAGCGCGGCCAACATGCATATCAAGAGCAGCTCTTATCTTAGCATCGGTCTCGGTATCCACCGCTGAAAGTGAATCATCAAAGACCATGATAGGAGGCTCTGACACAAGCATCTGGGCGATAGCTGTTCTCTGCTTCTGACCTCCAGACAAGGTAACTCCGCGCTCTCCGACAAAGGTATCATAGCCGTCATCAAAGCTTTTTATTGTCTCATCAAGAGATGCCATTCTGGCAGCCTTTCTGATATCCTCCATGCCGGCGGATTTATTGGTTATACCGATATTTTCATACAGAGTTCTTGAGAAAAGGAAGGGCTCCTGCAGCACAAGACCGATGTTTTCTCTTAGATAGTCCATCTTCATGTCTCTGATATCAACGCCGCCTATAGTGATGCTTCCGCCATCCTCGGGAAGGTTATAAAGTCTGTCCAGAAGGTACATAAGTGTCGATTTTCCTGAGCCTGTTCCTCCAAGAACGCCCACTGTCTCTCCCGCTTTTACAGTAAAGCTGACATCTCTTAATATCTCAGCCTGACCGTTATTATATGAAAAGCTCACATCCTTAAACTCAATGTCCTTATCAAGAGGCGGCTCTATCGCCCCCTCCTTGTCTTTTTCAACCTCTGAATTCATGATGTATCTTAATCTGTCGATCGATACCCCTGCCTTACTCATTTCAGAGATAACTCTTCCAAGTACACGTACCGGCCACGAGATCATGGCATTGTAGGATACGAAGGCGATAAGCTCACCAACTGTGATGCTTCCGTTTACGCAGAATATGGATCCCATTACCAGCACAGTCATTCCCTGCATTCCGGATATCATGTCATTGGATGTCCAGAAGGCCGCAAGGAGCCTCATAAGATTAATCCACATCTTGGTGTAATCTTTGTTTTTAGCTTCAAAGCGCTCGCGCTCAAACTTCTCTCTTCCAAAGGCACGAACCACTCTCACACCTGTCAGGTTCTCCTGGGCAATCGCTGAGAGCTTACCCTCCTCAACGTCCGCATGCTCGAAGGCACTGCCGATCTTGTTATGAAAAAACAGTGAATACAGCACGATTATCGGGATAAACGCCGCTGATAAAAGTGAGAGCTTTAAATCGATCTGGAACATAAAATATATTCCAAGGCCGATCATTATCACTATCCTGAAGAGCGCAGTCAGCTGCTCTGAAAGAAAAACCTTTATGGTCTCTACATCAGAAGTACAGCGCTGGATAATATCACCCGTGTGGTTTTCTCCATGCCAGGAAAAGGGCAGATGGCAGATGTGCTCAAAGAGAATATCCCTCATTCTGCATATAAGCTTTTCAGCAGCCATGGAATTAAACAGCTTGTTGAGATAACGAAAAGCAGCACAAACAAGCGCTATCAGCACAACGATCAGCGCTATTACAAAAATGTGCCCCTTAAGATAGTCCTTTCCGCCTGTCAGATTTATAAGCATCTGCATGTAAAAGGGCATTACCGACTCGGAATCTCCGATCAGGTAGTCCACCGTATACTGGATGATCTTTGGATTGACCATGTCCAGAAAAGCGACAGCCATGGAAAATAATATGCCGGCGAAAAATAAGGCTTTACTCCCTCTAAGGAAGAACAGGACCAGTGATAGTTTAGTAGGAAATTGTTCTTTAGTAGTTTTCATAGTCCTCCAGTCTTTGTATGTAACATGTTTGGTTAGTAGTTATATTTGTCTGACGAAGGTCTTCTTATGGCAACGGTGACAAGAGGAACAGTTTTTTCTCCGGCGCCAAATGCAGCATCACTCAGCGTCCTGTAAGCTCCCTGTCTTACGAAGTCTCCTTCTTTTGACTTGCAATAATTATTATGAATATAGAATCCGTCGGATTCCTTTGATATGCAGACCGTATGAAGCTGGTCTCTTATATTTTCATGGTTCCAGTAAAAGGTCACGATGAAAGTATGAAACTCATCTCCCAGACTGTCGATGACCGCTTTTTTCCTGGTGGTTACTTTTTTTACCTCATATCCTCTCTTCTTAAAAAATGAAGCAGGTGCTGAGGGTGTAATTCCAAATCCTCCCTTAAGTGCAGCCCCCTTTTGTTCGAAATAACTAATGAGAGGGGGAATCTTCACATCCTTTTCACCAAGGCACTTAAGAGCATTATAGGTAGCGATTATCTCGCACCCCGAATAGCTCATGTTGGACTTTTTGTGACTGCCGAAGGCAACACCTTCCCAGGTCTTCTGATTCTCGATCAGCTCTCCGCAGCAAAAAAGCCTATTCCCATTCTCAGAAAGAAACCTCTCGTTTTCTTCTAAATGCCGCGCTCTAACGTCCTTCTTTACAGAGCCGCTCAAGAATGCAATAATTGAAAAAAAGAACAAAACTATACAATTTGGAATATATTTCGGTATTATTTTTTCATACAACTTTGGTTTTTTTGGCATTTATTTTCACCACGCTTTAACTTTTGCTGTAAACGCTATTTACACAAATAGTTTACTGTGTTTAAATTTATAAGGTTGTGCATAATTAAAATACACTTAAACCGTGTTTTATGAGAGAGGTTACAATGAATATCACAGAGCTTGTATCAGGCACAGAACTTACTGTAAGCATACTAATTGATAATATGCCGGTCAACATAAAGACAAAAGCCATCTCTGTTATGGAGGATGCTCTTTTGGTTGAGCCGCTTAAATACCATGGCAAGCCCATACCTGCAGCCACACAGGCAACAGCAGTAGCGGTGCTTCCCCCGAGGAATCTCACTGTCAGTTTTCATCTTCATTCTGTCATACCTTTTGAAAACTGGAGCGATACCTATTATCTTCTTAAGGGATCAGAGATCATATCCGAGATTGATAATCAGAGAAAGGCTGAGCGCTACGTTTTAAATGCTCTTGGCAAAGCCGTTATCAATCACGTAAACACTACCAGTGCAATTATATATGACATTTCAATTCGCGGTATGTCACTTCTTCTTGGAAAAAATGCAACTGCCAAGGAAGGCGACATGATAAGACTTACCTTCAAGCCTGCGGGATATACCAAGGCCTTCGAGATCACCCTCATTGTGGTAAGAAATTTCAAAATAGGTACTTATGATGCCGTCGGATGTAAGATGCGCGGAATAGACAGCCAGCTCATGACCTACATCATGACTATCAAAAAACAGAAGGACGAAATAAAGCGTGTTCAGTCCCAGTCAAAGGTACTGGTTCACGATATGTCAGCAGACGAATAATCCTTATTCGTAAGCCGCGCTATAGAAAGCACGGAACAATTGAAAAAGGTCTTGTGCAACAATAAAAAGGAGTTGTTAAAAACAACTCCTTTAATTATCTCATCAGCCTGCTACAGGTACCATCTCATCCATTACATCTGAACTATCGTTATTTTCATTTGTAATCAGCTCATCCGTCTTCCTCGGAGCGCGAACACCGAAGCTTCCCTCGTATCGCTGTTCCTTAAGTATTTTACGGATAGCAGCCAAATCCTTACTCATATCCTCTCGTCTCTTACAAACCACCGTAGGTACGCTTCCGTTCCCCATCTCTACGATATATCCGGCTTCGCCGAGGATCTTCTGGATTTTAAGCTTATCTGTGGTACGAATCTCTGCAGGTGTCTTATCTTCTCTCCCCACTACAAACCTCCTATAAATCAAACAATTAGCAGAATTTGTGTTTCAAGTTTCTTCTACCACAAAATATAGCACATCCAAAATCACATTGCAAGGATTGGCATTACTTTAACAAAGTGAATTCCGCCTGTTTACTGGGCTTTTTAAACAGGCAGCTACGGCAATCCGTCAATTTTTATTCCATCTTCATACTTGTCCAATTAGTTTATAAACATAATATCTTTACTTTATAAACCAGCCATATTTTGTCCATATATTTATCCTAACATATACTCATCAGAGATGAACAACATCTTCTGAACCCCAAAAAACTTTTTTCATACAACATGGCCATGCGACTCCCCATCGCATGGCCACCTCCCATTAATGAGATAATTTTACCCGGACTTCATAGTTAGAAGCCCGGGTTTATTTCTGCCTATTTGTTGTTTGTGTATACCTTTACAAAGAAGTCCTTATCCGTCTGTTTTATCATGGCAGTTCCGCTCACATCCTGCAGATAGCTGTGTCCGCTGGCAGTGTTTAGTGTATGAATCGCTCCCAGATTGTGCTGCCATTCATCCCTATGAGCTGCCGTAGTCGAATCCATAGCCTTTTCATAGATTAGCTTTGATTTCTCTCCCGGTCTTATTACGATCAGGTAGTCCTTTCCGGCTTTAATATCATTTGGTTGTTTCAAAGAAAACGTATGATATCCTCCGGTGACAGCTTTGCAACTCATTGTTATTATTGGCTTTTTTAGTTCATCAAGGTCGATATATTCCAGGGCTTTGCCTTTTCCTCTACCATTACTCTCATCAAGCTGGTTTATTGTGTCAGCCAGTTCCTTTGCATCGATATCAGGAGGTATTCTTACCGGAAGCTCATAGATGTAAAGCTTATCCTCCGTGCCTGTGCTCATGGAAAAATACCCCACAGCTTCAAGCTTTTCATCATTAACAGCTGTTATGGTAACTCCATATCCCGCGTCATTTTTATCATACATGTAGACCATATTTTTCTGATCCACCATAGGATCCATAACGTGTGTGATAAATCCGGCGTACTGATAATTGTTATCATACCAGTTGTCATCCTCAGGCATGGCAGCGTCATAAGCTACCACGTTATTATTGGTAAGAATACTGTCATAATAGGATAGATAAAAGTACCCTGAGGCTCCTGATTTTGCTCCCCAGCTGTTTCTGCAAATAAAGGCTCCATCGCCCTCAGGCTTTGTCACGAAATTCTTTGCCGGGTATTCATCATTCCATCCGACTATCAGGATCTCATGATCTGCATAGTTGCCCTCTCCGTACTTTTTGTAATCGTACAGAGCGACCTTTTTCCCTGTCCAGAAGGATTTCGAAGTATTAACGCTTGCTGTCACACTTCCGTGCTCAACTATCATGTGCTTTATGATATCCCTGTTCTTTTCCGTGGCTGGAATTTCGTACACATTCTGTACGTGGCATATGGCATCATCATAGGCACCGGTTGGGACATCTGCATTTTGCGTATAAATATCATTCTGTCCCTTTATCACATGAAAGGAATTGGTGTCCTTGTCAGTCACAGGTCCCTTCCAGGCTGTAAAAAGTGAAAGGCAGTAATCCGTAACACCTCCCACCGATAAATAGCTAGTGTCATACTCTCCAAGAAATTTATCATCGTTTTCAAAAACGAACTCTCTGTAATCCTTATCGATGTCGCCGTTTATAGAACCGGCAGCCTTATGCATATTGTAATAAGCAACATGCTTCTCAGAGAGGTTTAAATCCTCAACCCTGAGTCCTTCATGATGGCGAAGGAGATCACTCTCCACCGCTCCTATTGCTGCAAAGTCCCAGCAAAGAGCTGTATCTCCCTGATTCCTCACAGTCGTTATATAATCCTTGTCCTTAACCTGATCAGAGGTGTAGAAGGAAGGCAAATCTTCACTTTCCTTTTGTTCATCCCCATCTGAATAAGAGCCCGAAACAGAGCCGTAATCCACCTCGGATCCATCAGCCTTCTTTAACAGGTTAGTATCTTCCTCGTCATCAATAACAATTGCTTCACAAACCTCAAGCTCTGATAATTCCAGCGGAAGGATTTCCTTTGGTCGTTTAAAATCAAATGCTGAATTTGTAACCATAATAGACGTCGCCGCCACAATATAAGCAGCGGAGACCACTCGATTTTTTATAATCATCCGTCCTCTATGCTTTAAATCGTAAAGTTTCTATAGTTCCCTATTTTTTTTGCTATAACATTTGATACCGGTTTTGCAACCGCCGAGTACACGAAATAACATATGGTACATATAAGATAAATACATATAACAGTTGCTACCAGATGCACCAGCATAAGTCCCGGATTACCTGCCGCAAACTGCTCTATTTTGAAGAGCCCAAGAAACCTGATATGCAGAATATATACAGTAAAGGAGGCCCCTGCCAACGTATTTATCATCTTACTGTTTTTAATCTTGATATCCTTAAATAGTATAAACACAATGACAGCCATAGCAATAACAAGTGGATTGCTATAATTCCAGGCAACTGTATCATAGATATTTTTGCCGGCTCTCATTCCGTCAGCATAGGCCCATGCCATAATGAGACAGAGACAGATAAAGTAGGCAGTAATGAGCTTACTTCTCTCCCTGGTCTTACTCACATTATCCCGAATGGCTGCACCAAGCAGGTACAAAACCACGAAGTTTACAATGGTATAGCCTGCCTGTGAGCCCTCGATACCTATAGTGCTGCTTCCGTTTAACTGTCTGCCTGACCAATATCTGATGATATCTATAAATGTGGGATATATTGAAAAGAGAAAAATCGAGAAGGTAAGGAGTATCCTTTTCCCGCTGAGGTTAAGCCTGTCCCACATGACATTTATAAATGGTGATATCAGATACAGTGCAAAGAATATATACACATACCAGTTTGTTGAAAAAAGGCCCTCAAAAAGGTGATCAATTGTGATATCCGGCAACGTAAGCTTTACAAGCACAAAGAATAAGATAGCAAACAAGGCCACCTGCGCCACCAGTCCAAGGGGCTTTAAGAAATCCCTGGTATTGGTTTTACACAGAAAATATCCTGTTGTTATAACAAAAACATTAACAGCGCAGATACTAATAGTTTCAAAGAGAACCAGAATAAGCTGATTAAGGCTTCCGTCAGAAACCGTGGCAAACCCGCCATTACCCAGGCCATTGTAGTGAAGAACGATGACCATGCAGGTAGCCAGGATCCTCAATAATTCTATATTCGATTGCCTTTCTGCTCTCTCTTTCATATATCCTCCGAAAATTATCAGTATCCTCCAATTGTATCACAATATTCCCTTACAGGTGTCTTACCACCTCAAATCTCTCAAGGCTTATCTCCTCACCTGCAGGTATTCCTGCCTTCTGACAGGCGATATTGATCTGCTGGTTAACACTGTCAACGCCATCAAGATTGGGAAGAAGTAGTCCTCTCTTCCGCCCGCTTGTGACAATGACTCCGTATTTTTTTACATCAAGAAGATCCGTTGAGGATATTGGCTCAGGCTCTGCGAGAACATCAACACTTATCTCAAGCCAGGGAAGTTCATCCGTGGTTATGGTGGGGAATCTCGGATCATTTGTCCCTGCGCTTATGGCATTCTGAAGTATTTCCTCAGCAACGCAGCTCTGGGTAGGCGCAATGGTTCCGATACATCCTCTTAAAGCGCCGTTTTTATGTATGGATACAAATGCTCCTGCAGCTTTGCTTGTCATCTCCTCCGGGAGCTTTTCGAATTCGGTTCCTTTAAGATCAGCTAAGTGAACGCTCTTTCCACCGCTCACATAGTTTTCAAGTGAAAATCTGGCGAGCTTTACATAGATATCCTCATCTCTCTGCTTTCCTCTAAGCTCAGATAGCTTCTCCTGCCTCCATGTATCAAGGAAATGTCTGCTCTCATCAGGTCCTCCGACCTCGTAGGTGCAGATTCCATAGCCCACGCCAAAGGTGGCAGCATGGACGAGCTTTTTTGCCTTTACGGATAGTCCGTCAAGGACGCCCGCCATCATGACAAAGGATCTGTGTCCGCATTCAGCAGCCTTTTCACAGAAGCTATCCTCAAATTCAAACAGCTTCTTAAAATCTCCGCTTCCGCAGACTTCCATTATCCTCTCATCATATTCAGGTCCCTCGGGTGCAAAGCCATAAGGTCCATCCTCCTTCATCTTGTGGGAGAGGTCACCGCTGGCAATAAAGACAACGCGTCTCCCTGTATTATTTACAGCAGCCTGAATGATCTGTCCCATCTGATAATGGAGTGCTAAAGGAAGGCCTGAGAGGCCGATTCTTATAAGCTTAAAGTCTGTATATTTTTTGCATATATAGTACAGGGGAATCAGAGTTCCGTGATCCAGAGAAAGATCCCTCTCCCCCAGGGTTCCTGCCGGGAATTCATGACGGGCAAGTCCTTTTTCCCCTTTTCTTTTCTTTCCGGATGAGCTGGCCGCATCAGGACCACCATTTTCAGCTATGTGGCATATCTCCTCAACAAGCTCCTCATCATATTCCGCATCAAAACTTACTTCCTCTGCCTGGAATTTTCCCATGTCACCTGACGCGCTGTTTCCGGGTGATATATGAAAATAGTCCGCATACATTATGCTGTGCGGACTTGAGATAATGACTGTCTCAGGTTCTAATTCCGCGATCCTGTCAGCAACCTTTTCATACGCAGCAGTAACTTCAGCAATCTTCTTCTCCTCTCCGCGTCCTACCTCAGGTAGCATTATCGGCGGATGTGGTACCATGAAAGCTCCAACTATCGGCATATATTTTCCCCCTTATATTTATCCATTTTTCGTAAGCTTTATATCAGTATCATACTACTTTGTGCTATAATCAGATAGTACAATTATTTATAGAGAGGAGAATATAAAAAATGTTTTGTCCAAATTGTGGGGCTGAAAATTCAGACTCAACTAAATTCTGTACCAATTGTGGTGCACCCTTAGGGACTCAGAGCCAGGACAATGGCTTCTCACAGCCTAATTCCAATCCTACAGGCTTTGATCCTGCAAATTCTTTTGATCCTTCAGGAAATCCTGCGGGCTTCAATCCTCAGAATGGTTCAAATGGCTATGATTTCCAGCAAGGCCAGCCGGCTCCTTACTTCGGCGGCGCAGGAATTACAGGAAGAAATATCGCTGTTGCGATCATCTTATCTCTTGTAACCTGTGGTATCTATTCTATTTACTGGTTCATAGTACTTACAGACGAGACCAATCAGCTTAGCGGTCGTCCTAACGACACTTCAGGTATTGTTTCATTCCTTCTTACACTTATTACCTGCGGTATCTACGGCTGGTACTGGGCTTACAAGCTTGGCGAGAAGACAGATGCTATCAAGAACGATCCCAGCGGAAGTTCTTCAATCATATTCATCATTCTTCAGATCTTTGGCCTTGGTATTGTAAACTATGCTATCGCACAGGATGCAATCAACAAAGCAGTAAACTATCAGTAATTACATGATTTAAGGGGGACGACATGATTCACGTAATTCAGGGCGACATAACTAAGGTATCCGGCTTTGACGCTATAGTTAATCCTGCAAACAACTCTCTTCTGGGCGGAGGAGGTCTTAACGGCTTGATTCATCGAGCTGCCGGTCCTCAGCTCAAGACCGAGTGCCGCAGACTTAACGGTTGTGAAACAGGTGATTCCAAGCTGACTCTTGGTTATGATCTTCCCTGTAAATACGTGATTCATTCTGTCGGACCTGTCTGGATGGGCGGTACCGCCGGCGAGGAGAAGCTTCTTGGCTCATGCTACGCCAGCGCCATGCAAACCGCTCTCGATAATAACATCAGAAAAATCGCTTTTTCTTCCATTTCCACAGGTGAATACGGATATCCTTTAGACAAGGCTGCCAAGCTCGCAATAGCTACAG
Source organism: Butyrivibrio sp. FC2001 (assembly GCF_000424125.1). Classification (NCBI taxonomy): domain Bacteria; kingdom Bacillati; phylum Bacillota; class Clostridia; order Lachnospirales; family Lachnospiraceae; genus Butyrivibrio; species Butyrivibrio sp. FC2001. The sequence goes on from NZ_KE384132.1 coordinate 872,288, forward strand.
TCTCTGCTTTTGTTGCAGAATATCCGGACTCCTTTGATGACATCAGCTTTGTACTCTCAGATGATCTGAGCTTTAATGCTTATTCTGAAGAGGTCAAAAATGTAGTTGTTAAAAAGCCTGAAGAAAAGAAAAAGCCTGCTAAAAAGACAAAGTCAAAAGCAAAGACTTCAAAGGCAGCTGAGGAAGATACAAAGGATGCTTCTTCTGAGGAAGCTGTTAACGAAGACGTGATCGCATCTACTGATGCTGCTTCTACAGAACCCAAAGAGGAAGAAGCAGAAATAGAAATGCCCACAGATATACCGGTGCCTCCTATTTTCCAGAGTGCGCCTTACAACAGGTATCATATCGACTGGCTTATAGATGAAGTAGCTAACGGAACTTTGCACACCTACACCTGCTTCTGGCTCGCTGAAAAGAACAGCGATTTCTGTCAGCTGTCACCCTGGTACCAGGGCGAGCCGATTTATATAAACGGCCGTAAGTACCTCACTGCCATTCAGTACATATCCTCTGAAAAGGCACTTCTTTTTAACGATTTCAATTCTTACAAAAAGATCATGAACGAGTCTGATCCTGCTGTCTGCCAGAGACTTGGTGACAGCATCAAAAATTATGATGATTCCGTATGGAAAAACAGTTACAGGGAAATTCTTTTCAATGCGAATGTCGGAAAGTTTTTGTCAGATAAAAAATTCGCAGATGCTCTTCTGTCCACAGATGACACGGTTTTGATACACGCTAATCCTAACGATGATATCTATGGAGCAGGCATTACAAAGGAAGAACTGCTAACAGAAAGCGGCGCCTTAAAGACACCGCCTCAAAACTGGCATATGGAAGATTCTGATTTCCAGGCTAAGAACGAGCTTGGCTTTGTTCTTATGGCTGTTCGGGATCAATTTTCTTAAGGCCGTCATTTAAGGCCTTTTTCACCTTTTCATCCATGTCATTATTTACCTGTTCGGTAAGCATATCCATTATGCGACTGCTCCCCTTCGAAAATGACAGCGCGGAATGGGATGTTTTCATGCGGTCTTTTTTATCATCATCCCTGTGATTCATCTCATAGCTCTGGCGCATGGTCTGATCTAAGGTTCTCATGGCCTGCAGTGAATCATAAACCTCTGAAAACTCAGAGCCCATCTTCTCTTTTACCTTGCTATCCTGCTGCAAAAGCTCACCCTTTCCAAGCTTATCAAGGTATAGGTCTGTCATTTTGTTTATAGAGGATGATAAATCGTAACTCATAGGCACTCCTTTTTCCCATATTCCTATTACTTATATCGGCTTAAAATGTCTTATCTTTTAGTAAGAAACCATATATAATGATTCTTATCACTATATAAAAAGGACTAATTCATGAGTATTTCAGAAACCTACGAGACAATTGAAAATAACGATACTCCCAAGGCAATCCTTGTGGGGTTAAATCATACAGGTCGCGATGAGAGGGCATTTTCCCACTCCCTTGATGAGCTTAATGCTCTGACCAAGGCCTGCGACCTAGAGCCTGCCATGACAATAACCCAGACTCTTCCTCATCCCGACCACGCCACATTCATTGGCAGCGGTAAGGTTGATGAGCTAAAAAACCTGATCAGTATGCTTGATGCTGACATAGTAATTTTCGGTGATACCCTCTCTCCCATTCAGATAAGGAACCTTGAGAGGATTCTGGACACTGAGGTCATCGACAGAACCGGGCTCATATTGCAGATATTTGCGAAAAGAGCAAGAACAAGAGAATCCCGCATGCAGGTAGAGTACGCCCAGCTTCAGTTCATGCTTCCCAGACTTGCAGGCATGCGCACTGAGCTTAGCCGTCAGGGCGGAGGCAGCGGAAGACTCTCCAATAAGGGTGCCGGTGAGAAAAAGCTGGAGCTGGACAGACGTCGCATTGAGCAGCGCTGTGCAGAGCTCAGAAGAGAGCTTGAAAACGTGGAGCGTGAGCGCGACACCCAACGTGCAAAGCGTATGAACTCAGATATCCCAAGAGTGTCCCTTGTTGGATATACCAATGCAGGTAAATCCACTCTCCTCAATTCTTTTATTGACGCCAGTCATATCGAAGAAAAGGACAACAAGAAGGTTATGCAAAAGGACATGCTCTTTGCAACCCTTGATACCACAGTGCGAAGAATTGAACTTCCGGGTCACAGACCCTTCCTTTTATCAGATACGGTAGGCTTTATCGATGAGCTTCCGACTACTCTTGTTAAGGCATTCCGCTCCACTCTTTCGGAGGCAGTTTATGCTGATCTTCTTTTGGAGGTGATCGATTTTTCAGATTCGGATTACATGACACATATCGAGATCACAGAAAAGACACTTCAGGATATCGGAGCATCAAAAATACCGATCATTTATGTATTTAACAAGGCTGACCTGGTGGTTGGGAACTCCGAGCACCGCTCCATGACCATACCTCACGTAAGGGATGACAGGATATATATGTCAGCTGAGGATGGCATCGGTCTCGATGATCTTGTAACCATGATCGAGCGCACTCTCGAGGGCGAAAAGGTAGACTGCGAGTTCATCATCCCCTATTCGGATGGCGCAGCCCTTCATGACATAACCTCAAGAGCTGAGGTGTCTGAAACGGAATATACCGAAGAAGGAACGCATCTCACACTCAAATGCAGCAAAAAGATGGCGCTGAAATACATGAAATATGCCGTCTGAACATTAGTAATTTATTAGTAATATTTTATCGGAATTTTATAAAACAATAATTGAATAATAGTATAATAAAAACGGAACTATGTAGTTTTTATTTCCATGCATGTATAGCAGGGTTTCGAAATGAAAAAACTTGTGCGGATTATTCTGGCGCATTTTCAGTCTCAGGATATAAACGAATCTGTATATTTTAACAAGTTTTCTCAGAGCATACAGGAGGATAATAACAATCACCTGTATGTATCATTTTTCGTGTGTCCCCTGCTATATTTTTTAATGATAGCAATTTCCTGGAATGTCCAGGGCTCAATAGACAGCTTATCTATTGCTCTGTTCTTTATTCCTGAACAGATTCTGTATCATCTTATTGTTTTTCTTCATAAGAAGATCAGCCCCGATTCCACTCTGTCTGATCTGTACGCAATCTCCTACTACACCATCTTTGCACTTCAGATAATTCTGGTGGAGACAATTGCTTTTAATCACACTGAATCCATGTGGTTTCCTGCGCTGATAATGCTTCTTCCCATAATTTATGTAGACAGACTCTCAGGTTATCTGCTCACCGAGACAGCTCTCAGTATCCTGTACTGGCTTGCTGTTTTCATGATAAAGAGCAATAAGTTTGCAAAAAGAGATCTCATAGAAGGTATCATAGCCCTTCCAATCGCTATCTTTGTATCTCTGATGGTAAGCTCCATAAGAAATGCGCAGGCAATGCAAAATCAGTATCTTCGAGAGGAAAGCTCCTACGATAAGCTCACAGGACTTCTTAACAAGGGCGCTGCCAAGAAGGAGGTTGAGGAGTACTTTTCACGCAGACCTCTTGGTGAAAATACAGTTGTAATTTCAATCGATGCAGATAATTTCAAGCAGATAAATGACAAGCTGGGGCATTCAGCCGGAGACGTTGTCCTTGCCAATATAGGCTCAATCCTTAAGACTCACTTCCGCGTTGATGATATCGTAGCGAGAAACGGCGGTGATGAATTCCTGGTTGTAATGAAGGGCGTAGTTCCTCCCTTCCATCTCGATACCGTATGCCGCAGAATCCAGAAGAGCATTTCAGAGATCAAGGTCGAGGGTGGCTGGACCTTCACCTGCAGTCTGGGTGTTGTCATAGATACGCACCAAAAAAGCTTTGAATCTATTTTCGCAATGGCTGACGATGCCCTCTATGAATGTAAAATCCGTGGCAGGGACTGTTTCTCAGAATGGTACACCTATGATAAGCTTATCCCCAACGATAAGCCCCTTATCATGCTGAGCGCATCCAGAATGCATCCCAATATTGAGGAAACCGACGAGTATCTCAGAAAGGATTATGCCCTCATCTATGCCGAGAGCGGGAATGAAGTTCTAAACCTTGCCAGCCAGTACAGCAACCAGCTAAAGGTCATCATCCTTGATATGTCCATAGTCAAGATTCCGCCGGATCAGGTGTTGGCCTACATCAAGCAGCGACCCAACTTCTCACATATCAAGGTCATTGCAGCCTGTCCCAATCCCGATCACATAGCTATCGCAAGAGAAGGCGGTGCAGACGTAATAATTCCCGTACCAAATTATCCGGATAAAGTTGCAGCAGCAATTAAAAAATGCCTCGGAGAAGCCTGATACTATCAGCACTTCACGAGGCATTCTCTTTTTATTTCTTTGTCGCTTTCTTTGGCTCTTCCTTGGCAATCGGTACTCTGCTATAGGTTTCTGTCATGAGTTTTATACTGTTTGCAAGGTCCTCAGACAGAAAGTTGGGAGTTAATCTCCACTGCCAGTTGCCTTCTGAGGTTCCGGGAGTGTTTATTCTTGCTTCCCTTCCCTTGCAGAGATAATCCTGAAGAGGAACGATACACAGATCAGCTACAGATCTGTATGCTTCTCTTATTATATCCCACACAAATGCACCATAGTCGGTGTTCATGGAATTTACGTATCTTCTTGTAAAGGTTCTCTCCCCTTCACTTATCTCCTGTACCCATGCGAAGGTCGGCGTATTATCATGGGTTCCTGTGTAAACAACACAGTTTCTTATATGCCTGTGATTTACATAGATGCTGTCCCAGCTTGTAAAGCCGTACTGCAAGACCTTCATTCCGGGGAACCCTGAATCCTCCAACAGCTTCATATTTTCCTCTGTGGTGGTTCCAAGATCCTCCGCTATCATGTTAAGCTTTCCAAGCTTTTTCTCCAGAGCATTGAAAAGGTCCATTCCGGGTCCCTTCATCTGTTTGCCGTTTACTGCAGTCTCCTCTCCGAAGGGAACCTCATAATATTCTGCAAAACCATGGAAATGGTCGATTCTGATCACATCAAACCACTGGTAATTTCTCTGAATTCTCTTTACCCACCATGAATATCCATCCTTCTTCAAAGCATCCCAGTCGTATACAGGATTGCCCCAGAGCTGTCCCGTAGGTGAAAAGGCATCCGGAGGACATGCTGCCACAGCCTTGGGCTTTAAGTCCTTATCCATCTGAAAGGCTTCAGGATGAGCCCAGGTGTCACTGCTGTCCATCGCAACATAAAACGGCAGGTCTCCTATTATCTTAACCTTATGCTCCAGTGCGTATTCATGAAGCTTTTCCCACTGCTCTTCGAATTTAAACTGCTCGAAGTAGATAAATTCAATATCTTCCTTATGCTCTTTCCTAACCTTATCAAGAGCCTTTGTTTCCCTTTTTCTCAGGCTTTCAGGCCATTCAAGCCAGGATTTTCCTTCTTCCATGGCCTTTATCGTAATGTAGAGTGCATAGTCCTCAAGCCAGTATTCATTATCCTTAAGGAATGTCTTATATTCCTTTGTCTTTTCCTGTTCAGAAAATCTCACGTAGGCCTTCTTAAGAATAAGTGTGCGGTTCTCATACATCTTGCCGTAATCAACCTTCTCTATGTCGTTCCCAAAGTCGACACCATTTACCTCATCCCAGGTGAGCAGTCCCTCTTCTATTAGTTTCTCAGGAGAAATGAAGTAGGGGTTTCCTGCAAATGCAGAAACAGGCTGATAAGGTGAATTGCCAAAGCCTGTAGGACCAATTGGCAGCATCTGCCAGTATCCCTGATAGGACTTCTCCAAAAAGTCCACAAACTCATAAGCTTCTCTTGAAAAACATCCGATTCCGAATTTAGAAGCCAGCGAAAACACCGGCATAAGAATTCCACTTTCTCTGTGCATAAAACTCACTCCCCTCTGAACAAATACTTTTTCCTGTTTATATTATATCGCTATAAAGAAAAGAGCGCCACCAAAGTGACGCTCTTTAATAATCTCATATTGAAAGAATTATTATTCTTCCTTTTTCTTTCTGCTGATGATAAGCAGGATAGCTATAGCAGCAGCTGCACCCATAAGTACAAATACTCTTGCAGTATTGGTTGTATCCTCAGTGTTAGCACTTCTTGCAGCGCCAAGAACTGCAGGCTCTTCGTTTGTACCATTGAGCGGTCTCATAGCTCCAAGAACTGCAGGAGCCTCAGGGTTAGGTGTGTTATTGCTTACCTGATCGTTGTTGCCACCGTTATCATCGTTTTTCTTAGGTGACTCTGTCTTCTTGTTATTTTTCTTCTTATTCTTCTTAGGCGGATTCTCAGGGTCCTTAGGATCTTCCGGAGGATTGCCCTCTGTAGATGATGTAACCTTAAGTGTTCCGTATCTCTGCTGGATCTCGTAGTTTGAAAGCTTTGTTGTGCTGTTCAGCTGATAATCAAAGGTATTCTCCCTTTCTCCTACTTCAGTCTGAGATGCGAAATTGCTATATTTCTCTACTCCATCAGTTCCAACAAATCCGCCATTGTCCTTGCCAGGATCAGCGATGCCGTTCTCTGTAACGGTCTCTGCTGTAAGAGGTGATCCGTCATAAACCTTCTCGGCAGATGCAGAAACAAGTTCTACCTTTCTGGGCATAACGTAAAGTCGACCAATTTCCTTAGTATCTGCTGTATCACCATCAGCATTTTTCTCTGTATCAACTGTTGTCTTGGTTGTAGAATTGCCATTAAGGTCTACCTCAGTCTCAAATGAGAACCAATCTTTAATGTTTCCTTCTACACCATCAACATTTGCTGTTACACCGCTCATATCAAGAATAATAGGATAGTAACGCTCACCGTTTTCATCAATCTTCTGATGTTCTTCATCTACAACATCAGTACCTCTACCGCCTGTAACCTTAAGTCCGCTTACAGTAACATCGATAGGGTTCTCTGCGCCTATATCAACTGAGATGGTCTGAGGAGGAATAATTCCAGATCTTGCATCTTCATCTGATTCCCCTGACTCATTCTTTTCAGGCTTATTCTTCTCAACCACAGTAGTGATATGAACGTTCATGTTAGCAGTCTGCTCTGTACCGTTGTAATAAACTCTTGTGATAGGTCCCTGTCCATCTGTATCAGGAGTGATAGCAATCTTGATCTTAGTTCTCTTAACCCACTTTGCATAGAGATTTACATTATATGTAATGTTATCGTAAGTGTGTCCGACATCAATTCTCTCACCCTTGCAATCAGGTGTCATATACCATCCGTCGAAGAAATATCCTTCAGGAGCGTCAAACTTAATATCTTCTACACTGTACTTTGTGTTATTAACTCTCATTCCGCGTACTACAGGTGAAGCATTTTCCTTATCGCAGTCTGCAGGATAATTGGAGTTATATGTTACTCTTGCGGAAACATATCCGTCGATGTGATAGCCATCAACCTCAAGCTTGTATACATACCAAACCACGTTCTTCTCTGTGAGTACTTCTGTGTTCTCGATTGTAGGATATGTTTTTGCAAGATATTTATTTATGGATTCAATAGTTGAAGAAGGTGTGTTTTCATAATCAACGTTATCTCTTACAAGTGTTGAATATGTTCCATCAAGGTTCTTATATTCTTTCTCCTCTTCATTATAGAAAGAATAATAGTTATTCTTCTTTTCATCATCAACTAAGCTGGCAAGAGGAGTCTTGATTGTTCCAAGCCATTCAACGCCATCAGGGCTATAGTATACCTTTTCATCACTATGCTTATCCTTCGGCTGAGGCTGGAGCAGCTTCTGACCGGGCTTAAGGATATAGAATGCAAATTCCTTTGTATCAATCTTACGGAAATTTGCTGTATATTCTGCACCGTCTACGAACAGATCACCTGTAGCCTTAAAATTCTTTGTGGTACATACTACATTTCCATCCTTGTCGGTCCAGTTATATAAATAATATCCACTATAAGGATTAGCAGTTGCTACCTCGGGTTTCGTTAACTTAAAAGTGTAACTACGTACCCAACGGCCTAGCATAGAGACATTTCCACCAGCACTTGCGCTATATGTTATGGAAATCTCATTAGTTTCAGGCTCAGCAGCATCCCCTGCGGCAGGTGTATTGGCATCGCCATCACTAACTTCAGGCTCTGTATCCATAGGATCACCTGCATTTCCATCAGAAGGAACAGCTGCATCGGCATTCTTTTCTACCTTATCTGCACTGTCTTCTTCCTCAGGAGCAGCTGCCTTATCGGCGTCATTCTGCTCTGCAGCCTTATCAACATCAGTGTTATCCAGATTGTCAGCAACATCTTCTGCTGCTTTATCTTCCTTTACATCCTCTGCAGGCTGTTCTTCTGCAGGAGCTGCAGGTGCTTCAACAGCAGGCTCATCTGATGTATCGTCCTTCTGTTCAGTTGAATCTTCTGTCGGATCTGCAGGCTGTTCAACATCCCCTTCAGCCTTTTCCTCATCCTTTACTTCCTGATCAGCCACATCTGCTGAATCTGTTAAATTCTTCTCGATGTCTTCAGCTTTCTCATCAGCAGGCAAATCCCCAACCTGTGCTTCGATTGCTGGTGTTTCATCGACCTCCGCTCTTACTCCGAGACTGTTATAGTCGGAAGTAATGGTCGATGAAAGTAAAGCTATAGCCAGTACGGCTGTAAGCTTCCTTACAAAACCTTTCTTCATACTTATCCCTCCTAAATGTAATAATTTTGCATGGAAATGCAAAAATACATAGACCATTATAAAGCGTTTCTATTACTGCGTTTCAACGGAATATGCACAGATCTGTGCATATTCCGTACTTGACAAATACACCATTTTATGCATATCCCTTTTCAGGCAAAAAAATAACCCTTCATTTATCATTTTCATCAAAATGTCAAGGTTTTGATGAAAATTCATGAAGGGTTGTTTAAATATTTTAAGCTGTCTTTTTATCAAAGCTCTTTAAGAACTTCACATAAGTATTCCCAGGTTCTCTTTGTAGAAGCAACACTAAGCTTCTCTCCTGTAGAATGAATATCCTGCATGTCAGGTCCGAAGGATACACAGTCAAGGTCCTTGATCTTTTCAGAGAAAAGTCCACATTCAAGTCCTGCGTGTATAGCTTCGATTTTTATATCCTTATTATAGAGTCTCTTAAATACCTCTGCCATCTTATCTCTAAGGGGTGATTCCTCAGCATAAGCCCATCCGGGATATTCTCCGGTAGTCTCATGAATACCGCCAAATCCCTCGATGATGATCTCCAGCTTGCGAAGGAGTGTTTCCTTAGCAGATTTAATGGAGCTTCTTACGGAGTAATCAAGAAGGAATGCCTCTTCAACCGTGCCTGAGCTCTGGCTTGCAGCCTCTTTTCCTTCGATAGCTCCTATGTTACTGTTAACGATTTTCAAGATTCCAAGGTTCAGTGATGTCTCTACAAGTCCCTCTATAGAAGCGCTCATAGCCTGCGGGCCATAAGGCATAGCACAGATACATCTTGCCAGCTCTATAACCTCAGCACAGGGAATTACGCCTGATATAACCTGTCTCTTCTCGTGGTTCTCTGTAAAGGCGTCAACACTTGAATCAAGGTTAACTGAAGCCATGTTGGACACATCTGTTTCTTCCGGAGGAAGGCTTGTATCAACAACCTCCTCAACAACAATTGAAAGTCCGGGATCCTTTACGCCCAGTTCCTTCTTCAGCTCATCTTCAACCTTATATGCAATTGAAGAAAGCTTTCCAAAGAGTGAGAAGAATGATACATTAGGTCCCTTTATGTTGCCGTGCATCTGTGATGCAAGTCCCATGAGCAAAAGCTCTGCCTCGCAGTCAGTAGCAATGGCATTGTCAGCAACGCCACCGTTAAGACTTATGATACCAACCTCAAGGGCATCTGTGATCTCAAGAAGGAGTCTGCCCATGATAACATTGGCATTTCCTCTGCCCTTGACTATCATCTCACCGGAGTGGCCTCCTAAAAGACCCTTAACGTGAATCTTAACCTTGATACCACTCTTATTTTCTCTGGTAATAGGAAGGTATCCATGGAAGCGTGCACCACCGGCGCAGCTTACTATAAGTGTACCCTCTTCCTCATTATCAATATTAATGAGTCTCTTACCCTCGATATCATCACACTTAATGGCTACAGCGCCATCCATACCAACCTCTTCGTCAGTAGTAATGATAACTTCAAGCGGAGGATGCGGTATCTTATTGCTGTCAAGAAGTGCCAGAGCATAAGCTACAGCAATTCCGTCATCGCCACCAAGGCTGGTCTTATCTGCCCAGATATACTCTCCGTCTGTCTGCAGCTTAAGAGGATCCTTCTCCATGTTGATCTTGGCGTCCTTTTCACATACAGCCACCATGTCCATGTGTCCCTGCAGGATAACAGGCTCATGATCCTCATAGCCCTTAGTTCCGGGCTTTTTGATGATCACGTTCAGGGCTTTGTCCTGTCTCACATAGAGATCTCTGTCCTTTGCGAATTTCACAAGGAAATTGCTAATCTTCTTTACATTCTTAGAGCCATGAGGAATATTACAGATTTCCTCAAACCATTTAAATACTTCTTTTGGTTCTAACTTTTCAAGTGCCATTATTATAAATTTCCTTTCAAGAAAAAATTTAAAAGCTTTATATGCATCAATTAATATGATACCACAATTTTCTCACAATAAAAATTCCGGCCTGAGCCAAAGCCCAAACCGGAACATATGTAAAACTTTTTTATTATATTTTTCTATTTTAATCGCCTGAAACCGCGTTCTCGATTTCCTTGGTCACCGAATCTCCTGATCCGGGAGCAACCATCTTAACGAAATCGCAGCGTACTGTCACACGGCTTGCACCGCCAATGGTACAGGTAAATACTGTAAAGTCCCATTCACCCTCGTCCATTTTATCGACCTCATAGGTACCAATTTCTTCGATGTAAGTAACCTCGTAATAATACTGGCGTCCATCGATATCGGTCACAATAATGGTGTCTCCTGCAATAAGGTTCTTGAGATTACCAAAATGCCTCGTATAATTGTGGCCTGCCACAATCAGATCATTTTCATAAACAGATCCCTTATAGCGGCAGGGTGAAGTCTTCGCATTTGTAGAAGACCACTCTGTCTGGATCGGAAGTCTGATATCAATAGCAGGTATTGTTATTATTCCAACAAAAGACTGACCGTTAACATCAACGGATTTCATATCCCCTGTCGGATTCATCTCTATTGGAGTATTGGTAATCTGCGCTTCAACTCCCTCAAGGAGTCCTGCTGCGCTCACTCCTGCTGCCAGATCCTCCTGCTGGTTATGTACCACGATATTTGCGGCAATCCCTATGCAGATGAATCCCAGCAGAATCATTATCCTACCTTTTGTGATTATTTTCATGTTAAGCCCACCTTTATATATATGAAAGTAAGCCCCACTATTTCACTTTAATCTACCTGTCGCCCCACCGTCAGCTATGCTGACAATATGATAATTATTTTCTTTTTCTCTCACTTCTAAAGCCAAGGAATATAAGAATTATTCCAACAATAGCAAGTATCGGAATAGGCCACCAAAGCTGACCTGTCTGAGGAAGTCTTCTTGCACCCAATACTGCAGGAAGCTCTTCCGCAACCTTTCTGATCGCGCCAAGTACTCCGCCATCATCTGAAGCTGAATCATTAGACGGCTTGTCGGGCTTATCCGGTGTATCGGGTGAATCCGGATTATCCGGGTTGTCGGGATTCTTAGGATTCTTCGGCTTATCCGGCTTGTCGGGTTCATCAGGTTCATCCGGTGTCTCAGGATTTTTGGTATTTACTACGATGAATGTATTTTCATTCCTTGAAATATTTGGTGTGTACTTATCTGAGTTCATAACCTCTTCTACTGAGAAGGTATGTCCCTTTTCAGATTTCCACTTGTACTGCCAGTTATTTGTGCTTGAAAGTGTAACTGTCTCTAAAAGTGATCCATCACAGTAGATCTTTACATCAATTGATGAAGGTCTGTCAGCAGAGCCATTATCAACCCACTGCTTATATACCTCAAACTCTTCAGGATCTCCCTCGAGCTTTATTGCTTCTCTCTTGGGAATAGCAACTACATCATAATATGCATTTGACCAGGTTCCGTCCCAATCGTTACCCTGATTTTCTTCAAGGTTATTAGGACCAGGAACTACTGAAAGGAAATCCCAGTATTTGTACTGAATATCATCGATAACAACTGGCTCATTGATTCCAAGATAAAGTCCCTTATCAACGGTTCCAAGTCTTGCAAAGCCTTCGGCATCAGATGTTCCTGTATAGCTGGGCTGAACACCATTCTCATTTACAAGGATTGTTGCCTTGGTAACAATGCCGTTCCAGACATCCTGGTCTGCTATGGAATACATATCCTTAATCTCTGCATCCAACTGATCAAACGGAGCTACCAATGTAAATTCTCCGTTCTCGGATATTGAAGCCATCTTGTAAACTTTTACATTTACTCCAGCCATTTTGCCATACTCGGGCAGCTCTTCATTGCCGTCAAAGTAATAGTAAACTGACAATGTAGCATCCTTGCTCATGTCAATCTTACCAGAAGCATAGCTGTCTGATGTTGTGGCACTGGCTGTAGCAGGAATCAGCAAGACTGATAAAAGTCCAGCCATGGCTCCACCCATAATCCATTTCTTTGCCTTTTCAAAAATCTTCATAAAACTTACCTCGATGGTCTGCGCAGATCATCTACTGTCGCAGACTTTTTCTTCTTCCCTCGGTCTGATGTACTTGCAACAAACCAAATAAACAGAACTAATATGATCGGTCCTGCAATAAACGGAGCAACTACAAGATTATTAAACTTAGTTGCATCAGCAGGAACTATAAGTCTGGTTTCTTCATTATAATCAACACGCCTGCCCCTAACGAGCATTCTGTGAGTGTTAACGCCATAGGGTGTACACGTCACCAGCGTGACATAGTCTTGGTCAGGATAAATCGTCAGTCCCTGTGTCTCCTCAGGAAGAACAATCTGTATATTATCAACCTGATACGCGAAGGTCTGATTCATTATATGTAAGAGGAATGTATCCCCTTCTATCATTTGATCAAGCTCTGAAAAGAGCTTAGCGGACGGAAGTCCTCTGTGTCCTGATAAAATCGCATGTGAACCGGTTGTACCGGCAGGAAGCGATGATCCAGGTATATGACCTATTCCAACCTGCAAAACAGATTCTGTTACATCATGATAAACCGGCAGGTCAACGCCGAGCTTCTCAATCTCAATATGTCCCATTACTCCGGTTCCGGTGGGATCAAGCACTGAATGATATTCAGCAAGTTCTTCATCTGAGAGGTTAAAATTCATTCCTCTCTCTTTAAGTTTGTCATTATATTCCTGAGCAGTTTGCCAATATGTATTGTAATCTTCCTCAGTTAAAGTAGACATTAAGTCTTCGTAATCTGTTACTGTTCTACTCTGATTCTTGGTATTTATATAGTTACTTACAGACGGATACAGAAAAATACCAAGGCCCACAAAGAAAACGGCTGCAAATATGAGGTTTGGCAATTGCTTTGCAAATCCCTTACTCTTCATTCTACTATCCATCCATTAAATGTAAGTACGTTTATCTTCCCAAATCTGATTCCCTGAAAATCTGTGTTCCGAGGCGAACGGATGAGTCCGCCCCAGAACCCCAGCATGTTTCTATATATATTGTCTACAGAAACAAGATTCATTTTTCAGTAAAATATATTTTTTTAAATCTCTACCTGTAAAAAAACTAATTATTTGCCAAAAAGTCAATTACTCAGCGTCGTTCTTTCTGCGAACTACGAAGAATACAACTGCAGCTACGATAAGAAGTCCACCAATGATGTAGAAGATTGTTGTACCAATTCCACCTGTTGAAGGAAGAACTGCACCAGAATTATTCTCAATAGAAACTACTCCCTGACCATCTGCACTAGGAGTAAAAGCATTTCCGTCGTCCTCTACAGGAACTAAAGTATTTGTTCTTGCATTATCAGCAGGAAGATTATAGCCAGGTAATGTCTCTGTCTCGTAAACCTTATAAGTATTTTCTATATTAGTAATACCTCTTATAACAATAAAACCATCTTTATCTGTAACAAGTTCAGCAGACGTACTATTTGCATCCAAATAATAGCAATTGTTAGCAGTATCTTTAGAGACCTTGACAGGGTTGCCAGAAGCATCTCTTAATTCAAACTTAACACCTTCGAGAGCCTTACCTGTGTTATCGTGCTTATAAACAACCGCTCTGTAAGTGTGGTAGTATACAGTATCTTCCTGATGATACTGATCATAATCAAGGTCTACCTTATTGTTCTTTGCTGTATCAAGAATTGCATCTGCAGTAATTGTAGCTGAGAAAGTAATAGTTGCTGTTGCAGCTAGTCCGGAATTAGGTGCAAAGCTAAATCCGAAAGTTGCACCCTTAAGTTCACTTACAGGAGTTCCTTCATAACCTGTTACTACTGCATCGTTATTATATCTAAGACCTGAAGACATGGTATCTCTAACCTCTATTGCCTTAGATGTAGCTGCAGGAATAACTACCTCAATCTGATAGTAAACAGTATCTCCAACCTTAACTGTTAAATCATTGTCTGCATAAGTACCTGCTGTTGCACCCTGTTTCTTATCAACTGTAGGATATGTGTTCTTCTCTGTAATACTTACATTTGCACTTCCAATTGTCAGCGCTATCATTTTTGAACCAAGGCTTGATGTAACAAGATAATAGCCATTACCATCAACACCAAGAGATGTTGCTCCACCTTCTGCCGCATTAACCGTACCTGATTCAAAGTTGTCCTTTATTTTATCAAATGCCGCTGCAAGTTCCTCTCCACTAGGCTTATTTGCATCTTCATATGTGGCATACACATTATATCTTCCATCGCTTGCGAGTGTGTAATCAAAATACCCTGTGGATTTAAGTGCCTTAGCACGATCTTCTGTGTCAGTGTAGTAAACAACTGTACCGGATGCAACTTCATTAGTTTCACTATTAAGTGAAGCACCCGCGCTAGCATCAGCAGATAAAATCTTATACCAGGTATATGTCTGTGCTGTTGAAGCCTCTTTCTTATTTGCATCACTATTAGCAGCGCTGTTGATAGTGATGTCTGCAGCCTTAGCTGTCATTGCGGTTCCTGCTGTAAATGTAATGGACATCGCCATAGCACCAGCAAGGATTCCAGTTAAAAATTTCTTGAGTCCTTTCATGTAAACCTCTCTCCTTTTGTTTGAATCTTGTCTGTTTTAGACGTTTTTTGTTGCTTTGTAACTTTATGTCGTGCAAATGAGCACTTTTTAAAATGCCTTAGGCATCTTAAACCTTATTATTCTTCTTTTCTTCTCTTTACATAGAAGATTCCACATGCTCCGATAAGAAGCATTACCAGTCCGACTATTACATATGGCAGCTTTCCAGTTCCACCTGTGGAAGGAAGCGCATATCCCGATACATACTGGTTAGTGATAGTAACTGTTCCATAGTTGTTATTCGCATCAGCAGACATAGTATACTTCGGCATTCCATCACCATTCAGTGCATGGTACTCTGTAGTACCGTATTTGTATGTAACAGAATAATCTCTTAAGTACTTTTCATCCTCTTTCACACAGTATTCATACTTGTTGCCATTCTCATCAAGAAGAGGAATATCTTCTAATGTAAGCGTCCATGAGTTATCTGCTGTCAGCTGATATGCTGTTCCATATTGCTTCCATTCACCGCCTGAAATTCTCTGATAAATGTAAACATCCAGACTAGTGCGATCCTTTGAGTTGTCCTGTCCTGTCGGATCAAGCCAAACCTTGCTTATAGTCAGTTCTCCAGCAAGCACATTATTAAATACAACATCTGTAATTTTTCCTGAAATATATTCAGCATTAAAGATGTATTTTGCATTTTCAAATGTATCCAGATTCTCAGGAAGTGTCAGTCTGCAAACAGCAAGTGTCTTACCCTTCTGATCTCTATAATAGATGTCCGCACCCAGATAGAAGAAATCTTCGTGTACAGTATGCAGATTATGTTTAGAATACTTCTCCGGGTTGGCCATGTTATCGCCATTATAGGTCTTGTTAAACTGTGTATACTTTTTACGAACCTGAATCTCTACAGTATATACAGCAGAGTCATACTTAATACCCTTGGTATCACCTGCGACCTCAGTTATTCTGTATGTATAATCACCTTCAAATCTGAATGGAACAGAACCAAAATCAGCAATTCTGGTATTATTACCATCTCCTACAATTGTAATTGTCGTGTTTTCAGGCATCGGCTGTGACTCAAGCTTTACTGATTTATTAGCAGTATCCCAAGCTTTATATCCGGCAGCCTCTATCTTGAATGTGAACGCCTTACTGCTATCCCATGCACCACCAGTAAAGTTCTTGGTAATCGTAATCGGGCCAACAGGTATGCTGTAATAGTTGCAGACCTGAACTGTCTCAATATCACCGCCTACATGGGCTTCAGGTGCTACGTCATAATGGTTCTTCAAGTCAATTGAATATACTTTTCTTAAGTTTTGACCACCTGTACCATAACCATCTACGCCGTTATTAGAGTCAACCGTAACATCATATTTTGTAACTCTTGAAAGGTTATTGGTTGTAATGACATAACTGCTATTTGAACTATAGTCATAGCCAAGAGTCAAACCATCTGCAACCTCTTCTACCTGGTAGGTACCTGCAGGAAGTCCTGAAATTGTCCACTGAGCATTGTTGTTATAAGTTACTTTATATACATTCCCCGAAGGATACTCAGTAGCTGCTTCCTCACCTGAAGTTCTGTCTCTGTTTGCTGTATCAACAAATCCCTTAAAGACGATATAACTTCCTGTATCCACATTAGTGATACGGAATCTGATAGTCTGCAGTAAAGCTGCATTAGTCTTATTTCTTACAAACTCAGAACCGAAGTCGTTAACAACCATCTTGTGGATTCTGAGAAGGCCTGAACCAGTATTGTAAAAAGCAGTATTCTCATCACTCAGCGCATTCGCCATATGCTTAGTTACATTATTTCTTAATGTATTTGTGTTGCCTGATGTAATATAGTTATTCTTTAACTGTTTAATGAATGCACTCTCAGACTCGTGGTTGTATTTAAAGTAAACAACCTTCTGATTCTCGGTACCGGGATTCTCAACCCTGGCAATAATGTAGTCCTCATCCTTTGTTATTGAAGAATCAGCTACATCATTCTCACTGATAGCAAAGTATATGCACCCGTCATAAATGTAGTTGTTATTATAATCAAAGGTAAACTGTATTGTAGAGCCGTCGTTCTCAAGGCTATCTGTCAATGTCTCGACGCTTCCATTGCTCTTTACAACTTTTACAGTAAACTTGAACTTATTGTTGCCCGGATCTCCTCCATTCAGGTACTTATGAAGAATCAATCCGACACTTCCTCTTGAAGTAGTATTATTAAATGTTGGAATTCCGTTTACTGCATTAGTGCAATTCTCATCTGTGTAATATGAAGGTGCACTTACGCGGTAGTACATCGTGTTAGTATATTCATTCAGCTTCTGGCAGGTAACCGTTACTTTTGCGTAATAAATTGTTCTATCAGCTGAATAAGCCTTAGCAGAATCATCAGCTGAACCCTGTGTCTCAGCTATCTTATAAACAAAGTCTGTACTCTGTCCTTCACCAATTGTTGTGTACTGATAATTTGAACGATTTTTCTTATCAGCTTCATTACCAAATGTTATAGGATTAAAGGTAACTACGTGTGGATCTTCATCGTTCTTGACAGTTTCTACTTCTGTCCATCCATTTGTACCATTGGAATCCTTTTTATAAAGTGTAAATCCAAATCCTTTAACAGTTGATGCCTGACCATCTACATTCTTATAGGTCTGGAACTGAGCAGTTCCACTTATCTGCTGAACTTCATCATATGTATTGTGGAACTCGCTGGTTATTTTAATGCTGGGGAAGGATATCCATCCTGCTGATGTACTATCATTTTCCCATGAAGCATACTGCTGACCTGATATGAAAACACCTACTACGCCATCAGAACTACGTACTGTGCTGGCATTAGGGAAGTTCCATATAATAGTTCTTGCAATTGAATCCTCTTTTCTTCCTGCAAGTGTGTCTGATCCAACTGTTTCACCATTTGTTTCAACCATGAATTTGTGTAATTTGATTTCGCCTGAGGGCATTACATTAAATACAATGGTCTGATCAGGATTCTTCTTAATTGTTAACTTCTCTGCTGCACCGATATTAGCAAGGTCGCTCTCAGAAACAGTTACATAATATGTTCCTGCAGCATATGAAGTAGTGTCGACATAATATCTTTCATTGCGATTAGCATCCTTAACAATTGACGCATTAGCAGTACGGGTTGCAAGATCTGCTGAAGCATTTCTTACGTATGTCATCATTCCTTCAACAGTATTTTCAAGATCTGCCTGTGTATGGGTTGTATCGAGCTTAATATACTCAGCACCCTTTTCATGACCTACATTATTCTTGTACTGTTCAGGAACCATGAAATATGCTTTTTCACCCTTAAGATTGAAGTTACCGATAATGCTTGCAGCTATAAATGTCTGCTCAACACTGTTTGTCATATCATTACCGGTCTGGGCATTAGCATATACTACCTTTGCTGCAAAGTTTGTCTCAGACTCATTTACAAAAATCTGGTATGTTGTAAGTCCAAAGTTTACAGCATCACCAAGAACTGATTTGAATGTATCTGTTCCGGGTGTATGGTTCTGATATGCAATAACTGCATATATTGAGAAGTTGTCCTCGCTGAATTCTACCTTCTCATCATCACCAACCTCAGCAGTTGCCTCGGTAAGTGTCTTAACCTCGATATCCTCAGAAGTAATCTCCTTAGCTTCCTCCGTGCTTTCGATTGAGTTTGCTTCCTTTACCTCATCTTTAATAGGCATATGAACTACAGAAATATCTTCCTGAGAAGCTGAAAGGCTATCAGATAACTGGTTCTCCTTAAACTGAATACTTACGTTTACCAAGCCTTCCTTAGGCTGAATCTCCTTGCCTTCATACATGAAAGCAATATCATACAGAATTGTATTGCTTTCGCTATACTGGCAGGATTCATCCTTTCCTGCATCCTTAGCAATTGCATCAGCGTTATCATTAAGTGCATTCAGGTATGCATCGTAATTGTAGTTCTCTGTCTGTGAATTGAGCTCTGTTACCTTAAGTTCAATTCCCTCAGGGAATACTCCCTCAGCTGTAGCCTCAGCTGTAACAATTACCTTGTCATCGCTGTAGCTAAAGCTTGTCTCTGTTGTAGCCTTAACATATGTGAAGACAATATCAGAATCCTCACTTATTGTTATATCTTCACTGTCGGTAACTGTAGCTTTATATTCTTTTACAACAACCTTGTTTTCTCTATTTTCAGTTCCTTCAGTCTGTTCACTTCCTTCAGCCTGTTCAGTTTCTTCTGTCTTCTCAGAATCCTCTGAACTGTCCTCAAGGACAGGTGTGATCTTTGTGATCTTCTGATCGTTATATGTTGCTCCAAGATAGAAATATCCATCAAGAGTTGTTGATTCACCCTGCTTAAGATCAGTTTCCTCAGCAATAACGAAATCTTCTGCTTCCTTTATCTCTGCACCGTCTTTATCCACATACTTGGCTGTGAGCTTGACACCACCGTCAACCACAATCTCATGTGAATATGTAAGTACAACTGTCTTATTCTCTTTAACAGTTAAAGCTGTTCCATCAGCTGTGTTTACTTCGTAATATTTATATCCATTGGCATCCTGCTTGGCTACGATCTTAGAAATAACAGTTTCATCGATTGAAGCCTGCTTAAACTCATAGCCCTCCTGCTTGGGTGCCTCTGTCTCAAAATCAAGGCTCTCGGAAAGACTTATTTCCTTTTCATCAGCAATCTGCTCATTGTCCTCAGTCACATAAGAAACTGTAAGAACTACATCCTGTGTAAGATCTACATCATTGGTGTCCTTAAGCCCTTCACTGGAGTTAGGAGCATCTGTGTTCTCACCATCTTCAGTTGTCTGATTATCAGAAGCATCTGCGAGGTCTGTTGTGCCATCAGAATTCTCACCTTCTGATGTTCCATCTGTAGATTCAGTCTCTGAATTATCTGTTGAATCTGTATCCTCATCTGATGTGACATCTGAGTTACCATCTTCATTTACATCAGCATCTGATGAAGTCCCCTCATCTGTGTCAGCATTATCTGTGCTTTCACCATCAGTACTGTCTGCATCTCCAGAATCCTGTACAGAGTCTGTATCTCCTTCATCCCCACCTTCAGCTGCAAGATCATCGCTATCATTCCCGCTAAGGACCATTCCAACATCCTCAGCATCCTCGTCTGATAACGCGTTCGCAGACTTATTAAGTGAATACATTGTTGCTGTTGTAACTAAAAGAGCCACAACCAACATTACTGATATCCATCTTTTAAGGTGAGTGTGTTTTTTTACAAACCCCTCGATACGATTGTTGTCCAATTTCCTCATTTCAATTCTTTCCCTTGTTACCTTTTCTCCGCCCAACGAATTACTGCAATTCCGGTTCATCCATACTTTCTGTACCGGTGCTGGCTTTACTCTCTATCCCCCCAAAATCTTTTACAGGGTAAAGCCTAAAAAATACTGCTCCTATCAACTGTTCTGCGGATACGCATCCTACAGTTGTTGATCTGGAGTCGATTGAAACCGATCTGTGGTCTCCCAAAACAAAATATCTCTTGTCAGGAACCTGATACGGAAATTCAACCTTGTCGCCCTCTCCCATGCCGGCTGCATACTGACTCGGATCTGATATATAAGGCTCATCCAGCTCAACGCCGTTTACATAAACCTTTCCAGCTTCGTCGATATTTATCCAGTCACCGGGAGATCCCACTACTCGCTTTACCAGAACCTTGTTGTTGTAGTAAAACGCGATCAACTCTCCCGTCTCAAATTGTGCATAGTTATTAGCTATTACAATCTGTCCTGTCTCAAGCGTAGGTGTCATACTGTCACCTGTAACTCTTAGCACTGTGATAAAAAAGCTTGATACCAGCACTGAGATAGCGGCCACAACCACGATAACCACCAGTGTATTTCTGAGTGTTCTCTTGTAGTCGTGCTTTCTGTATTCTCGTTTTAGCTCTGTTCTCAGTTCTTCAAGCGACGGTCTATTCAATTGTTCATTTGGAGCTTCTTGTGATGGAATCTTTTTATCTTCCATAATTTTCAGACCCTCTAATTGTCTGTGCTTAACCGCATAAGAACATTACATTCGAAGCGTAGCTTACTAATTATAAAATTTTTATAAACTTCTATGTATACGAATTATGCACTAAGCTATTCATAATCCGTACTTGACAACAATAGTTTCTTATGTATGTAACATTTAACTTTCTGCGGCAGTTTCCATTTTATCCGTATCAGTACTATCTATTTCGGCCTTCTTGGTTGTCTTTCTTGTTGTGCGTTTCTTAGTTGCAGTAGACTTCTCCTCAGTGGTAGTTTCCTTAGTTTTCTTCGCTGTTGAAGTCTTTCTTGTCCTCTTTACAGGCTTTTTTTCTTCAACAGTCTCGGTTGTATTTTCAGACTTCTCTTCTTCAACGTTCTCTACTGTATTTTCAGGCTTCTCTTCTTCAACAGTCTCTTCCGGCTCAGCCTTCTTTTTGGCTGTTGTCTTTTTGGTGGTTGTCTTTTTGGTGGTTGTCTTTTTGGTGGTTGTCTTCTTGGCTGCTGCCTTCTTAAGTCCGCCGGAGAGTTCCTTGATTCTGAGCATTTCCTCAGCCTCACCCTCTTCTTCCGGCTTAAAGCCGCGCTCAGCCTCGGCTATTCGCATAGCCTCTATCCTCTTAACAGTTTCCTCGTACTGTATAGCCGCTTTCTGAGCAGCCTCAAAGAATCCGTTTATGGAAAGTATCGCCTCTGCAAGCGTACCTGCATCCTGGATCTGCATAAGCTTCTTTTCTTCTTCAGCGTGAAGAGCATCTCTTTCTCTCTCCAGTCTCGCATGGAAGCCCTTAAATTCACGCTCATGCCTTGCCCTAAGTCCCGTGATATCCTTCTGGAACAAAGCTTCTGCCTTGGCTTTCTGCTCATTGAACTTCTCACGCATTTCTGCCTTTTCTTCATTGAAGCCGTTTAGGAGGTTGGCTCTCTCTATAGCAGCCTGCTGCATATAAGCGGTCTTCTCCCTTGCATGCTGTGCGATCAGTTGTTCCTTCTGCTGCGTGAACTTGCTTCTCATCTCAGCCTTTTCTTCATCGAATTTTGCAAGAAGCTCTGCTCTCTCATCAGCCATCTGCTGAAGGAGCTGTTCACGTTCCCTGTCGAACTGATTCTGCATCTCCTTTTCGTGAGCTCTAATGGATTCTGCTTCTTCAGAAAACTCAACCAGCATCTGCAGTAATTCTT
Source organism: Butyrivibrio sp. FC2001 (assembly GCF_000424125.1). Taxonomy (NCBI): domain Bacteria; kingdom Bacillati; phylum Bacillota; class Clostridia; order Lachnospirales; family Lachnospiraceae; genus Butyrivibrio; species Butyrivibrio sp. FC2001. Next base: position 894,656 of record NZ_KE384132.1, read on the forward strand.
TCCTGTTTAATTTCCTAAGTTCTTTACGTGCCATGAATCTCCTTAATTCATCCCCACATATAAATGCTTCAAAATAGTCCCCTCGTACTATGTTTATAGAGCAGCTGAACCTGTTTTATGGCAAAAAAATAGCCCGTTTGAGTTCAAACAAGGCTTTGCATCAAAAGAAAGAATAATAATGATGCGCTTCCTTTACTAAGCGCACCAGCAACTGGCTGTCTATCCCCATTGAACAGACCCTTTAGCTTTGCGTCACTACCTTGCGGTAGCTTTGCCCTGAATTTCTTCACTTAACCATATTTTGTTATTTACAGCACACTCATAATATGATAGCCATAAATAAAAATCAATAGAAAAGATGCGCTTTTTTGAACTTTTTATTTATTCCTGGGAAACTGATTTTTACTGAGTTTCCCAGGATAGTTTATGTACCTTATAATTTTTATAAACTGATCTTATTTTCGCTTTCTTCGTTTCCTCCTGAAATACTCCTCACCCACAAGAGCTAGTGTTACAAGAACAAGTCCGCCTATTGTGAAAGGTATTCTTCCGCTTCCTCCAGTAGAAGGTAAAGCATATGCCGGTACATCATTTCTTGTATTGGTAATTGTTATTGTTCCGGAGGTTATTCCAGGCGAATTGTTGTCGGAATAGCTAGCCGTGTAATATAGGTTTGCAACCTCAGAAACATAATATAGCCACTCGTATGTAATGCCGGTTGTATCATCTTTATAGAATCTGTCAAGTCCGTTCAATGTAACCTTCCAGTCGTCAACCGCAGTTATTGTTGTTTCTTTTTTAAAACCGATATCCTCTGCTCCGACTGTAGCTCCGGTGGCTCCCTTTGTACTGTTTGATGTATCAAGCCCTGCATCGGATGAAGCAACTGAAGCTGAAACATTGGCCATTGGTTTGTCACAGGTCTGCCATCCGTTCAATATCTGTATAGTAGTATTTCCCGAAATCGTAATGGTCTTAGTCAACCTGGTTATTGAATTCGAATTAACTTCATCAGCATATGTATGCTCTTCACCATTGATTATGATCTTAGTAAGATCATTCCCATGTGTAGCAAAGGTGAATGTCAACTGTGAGCCATCCTTTACAGACGGGAATCCCACATATTCAAGTATCTGGTTATTCGGATTTCTCCTGTCAATGTTTACTGTGTAGTAATTTCCAAGCCCTGAGGAATCCGACTTTCCGTTGACAACATTTCCAAGTCTTCTCCCAATCCTTATTGAAATGGCTGATGGCTTTGTAACATCATCAGCATTTACCCAATCCTTCTTGACTGTAAATGAAGTTGAATTCTTTTTATTGGGAGCATATACAGGCTGGCCTGCGGTAAACTCACTTCCTCCAAGCTCTGTAAAGAAGTTATCAGGCAGCTTAAGCTTGTAATTCTCTGTATCTGCAGAAGGTATGTAGAAACAGATAGGTGTTTCATCCTTCGCATAGCCCTGAGGCGCCGTTTTCTCCACAAGCTTGTATCCAACGTTGTAGACAAGAGGTGCTATCGCCACTAGTCCATTGGAGTCCGTCGTATATGTTCCATCAGCGGATTTCTCATTTTTCTGCTCTACCCATTGTGTACCATCATAATAGCTGAGTGAGAAAATCGCTCCCTGAAGCATTATTCCGCTGTTATCAGCATCCACCTTATAAAGGTTAATACCTCTTACATTAGCCCTTGCTCCGGCATCCTGAATTGTAACCGTTGTGCTGTTGCTTGCTGAATCGTGCTCCAAGGATATTCCCTCAAGCTTCGCGTCATTAGAAAGCTCAACATTGGAATTTGTTTCTCCTGTAAAGGTATATCTGTACTTTATTTTCAGGTGCTTTCCATCAGGTATCTTGAATACTATTGTGCTGTATACAAACTTACCTTTCTCTTTTCCTCCATAGTAGGAAGCCTCAGATTCATAACTGCTAAGACTATATGAGTACTCTGACTGTGAAAGCGGTGTTTCTGTTTCAACGCCATTTTCATCAGTGGTCACTTCATAAGCGACAGCCGAATCAGGAACCAGGTAGATCGTGTAATCCTTTAGGCACTTTGATTCAAGCACATCAGTTAATGTAAGTGTGTCGCCACCCTGAAGAAGATCTGCTGCGCCCGGGTTGACATCAAGAACATACTCAATTGTATTAATACTTCCCGATGCAAGCTGACTCTTCTTGGTCATCGCATACTCTGTCTTTGTTACCTTCTGTGTCTGGGAAGCCTCTCCAAGCTTCTCACTTCCACTGTCATCCTTGCTAACCACAACGTTATTAGTAAAGGATGCGGTGCCTACGGATGCAAAGTCATAATCATTTGCTATTTTCGCATGTACTCTGAAATATAGTTTCTTTCCACCGGCTGCCTTGCCATCGAAGCTGATCACTATATTGCCAGAGTCACCGGATTGTGAAAAACTTACTCCGTTAAGGCTTGCCTGTCCGCCATCAAATCCGCTGGCTCCGCTGAAGCTGTTGTTTTCAGAGACTTCAACTCCATACAGGAATTTACCGCTATATGTTCCGTTCTCAATTAAGGAGACACCTGAAGGCAATGTGTCAATTACATACAGTGTTCCCAATTCATTATTTGCCGGTATATTCGCCTCGATTATCCAGGTAAGTATTCCCTGCTTGTAGCAGTCTTCAGTGTAGTATTCGGCCTCGGACTCTTTCTCAATATTTTTTCCGTCATACTTTCTAACAAAAGGCTCGAAGGACTGCTGCGCTGTTCTTGCATAGACATCCTTGTTATATACAGCCGCTCTGTTTTTGAATAAAACTGAACCTTTTCCGTCTCCGATATCACCGGTCGTGCTGAATGTAAATGATACTGTCTCAGTTATGTCATCGTAGAACTTTATTTCAAGAGTTCTGGTTCCGCTTATAGTTCCGGCTTTTTTACTATCTAAAGCTGATACCTCAAATCTTCCGCTATAAACGCTTCTGATCGCACTCTTTAGGTTCTCTATATCTGACGATGTGAATACCTCGTCAGAATCCGTGAGCATCTCATAGAATCTCCAGTACTCCTGGTTGTTTGTTCCTTCATTCCTGCGGATAGGAGCGTTAAGTGTAACCTTCCAGGATACCTTTGCGCTTCCATCTGCGTTTATGCTCACACCCTCAGCTGTTTTACTTGCAGGATCGATAGTTCCAATCCAAACATAAGCTTCAGCAGTATTACCGCTCTGTGAGCCCTGAATGCTAATACGTGCTTGATTTTTCAGGTTTCCATAGATAATTTCATTTTCAGAATACTTATAAGTGTAAGTAAATTCATATTTGCAATAATCATCCTGAGTAAAGGTATATCCGTTTTCACCAAGTGTTATTGTGCTTCCCTTGGCTAATGGTCCGTAGTTTTCAGCACTTCCCTTTTCTACGCTCTTTACGGCAAGCTCTCCGATATAAGGAGTAGTCACCTGTGTCCAGCCACTATCTTCAAATTTGTATATAAGGTCAGATAAGTTGTAGCCCTTTAGATTAACATGTCCTTCATTTATGGTTATGTTCCAGGTTACCTCACCTTTATTTTTATCAGCCTTTCCGCTCTTCTTAATCGTAGGTACGTCACCATAAAAGTCAGAATAAACCGCTGCCTCTCTCTTATTTGATCCGTTGAAGGTAGCTTCCGCGTAGTTCTTTAATCTGAGCGGTGTAGTGGACTTTGCTATTACGTCCGGAACATTAAGTGTATATGTGGCAACATAGGATTCTCCCGCCTCAAGCTTTTGAAGAACCACGTAATTTTCACTGTTTAGCGACATATACTGCCTTGCATCTTCAGTTCTTCCGTCGCTGTACTTTTTAATAAAGTTAAAATCTCCGGTAGCACCTGCATTTGCAGTATTAGTCAGATCCTGCAAAAAGTTATTGTTATTTGACCAGTTGTTATATACTTCCAGCCAGTCTTTAAACAGAATCTCTGTGCCTGAGCCGTTCTCGGTGCTAAGAGTTATCTGATATTTAATTTTTCCGGATGCCCGCGAATAGTCCTCCAGTATCTTCTTATTAAGTGTCAAATCCGGAGATTTAACATTTAAAATTTCTATTGTAAATGTGACGTCATTTCCAAACTCGTATATCCTGGTTGTCTTTTCCTTGCCCTCATCGCCCTTTGCAGTGGCATAGAAGAAGAAATAGCTGTCATCAATTACATTTGTCTTATTTTTATCTGCAAACTCATCATGGAAGGTTATTGTAATAAGTCCGCTTTCATCGATTGTAAAGGTACCAACCTCTTCGTTATTACCGTTGTAAACAGAACCGCTAGCTGCCTGGTCTACAGTTATACCATGATTTGAAAGGGCATAAGTAACTGAAGGTTTCTCCTTACTTACAGTTCCTATCTTAAGGATATACTCAAGTCTGAAGATAAGGCCTTCGCCCTGATTTACCTGTGCGCCACTCTGTATCTCAGTTCCGCCAGTGTAGGATTTTGTTCCATCTGAATTCCAGTGAATATCAGGGTTCTTTTTAACTGATACTCCAGTAATCTTCATGCCACCGTCATTAGTTGAATCAACTATGGTCTCATAAGTAAGAGTCCCAGTTGCATTGCCATAATCCTGCCCTGCTGCATGGGCAACGATTGTGAAGCCGTCAAAAAAATCCATCACGGGTGATACAAATGAAAGCAAAGCGGAAGTAAGACTCCCGCTTTTTTTCAGTTTTGCATTGTCATCTGTGGACTCTGAAGTCTTATCCTCTTCATTACTTTCAGATGAGCCATCGGTGTTACCAGCATCCTCAGAAGAGCCATCCTTTGCATCGTTTTCGGACTCGCTGGCGATTTTCTCCTTCTTATATTCATCACTGTAGTTAACCTTTATCTGGTTATCCTCGGTAGCTTCTACAGTACCGTTTCCATCATCAAGGTCAGACTGTGATGTAATAACATTTCCATACTGCTCAGGTACGCTCATGTGAATATCATCACTAAGTGCCGCTTCCTGAGGCATGCTGTACTTAACTGTAATACGGAGATGATCACCCTCTTTGATGTCAGCCTCTGTTATTGCTTCCCAGGTTCCATCCTCTTTTAATCTTTCGATTACAGTCTCGGTTACATAATCTGCAAGATCGACTGACTCAGGGATATCCTGCTCTGCGATCTTACCTTCTTCTGTATTTTCAGCCTTCTTCTCTTCCTCGGACTCCTCTTCCTCTGTCTTGGTCTTCTCATATACGAAAACAAGGCTGGTATCTTCCTTGATTCTGCTGATATACTTGCCCTCTTCATCCTGCTCGTAGTCTTCGTAGGAAGGCATATCATCAGAAACAAATTCATAATATGTATACTCAGTCTCATCAGAGGCTGTGTATTTCTTCACATCGACCTTCTTGATCTCAAGGTCATCATAGGTAGCTTTCTTAAACTCGAAGCCCTCAAGCTCTGCTGCATCCTCAGGAAGCTCAACGCTTTCGTCTAATACTATCTCTTCTTCATCTGCATAGGCATTGCCATCATTATCAGTAAGAACATTGCCTTCATCATCAACGTAAGAAATTTTCAGAATGATATCCTTTGTAATCTCATCCTCTTTTTCCTCTGTAGGTTCTTCTGTCTCAGGATTCTCCGCTGTTTCCTCGGTAGCTACTTCTTCTGTATTTTCCTGATTATCAGGGTTTTCAGCATTCTCCTCATTTTCAGGATTTTCTGTGTTCTCAGTTTCCTCAGAATTCTCCTCTGTGCTCTCCTCGGTATTTTCTGTATCCTCAGAGCTTTCTTCAGGTTCTACAGCTTCCTCAGTCTCTTCTGATCCTGATTCATCTTCGTAGCTTTCTTCTGATTCCTCGCTGCTGTCGTCATAAGACTCTTCCTCTTCATCTTCAGAGTCTGCAAAAACAACTCCATCATCACCACCATCAGAGCCCTCATCTGAATAGTCCTCCAGAACCATTCCGACTTCCTCAGCACCTTCTTCTGAGACTGCTGATGCACCTCTGTTCATGGCGTAGAGTGTTCCTGTTCCCACAAGAAGCGAAAGCACAAGCATAATAGAAAGCCAGCGCTTTAGAAATTCGTGCTTCTTCAGGTATTCATTTAATTTCTCTTTTCCCACATGTCTCGGCATTGCTCTATAAAACCTTCCCACAAGAATCTCATCCCTGAAATTCCTATAAAAAAGCCCTGTTTGAACAATGCAAACAGGGCTTTAACAAATTCATCTGCACAAATATTTATCACAAGCATTATCAACTAATACCTGTTCCAAATAGTACAGGCAGCTGGCTATCTGCTCAAAAAACAGACCCTGTAGCTTTGCGTCACTACCTCACGATAGTTTTGCCCTGAATCTTTACCATATGTAATTACAGATGTAAGGCCACCTTCGTAAGTAGCAGGCTATCATATTTGAAACTATATTTCACATCTGTACCTAAATTTATGATACATTATATGATTCAAAAAATCAATAGCGAATATCATTATTTAAAAGTATTTTTCAAGTTTTCATTTATATATGATTTTATGGGCGAATTGATGCCTGACATCGGAAGTATTACTCGTACTCATTCTCCCTCTATGATGTACTTTACATAGAAATTATGCAAAAAACAAGGGTTTACATAGTTTTTTAAGCAAGAGTTTATCCTTGTTTATAAACTTTATCCTCTTATAATAAGAATTTCAAAACGGGAAATTATTGAAATTACAGACACACATTTTAGATTAGAATATTAAAAAGTCGCCCTATCTTGTGATAGTGCGACTTAATAATTATCTTGCCATAAGATACAATTTATAAAGCCTTTGCAATAGTCAGGTTTATGTTATGCAATCTTCTGCTTAGCGATCTCTGTAAGAGTCTTGAAGCCTTCAGGATCATTTACAGCCATCTCAGCAAGCATCTTGCGGTTAATCTCAACCTCTGCAAGCTTAAGACCGTGCATAAGGTTTGAATAAGACATACCGTTAAGACGAGCTGCAGCGTTGATACGTGTAATCCAAAGAGATCTCATATCTCTCTTCTTCTGCTTACGACCAGCGAATGCTGATGTAAGTGCTCTCATAACTGACTGCTTAGCAACTCTATACTGCTTTGATCTAGCGCCTCTATAGCCCTTAGCGAGCTTTAAAACTCTTTTATGCTTCTTCTTGGCGTTCATGCCACCTTTAATTCTTGCCATTTCGGTTTCCTCCTAAATATTTTTTCAAATGGTACTGCTCTTAAGATTAAACGTAAGGCAGAATCTTCTTCATTGTCTTTACATTAGTAGCATCAACTACTGCTGCCTGTCTAAGATTTCTCTTTCTCTTTGTAGACTTCTTTGTAAGAATGTGACGCTTGTACGCCTTGTTACGGATCAGCTTACCTGTGCCTGTTACCTTGAAACGCTTGGCAGCAGATCTGTTTGTTTTCATCTTGTGCTGCATAACTAAATCCTCCTATGCTGTAAATTATTAAAATTCTCTGCTAATTTAAGCAGTGTAATCATCCATAGAAACGATTCTGAACAATTACTTTATATGTAACTCTCCTAAGGGTTATTGAAGAGAAACAATCAATTACTTCTTCTCAGTAAGGAACATTGTCATACTACGTCCCTCAACCTTGGGCTGCTTATCAATAACAGCTATATCACTGAGTGCCTCAGCGAAATCTGTAAGAATGTGAACGCTTGCACCCATGTGTGCCATCTCACGTCCTCTGAATCTCAGAGTAACCTTTACACGGTTACCTTTCTCAAGGAACTTCTTTGCTGCATTAACCTTGGTGTTAAGATCGTTTGTATCAATGTTGGGTGACAAACGGATTTCTTTTATTTCAACAGTCTTCTGCTTCTTACGTGCTTCCTTCTCCTTGCGAAGCTGCTCATACTTAAACTTGCCGTAATCAACGATGCGGCAAACAGGCGGCTTAGCATTGGGAGCGATCTTCACCAGATCAACACCTGCCTCATCTGCAAGCTTTCTGGCATCCTGAATGGACATTACCCCAAGCTGTTCGTTATCAACTCCAATTACACGAACCTCTTTGTCTCTGATCTGTTCATTGATGAATAAATCGTTGTTGCTAATTGTTTTGTACCTCCAATTCACGAAACAAAAAAAGTGGATTCGCAAAAGAATCCACTTAACAATCATCTATGCTCTGCATCCAAATTCGCAGATAAAATCCTGAAAGGATAAACATCGAAAATTTATTAACGCCTGGAGCCTTCGCCACAGGGTGAGAGTGGAAACCTCTGCTTTATTTTCATACTAGCAAAATATATCACACAGCTATTGGTGTGTCAACAATATTTTTTCAATAATTTACTCCCAGGGCCTGAAGCTCTGATTCAACCTGCTCATAGGAGTTATATACTATACCGTTCATTCCGAATTTCTTAGCGGCTGTAATGTTCCTCACAGTATCGTCAATGAACACGCACTGTTCCGGAACAAGGTCGTATTTATCGGTAATAAGCTCGAATATAGCGCGGTCCGGCTTAATGATCTTATATTTATAGCTCAGAATTCCGCCGTCTACCTCATCAAGGAATTCATTCATAAACTTATTAGGTTCAAGTGCCTGCTTTGAAAAGTTTGAAAGAACAAGCACTTTGTAGCCTGCCTTCTTCAATGCCTTGATCCAGGGCATTGTGCGTTCTCTTTTTCTAAGAAGTCCTGTGAGATCTGAAAAAGCCATTCGGAGCTCTTTTTCTATAGAAGGATCGTTTTTCACAAAGCCATCCACGATTCCCTTGGAATCAAGAACACCTCTGTCGAATTCATTCCACGCCTCTGTTCTGGTGCTGGCATCTCCGATTCTCTGAACCATCTCTTCATCGAAGCCCTTATCTCTAAGGAAATCCTCCCAGCAAAAGTCCACAAGGACATTACCTATATCAAAAATTACTGTACTTATTGCCATAACTAAGCCTCTTACTCTGCGTCACTGCTGTCCTTTGCAGGGACGTCATTCTTACCATAGGGATCTGCTGATGCTACTGTTCTGTTGCCTGTAAGCGCGGTATATACCCACAGAATAAGCCACAGTAAAATCGGTATTGCAATCGTAGCAGCCGCACAACCTGCAAAAGCACTTCCAGGGCCCATCTCGCCGAATATAGCCTCAAAAAGAAGAACTACATATATACCAACAAGTAAGATAATGCCTGCTATAGCAATTACTCTCTTAAACATCGGTGTTTCGCTATTTTTCATAATTTCTCCTTAAAACCGTAAAACGGGCTGCCAACACTAACTGTGACAGCCCGGTAAAAATCATCTTATTTGCTAAGAGCGCTCTCGCGATAAATAATATCTTCTCTAGCAGGTCCGTTAGATACCATTGTGATCGGGTATCCAATCTCCTTCTCGATGAACTCGATATACTTGCGGCAGTTCTCGGGAAGATCCTCGTACTTCTTAATTCCGCGGATATCGCAATTCCATCCGGGAAGTGTCTCGTATACAGGCTTAGCCTTCTCAAGGAGATGTGTAACAGGGAAGTCCTTAGTAACCTCTCCGTTGATCTCATAACCTACACATACCGGAATCTCTTCAAGGTATCCAAGAACATCAAGTACTGTGAAAGCAACATCTGTTGCACCCTGAAGTCTGCAGCCATATTTACTTGCTACGCAGTCGTACCATCCCATACGACGAGGACGACCTGTTGTAGCACCGTACTCACCGCCATCGCCACCGCGTCTTCTGAGCTCGTCAGCCTCCTCACCGAAGATCTCGGATGTGAAAGCACCTGCTCCAACTGCTGATGAATAAGCCTTGTTAACAACTACGATCTGCTTGATCTCGTAAGGTGCGATACCTGCACCGATTGCGCCATAAGCAGCAAGTGTAGATGATGATGTAACCATAGGATAAATTCCGTGATCGGGATCCTTCATTGTTCCAAGCTGACCCTCAAGGAGGATTGTCTTACCTTCCTTATTAGCCTTTTCAAGGAAAAGAGCTGTATCAGCCACATAAGGCTTAACCATATCTCTCCACTCGTGAAGAGTCTCAAGAAGCTCTGTAGGATCAATCTCAGGCTTGTGATAAAGTTCCTTAAGAAGGATGTTCTTTGTAACAAGAACTCTCTCTACCTTTTCCTTAAGAAGCTCCTCATCAAAGAGCTCATTAACCTGGAAACCGATCTTAGCATATTTATCTGAATAGAAAGGTGCGATACCTGACTTTGTTGAACCAAATGACTTACCGCCAAGTCTCTCCTCTTCATACTGATCGAAAAGGATGTGATAAGGCATTACGATCTGGCAACGATCTGAAATAAGAAGGTTCGGTGTAGGAACGTTCTGATCTGTTACTGTCTTAAGCTCTCCTATAAGAACAGGAATGTTAAGTGCAACACCGTTACCGATTATATTAGTAATGTTTTGATGAAATACTCCTGAAGGGAGTGTATGTAATGCAAACTTGCCATATTTATTAACAATGGTATGTCCTGCGTTCGCGCCTCCCTGAAAACGTACAACCACATCGGCCTGATCAGCCATCATGTCTGTGATCTTACCTTTTCCCTCGTCTCCCCAGTTTGCTCCAACTACTGCTTTTACCATGTTTGTTCTCCATTCTGTGTTACAAGGTTATGGATATGCGCACCACTAAGGAACCCATATCCATAACAATAATTTTCTAAATAACCAACTGATAATATACTACATATTAGAAAATAAGTAAATGCACCTATTGGGCACTGGAAAGAAAAATATAAAAGATCAACTTATATTATCTAAAATGTAATTCCATATATTCTTGTTGGGCTTTGGCGAATAGTGCACTCCATCCTTTGAATCTACGTGCACATTTTTCTGAACATATTCAAACAGAGGTATTGTATCAACCTTTTTCTTCTTGGCCCATTTCTTGAGCTGGGAATTGAAGCTGTTTATTACTCCGTTTCCAAAATACGCTAGATCCTGAGGTGGCATGTATTGATCCCCGGATGCACCGACTGTGCATAGCACAAGCTTTTTGCCTGATGAAACAAGCTTGGAGTAATTCTTCTTATAAGGATTGAACGCACCATAATCATTTGCACCCATCCAGGTTATGATCGTGTCATAGTCGCTTAAGTCACTGTTTTTCAGAACATCCTTCATGAAGAATATTTTCGCACTGTTCATGGCACATACAACAATGTCATCGTGCACTTCACCAAGAATTGAAGATTCTGATCCCGAGAAGATATCAACGCTTCTGGAATCACCTATGAAAAGTGTCCTTACTGAGCTATCAGCAACAGTAACTATCATGGTGCACTTATCTTTCTTATTTGTCTTACTTCTTATTTTAATTTTGGCTGTGCCTTTCTTATTGGCTGTGATAACGCCATCCTTTGATACGGAAGCCACAGATTTCTTACTTGAGGAAAATTTCAGTTTCTTACTCTTTACCTTATGCCCTCTGATCTTTACAGTGATTCTGATATCATCACCGGGCACAACCTTATCATAATAAGTAGTAGCCTTACTTGAAGCCTCTACTGTAACCTTTCGATGGGTCTTGCGACTTGTAGACTTTGAAGACTTCTTACTATTATTAGTAGTATTGCTATTATTTGAGGGTTCCGGCTGTTTTCCCTGGTCGGCGTTATCATCCTTGGTATCAGCGCCATCGCCATCATCTTCATCATCAGCATCATCCTCATCTTCGCCGTCGTCTTCGTCGTCTTCATCATCGTCGTCTATTTCATCATCATCCTCGAACACCACTCTGATGTCCTGGTCCTCCTCCGCATAGGCTGTAACACCTACGCAAGGACATGAAATAGAAAAAATCAGCATGGCAAATAGAAGCACAAATGCTGATTTTAGCTGTCTGCTCTTAAAATTTCTCATGTGTTACCCCCAATCCTTCTCAAAGGGAAAGCTCATACCATTACTTGCTCCTTTGAGAACATCATATTTACTAGGAGTATTGTACCGAACACTAATAAATATTATTGGGGTGAAAATAACCAGTCTATAAATTAGCGGTTAATTTTTTAAAAGCTGAATATTATTTTTTTTAGTAATCTATAACCTTTTTTGGCAGTATATAACTTTTTTATTACAACTATGTTTTTATAATGAAGTTATACTATCAAGCCTCTATTTCATAGTCATAAGTAGCAAAGTCTGCCTTAAGAGCTACTCTGTTTCCGTCCTTTTCCCAGATAAACTTTGTCACGGACCCGTCCTGCTCAAGAGTGAGCTTTGAATCAAATCCGAAGGCAGGATTTGTGTTTCTGAGTCTTAAAAGCTCAAGCTGCTTCTCTACAACAGGCTTCTTCATCATCTCTGCAACAGCCTCGTTTGTAAGGTTGGTGCGGTTGATTTCCTTATGTCCACCTGCGCCTGCTCTCTCAACTGCCTCGTAGTCGTTCTTACCTGCAAAGAGGTCAAGATACCAAACCTGAGGCTTACCGGGCATGAACATCTGAACAGCTCTTGCGAAGAGCATCTTCTTATCATCAGCACCGAGCGCACTGTAATATGTAGAGTTAACCTGGTAGTACATATTCTTCTGGCCGTGGAGGTTCTTTACAAGACCACCTCTTCCGACTACTACCTCGATAAGCTTCTCGATCTCATCATCCGGAATGAATCCCTTAAGATCAAGAACCGGAATACCATCGTGACAACCAAGCATGTTAACAACTCTGATATTTTTATCTGTAAGCTCCTTAGCCCAACGAACAAGTACATCTCCGCTATTCTTCTCCATAGCATAGATGAGAAGTCCGGGAAGGAAGAAGTCATAGGTCATGTAGCCCTTGTCTGCAACCTTCTCATAGATTCCTGCGCCGTAGCTGTCATGAATCTCAGGAAGAAGGCGAAGATTGTTCTTATCGGCAATTCCCTTAACCTTCTCGAGTACATCCCATGTATCGGGCTCGTTTAAGAAGTTCTTCTTTCCGGGTTCCTTGGGAGCATAAGCAAATGCATCAAGTCTTACGATCGCAGCTCCGTAACCTGAAAGTGTTTTAAGAGTATTCTCATAGTGTTCCCAAACGAGATCAGACTTGATGTTAAGATCCATCTGACCAAGATACTTTCTTCCGTTTGCAAGAAACTCTAAAACAGCCTCCTTATATTCTTCATATTTCCCAAATTCGATTTCTTCCGGTTTCTTTCCCTCATTAAGTCCCTCGCAGACACTCTTAGCGATTCTCTCTGCAGTCATGTACTGCATTCTTCCGCCGCCCTGCTCATTTTCAGAAGCAGAAGTGCTGACGTTTTTCTCTTTATAATCCTCTACAGCCTGGATAATATCCTGTGCATCGGGTCTTCTGTACTGTACTTCCTGATAGAAAGTGTTCCAGTACGGAATCTCCTTTCCGTCAGGCATACGAACCATCAGGATAGGAAGTCCGGGCTTTCTGAAAAACATATCCTTAATATACTTCTGATCAGGCTGGATATAGCCTTCCTCAGTCATCTCGCCACAACCATCCCAGAATTTGTTCCAGTTAATGAAAAAGTCAGCATACTTTGATTTCTCACCATTTTTCAGAAGATCCTGGAACTGAGGTGATAAAACTGAAGCATGATTAAGAATAAAATCAAGCTTAAGGTCAATTCCAAGTGCACGAAGTCTGTCGAGATCCTCCTTGGAACCAAGTTCCTTATTAATACCGTAATCAATTACGGAAAATCCTCTGTCAAGGTCAGTGTTATATATGCTGGGAAGAATATAGAATGAACTGAAAGTATCCTTAAACTCTTCCTTTTCAAGCATGGTAACGATATCACCAAGTGTACCGCCACAACTGTCGGGGTATGCATTGAGCATAGGTCCGTTATCTACAAATTTACTCATTTTTACTCCTTTTAAATTCCCATTAACTTCTTAAAATCGTCATAGCTTATGATCTCGCCCTGTTTGCTTACGATGATCTTAGCCTTGTGAGCCTGTGCAACGAGCTTATTCTGCTCGAGCTCAAGAACCATCATTGTGAAAGGACTGTCTACCTTACCATCGCGGGCACGGCTTCTTCTGTGCTCAAGAGTCTCCTGAGGTGTGCTGTTAAGAAGAATCGGAATATCAACTTCCTTCATGCAGTCTGTGTTACCATGAGTCCACTCAATGATAAGAACCTGCTTATTAGTCATATCTACTTCGTCGTACCAGAGAGTTGTCTCATCTCTACCCATTCTCTTAAGCCAAAGCTTGTCAGCTCCGCTCTTGAATGCTGCAAGGATGGAATCAACCTCTGCAAAATCTGTCTCGTTAGGAGTTCCAAGGTAAGCATCAAGTCCCTTCTTACCTGCACTGAGATAAGAATCAAACCAGGGATACTCTTTTACATGCTCAGCATTAGCATCATCGTTCTGCTCCTGGAATCCCTTAACGATCTTGTAGTTCTCAGCGTTCATGGCTCCGCCGTCAACCATGCCTCTGATACCGCACTGTCTGAATGTGTGAAGTCTCTCAGCATCGTTGTACATAGGAATACGATGAGGATAGTTATCACCTGACATTGTGTAGCTTCCGATGCCTGACTGCTCAAGCATATAAGAAAGAAGTGATGCGATCTCAGACTTTCCTACGCCTGATCCTCCGCAAACTGTAATTACTGCTCTTCCGTAAGGGTTAGAAGCTGTAACCTTTGAAAGCTCCTCAAGTAACTTAGGGAAGATTGTCTTTGCCTTGGCGATATGGCTGTCGCCAATCTCGATCTTGTCTCCCGGCATATCACCATGAGGTATATCGGAAGGAATCTGGATATCCTTCTGTGCAAGTGTCTGAACCATGTCTGCTGTTATTGCATTCATAGGATTGATTTTGTTGTAAGTTGAATTCATTATGTGGTTCCTTTCAAATAAATTTGATTAAAAATTGCCTGGTTACAACTTTAACGCAAAAGTTACTTATATTATGTGCATTTTTTAGTTTTTGACAGCGCAATTTCGCTGTGATATTTTAACACTATAATCATTTTTGAACTTTTGTAAAGTTAATTTTTTTAGTTAATGGACTTTTTATGATAACGATAAAAGAAATTGCAACCCAATTAAATCTGAGTACAACTACTGTTTCCAATGTTATTCATGGAAAAACGGGAGAGGTATCTCCGGCTACAATTAAAATAGTTGAAGATTATCTGAAAAAAGTTGACTACGTTCCTAATATCAATGCCAGAAATCTTGCACAGAATGAGTCCAAGATCATAGGTGTTGCACTTAAGGCGAGAGCTGACAAATACGAGAATCTTCTAATGGATCCCTTTGTATCCGAACTTATAGGTGGTATAGAGGAATCAATCAGAAACGCCGGCTACTTTATGATGTTGTACATTTCAAGTGACACCGACGAGATCATGCGTCACGTTTCCACCTGGAATGTAGACGGTCTTCTGCTTTTCGGTATGATCGACAATGACGGAATCCGTGTCAGTGAAAAGTATAAAAAGCCCATCGTATGTATAGATACTTATAGTATAGAAGGGTTAAAGCATTTCATAAATGTAGGACTGAATGACAGACAGGGCTGCTTCAACATGGTTAATTACATGATCAAACAGGGTCATCAAAAAATAGCATTCCTATCTGATAATATGAAGGGCGTCGACTACGAGAGATTTTCCGGATATAAATATGCCCTTGAGGGAAATGGCATTCATTATGAAGAAGACTGGTTTCTTCAGATAAGACCCCGCACAGATGAAATCGAAGCTTCTCTTGAAGAAATCTGCCACCGCGCAGAAGAATTCGATGCGGTCATGTGTGTATCCGACCTTTACGCAGTCCAGCTGATGTGTGCTCTTGAGGATCGCGGATTCAGTATCCCCGACGACATCTCCATTGCCGGTTTCGATGATACATTACTTGGTCAGCTTCACCGCCCCGCTCTTACTACTGTTCATCAGAACGTCAAGGACAAGGGTATAGTTGCCACCAACACTCTGCTTCAGAGAATTCGAGGTGAAAAAACTCCCAAGCAGATACAGCTTCCAACAGAGCTTATCATTCGAGATACGGTAAGAGCTAGGGTTTAAGTATACAAATTACACAATAGTTTCCATGCAATACTCTAAAACGTTTGAGCAATGTGCTATCATGCACATTGCTCTTTTTTATAAAACTTTAATACTTTTGATTGTTTTGCACAAAGCCAGTAATAGTCTACTTTCACGCGTAAGGTATAGATTTTTCAGCAATTTTTTCGAAATTTATACTTGTATTTTCCCTGTTGGCGTGGTATTTTTATTTCAGCATAAAACTTATGCGCAAAAGTAACCGCTAATCACATATACTGATTAGCAAAGTGCACAATAAGGAGGGTAACATGAAAAAGAAAGTATTATCTATTCTTCTTGCTGGAACAATGGTTCTTAGCATGACAGCTTGTGGTGGTTCTAACAACACACCCGCTGCTGACACAGCTGATTCTACTGCAGAGGCTTCTACAGAGACAGCTACAGAAGAAACATCCACTGAGGAGGCTACAGAGGAGACAGCTACTGAGGAGTCTGCTGATACAACAGCTGCTGCAGGTGCTATTCGTCTTCTTAATGGTAAGCCTGAGATCAACGATCAGCTTTTAGAGCTCGCTGAGCTTTACAAGTCTGAGACTGGTAACGAAGTTTCTATCGAGACAATCGGTGGTGACACAAGTGCCGGTGATGAGCTTAAGAAAATGTACCAGGCTGACAACATGCCTGACATCTTCGTTATCGAAGCTAACCAGGCTGCAACATGGGATGGCATGCTTGCTGATCTCGCTGGTGAAGAGTGGACAGATAAGACAGGATTCGAGCTCGTTGACGCAAACATGGGCACAATCGGCTTCCCTTATACAGTAGAAGCTACTGCTCTTGGTTATAACGCTGACGTACTTAAGGCTGCAGGTGTTGATCCTGCTTCTCTCACATCTCCCGCTGCTTGGGCAGAGGCTTGTGAGACACTTGATTCCAAGAAGGATGAGCTTGGCATCACAGCTGTATTTGGTTGGTGCGCTGAGCCTGCAAACCTTGGATGGTCTTCAGGAACACACGTATTTGGTCAGTACCTTGACGCTGGTCTTAAGGCTGACGACACAACTTACATCGACATGCTTAATGACGGTGGTAAGATTGATGAGGACAGAATGAACAAGTTTGCTGAGTTCATTGGCATGATGAACCAGTATTCAGATCCTAACCTTCTTGTAGATGGTACATATGATAACCAGGTTGCCGGATTCAAGGAAGGTAAGTATGCATTCATCACACAGGGTAACTGGTGTGTAACATCTCCCGAGGATGTAAGCTTCGAAGTTGGTTTCGCTCCTTACGCATTCGAGGATGGCATCAACACAATCATTGCTGGACCTCCGTCATACTGGGTAGCATACAAGGACGGCAACGTAGATGCTGCTAAGGCATTCTTCAACTGGTGCGCAGGCGATTCTGCACAGGATATCCTTGTAAACAAGGCTGGTCTTGTATCTCCTTTCGATGATTGCCAGTATGAGGCTACAAATCCTTTCTACAAGAGCATGAAGAGCTACATCGATGCTGGTAACTACAGCGGATGGCACACAATGCTTAAGAAGGATGGTCTTCAGAACGAGACATGTCAGGTATTCGCTGACTATGCTAAGGGCACAATTAAGGACGCTGCTGAGTTCACAGACAAGATTTCTAAGGTTATTGCTGGTTACTACAACAACTAATAATAACTTGACCGGGGCAGGGCTAGATGCTCTGCCCCAGTTTTTCACTAATTCCAGTTTTTCACTAATTTTAAGAGTTTCTATTTTCAGATCATTTGAGGCAAAAGCAAAAGGCTTCTTCAATTAAAGGAGATTAAGTTATGAAAACACCATCTGCTAGTAAGCAAGTTATGTCAATCCTATTCCTGATTGCCGGTGTTGCACTTGTTATATGGTCTTTGGCGATGGATATCATGGGTTCAGGTGTATCATATCGCGGAGCTACACTGGTGCTTGGAGCTGTAGGCATCATTGCCGGCTTATATTTCTATCCGACAATCAAACACCACCGTACTATCATCAATATCATTTTCCTGTTCCCGCTTCTGTTTGCTTTTGCGGTAACAGTAATTATTCCTCTCGTTCTTGGTATTGGATATTCCTTTACAGACTGGGATGGAATCAGAGTTAAGAATGCAGTTGGATTTGCCAACTACACAAGAATGTTCACTCAGGCAAGTTTCCTGTGGTCAATATTCATCACATTCCTTTTCGTTGTATTTAATATGATCCTTGTTAATCTGGTAGCTTTCCTGCTTGCACTTCTGTGCACATCCAGAATAAAGGGACTTGGCTTCTTCAGAGCCGCTTATTTCCTTCCGAACCTTATCGGAGGTATCGTACTTGGTTATATTTGGAACTTCATTTTCAGTAATGTAGTTACAGAGCTCTTACATACCCAGTACTCTATGCTTGCGGATACAAAAACAGCATTCCTTGCTATTATTATCGTATATATCTGGCAGTATGCAGGTTATATAATGCTCATCTACATCACCGGTCTTAATACTATCCCCGGCGACGTACTTGAGGCATCTGCCATCGATGGTGCTAAGCCTCTTCAGACTCTTTTCGAGATAAAGATTCCGATGATCGCTCCTACCATCACAATTTGCACATTCCTTACACTTACAAGTGCATTTAAGCAGTTCGATGTTAACCTTGCTCTCACAAATGGTACCGGATCAGTAGATATCCTTGATAACTACCTCACAAACGGTACTGAGATGCTCGCTCTTAACATCTACAACACAGCAGTTATCAAGAACGAATACGCATTTGGTGAGGCGAAGGCCGTACTGTTCTTCATAATTCTTGCATGTGTATCAATTTTACAGGTTCGTATATCTAATAAGAAGGAGGTTGAATTATAATGCATACAAAAGAGAAAACATCAAGTGTTGTTATAAGACTTGTAATCGCAATTATTATCGCTGCATATGTTCTGTTTCCCTTCTTCCTTGTTTGTGTAAACTCATTTAAGCAGTCAGCAGATATCACTTCAAATCCTATCGGATTCAACGGTGTATCTTTCGGACAGTTTACAAAGAACATGAATGATGTTATTAACAACAAGAGCTTTACTTTCTGGCAGACATTTGGTTATTCAGCACTCATCACTATTCTGTCACTTGTACTTCTTGCAGTACTTGGTTCCATGGCAGCATGGGTTATCTGCCGTAACAAGACAGTTTGGTCAAACATCATTTACTTTACATTCATCGCATCAATGATCATTCCTTTCCAGGTAGTTATGCTTCCTCTTATCTCTACATTCAGAGATGTCGGAAAGTTCGTTGGTATCCCGATGCTCAAGTCCGTACCCGGTATCGTATTTGCATACCTCGGTTTCGGTGGTGCTATGACAGTATTCATCCTTGTTGGATTTATTAAGGGAATTCCTTTTGATCTTGAAGAAGCTGCATCAATTGACGGATGCTCACCTGAGCAGGTATTCTTCAAAGTAATCTTCCCTCTTCTCTCACCCGTTATTACAACAGTAACAATTCTTAACGGAATGTGGATCTGGAACGATTACCTTCTTCCTTCAATGATGCTTGGTCAGAATGGTCCCGTAAAGACTCTTCCCGTTGCGGTTCAGGCTTTCGTAGGTTCATACGTTAAGCAGTGGAACCTGATCCTGGCAGCTGCACTTCTTGCAATCCTGCCTATGGTCATCCTCTTCCTCATCGCTCAGAAGCAGATCATGGAAGGTATGATCGAGGGTGCGGTAAAAGGTTAACCCCCGCGGAAGTTTTACTAGTTTATTAAACCCATTCCATTATAAAAACCCCTTGGCAGTTCGCCTCTGCCAAGGGGTTTTGTTATTCCTATAATAGGACGAAAATTGGGTAGCTGGGGTATATATTTATTATTTGCTCGTGTTAGACCGAGAACTCCGCTAAGCCCTAAGCATCAATTTCTGCGTGCAAAGGCACTTGAAATTGATAGGTCTTAGCGTAGTGGTCTAAATCTCGCAAAGTAATAAATATATACCCCTACTACCCGATTTTCTGTCTACTCATAGAGGAAACAAAAAGCTCAGCAAGGTAACACCCTTGCTATAAGCTCAGCGCATCTCTCAAGGTCTGCACTCTCATCATTAGGTTCATTAAAACGTCCCATGGTATTGCTATCTATATCGAGGACGCCGATAACCTTGCCTTCACCATTTCTAAGCGGGATAACAATTTCAGATTTAGCGTCGCTGTCACAAGCTATATAACCAGCAAACTTTGAGACATCAGGGACAATTAGTGTTTTATCTTCAGATGCTGAAACTCCACACACTCCTTTTCCAAGGGCAATATGTGTACAAGCTACCTTCCCCTGGAAGGGTCCAAGGATAAGCTCTGTGTTAACTGCATTAGGGTTGATGATTTTAGCCTGAGCTTCTGCACTGGCACCGCTGCCAATAGGAATGTCCTTATCTGCCATGAGATAAAATCCTACCCAGCTTACATCCGGGAGTTGCTGCCATAGGCAGGCTGCCACATTGGACAAATTGGTTATATACCAATCCTTTTCGTCGATCATTGATTCTACATAATTAGATAATGCCATTTTTTTATATTTCCTCCTGTCTGTTTGTGTATGTCTATTCATCTGTCAGTCAAATAAATGTTATCCCTTTAAAGCCTTTATCTTTATGACATTCTGCATATAAGCAGTAATCCCCTCAGATTCCGATTATATCAAAGGGATTGATTACAGACAATCCGATCATTATATAAAATAGATATTCCCATAAAAAAGTGCCTGCGGCACTTCAGCTCCCCTGCCCCTCAATCATGAGGGGTGGGGGTTGTTTTTTGCCTCAACTCATTCATAATGATTTTTATGAAACGAAACATACTACAAAATCTGTTCCGCGATCATTACGAAGAAATTCAATATACTCTTCACCCCCGCAAAACTGAAATTGAAAACATCGATAAGATGCTCAATTGCGGAGATCCTGCCTATGGCGGCGCCATGTACGGCTGCCCTGATTGTGGTACTCTCAAATTCATTCCCTTTCGTTGTCATTCAAGATTCTGTCCTACATGTGGTGCCATGTATTCACAGAAACGTGCTCAGGCTATGTCCTTCAAGCTCATAAACTGCCAGCACAGACACTGCGTATTCACCATATCAAAAGAATTACGACATTACTTTCTCGAAGACCGCGACCTTCTTAACTGTCTTTTCGAAGCTGTCAGCAGTGTTATTAACCGTATGTTCTACAAAATCAACAAGAGTCAGAGCTTCACACCTGGTTACATTCTGGTTCTTCATACATTTGGTCGTCCTTTAGAATGGAATCCTCATATCCACTGCCTCATATCTGAAGGTGGTGTAGGCGACACTGGTTTTTGGCGCAGAGTCAATCACTTTAATTACCACTACTTACGCCATGCTTTTCAAACAGCTCTGCTTAATCTAATGGAAGCCCGTATTACTGATCCCAAGAAGAAAGCATTGTTCAAAAAAGAAAAAGCCCTCTCATACAAAAATCAAAAAGATGGTTTCTATATCTACGCAAAACCCACCCTTGCTGACAGGCACACAGTGGCTAAATATATAGGTCGCTACCTTGGTCGTCCAGTAATCGGCCTCTCAAGGATTGACTCTTATGATAAAGAGCATGATACTGTCACTTTCCACTACAACAGACATGAGGACGAAGTCCTTGTCACCGAGACCATACCTTCCATGGAATTCATCAAACGTCTTATCCAGCACATACCCGAAAAAGACTTTAAAATGATACGTTACTATGGTGTGTATGGCCGTCATAGAGAATCAGACAAAAAGCTTTACCAGCTGATTCATCCATCTAAAAAACCATTCTTTAAATCATTCCTTCAATGGCGTTCAGGTATCCTGTCAGCATTCGGATATGATCCATTGAGTTGTCCCAAGTGCACCAGAACCATGAAATTTCTTGAATTGCACTTTAACCACAAACGTGTTTCTCTCGAAGCCCTATATGAAAAAGCAATGGGAAAATGCCGTCCCAAGAGCAGAGCTCCATCTTCAAAAATCGGCAGTGTTCCCTCGTATTCCTGTGCATGATAAAATCATGCTACAGGAGGAACAGCCATGGCTAGTAAAGAACTAATAGCAAAGCTTAGAGAGAAATACATCCAAAATCCGCCGGAAGGCATGTCGGCGAACGAAATCCGCGAGATGGACGATGAAGACCTTCTCGACATGGATTACTTTATGCACGAAGATGACGAATTCTTTGACGAGGTAGATTGGTAATTTATAGCCAATATACCTCCGCTTTGCGTGGCCCGGTCTTGCCGGGCCTTTTAATTCAAGGTTTCGCCGCCAAGGCGAAATTTCCTATTAAATAAAA